>NZ_CP033459.1:2190126-2920169 GCF_003265305.2 Pseudoprevotella muciniphila | reverse complement strand
AGCACAATAGGAAAGCACACAAAATCGCCTGTTTACGGGGCTTCACAGCAAATTGCACCCCCGAGAAAGTTGCACGAAAAGGGTCAGTTTCCTACATTTTACTCCGTTTTTTGGCTTGTTGCCACCCCCTCACACGGTATGCTCGGGCAAGAGTTTTGTAACCCCAGTTTTCCGAAAATGTAACCCCACTTTGTAACCCCACCTGTAACCCCACCCCTCGTTTTTCGCCAATTTCGCCCTCTGGGACCGAAACGCGGACTTTTCCAGACCCACCACCTTCTAATGCCATCTGAACACCGTTCAAACGTGGACGCAATATAAAGCCCACAGATGCGCTAAACGCCCACAGACAAAGGATTTACCCACACACAAACAAAAAAGGCCACACGCGTAAACGTGCAGCCCTCTGTGCGTAAATCTATCGTCCCACGGACGTAAACGAATTTGCCTCAAACGTAAAGCAAACGTAAGCCTATGTAAACGTTTCGTTTTGTGTCGACCTCACAGCCTCAACCCTCGCAACTCTTTGTAAATAAACGGCTTTCGGTATTTTTCGTCCCCTCTCTCCCTTATACGCTTCGTTCTGTGCCCCATACTTATTCTCGTAAACACCATCCTCGAACATAACATCGCCCTTTGAATAATCTACGGGTGGTTGAGTGTTGTCGCTATCACTGTCGCCATCCGTATTTTCAGGTACTTCAGGATCGAACCATTCGTCGCTGTCCGACCCACAGGATGGGATTATTATCATGGAAAGCATAATGGCAAATATAACGGCAAGATAATTCATGTGTTTCATGGTTTGTTATTCTTTTGTTATGGTGTCTAAATAGGTTCTTGACCGCTTGTAATAGAGGAGGCACGGTGTGTCGATGTGTTCCATCATGTAGTTCATGATGTCAGCCTTTTTCTGCCTTGCGTCATCTGCATGCCTTGTCATTTTCGCTGCAATAAGTTCTCGCAATTTGTGTACCAATGTTTTATGTATTTCGGGCTGTTCACGGTCGAGATCATGAACAAGTGCTTCCATCAATTCTGGCGAGATGAGTTTTTCTGCCTCCTTTTGAGTTTTGTTCAGGAGATTTTCGTTGTTGTTGTATTCCTCGTCATAAAGCACAACATCTTTGTCATACGTCTTGCAATAGTTGCGAAGAACGGTAGGATTCCACATCAGTTTGTCAACAATCTCCATTCTTTTCCGCGAGTCGTGCCAGTCTGTAAAAAGGAGTGTGTTGAGCAATTTGTCGCGAGAAATGCTTTTCTGTTGTCTGAGCATCTCGCATTCTTTTGCAAACTTCGGAGTTTGAGATGTTGCTTTATGTGCAGCCTGCAGAACTACCGTCTGCACAATAAGGTCATGGAATTTTTCCTCGTAAATCAACTCATCGCCATCGAACCCGAGAAGTCGCTTCATCTGCTCAACAAATTCAGGCAATGCGCGCATGGCGATTTGTGCAACATCCTCATTGACAATTTCCGGAGGGAGAAAGTGCAGAATATCGTCAAGGCTGATAACAATATCTTCGTGCATTTGAAAAGATGATTTTATTCCGTTTTTTTGAGTGCAGCAGGCAGTCGGAATGAAGAATAAAGTTGGAAAACGGCTGCTATGGCGAGGGTTATTTTCCAATGGTCGCGATTGAAGAATGGGGCATTGAGTACTTCCCTGTTCATAAACATCAGCACTGCCGTACAAATGAGAAAAAACATGCTGATGTATTGCTGGCGGCGCAGACGCCTCACTGTAAGGTCCGTCCCTTCATACTTCGCTCTTGCCTGCATGGTGCAGAACATAATTGCTCCCAAAGCAAATACAATAGCAGCCAAAAGCGACATTCTGTAAAAAATGGGAAGGGCAACACCTATTAAAATCAAGATGCCACCAATGATAAAGATTGCATTTTCTAAACGATTCAATCTTCTCATATTCCGGTTACGTTTTATTCAACAGAGTCTTCCTCAATGATGAAGACATCCTCATTTTCGCCTCGCATCAAGAGGTCAACCCTTGCCACTTTTTCGTAGGCTTTCGGATTGGTCTCAAAACTCTCAAGTTCATACTTACATTCCTTAAACTTGTTCTCTGTGATTGCGATTTCTTTTCTTAACTCACTGTTTTTCTGCTCGAGTTGAAACCTGTTCCAAAAACTGTTTTCATCAACAAACCCAACGAGTATGCCGAAGAACACTAAAGTAACGATGTATTTGTGCCGCCAGAGAAAGCGACCAAATCCTCCAATTTTTTCTGCCATTTGATTTTTCCTTTTTTAGTCATGGCAAAAATAACAAAATAAATTGTACTGACGAAGCGAAACGCATTTTTTCATTAAATAATTTTAACTTTGCACAAATTTTTATAGAAATGAAAAGAAATAAAGCACTTGTAGTGTTCAGCGGTGGACAGGATTCCACCACATGTCTCTATTGGGCTAAGGCGCATTTTGATGAAGTGTGGGCTTTGTCTTTGCGCTATGGTCAAAAACATGCCACTGAAGTTGAAGTGGCTGAAAAAATAGCGCAGAAGGCGGGTGTTCATTTCGAGGCGAAGGATGCCCCGCTGATAGGCTCTTTGGGAGCCAACTCACTGACTAATTCCGACATAGTGATGGATGAGACACAACCTGAAGAATCTTTTCCAAATACATTCGTCCCAGGCCGCAACATGTTCTTCTTGGCGATTGCTGCTGTATATGCCCGCGAGCATGGCATTTTCGACCTCGTAACGGGCGTTTCGCAAACCGACTTCAGCGGCTACCCAGATTGCCGCGATGCCTTCATACGTAGTCTCAACGTTACAATCAACCTTGCCATGGATGAACAGTTCGTCATTCATACACCGCTGATGTGGTTGGACAAGAGTGAGACTTGGGCACTTGCCGATTCCTTTGGCGTTCTCGACCTTGTAAGGAATGAGACACTGACGTGCTACAACGGCATTCCGGGCGATGGTTGCGGACATTGCCCCGCCTGCAAATTACGCAGGGAAGGACTGGAGAAATACCTCAAATCCAAGAAATAACACCCCCATAAAACATTTTTATCACAATGAGAGAAAAAGAAGGACTTCAAGCCTTGGGTAAGAAAACGGAATATCGGGACGACTATGCTCCCGAAGTACTCGAAACGTTTGACAACAAGCATCAAGACAACGACTATTGGGTGCGTTTCAACTGTCCGGAATTCACATCGCTATGCCCTATCACAGGACAACCAGACTTTGCAGAGATCAGAATCAGTTATATTCCCGATGTCAAGATGGTAGAAAGCAAAAGCCTGAAACTCTATCTGTTCAGTTTCAGGAATCATGGCGATTTTCATGAAGATTGTGTAAACACCATCATGAAAGACCTCGTAAAACTGATGAATCCCAAATACATTGAGGTAACAGGCATCTTCACTCCCCGCGGTGGCATCAGCATCTATCCGTATGCCAACTATGGCAGAAAAGGCACGAAATACGAGGAGTTGGCTGAATACCGCATGAAGAATCACGACCTGTAAAGGGGTGTTATACAACCTTAACCAGCCTAATGACCCTATGGGTTAAAAGATGTAAAAAAAGGACATCTCATCATTTTTGTTTTTACTTTTGCACAAATCAATTTGAGTCCCGACGATGAAACGCATACGCTGCCCGAAATGTGACGAGGCTATACTGTTCGACGAAACGAAATATGCTCCTGGCAGGAGTCTGGTTTTCGAATGCCCGAGTTGCAACAAGCAATTCAGGCTTCGTATGCCGTCCGCGCATGATGAAACGGAGGAAGAAGCACCGGTATATGGCATCCTGACTGTCGTTGAAAACGCGTTCCAACTGAAGCAGGAAATCCTGCTGCACGAAGGCGAGAACGTGATTGGGCGTGAAGTGCGTGGCAGCAGCATCAACTGCCCCATCAAGACGGTTGATCCGAGCATAGATACCACGCATTGCATTATTTCCGTAAAATTGAACCGTCAGGGCGAACCGAAGTTTATTCTCCGCGATGCACCATCGGGCACAGGTACGTTTCTGAATGCTGAAATACTTGGCGATCGCGACCGTGTAACGATAGCAGAAGGCGACATCATCACCATTGGTGCCGGCACAATGATTTTGCGATATAACGATAGTGAAGACTAAAATGAAAAAGATATTTATCCTGTTTTTGGTGTCAATTTGTGCCATTCAGACTTCCGTTGCCCAAACAGAAGTTACAGCATCGGGCAGCACGACATCCGGAAACCTCCCCAAAGGACGTTTCTACAGTAAAGAGGCGAATCTGAGACTCTATCTCGACTTGAACGAAGAGTCGGTTACCGTTCCGGGATTTGAACTGATTGGCAAGGTGCACGGCTACACGAAAGCCATGCGCGACAAAGGGAATTGGAGCAGCATCTACAACCAATGGTTCGTTACCACCGTTACACAGGAAGACGAAAAAAATTTCGTCATTGAAATGAGCCGTGAGTGGGGCGACGAAGTCCAAACATTCCGTTTTACCGACATTGGACAAGGGCAATTTCAATACAAATGTATCGGTAAAAACCAATTCAAGAAAGGCGCATACGCAGACGAAAAAAAGAAAAAGACAAAATGGGTGTATCTCCCGAAAGAAATGATTTTCATTCAGGAGACAGACAAATTATAAACTTATTCTTATTAGTCAGCCAACGTATTATAATTCTTTACAACTGCTTTCAATGCTTGGGCTTTTTCAGCAGCAATTTTTGGCGGCAATAGATAGAGGTGCTCTGTATATGCAGGTTCAGACTTAATTAGTTTGCCTTTGTCATAATAATAACGCATCTCAATTGTCCCATCTCCTTGAAAATCTGGCAGATGTTGATAATAGAACAAGAGTTCACCTGTCTTGTCATCAAACAACATTTCATGATAGATATTAAAAGCCGCTTTTCGAGTCATTTTCACAAGAATGGGCGCAAAAGTGTTGAAAACGCCACTATCGAACTCGTATGATTCTGGCATTCTTGTTAGAAACACTTCTACATCATGTAACACTGGACCAGGACCTGAAAAATTGATTTTTGATGACAAATCGAGTGTATAACACATGTTCTCCATCCATTCGTCAGATCCTTTTTTAGACGCAATTTCTTGCGCTTGTTGATATTGATCTTGTATATACTTGATTTTTTCTGTAAGAGTTTGTGCAAAAATTATCTGCGGAATCGATATGAAAAGGATAATGAAAAGTTTTTTCATGTTTGTTTGATTTATATATTATGATGTTCAAAAGTAAAAAATAATTAGAGACTATAACTCAAGACTTACAAAATAATTCAATTATTTGTTTTACTATTTAACAAAAACACTGATTCTAAACCTCTTTACTTTACGTTCATTACTTTATTTTTCGTTTTATTGTATAAAAACTTCAAAATTGTTTCGATTGAAACTATTTTAAGTGTTTCTATTTATTTATTGATTTTGTTTTACTTATGAAAAACATGTCAACTTGAATTAAAGAAAAATGCTCTGAGATAGTGTTTTTAGAAATAAAATAATAGTTATTATTAGATTCAGCTTATAATTTTGCAATATGATTCTACATAAAACATACACAAGCATAAAGCAGGCTATTACGAACAATAATATCGAAGATGCCTTAATGCAGTTAGAATCTTCTCTTCAAAATTATCCAGATGATGCCAACTTATATTATTTAAAAGGTTTGGCGCATATCAAGTTGTCACAGTGGCATGATGCTTTGTCGTGTTTCAAAACTTCTGAGCACATTAATTATAATGAAGCAGCTTCCGCATCACGAGTTATGGTAGAACGCATATTCAATTTTTACAACAAAGACATGTATAATCCCTAAATTAAGAGTCTGATGAGCAATATAAGAGGCGTAATAGTTGTTGATACGGAGCGTTGCAAAGGTTGCAACCTATGTGTTGTAGCATGTCCAACCCATACAATTTCGCTAACTGACCGCGAGGTAAATATCCGCGGTTACAAATACTGCCATGACATTAACGATAGTTGCATTGGTTGTGCGGCATGTGCCATAGTGTGTCCAGACTCTTGCATCACAGTTTTCAAAAAGAGATTAGACTAAACTAACAAATGAGTAAAGATACAGAAAAAGAAATACTACTGCTCAAAGGCAATGAAGCCATAGCCCATGCTGCTGTTCGTTGTGGTTGCGATGGCTATTTCGGCTACCCCATTACCCCTCAATCAGAAGTAATGGAAACTTTAGCGACTCTTGAGCCTTGGAACACCACGGGTATGATAGTTGTTCAAGCAGAGAGCGAAGTGGCAGCAATCAACATGCTTTATGGAGGCGGCGGTACTGGCAAACGAGTAATGACATCTTCATCCAGTCCTGGAATTTCTTTAATGCAAGAAGGCATAACATATATGGCTGGCGCTGAAATTCCAGGTGTGATTGTCAACGTACAACGTGGTGGACCTGGACTTGGCACTATCCAGCCTTCGCAAAGCGACTATACACAAGCTACCCGTGGGGGTGGCAATGGTGATTATGAAACGATAGTTCTTGCACCAAATAGTGTTCAAGAAATGGCAGATTTTGTAGATTTAGCATTTGAATTGGCTTTCAAATATCGTAATCCAACGATGATACTCTCCGATGGCATTATCGGACAAATGATGGAAAAGGTGGTTCTTCCGCCATTCAAACCGCGCCGCACTGATGCACAGATTTTAGGAGAATGTCCATGGGCATGTAACGGTATGGGGCTCAAACAACGCGGTCCTCAAGTTATTTCATCGCTTGAACTCGACCCCGCAGAAATGGAGCGAAAGAATTGGGGCCTTCAAACCAAATACCAGAAAATACGCGAAAACGAGGTGCGCTACGAGAGTTTGTACTGTGATGATGCCAACTATGTGATAGTTGCCTTTGGCTCTGCTTCTCGAATTTCACAAAAAGCAATGGAAGTAGCTCGCCAGCGAGGAGAGAAAATAGGTCTTTTCCGTCCTATTTCATTATGGCCTTTCCCTGTGCAAGAGTTATATGAGTTGTCGCAACACGTGAAAGGTATGTTGGTAGTTGAAATCAATGCAGGACAAATGATTCACGATGTGGAATATGCTATTCGTCAACAAATACCAGTGGCTCATTTCGGTCGTCTTGGTGGCATTATTCCTGACCCTGATGAGATTCTTGAAGCATTAGATAATAAAGTTAAGCACAATAAAAACTTATAATGTTAGAAAAAGACGATACTATTAAGACAGAAGGTCAAAAACCAGAAGATGCAGCAGCTGAGGCTTTTTTGGAGAAAGAACGTAAGCGTTTATACGAAAATAAGACTGACGATAATCATCTGTTTTTACGCAATATACTCAACTCAATATTTATCATCCTTGCCATCTTAGCAATGATAGGAGTACTCGTTTTCAAGAGTGAATCTTTTTGGCTCACCATCAGTTATGCTGTTGGCATTGTGGCTGTACTTGTCAAAATGGTAGAAGTGATGCTACGCATGCCTGGCATAAAGAAACAAGAACCTCGTTACAAGAGTAGGCTGCGTACCAAAAGATAAAAACTATTAGAAAACATGGATAAAGCAACAAGAGAAGACATTATCAACAACGGCACCTTGGTGTACGAACGCCCTGCGTTGCTCAACGACAGCTATACCCACTACTGCCCTGGTTGTTCGCACGGTGTGGTTCACAAACTCATCGCCGAAGTGATTCACGAGATGGGTATGGCAGAGAAAAGCATAGGCATAAGTCCAGTAGGATGCGGTGTTTTTGCATTCAAATATATCGATATCGACTGGCAAGAAGCAGCACATGGTCGCGGTCCAGCTTTAGCAACGGCATGTAAACGTCTTTGGCCAGATCGACTTGTATTTACATATCAGGGTGATGGCGACATCGCATGTATCGGAACTTCTGAAGCTCTGCATACCTTGAATCGTGGCGATAACGTTACTCTCATCTTTATCAATAATGCAATCTATGGTATGACTGGCGGTCAAATGGCTCCAACTACATTGTTGGGTCAGAAGACCGTAACTTGTCCAAATGGTCGCCGCGCAGATCTTCATGGCTATCCCATTCGCATTGCAGACCTTGCTTGTAAACTCGATGGCACAGCTTATGTAACACGTCAGAGCGTTGATACTGTAACCTCCATACGCAAGGCAAAAAAAGCAATTCGCAAAGCATTTGAATATAATATGGCTTGCAAGGGTTCTTGTCTTATTGAGATAGAAGGAACATGTTCTTCTGGTTGGAGAATGACACCTGAAAAAGCCAACGAATGGATGCGAGAAAATATGTTTGAATATTACCAATTGGGAGATCTTAAAGACATTGATGTAAAATTTCATGAAGCGTAAAAACACTTCTATACCTTTAAAGACTAAAGGTTCTATAATGTAACGATAAGCAAAATGAAACATGAAATCATAATAGCAGGCTTCGGCGGTCAGGGTGTATTGTCAATGGGAAAGATATTAGCTTATGCAGCCCTTATGGAAGGAAAAGAAGTGACATGGATGCCTGCATACGGTCCTGAGCAACGTGGTGGTACTGCAAATGTAACTGTCATCGTTAGTGATGAGCCAATCTCTTCCCCCATACTTAGTTCGTACGACACAGCCATCGTACTTAACCAACCATCACTCGACAAGTTTGAAGAAAAAGTGAAACCTGGCGGTGACATTATTTACGACTCGCTGAGTATCATCAACCCTCCCACACGCACTGACATCAATATCTATAGCATCCCTGCGATGGAAACGGCAGCAGCATACAACTTAATGAAATGCTTCAATATGCTTGTGCTTGGTGGACTGCTAAAGATTCACCCCCTTGCTCAAACAGAGACGCTCATGAATGCACTCAAAAAATCTCTTCCAAAACGACATTGGAACTTGCTACCTACGAATGAGAAGGGCATTGTCAAAGGCATGGAGATTGTGGAGAAAGTATATAGTTGCGAAATGCAATAACAATAATTTATATAAATATAAATGCGGAACTGCCAACGGAATGCCACTGGCAGTTTTGTTTTTCATAAAGACGGTTTGTCTAATTAAATATACATTCTTCTTTCTTTATAAGTTCCAAAAGCTGCGAAGAACTTATTACATTTCAAGAATTTTGCGTAATTTTGAACACTTAAACTTTAGAATTATGGCAAGTAGAAGAAATTTGAAGAAGGCAATAAAGGGTATTAGCGAGAGCTTGCTCTGCGACTGCATCGCTCTGAGCATGGTAGAAGATATTGACAATCAAACGATAAGCGAGATTACATCTGAAGTAATGGCGTTAGAGAAAGACTACGTAATGCGCATTAGTCACACGGAGCGTGGCAGCGAGAAATTGTTTTATAAGAAGTTGCGCAACGAGTTTGCAGAAAAGGCAAACGACATTGCGGCTCGCTTAATTACCATCTAATCCCTTACACCCTAACATGCAGACGGACCAATTGCAGTATTTGTCCGCCTGCTTGGTTTTATACTATCATGTTTAGAAAATTATGCAATGCCATCCTTTTTAAGTGGAAGGGTTGGACAGAGGAAGTAACTGTTCCTCACCGCGAAAAATGTATTATTGCCGTAGCGCCCCACACGAGTAACTGGGATTTCATCATAGGCGAACTCTACTATGGTACCAAAGGGCGTCATGCACAGTTCCTGATGAAAAAGGACTGGTTTCGCTGGCCCCTGGGTTGGCTTTTCAGAAGGCTTGGCGGCATACCCGTTGACCGCAGCAGGAAAGGCAGCCTGACCGACCAGTTGGCTGAGATAGCAAAGGCGTCCGACCATTTCGAACTCGCCGTAACCCCTGAGGGAACGCGCAAGAGAGTTACGACTTGGAAGCGTGGGTTCTATTATATTGCCAAGAAGGCCGACCTGCCCATCCAACTCTTTGCCATCGACTACAAGCGCAAACGCATCGTCTGCACTGCCGAACTGCAGCCCACGGACGACTTTGAAGCCGACTGGAAATTCATCATGGACTATTACGCCAAGTTTGCCGATTTCGGCAAACACGAAAACTCTTTCGCTATCGATGGAGAAGAATAAACACAGACACATCACCCATCAAACGAAACACTACGCATGAAAAGGTTTTTCTCTATATTGTTTTTTGCTGTCTGCGCCCTGTCCATGACAGCGCAGGAGCAGGAAGGGTACGACTATGACTTCAAACGCATCCTGAACGATTACTTCAACGCATATTCCGTTGAGGGCTACCGATACAGGCACACCAAGGACATTACAGACAACGAAATCTGCATTGACGACTCCTTGCGCAGAATAACCATTCATGCCTCGGAATCGTTCTGCAATCAACCGCTCACCCCAAAGCGCGTGCTTGAGATAGAGCAGCACATCAGTTACCTGTTGCCTATGCCGTACAACCTTTACGGCATACACATCATCAACAACGACAGCCTTTCTCTCGAAGACCTCATTCCCAACTACGAGCGCACCGACAGCACTACAGACCTCTCACGCGTATGGGCAGACATAGACCACCGCGGTAATGCCTGGATGAAAAACATCTCACGCCCCTACGAGATTACGGGCGGACTGGAAGGACGGCATATCATGATCTGGCCCAGCCATGGTCGTTATTACAAGGAAGGCAAGTGGGAATGGCAGCGTCCTTATCTGTTCTGCACCACTGAGGACCTCTTCACGCAATCCATCGTTCTGCCCTATCTCTTCCCCATGCTCGAAAATGCCGGCGCCATAGTGTGCGACCCACGCGAACGCGATGTGCAGACTGCAATGGTGGTGGTGGATAACGATGCAGAAAATGATGATGGCACATATAAAGAAAACGACGAAGGCGGCTTGTCGTGGACAACTACGGAGAAAGAGGGATTCAAGCCCAAAGACACACCTATCACTGACGACGACAAGCCTTTCAGTAGCGGTACAGCGCGAAAAATAGGTGTAACGTCCAAACGTGAAGATGCAGCCAGAGCCATCTGGACACCCAACATTCCTCGCGACGGACACTATGCCGTCTATGTGTCCTACCAGACATTGCCCACAAGCATAGACGATGCGCACTATACGGTATATCACAAAGGCGGGTGCACAGAGTTCATCGTCAACCAACAGATGGGCGGCGGCACATGGCTTTACCTCGGCACATTCGAATTTGAGAGCGGAAAGAACCGCCACAGCCGGGTAGAACTTAGCAACTACAGCACATCGATTGGTGAGGTTACTGCCGATGCTGTGCGCTTCGGAGGTGGTATGTCGCTCGTATCGCGGGGCAGCGCAGGTGTGAGCGGACTGCCGCGCTTCATTGAAGCAGCCAGATACAACACACAGTATAGCGGTCTGCCCTACGAACTCTTCACACGTGGCAACACAAGCAACGACTACAATGCCGACATCGCCTGCAGACCCAACTTCCTGAACTATCTCGGCGGTGGCAGCGTATTTATGCCGCAGCGAGAGGGGCTTAAGGTGCCTTTCGAACTCTCTGTGGCAGTTCATAGCGATGCAGGCTATCGTGCAGACAATGGTGTTTTCGGTTCACTGACCATCGGCACTTCCACAGGCGATGGTGGTGCCAAACACTTCAGTTCCGGACTGTCGCGCTATGCTTCTGCCGACTTTGCCAACATGATGCTGAAAACCATGACGGAAGATATGTCGGGCTATCTTGACATGATCTGGACTCGCCGTGAAATGTGGGACAAGAACTATGGCGAGACACGCATACCCGATGTGCCTTCCACTATACTGGAGTTTATGTCGCACCAAAACTACGGCGACCTGAAATACGCTCACGACCCATACGTAAAATTCCTGTTCGGACGCTGTTTCTACAAAGGTATCCTGAAATTCATCAATTTCCAGCACGGCATCAGCGACTTCGCACTCCAACCGTTACCCGTAAAGAATTTCTCCGCACAACTCAGCAATGACGGCAAGGAGGCAATTCTGAGATGGGAGCCCACTATTGACAAAGTTGACTCTACTGCCAACCCAACCTGCTACATTGTATATACGAAGCGCGGAGACGGCAGTTTCGACAATGGCATTAAGGTAGAGGGTACAAGCACCAGGATTACTATTAGCAAGGGTGTGCAGTTCAGTTTCAAGGTACAGGCGTACAACAAGGGCGGTGTGAGTTTCCCGTCTGAGGTGTTGAGTGTATATTCCTCTAAAGGCGCCAGTCGCAAGGTGCTCATTGTCAACGGCTTTAACCGAATCAGCGGCCCGGCACGTATCGAAACGCCCGACAGCATCGGCTTCGACCTGAACAAGGATATGGGCGTTCCGTACATCTACAATGCTTCCTATTGCGGTCCGCAGACCAACTTCAAGGCATCAGCAGGCGGTAGTGAGGGACCGGCAGCACTCGGCTACAGCGACAATTCCATGCAGGGAAAAGTATTTGCCGGCAACACGTTCGACTATCCGTACGTGCACGGCAAAGCGATTGTCGCATCAGATATGGCATCGTTTGAGTCTTGCAGTCGTGGCAGTCTGGAAAAAGGGGAGATTGACCTGAAAAAGTATGCCGCTATCGACTTTATAGCCGGTCTGCAGAAGGATGTGCACTACAATATGCAAGACTACAGCATTTTCACGCCCTCCATACGTCAGCAATTAGAAACATACACACGCGGAGGCGGAAATATATTCATCAGCGGCTCCTACATTGCTTCCAACCTGACGAAATCCGAAGACCGCGACTTTGCATACGACGTTCTTCACTATACTCATGCAGACACTTTGTTTGCCGACTTCGCTGAAGACATCAAAGGGCTCGGTAAGACAATTCCAATCTACCGCACGCCGAACGACACACATTATGCCGCTGTAGATCCCGACGTGGTGATGCCTGCCGATGATGCCGCATTCAGTGCGTTTGCATACGCTGAGGGACATTCTGCAGGCATAGCCTACAACGGAAAGGACTACAAAGTCATTGCTACCGGATTCCCGTTCGAGTGCATAAAAGAAGAGAAGATGAGAGCCACGGCTATGCGTGCCATCCTGAAATTCCTGTTCGGAAAATAACAAGACATTCCAATAACTGTTCTATCTATGACTATACAACTCAACCAAAAAGGCAGCCGCCATTTGGAAATCACAGAAGAGAATTTCCTCACTATCCGCAAATATGCCCTATTTGCCAACCTCGTTGACAGCACGGGATATGTGGACGAAGCGGTACTCGATAAACTGAAACTCAACATCCGTTCGCTCATCGCCTCGCAGACTGAAGACAGTAAGGACCTGCTCGACCTATGCATCGACGTGATTTACCACGACCACATGAAAGCCTTCGGTTTGCAACAACTCATCAATGCTTACAATGGTTGGTTAGGCGAGCAAACCGAAGAGAGCATAGAAGCCGACTCCACAACCGAAGCCTAAACACAGGTTCACGTTTTATGTCCGATTATCGCCTCACAGACTGGCTTCCCACTACTCGCAAGGAAATGGAACTTCGCGGTTGGGACTACGTTGACGTCATCATGTTCAGTGCTGATGCCTACGTGGACCATCCATCGTTCGGCATGGCGGTTATCGGCAGACTGATTGAGGCTGAGGGTTATAGGGTGGCTATTGTGCCGCAACCGGACTGGCACGGCGACTACAGAGACTTCAAACGCCTGGGGCGACCGCGCATGTTCTTTCTCATTGCTCCGGGAGCGATGGATTCCATGGTGAACAAATACACCGCCAACCGCCGTCTGCGCTCAGAAGATGCCTATACACCCGACGGGCGCCACGACAAGCGACCTGAATACCCGAGTATAGTATATACTAAAATTCTGAAGGAACTATATCCCGAAACGCCCGTGCTGCTCGGCGGTATAGAAGCATCGCTGCGCCGTCTGACGCATTACGACTATTGGCAGGAGCGTGTGCGGAAATGTATTCTATGCGACAGTGGTGCTGACATGATTATCTACGGCATGGGCGAACTGCCCACTGCAGCGCTGCTGCATCTTGTGGAAGACAAACTGCTGCACGGCAGAAAGGAAGCACATTGCAGTACAGATGATTTCCAGCAAGTGGTCAGGAAATATCCCATTCGCCAGACCGTAACTCTTGAGAAGAAACAGAACATTCCGGGCGGTGTCAGAGAGGACGACATCATCCTCTGTTCTCACGAAGAAAGCCTTACTGACAAAAAGAAATACGCCGCCAATTTCAGGGTGATTGAGGAACAGAGCAACAGGATGGAGGCACAACGTCTGCTTCAGGAAGTTGATGGACTTTTCTGTGTGGTCAATCCACCCTACCCTCCTATGACAACGGCTCAGATAGACCGTTCGTTCGACTTCCCTTACACCCGACAGCCACACCCCAAATACAAAGGCAAGCGCATTCCTGCCTACGAAATGATAAAGTTCTCAGTGAATATCCATCGCGGCTGTTTCGGTGGTTGCGCTTTCTGCACGATTTCGGCACATCAGGGGAAATTCATCATGAGCAGATCCAAGGAAAGCATCCTGCGCGAGGTAAAGAAAGTGGTAGAAATGCCAGATTTCAAGGGTTATCTCTCCGACCTCGGCGGTCCTTCTGCAAACATGTATGGCATGCACGGGAAGAATCTTGACATCTGCCGAAAATGTAAACGCCCATCATGCATCCATCCCAATATTTGCAAGAATCTTAACAACGACCACCGCCCACTGATAGAAATCTATCGTGCCGTTGATGCGTTGCCGGGCATCAAGAAGAGTTTCATAGGCAGCGGCATACGCTACGACCTCATTCTCAATCACACCGGCGACAAGGCAATCGACAAGGCAAACATGCAATATGCCGAAGAGGTGATTACGAAGCATGTTTCGGGGCGTCTGAAAGTTGCACCTGAACATACGAGCGACACCGTGCTGAACCTTATGCGCAAACCTTCGTTCAAACAATTCTATGACTTCAAACGAATTTTCGACAACATCAATCGCAAGGCAGGCCTCAATCAGCAACTCATTCCCTACTTTATCAGTTCGCACCCTGGATGCACACCCGAAGATATGGCAGAACTCGCTGTATTGACACGTGATATGGACTTCCATTTAGAGCAGGTTCAGGATTTCACTCCCACACCAATGACCATCAGCACAGAAGCGTGGTATAGTGGCTACCATCCTTACACACTCGAACCCGTGTTCTCTGCCCATTCGCCGGAAGAAAAATTGCGCCAGCGTATGTTCTTCTTCTGGTACAAGCCCGAAGAACGTGGAAAAATCATCAGCGAGTTGCGGCGCATAGGACGCACGGATCTCATTGATAAACTCTTCGGCGAGAAATTATATGGTAAGAATCACACATCCCGACAACAGTCACAACATGACCATCAAAGAAAGTTTTCAGGCCGCAAAAAGTCCACAAACCACAACAGAGGACGGAATCGCGGTGACAAATGATTTTGCTGCCGTAGTGGATGGCTCCACTTCGAAAGGCACACTCTTGCTCGGTGGTAAGTCGTCGGGCCGTGTCGCAATGGAGATTGTCTGTGAGAGCATACAACATTTAGACGCAAACATCACGTCAGCGGAAGCCGCTAATAAACTTACAAACGACATTAGGCAACTTTACATAGAAAATGATTTGCTTGAAAACGCCATTGCGAAGGCAGAAAACAGATTTACATGCAGTGCTGTGATTTTCAGCAAAAGACGTCGTGAAATATGGTTTATTGGCGACTGCCAATGTCGGTTTGGCGGGCAGACCTACACCAATGAGAAGTTAGTGGACCGCATTCTTGCCGACATCCGTTGTGATGCGATAGAGTATTTACTACGACATGGACACACTATAGAAGATTTACAACTAAAGGATCTTGGCAGGGCCTTCATACTCGATGCGCTTAAAGACCAATGTAATTTTCAAAACAGTAAAGGCGACAATCCTTTCCTTTATGCGGTAATCGATGGGTTCCCTATTGACGAAGGAATGATAAAGACAATTCATGTGCCACCCCATATCCATGAAGTCGTTTTAGCATCCGACGGCTATCCTGTAGTCTGTGACACACTGGATGCTACCGAAAAAGAATTACAACGCCTGTTAAAAACCGACTTACTTTGCTATAGTGAAAACAGATGCACAAAAGGTGTGATGGCAGGTGCTGATTCTTATGATGACAGAACCTACTTAAAAATAGAAATTAAATAAACTTATGGCAGTACAAACTATCTACAAATACTTTCCTAACTTATCAGACATTCAACGCGAACAGTTTGAGGCTTTGGATGGACTCTATCGCGAATGGAATGCCAAAATCAACGTCATTTCTCGTAAAGACATTGATAACCTTTATGAACACCATATCTTGCATAGTCTGGGTATTGCGAAGGTTTTGTGTTTCCGTCCTGGCACCAACGTAATGGACGTTGGCACAGGTGGCGGATTGCCAGGCATACCGCTTGCTATTCTTTTTCCTGAAACTCACTTCCATCTAATAGATAGCATTGGTAAGAAAATTAAAGTGGCTACTGCCGTATGCGAAGGTATAGGACTGAAAAATGTCACATTGGCACACCGTAACGCCATCGAAGAAAAAGAAACGTTCGACTTCGTGGTCAGCCGTGCCGTAATGAACCTGTCGGAACTTGCCAAATTGGTGCGAAAAAACATCAGTAAAAAGCAAAAAAATTCTATACCAAATGGCATTGTCTGTTTGAAAGGCGGCGATTTGCATGGCGAATTAGAACCTTTCAAAAAAAGTTGCGAAACATGGAATTTGAGCGACTTCTTCGATGACGAATACTACGAGACTAAAAAAGTGGTATATATTCATGTATAAAAACGATATATTATGCTGAATATAAAGACATTTATTGTAAACCCATTAGGTGAAAACACCTACTTGTTATGGGACGAGACAAAAAAAGCCGCTATCGTGGACTGCGGTGCATTCTTCGAAGAAGAAAAAGCAGCAATAGACAGTTTCATCATCGAGAACGAACTGCAAGTGGAACGCTTGCTGCTGACACACGGCCATTTCGACCATATCTTTGGCGCACAGCATATTTACGACCGTTATGGCATAGGTCCGGAAATTGGTGAAGATGATGTTCTGAATTATCAAGCTGGGAAAGAACAGGTGCGTCTCTTCATGCACCGCGACATTCCTCTTGACTTGCCGCCACTGAAAGGTACATTTCGCAAAGGCGACATTCTGAGTTTTGGCAACACTACCCTGCAGGTCATCGCCACACCCGGTCACACGCCAGGCGGGGTATGTTTCTACGATGCAACCGATAGCGTATTGCTGAGCGGAGATTCTGTTTTTCAAGGGAGTATAGGACGAACAGACCTACCCGGGGGTAACTACGAAACACTCATAAAAAGCCTATCGGAAAAAATCATGACATTGCCGGAGAATACACGCGTGCTTCCTGGCCATGGCGGTGAAACGACAATCGCTTATGAAAAGATGTACAATCCATATTTGTAAGTTCTTGATTTTATATTTTAAACTAGTTATCTTAGGCTATGTAAATCTTTTAATTAAGGAACTATTATGAATATTCTTAAATCATTAGTCTTGATTGTTAGTCTTTTAATGTCAAAGAGTCTATATGCTCAAGATAGTCTTTCGTCAACTGTTGATACCTTAGAAATTGTAGAGGTTACAACGAAAAGAATTCAACAACGAAATACAGGTTCTTATTTGATTGTTACGAATAAGATTCGGAATAAGCATTTTAATGCATTAAGCATGCTCAAGGAATTTCCTTCAGTGCGTTATAATCCAATAAATGAGCAGATTAAGATAAATGGAACGTCTGGCATTGCATTTCAAATCAATGGATTGGATAAGAGTTCTGAAGAAATCAAAAATATACCTGTTAATGCTATTAAAGGGGTTGAAATCATTAATCAAGTTGATGGTCTGCATCTTGTAGAAGGGGTTCGCTATGTTGTTAATATAATATTAAAGGAGGACTATCATGGGTTTGATTTGTTCGCTCGCAATTTTTTGATTATGTCTCCTACAGGAAATAACGGCAAAGATATTGTGGCATGTGAACAGCCTTCTTTGAGTATGCAATATCGTAGTAGCAGATGGGATGTTAATGCAACTGCTGTGTATGGGCGATTTGATTGGAATTATCCAGTTCTTGCTGTAAAGGAATACGACAATAAGATAATGAAGTCACTTGATTATTCTCCAAGTAATCCAAACCAGTTAACAACACGGAATGAATTCGCATATCGTATTGCGGCAGACTACAGGATAAATAATAATAACATTATTTCATTCAATGCATTATATAATCCTTTTAAATATAGAGAGAAAACCGTCAATTATTTTAAGAATGATAATGGTGATGACATTGGGATTCTTGAAGATATAGAATCAGACACTAAGGAACACAATATAAAAATAAGTTTAGGTTATAAAACAAAATTCTTTGATAACTGGTCACTTGGAGTTTATTCAGGACTTAATTATGTTTTTAAAGACAACATGAATTGTGCTGATGGGACTACATCCGTTTATGAGCAGAGTAAAAAATATTCTTTCAGCAAATTAAATACTCAATATACCGGAATCAAAAAGTGCAAACTGGAGTTTGGTGCAACCTATATTTCTAATTTCTACAAGACATCACAGAGTCTGATATCTGCAAAAATACATAGCAACCGTTATAATATTTATGCGTTCGGAACATATAATCCTTCTGATTCCTGGTGTTTGAGGGTTGGATTGGCCGGGATAGGTATCCATTCAGCGAATGAGAAAAGATTTAACTTTCAACCGACAATAAAATTAAATTTCACTTCACCTAATGAGAACTTGAAGTTTGACTTCGGATATGTTAATACCCCCAATTACCCAAAACTATATCAGTTGTCAGAAGCAACTTACAAAACAGACAGAGTAATTACACATCAGGGAAATCCAAATCTCAAGGCACAAACTTCATTGCATCAATTTTCAGGAACTATAGCTTTTCACGATATAGCTTTACATTCGGAGATAGAATACAATAGAAATGGAATAAGTAATTACTATTATCAAAATAGTAATGGAAATTATATTCTGTCGTACGAAAATGCTCGTTTTTTCAGTAACTCTACCATACTGTCTTATTCTTTGGATTTATCCTCAAAATTTAATTTGGAAGCTGGCATTGGTTTTTGTCATAATTCAGTAAGCAATAATAATTTCCACAAAAAAAGCAAAACCAGATTTATTGGTAATGCTGTCCTGAATTATTATAATGAAAAAAAGGCATTTTCTGTTTCATTGGAATATAGTAAAGACAAACAATCCATGTGTCTACTGCAAGGCATAAAAGAGACAGGGCAGGATCTTTGCAATCTCACAATTCAGAAGGTTTGGTTGAAAGGTAGGTTACGTGGGCAATTTATTTATGCATTACCAATTCATTGGGGACTAAGCTCATGGCAACATGAGCAAGTTGATGCTGGTTTTTATAAAACAAAACAGAGCCTTAATCTAAAGACGTATGATAATATGTTCTTTTTGCGACTTTCCTATCAGATACATAAAGGAAAGAAAACAAGAATATTGACAGATTCTGGAATTTACGATGATGAGACCAAACAAGGCAGAAATTTGATAGGGCATGAATAATGCTATTGATGTTTAATTATAAATCATTTTAAAATGAAAATGACACATCCTTCATAGAAATGCTTTCAAAACTTAAGATGCTTCACATTTTCAGTGGTAGTAACGCTTTAAGACTTTCTTTAGGCTCTGATGATTTAGGGTCCGATAATGACCCCAGTCTAATAGGTTCTGGAAGTGGTGCTGTCTTCGCATTTATATAAGGAAATGCAAAACGTAAACTGTAAAAATTTGCTATTAGTAAATATAAGCAAGAATAAATAGTTGGTTCATGAAAAAATTGATATTCACATTAGTATTTGCTACGGTTGCAATTATGCTTTCTGCACAAACAGTAATTCCTGCAGAAAAGGCTGATGTGCTTCGCGTTAACAACCGCCCTGCACTGGAAAACCGACTTTTCAGCAGCGAAGCCGTAGAAGCAAAAATCAGAGAGGTCGTTGGTCTGCTTACGAACAAGCGTCTGGCTTGGATGTTTGTAAACTGCTTCCCAAACACACTCGACACCACAGTACATTTTGACGAAAAGGATACTGACGGACTGCCTGACACGTTCGTCTATACGGGCGACATTCCTGCCATGTGGCTACGCGATTCAGGCGCACAGGTATTTCCCTACGTGAAACTCGCCAAAAATGATGCGCATCTGCGCAAGATGCTGGCTGGTGTGTTGCTGCGACAGTTCAAGTGCATCAATATCGATCCTTACGCCAACGCTTTCAATCGCGAGCCCAATCCCAATGGTGGATGGATGAGCGACAACACAAAGATGACTCCGATGCTTCACGAACGCAAATGGGAAATCGATTCTCCATGCTACGTGATACGTCTTGCCTACGAATATTGGAAAGTTACAGGCGACACTTCTGTTTTTGGCGCATCTTGGCTTGATGCCATAAGGAACATACTTGATACATTCCGCGACCAGCAGCGCAAAGACGGACGCGGCAACTATAGTTTCCTGCGCGTTACTGACCGACAACTCGACACGATGAACAATGGCGGTTGGGGCGCACCTACAAAGCCTGTTGGACTCATTGCATCCGCTTTCCGTCCGAGCGATGATGCTACAACATTTCTGTTCCTTGTGCCTTCCAATTTCATGGCAGTAACCCAACTGCGGCACGCTGCAGAAATTCTGACAAAGGTAAATCATAGCACAGAGTTGGCTGAAGAATGCAACACACTCGCTGATGAAGTTGAAAATGCGCTCAAGAAGTATGCCGTTTACCAACATCCAAAGTATGGCCCAATCTATGCTTATGAAGTAGATGGATTCGGTAATCAACTTCTCATGGACGATGCCAATGTGCCTTCGCTGCTTGCTATGGCGTATCTGGGAGATGTTCCAGCAGACGACCCTGTTTACCGCAACACGAGGCACTTCGTTTGGAGCGAAGACAATCCATACTTCTTCAAGGGAAAGGCTGGAGAAGGTATCGGCGGACCGCACGTGGGTTACGACATGCCGTGGCCTATGTCGATTATGATGAAGGCATTTACCGCCACCGATGATGCCGAAATCAAGCACTGCATAGAAATGCTCATGACCACCGATGCCGGTACAGGATTTATACACGAGTCGTTCAACAAAGACGATGCCACGAAATACACCCGTGACTGGTTTGCCTGGCAGAACACACTTTTTGGTGAGCTTATCATCAAACTCATTGACGATGGAAAAACAGAATTGCTCAATAGCATTGAGATTGATTAATGACAAGAAAGATTACCAAATCTTAAAAAACAATACATTATATTACAAAATTTATTGGAAGGTCTACAAATAATAAATATTAGCTCCCTATCCGCTTTCATAGCATATAGCAATGCTTCAATGAGTTTTGATGACACACGCATACCCATGCATTACCGCTTTCCAAAAGCAATTATCACTGCTTATGGTGCTGTGGTACGACAGACTAAAAATAATTTTATGGTATGTTGATGATATATAACATCACAAATGTAGGGAAAGAGGACAGATTTTCCATAATAATACAAAATGGAAACTACGTGCCTTCTTAGGTCTTTGTTTGAAAGTTTCTATAGTGGATTATTAACTATTTGTATATAACTAAAACGCATTCATATTTAATCATGTCATCGAACTTGTTCGTTTGAAAAACATTTGTTCTCCATGAATTATCATGAATTAACTTTTATTTTTGCTGTTATAAAAATATAGGTCATTGCATTTGCCCTTACAGGACGCATTGGCAACGATGAAAAGAAAACCTTAGGATTTATTCCAAATACAAGACGCTGTGCGTAGAAAACGTCTAAAAAACTATTAGCTCAAAATATATGGGTAATTCATGGCAATTGTAGAGGATTTTTATTCTCCATGTAATTATCAAATAATTGACCATTAGTTTAGTATCTTTTTAAAAAAGTTAGGCGCACCTTTTGATGCGCCTAACCTATTTGTTTAATATATCTTATCTTACGATGCACTTTTGTCCATCGATGATGTAGATATTGTTCTTAATTACATTCTGTGGTGAGATACGGCGTCCTTGGAGATCGAAGATTGTCTTCGAGCCAAGTAGGTCAATATTCATCGACAGAATGCCGGTAACAGTGCTTATGTCAATGACGAACGGATGCTTGGGAGAGCCATAGACTGCATCCTTCTCGTATGTGAGTGTCTCGTTTGCATCTGCGATGTCATTTCCTACCACAATCTTGAAGGTAAGCTTTGCTGAGTCGTCACCAGGAATTGTTAGGTAAGCAATACCTCGGCTGTCTGTAACAGCTGATGCACGACATTCGTCATCGATAAAGATACCTAATTCCGTGTTGCTCATCGGCTGTTTGCCATTCATAATCTGTACAGTCATGATGGCATTACCAGAGTAGTTGCGGAAATCAACTGGTTTGAACGTATTGGTACCCAAATCTCCAGCCTCTTCTTCAAGAGCTACGATCTTCAACTTAGGTGCCTTGGCTCCCGTGATAGCTGAGTAACCATAGATACGCTGGTTGTTGGTAGCACTCTTTACCATATATCCTGCGCCCGGTTCCATCATTGGGATGGTTCCTTCCCATTCGTATGTATCGAAATAGGAAATACCACTCTGAGCTTTGAGAATATCTCCATCTACTGGTTGCATTCCTGCTAATGCATCACCCACAGTGGCTACTTGACGGCCGTAATAGCTTACCCAGTTCCATCCTGGATTGATGGTAATGGTAGTATTGGAAGAATTAACGCCTTTACCAAGGACACGCAGAGTGCAGTCATTCTTCATCTGAACGGCATACATCTGACTATTGTTCAGTGCGGCAGTCATGCTACCTGCCCATTCTCCGTCTTCATACATCAACCAGCCATTGTTCTGACTCTTGATAGTGATAACTTCTGTTGCAATCTTCTCGAAGATGGTCTGAGTATTCATGTCTTCAGCCTTAACATTGAGAGAAATCCAATTCCAACCGGCCTTCAGTTCTGTAGACTGCTCTATCTTGTCGAGCAAGTTGAA
The DNA here is from genome assembly GCF_003265305.2 of Pseudoprevotella muciniphila. Taxonomy (NCBI): domain Bacteria; kingdom Pseudomonadati; phylum Bacteroidota; class Bacteroidia; order Bacteroidales; family Prevotellaceae; genus Pseudoprevotella; species Pseudoprevotella muciniphila. Next base: position 2,897,141 of record NZ_CP033459.1, on the reverse strand, counting down.
CACCACAGGATCAGCATACTTACCAATGAGTGTAAGCGCTTCAAACTTGATGTTTCTATCAGGCTCAACAGCAGGATAGAGATTGCCGGTCAAAGCATCGTATGCACGGAAAGTGATTGGCTTGTTCTCATCTCCGCTATTGCCATAAATATTGATGGTTGCATAGTAGCCGTCGTAGCGATCCTTGTATTCAAGGTGTGCTACTCCGCGGCATTCATCGCCCACGAAGGCAGCCAATATGTCATCGGCATCAGTCAAAGGCATACCAAGCAGTTCTACTCGACCGATTACGTTCATCGATGTTTCAAAATCTCTTGGATTGAGGTTCCATTGTGGCAATTCTCCTGTGACACAGAAGTTGAGTGTGAGTGGTATCTCAATGCCATCGTTACCCTTCAGATAGATGGTTTCTTCGTATTTACCGATAGGTGTTGCCGGATTAACGGAGAATGTAACAATAGTCTCGCTCCTTGGATTGGTAGAACCATATTCTTCACTTGGAGTGAGCCATGATGGCATACCGCTGAGTGTCCACATCTGCTGTTGGCCTCCATTGTTGACCACTGTAGCTGTAAGGGTGGTAGCGTCTTTAACCTGATGTTGTGCGGTGATAACGTTTTCCTTCCATGCAAGCTCTTTGCGGTTTACGAATACAGACCAAATAGCTGGTTCTGAGAAGTTGCCATTAACATCTCGCAGGTCGCGTACTGTTAGGTTAATTGTACATCCCTCAATCACTGCGGGATCTTCATCGAGTTCGATAACGACCTTGTTGTCAGATGCTACGAAATTGAAACTAACATTGGTTTCTATCGGCTTGGTGCGCAAAGCAGGTGCTTCGTCAGTATAATTGATATCTGATTTCTTAGAAGCCAGAGTCAGAAGTTGTGCGGTATGTCCGCTACCGGTAAGGTCAGCATCATTACCCACGGTCTGCAACTGATTACCACTGTCAAGCTGTCTCTTTTCAAACGGATAGTAAACCACGAGTCCGTCTTCGTTTCCTACAAGGCGAACTTTGCGGTACTTATTCAGCAGGTCAGCGTTGAGGGTTGCATTCCATACTCGGATTTCGTCAACCTCACCCTTAAATGGACGGTCGTAGCTGTAAATACCAGGAGATACAGAGGTACGCTTAGCTCCTACCATCAGTTTGTCAGCTGAGATTGCACCAACATTTGCTCCATTGACTGTGAGGCAACGTTTGCCATCAACATATACGGCTGTTGCTCCCTGTCGGAGAATGTTGACTGCGATATGGTGCCATGCGTTATCAAGGATATTTCCGCTTGAGGTAGCAATGCTTTCCATTTGAGCAGCCTCCTTATAGGCTCCCTTAATTGTGAACTGAAGTTCACCTTGTTCATTCGTCCAGAGACCAACTTCGCCTAACTGCAAAAGCTGTGCTACAGCATCTTGTTTGTCGCCACGTACCCAGAACTCAATAGCACCGTCATCTTCCGGAAAGGCGTTGATGTCTGCGGTATTGATACTTACGTAGTGCTGACCATCGAGGCTGACAGCCTTGTTCTCATTGTTGATATACCATGTTTCGTTAGGCATTGTCATGTGGCGGTTACGAGCATAGTCGCGTATTACTATACCTTCGCCTTCATTCATCTTCCAGTAACCAATAAGGTGGCGTGTTGATGGACTCTTAGTCTTACTGCGGTTAGCCAGAGCAGTAGATATATCGTGAGCCTCATCCCAAAGCAATAGTTCGTGGATAGCTCCACTGATATTATTACCCACAGTCAGTGGACCATTACCGCCGTAAATATTTACTTCTTTGTTTTTGAAGAGTTCCGTCTCGTTTGCATCGTCAGCCACGGAAGCAGTAAGCATACCGCCAGCGGTAATGTTCATTGTCAGGAATGCCCACTTGTTGGTAGGTATTGATCTGGTAGAAGTGTAAGACTCATTATCAATCTTCACCACAAGTTGGTTGGTTTCATTGATGCCGACAATGAGTTTCTTGGTACCACGTCCGTGTGAGAGCAATGTGCCTACTCCACCTTTAAGGTTAATCCATGCATCAATGCTGAAGTCCTTGTTTGCCAACATAATGTCGGCATCAGTAGTTGCAACATTCTCTGCACCACTAAGGTTGAGGGCTGTCTCATGGTCAATTTCTGCACCATTGAGTACACCGGTTACTTTGAAGTTTGCTGTCTTTGTGAGTTCACCCTTAAGAATATTCTCATTGAATGTTACACTCAAGTCTTCGCCAATGTCGAGCACACCGTCTGCTGGTTCAGGCTGTCCGAGTGGACGCGGACGCATCATGTCCTTAACGAGCGACAGCTCTTCACTATATCTGTACACTTCATCTGGGCCATAAGTTGCCACCGAAACGACACGGAAAGTGTAGTTGCCATCATTGTAGTCTGCCATTGGGAGCGGCAGGGCTACATTAGCGCCGGTACTTGGCAGCATCTCGTTGCTGTTGGTCTTATCCTTGCTATTGAGCACAAACTCTTTGAGCTGTATCCAGTCTGTAGTGCCCGGTCTCTTATATTGCACGCGGAATGCCTTGAGATTGTGATAGTTGCGATCGAAGTTAGAGAATGTCAAAACGAGGTCGCTTCCAGTCTCGGTGTTCATCAAAGAATTCGATATGGCAAGTTTCACATCCGACGACGAAGGCACGAAGTGCGCAGAAATATATACAGTGTCGGAAATTACTTCCCAGGTACTTGTCGGGTCATACTGGAACTGAGAAGCAAGTACGACTGCTATATTTTCGTAGTCAAGGATACTGGTATTGGTTTGCTTAAGTTGCAGTGCCTTGGTAACAGTCTGTCCCGCCGGTATCTTGATGATGCGACTGTCTGTAACTGGTTTACCGTCTATCATCAGATTTGCACCGTTAGGATTCGACTCATCTGGAATAAGGAGTTTGTAATAAACATCCTCGTCAATCTCCGATTGGTTGCTAAGCTGCAACGTATAGTTGGCAGCCGTACCTGTAGGCACGTCGTTCATGATAGGCACATCTACAGCAATCTTCGGCACCTCAATCTGCATTGTGGCTTCCATGATAATAGTGCCCGGTTCATAATACTTGGTTACAACTTCTCCCTCGTATGGGTTGCAAGTCTGACCACCGCGTGTGCGGAAGATAGGTCCGTAGCCGTCATAATCAAAGATATCAACTGTGATAGCATCGTCATCTCCTTCTTCAGCGAGTGTGTAACTGAAAGTGGTCGTGTTCGCTGTTTCGTCTTCAGTGGACTCGTGACGTCCGCCCAAAGTTTCATTTTCAATCGTGCAGTCAAAGCCTAAGCCAGCAAGTGTAAATCCGAATGTATTCGAAGCTACGACACCGGCGGCGCAGTTCCATTCGTAAGTATGTTTACTAGATTCATCTTTCTGCAATGTATAGGTAATGCTTGAACCTGAGTCGAACGAACGATTGAGTTTCAAGTATTTGTCACGCTTCTCAAAAGCCTTCACCTTAGCCTCTTCATTCTGCTTGAGATAAATCTTCCAGTTGTCAATCTGAGTGCGCACCCACTTCACTGAGTCTTCATACACTATGCCTGGCAGCATAAACTTTGGAGGCTTAGCCGTATAGGTTCCGGATTTACCATAGTCAGCATCTGTTGGTTTGAGAGTGGTGAAATATTTCACCTCACTGCTATTATTCTCATAGCTGTCTATGTCTGACTGCGTTGGTGCATAGTTAAGGAATTTGGTGAGCATCTGCTCCCAGTTGGGGAACAGGACATTCTCAATGTAATAGCGTGTATAGGTGAATGCAGTACCAAACTTCATACCAGTGGTCACGATATTCTCCAGTCCGAGTTTCACACCACTTCCATCACGCTGGAATCCGATGTTGCGGGCTTTACCGAAAATAATGTTTGTGGCAGTGCCGACAAACACATCGCCATTGTCACCCACGTATTCCGGTGCTCCAGAAGTACTGATGTCGGTCGTGATAGTTGTTACGTAAGTGTTGGTGTTGGATGACTCACCCGAAGCCTCCACTTTCACGCCGACAGACAAATCGTCTGCTACTTCTGCTTCAGTGATAGTACCGGTTGCAGGCGTACCTACGATGACTGCATTCTTGAAGCCGAACTTATGGTTAAACTTCGTCGTGAAATTCTCAGAGAAAGTACTTCCCTTAATTTCAGAGTGTGTTACACTTTCTCCTGATGTCCATGTTGCAGATGAATTTGTTCCCGGTGGGTCGCGCAGAATCATGAGCAACTTGTCGGGACCTGCAGTAACGAAGTTATTGCCCGTTGGCAGATCACCCAGTATGATACCCGTCATTCCGTTTCCAGACCAGTCGAGAAGTCGTCCTTCTATGTCATAATTAATAGATATCGTACGTGTGTAAGGTTCTGCAATATTTGGCAGACCTGCTATCCATTTGTATGTCGTCTTACCATTATCATCGAGTGTCAGTTCGTTGGAAGTAATGTCGGCAACTTCACCGGCTTTCACATCTACACCGTTCACATTGCCATCTTCCACATACACACTCTGTGAGGCTGAGAGGGCGTTGTTGACAACTACTCTGTTACCCTTGAGAGGCACATGGCTCTTAACGTCATTGTCGGCATTAGTGTATTCCTCGAAGCCTTCGATTTCGAATGTGTAGCTATCTTCCTTGATGAACAACGGGGCTCCATATTTATATGTTACCGTTCCGTTATCATCAACGGAGTAGATGTCGTTAATTTCCAACCGACCCAGTTCATCCTCTAATGTAAACTCTGATATACCGAACGAACCGTCATTGCGCCCCTGCTGTTTTACGATGAATGAAGGTGAGCTGTGATATGTCTGCTTGAGCATTGTGTTGTACTCGTACAGTTCATATTCAGTACCATCTTCATTATAAAGTGTATCGCTTTGCACCATATTGGGGTTGGTGAGGTCAATGCTTACAGATGGTCCGACTTCTGCACCATTGCCCACAACAGTCATCTTGCTTACAGTATACTGCAGTGGTGGCACCATTGCCGAGAACTCACCCGTTACGGAGTCTGTGCGGATGTACAGTTTCTTGGCATCAGTATTTGCACCGCGCCATGAGTTGCTATTGATATGGGAAGTTGCGGATGCTATGGGCACTGTGTTTGTATTAACATCAATAGATAGGACACCTTCATTTTCAGTCCTCACCACATTCATATTCGGCAGAGTGTTGACCGGTGTCAGGACAAATTCTGTCACACCAATATTGTTCTTACTCTGCGCGAAACCTACGGGCTTATTGCCCTCTATGCTACCTCCGACAATGCGACCTGTAAAGTTGACGAGTGTCTCATCATAGAAATCAAGGCCGGTAATTTTGGAGTTGAAGTTTTCGGTTGTACGCACAGTGTCTGAAGCTGCGGGATAGCGTCCTGCATTTGTAAAGACATGGCCGCTCTTGGCAACAGAAATAAAGTGCTCGCCAATAGGCACACTGATTTCATATTCTCCGGCAGCATTACTGTAAACCACCTCTCCGTCTTTAGAGCAGATGATACCATCCACATAGAAACATACACCTTCCACTGGATAATCGGTACCGGCATAGTAAACAGTACCCTTCACTGGGAATGAAGAGATATCAGTAAAATCTACCTGGTTGTGTACCAGTGAATTATTACTCACATAGCGCAGATTCTGAGTAGGATTAAAGTCGTGGATACCCAGTTTAGGCTCGATGGCATAAGTGGTGCCCTCGCCTGTAAATGGGATACCCTGAATGATATAGTTACCATCTGTATCGGTCTTTGCTTTAAGTGCCAATTCAGAAGGTGTATCTGTGGATGATTGTACACTACTGCCAATCCTTCCATGATGCTGATGATATACACTACCATCGCGTGAGTAGTCGAAGAATTGTGTGTTCAAGCCTTCATCGAAGGTCCAATAAGTTTCCAGATTCCTTTCGTTGCCCACGAGCATATGGTCGTAGTTTTCCTTAATCTCATCTTCTGTAAGAGATTTTGTCCATAGACGGAACTCGTCAACATAACCCTTGAAGTTGCCCAGTTCAAACCGTTTTGCACCAATCATATTCAGGGTGTCAACATTGTTTTTGAGCGTCTGCCTGTTCTTTCTCACGAGCAGGGTGCCATCGGTATTTGCATCTATCAGGTAGCATGTGAGATTCTTTCCGCTGCGGATCATCGCCACGTGGTTGTACTTATTTCTCTTCAGCGTGAGTCCGAAATTATATTCATTGGTTCCGTCGCTAAAGATGAGTTTGCCACTTTCATTGAAGCCAAGTGCCACTTTGTCATTGAGTCGGGCCACCCATTTCTGTGCAAACTCTTCCGGTTTAATCCACATCTGCATGGAGAAATCGCCGCGGCTGAGTTTTTCTTGAGCATAGGTAGGTTCGGGATACGTCCATGACACAGCACCACCATCGTTGATGAATCGCATAGAGCGGTACTGAACAGAATCCTCGTTCATAGAACCCGTCTTTTTCACCATCACTTGCACGCCAGCCACTGCGATACCGGTAGATCCATAGGTGACACGTCCGCTCACCGTACCGGTGGTCTGTGCAAAACCAATGTCGGTGATAGCGGTTTCAATGAGCGAGCCGTCGGAACATTTATCAAGCACTGTGACCCTATAGTCATAGTACTGTCCCGGCAGCGGTGTCTCGTCGGTATAGAAAACGTATTCATCGCTGCTCGAAGTGCGATGTAGCGTTACCCAAGGCTCAGTTTCCTTCTCGGCACGACGACGGTCAACGATGTATGTCTTGGCATCTGTGGAACCTTGCATATTCACTCGCCATGACAATTTCACCGTACCAGGGAAGACACCCTTCGTGGCATCGAGAGAATAGAACTGCGTACCATTGCCGATAGCCTTCCTATTGACTGTTGCCTCATTAAGTTTCTTGCTGCCTATCACACCCTCAATGCGATAATTGTGTGGAGTACAGCCATTGAGCGGCTCCTCTACATACGGAACACCAGTCACAGGGTCAGTAAATGCTTTGCGATCAGAATGCTTATCTGTTGTTCGGTGCTCCCACTGGAAATCTTCCTGATTATCATTTGGAGTGATTGTAGCGATAGGACTTTTTTCATTGTCCACATAGATATTGAACTTGTTACCCCAACCGCTGGGATAGCCATCAGATTTCCATTTAAATATGATTCTATCGGATTCACTTTTAGCCTCCGTAATATTTACAGGTACTCTTCGAGTTGTGTTCACTGTTGCAGTTCTGACTGCATTGCTGTTTTTCGTACCACTGGGCCAGAAGTTTGACACATAGTAAGCGCTATAGGTAACATTCGACTCGTTGGTAAATTCTGTATCATCGAATGAAAGTGGTCCTTCGGGACCCACGGTGGCTATCTTCGCATTACCACGATATATTTCCCATTTGTAGTCTTTGTAGTTACCCGGAATATTTCCTACTGCCCAATCCAACTCAACTTTTCGGTATAATTGGTTAAACTGAGCAGTAAAACTTGATGGTTGGACTACCGGTGGGCTAAGGGTAACCGTCTTACTTGTTACTTCACTTGCATTGGCGTATGAAGCGTTAAGGCGATATTCCACGTTGTAATTGCCAACATTCTTCGCCGTTGGCAGGTTTGTTGTCCAACTGCCACCATTGACACGATATTCCATTGTGCCATAGTTGCCACTTGCCGTTTTAGACACCAATGTTTTGTTAGTACCATCATACACCGGTGCAGCCATAGTGGGATGCTCCTTGATTTTCAGTGTCTGTGTGGCAAATTTCTGGTGTAAATAAATGTAATCACCACCTGCTTGCTGATTCAAATCACAAGCACCGCTACGTCCTTCTCTCCAAACTACATGGTGGTCGCTAGTATTATTTGAGACAGTGAGTCCAGTCATGACTCGTTTAGAACCGCCCCAAGAGCTTAAATTCTTGCGTTCTTTAGTATAATACAGGTAGATGAATTCACCTCCTGCGTTCTTATTCAAATCACCGTCAAAGGCAAGAGGTGTACTGTTAGGAACTTTATAATAAGTCCTACCATCATAGACTAACTTAGAGTTATTTTTAGTAGAAGCACAGATATCTGTTATATAGTCAGTTTCGGGATTGGCATTATCACTTACCTTATAGCACAAATATATAAACCAACCACCGGCGTTTTTGTTAAGGTCGTAATTAATAACAGTCCAGCCTTCTTTTTTCTTCAAATCTTTTAGATTATTTGCCGTTGATTCCTTATCATGACCTATAATAAACAAATCAGTAATATAGGCCTGGGCAAAAGCACCTGTACTATAAATCAAGAGCATAAGCAGGAAAGCCAACCGCTTCCCCAACCATAACTTTTCTCTTAACGGCTCCAGCCATCGGCTTTGCCGCGCACGCCTATCACCGTCTCTCGCATGACAAGCATTAGAGCTAAATGAAGATCTCTTTTCCATAAACTTCACGTTTTAAATGTTAATAATAGTAATTTAAAATATAAAATAATGTGTTTGCTTAAAGCAAAATTATTTTCGTTGTAAATTTAACATCCATATATTAAAAAAAAAAAAAAAATTACATAATTTGTTAATTATCTTAATCAATACTTTAATTTTTGCAATGTACACATGTCAATTTGCTATATTAAAACAATATTTTTTGTTAATAAACCATAAATTACATTGTACAAACATCACATAAAAAAATTTTGCATTATAAGCATTTTTTATAAAATTGAACCACGTCGTTGAGCCTTACTCGTGTGTAAGGCAAGAATTACACTAATGACACGAATTATTTTTTGAATTTTAGCCGTTGTCTTTTATTCTCCATAAATCACCGTCAATTGACATTAATTTTTTGATTTGCTCGCTTACGTTAAATTATCATGAATTTCCATTTTCTTTCATTTTTAACTCTTTGTTAATTTTTCCCGCAGAGCATTTTCCTGTTGTGCTCGCACGAGACATCAGCAAAAAAAAATCCGGCTATCAAGCCGGATAGTTATATTATTAAAGCAAAAGGGTGCTCTGTCTTATTCCGATAACATCTGGTCTATACTTTCAGCAGCTTTTTTGCCATCACCCATGGCGAGGATGACTGTTGCACCACCACGTACGATGTCGCCACCTGCGAAAAGGGTTGGGATATTTGACTGCATGTTCTCGTTTACTGCGATAGTACCTTTACGTCCGAGATCAAGACCTTCCACGCTATTCGGAATGATAGGGTTCGGCGAGACACCGATGCTTACTACGACAAGGTCTACATCCACTGTCTCTGTCGCACCTGGAATTGGCTCCGGACGGCGGCGTCCACTGGCGTCGGGCTCTCCGAGTTGCATTTTCTGGAGTACCATTTTCTGTACTCTACCTTGTTCATCGGCAAGGTATTCGATAGGATTGCAGAGGGTATGGAAAATGACGCCTTCTTCTTTGGCATGACGCACCTCTTCGATACGTGCAGGCATTTCTTCTTCACTTCGGCGATAGATAATGGTTGCTGTTTCTGCTCCGAGACGCTTGGCTGTACGCACAGAATCCATTGCAGTGTTACCGCCACCGATTACTGCCACATGCTTGCCGAACACGATGGGTGTGTCACTGTCCGGATTTGAGGCATCCATAAGGTTCACGCGAGTGAGGTATTCGTTAGACGACATGATGTTGATAAGGTTTTCGCCTGGGATACCCATAAAGTTGGGTAGTCCGGCACCACTTGCCACGAAAATGGCGCTATAGCCTTCCTCTTCGAGTTGTTTGGTGGTGATGGTCTTACCTACGATGCAGTCCTTCACGAATTTCACTCCGCTGTTCTTGAGGTTGTTTATTTCAAAATCAACAATTTCGTTTGGCAGACGATACTCCGGAATACCATACTTAAGCACACCTCCAAGCGCATGTAGCGCTTCGAATACTGTTACATCGTAACCGCGACGAACAAGGTCGCCTGCGCAAGTAAGCCCTGCAGGCCCGGAGCCTACGACAGCCACCTTCTTTCCCTTCTTTTCATTTGGCACGATTGGTGCCACGGCATTATGCTCGCGTTCATAGTCTGCAGCAAAGCGTTCAAGATAACCTATTGCCACAGGGTTACCTTTCGTCTTTAGATGAATACATTGGCTCTCGCACTGTTTTTCCTGCGGGCAGACACGTCCGCAGACAGCGGGCAGCGAACTACTCTCCTTTATGGCATGTGCAGCCTCAACAAATTCGCCTTTCTCGATATGTTTGATGAAACGCGGTATGTCGATGCTCACGGGGCAACCTTTTACGCAACCGGGATTGTTGCAGTCAAGACAGCGTTGTGCTTCCGCCACAGCCACTTGGGCTGATAGCCCGCGATTCACCTCTTCGTGTAGGCTCGTGGCACGATAATCTGCATCGAGTTCTTCCATCTCACAGCGCTGTTTTGCCATGCGCTCTTTGGGAGTGATTGCCTTACGCAGTTCTACGCGCCACTCTGCATTGCGACTCTTATCCTCTTCAGTTTCAGCACCGATTTCCTGGGGTGCAGACTGTACTTTTACTTCTTCTGCGTCTTCTTCCGATTTTTTCCAGCAATCGCATTGGTCAAGTTTAGACGCATGTGCTTCGTATGCTTCCATCTCCTGTGGTTTGAAACCACCAAGACGCTTCAGCATTTCGTCGAAATCAACCTCATGTCCATCAAACTCCGGACCATCAACGCAGACAAACTTTGTCTTTCCACCAATGGAGATACGGCAAGCACCGCACATACCTGTTCCGTCCACCATGATGGTGTTGAGCGAAACATCCGTAGGAATGCCATATTTCTTGGTCAGGATACAACAGAATTTCATCATAATGGCAGGACCAATGGCGAAACACTTGTCAACCTTCTCGCGATTGATAACTTCCTCCATACCCTGCGTAACGAGTCCCTTCTTTCCATAACTGCCATCATCCGTCATGATGATAACTTCATCCGCTGCAGCACGCATTTCATCTTCCATGATAATAAGGTCCTTGTTTCGTCCGGCAAGGACTGCAATTACTTTATTGCCAGCCGCTTTCAACGCTTGCACGATGGGTAACATTGGTGCAACACCTACACCGCCGCCCGCACAAAGCACAGTACCATAGTTTTCAATTTCTGTAGGCTTTCCAAGTGGACCTACTACATCGGTGAGGTATTCGCCCTCTTTCATCTTGATCAGTTTGGTTGAAGAAAGTCCCACAGCCTGAACTACAAGGGTGATTGTACCTTTTTCCACATCGGCTTCGGCTATTGTCAATGGTATGCGTTCGCCTTTTTCGCCAATTCTCACGATAACGAAGTTTCCTGCCTTTCTGGAGCGCGCAATGAGTGGTGCTTCAACAACAAGTTTGAAAACTTTTTCAGAGTATAGCTCTTTCGAAACAATCTTATTCATTTTATTTAATTATTATGTTATGTCTGTTTTTTGAACTCGCAAAATTAGCCATTAATTTTAAAATTCACTATATTTGCAACATTATTATATGGAAATGGACTTCCGTATATATTTATTTTTTTCTGCAACAGATTAAACCAAAAAACCCGAAACGCATCAAAAGTTTACAAAAAGAGAGAAATTAGACAATTAATAACCATTTAACAATATTTATATCATGAAAAGGTTACTTCTTTCATTCGCAATGCTTTTTGCAGTATTATCTGCTAATGCACTGGGCTACGATGAAGCCCGCGTACGTGCCCTCTATCTGACGGATAAGATGGCATACGAACTCAACCTTACTGACGAACAGTATGAAAGCGTTTACCAAATCAATCTGGAATATTTCCTGAGCATCAATTCGGTGGCTGACATTGATGGTATGTATTGGAACTACCGTAATGAAGACTTGCGCTATATCCTTTGGGATACGCAATATTCACTCTATTGCACGCTCGACTACTTCTTCCACCCGATTCGTTGGTATCGTTCAGCATGGTACTACCCGATATTCCATCGCTATGGTCGTGGCATCTACTTCTACTCACGTCCTTCGTTCTATTATTCCTATCGCGGCGGACTATGGGTCGGACGTCATCGCGGTGGTCCCAGTCCTTTCCGCGGACGCCGTTTCGACCGTGGCGGACGTAGATTAGGCGACCACTATCGCAGCACACACCCGGGCGGCGGACATCGCGGCACGATAAACTTAGGCAGAGGTGGCAGAAACGGCGGAGCACGTCCCGGTGGAAATGGCGGTGCACGTCCTGGTGGAAATAGCGGTGCACGCCCCGGTGGAAATAGCGGTGCACGCCCCGGTGGAAATAGCGGTGCACGTCCTGGTGGAAATGGCGGTGCACGTCCTGGAGGGAACAGCGGTGCACGCCCCGGCTCAAGCACTGGCAGCAATCCAATGTCCCGTCCAAGCGGCAGCAGCCAATCTAACGCACGTCCCAATGGCTCAATGTCTCGTCCAAGCGGTAGTTTCTCAGGCGAACGCCCCAGCGGCTCAATGTCCCGTCCAAGCAGTAGTCAATCTAACGCACGTTCCAATGGCTCGATGTCTCGTCCAAGCGACAGCAGCCTATCCAGCGGACGTTCCAACGGCTCAATATCCCGTCCAAGTAGCGGCTTTTCAAGCGGACGCTCCAATGGCTCAATATCCCGCTCAAGCGGCAGTAGTTTCTCAAGCGGACGCTCCGGCGGCTCATCAATGAGCAGAAGCAGTGCTCCTTCAAGCCGCGGAGGTGGCGGTGGTTTTGGAGGACGCGGCGGTCGCAGATAAAAACAAGACCTACACACACAATCAAGGGGAACGGCACAAGTCGCTCCCCTTTTTCAGTTTTATACAAAAAAAAGAAGAGCGACACTGTGCCGTTCTCCTTCAACAATGATTTCAGAAATTCTGATTACTTGAGAGTAACCTTGATTTCCTTTGCTTCTTCTGCAATTTCTACTTTGTCCTCACGGAGCAACCAACCAAGAGCGAGGTAAAGTTCCTTGTCGTTCTTGAGTTTAGCAGCCTTCTTGAGGTCCTTACCTGTCATTGCACCATTTTCGTTGAGTGCATTCCAAACATTTCCGGCGTTAACGCCTGTTTTTTCTTGATACATAACCAATAAATATTTAATATTCGTTTATTTATGACAATACAAAAGTAGTGCGAATATTCGTTTATTATTGTAACAACTTGCTTTTTTTGAAAAAAAGTGGAGAAAATGTTTGAAAATGAAAAATGTTTGCTAACTCGGTTTGACAAAAGAGAGTGGAGAGGAAAAAATTGAGAGTTCTCGCCACAACTTGAGCCATCGCCGAGCGAAGCCTACGGCATAGAAATGTAGTTCACAGTATTATCAGAATCAACAGAACATGCCTTAAGCGTGTTCCAAACTCTCATGATCTATGCTTGCCCCTCTATTTTCTGTCTGACATCAAAGAGGTATTGCAGCAGGCGCTTGAAGGTGGGGTTATTGAATTGTTCTTCGGCTGTTGCCAGGACGGCACCGACCATTTTCGGAAGGTCTTTGCAGACCTCGCCTTGGCAGAGTTCTATCTCTTTGGGCAGTTCCGCCTGATGGGCATCATACCATGCCTTGATTTCTTCTATTTGTTCTCTGGTGTATGTCTCTTTGTTGTTGTATGCCATAGTAACAGAATGTGACGTTGTTTTCTTTTTTTCAGCAGCAAAGATAACTAATTTCGCATAAAGATTGTAAATTTGCAGGCAATATTGGAATGTTGATTGAAACAGACGAGTGTTTTTATGATTGACATTCATTCCTAACAATTTATTTATATCAACAGATGAACATACTCGATTTAAACGAACAAGAGATAAACCGGCGCCAGTCGCTGGAGCAGTTGCGGGAGATGGGCATAACGCCCTACCCTGCTGCGGAATACCCCATTAATGCTTATACGGCAGACATACTTGAGGAGTTTGACGACAACGCGGAGACAAAGCGTGAGGTTTGCATCGCGGGCCGCCTGATGAGCCGCCGCATCATGGGAAAGGCATCATTCGGCGAACTGCTCGATGCGAAAGGACGCATACAGATTTACATCACTCGCGATGACATCTGCCCGGGCGAGAACAAGGACATGTATAACGTGGTTTTCAAGAAACTGCTCGATCTCGGCGACTATATCGGCGTAAAGGGCTGCGTATTCCGCACGCAGACAGGCGAAGTGAGTGTACACGTACAGGAACTGACGTTGCTTGCCAAGAGCATCAAGCCGCTACCAGTTGTAAAGGAGAAGGACGGACAGACATACGACTCATTCGACGACCCCGAACTGCGTTATCGCCAACGCTATGTGGACCTCATTGTCAATCCGCAGGTGAAAGATACATTCAAGAAGCGCTCGCAGGTATTCAAGTCGATGCGCGAATATTTCGATGCACATGGCTACATGGAAGTGGAAACTCCTATTCTTCAGTCCATCCCCGGTGGTGCGAGTGCGCGCCCGTTCATCACCCACCACAACAGCCTTGGTGTGGATCTCTACCTGCGTATCGCCACCGAACTCTATCTGAAGCGCCTGATTGTAGGCGGTTTCGACGGTGTGTATGAAATTGGAAAGAACTTCCGCAACGAAGGCATGGACCGTACACACAACCCCGAGTTCACATGCATGGAACTTTACGTGGCGTATAAGGACTATAAGTGGATGATGTGCTTCACAGAGCAGTTGCTTGAGAAGATTTGCCTCGACGTGAACGGTACGACAGAGGTAAAGGTGGGCGATAACGTGATTTCGTTCAAGGCACCCTTCCGCCGCCTGCCGATGCTTGATGCCATCAAGGAAAAGACGGGCTACGACCTGAACGGCAAGAGCGAAGAAGAGATTCGCGAGATATGTAAGACGCTGGGCATGGAGCAGATAGACGAGACTTTCGGCAAGGGCAAGATGATTGACGAGATTTTCGGCGACTTCTGCGAAGGCAGTTTCATCCAGCCTACATTCATCACAGACTACCCCATCGAGATGTCGCCGCTTACAAAGAAGCACCGCGACAACCCGAACCTTACGGAGCGCTTCGAGTTGATGGTAAACGGCAAGGAGTTGGCAAATGCTTACAGCGAGTTGAACGACCCGATAGATCAGGAAGAGCGTTTCCAGGACCAGTTACGCCTGAGCGAGAAGGGCGACGATGAGGCAATGTTCATCGACCAGGATTTCCTCCGTGCCATGCAGTACGGCATGCCGCCCATGTCGGGTATAGGCATAGGCATGGACCGGTTGGTGATGCTGATGACAGGACAATTCTTCATACAGGAAGTGCTGTTCTTCCCGCAGATGCGCCCCGAAAAGCAGGCTCCGCGCGATGCTGCAGAGAAATACGTGGCGATTGGTGTGCCGGAAGAGATTGTGCCCGTTCTTCAGAAAGTGGGCTACTACCTGGTCAGCGACATGAAAGAAGGTAATGCGCAGAAGATTCAGCAGCAGATAGGCGAAATCATCAAGAAATACAAATTGGACGTAGTGAAGCCCAGTGTGGCTGACATCAGCGAGTGGTTGACGAAGATTGATTAAACAGATAGCGATGGAAGAAAACGTGCCCGGCATAGATTCCTCATTAGCCCCCGTTGCCGTTATAGGCAGTGGAAGTTGGGCTACAGCAATAGCCAAGATGGTGCTCGAATGTGTACCATCCATATACTGGTATATGCGCCGGCCCGAGACGATAGAAGACTTCAAGCGTTTGGAGCACAACCCATCGTATCTCACTTCCTTGCGCTTCGACACAAGCAGAATTACGTTTACAAGCGACCTCAACGAGGTGGCTAATGCTTGCAGGACACTCATCTTCGTAACACCGTCGCCTTATCTGAAGAACCATCTCCGCAAACTCCGCGTACGCATCAGCAACAAGATTATCGTTACAGCCATCAAGGGTATCGTCCCCGACGATAACCTGGTATGCTCGGAATATTTCCGACAGGTATATAATGTGCCCGACGACAACCTTGCCGTACTGGGCGGTCCGAGCCATGCCGAAGAGGTGGCTCTGGGCAGGCTCACCTATCTGACTGTAGGTTGTGCCGACCTGGAACGTGCACAACTCTTGGCGAATATGATTACGTCGGACTACGTGAAAACGAAGACTTCTGCCGACGTAATAGGCATAGAATATGCCAGCGTACTGAAGAACGTGTATGCCATAGCAGTAGGCATCTGTAATGGTCTGAAATACGGCGACAATTTCCAATCTGTACTGATGGCGAATGCGGCACAGGAAATGAATCGTTTCCTGCGCGCCGTGTATCCCATTGAGCGAAACATTTACGACAGTGTCTATCTGGGCGACCTCTTGGTTACAGGTTACAGCAACTTTTCGCGCAACAGGGTGTTCGGCACGATGATTGGACGTGGCTACAGCGTAAAATCGGCGCAGATGGAGATGGAAATGATTGCCGAAGGCTATTATGGCACAAAGTGCATGAAATACATCAACGAGCACTACCACGTGAACATGCCCATTCTCGACACGGTTTACAACATACTCTACGAACGCATCTCACCCAAGATTGAGATCAAGTTGCTGACAGAATCGCTGAGGTAATACCATTTGTAGTCTAAAAAAACAAATTGCACTCGATGAGTGTAAAATTGCGCTGCAGAAAATCCACATCATTCCCGTACAGACCCCAACAACAAACCGATGCATCAGATTAGTAATGCATCGGTTTGTTGTTTTAAAGAATAAAGGCAGTTAAAGCCCTTTGCCGTGGCAATGCTTGAACTTTTTGCCGCTTCCGCAGGGACATGGGTCATTTCTGCCGGGCATCTTGTCCTTTACTATAGGCTTGACGGGCTGACGCTCGCGCGTGTCCTGACCGGCAGCCTGACGCTGTGCCGCACGGCGGGCGTCTTCGCTGTCATCACCATGACTCTCGGTGTATTGCGTCCTGGGGCGATCTTCCTCTTCATTAGATTCGCGGATATCATTCTCCACTTGCGTCGGAATACGTCCTCGCATCAGCGACGAAACAGTCTCGTTGTTGATTTCGTCAATCATCGTGTCGAAAAGTTTCACACTCTCGAGTTTGAAGATGAGCAACGGGTCCTTCTGCTCGTATGAAGCATTCTGAACACTGTGTCGGAGTTCGTCAAGCAATCTCAGGTTCTCCTGCCAGCCATTATCAATGTTGCGAAGCAGTATAGCCTTCTCATAATCGCGCACAAGCGATTTACACTCTGTTTCATAAGCCTCCTTCAGATTAGTCCTGATGTTGTAAACCAACTTGCCATCGCTCACAGGTATGAGGATGTATTCGTAGATATCGCCCTGATTCTCATACACCTGCGTTACGACGGGCAATGCCACCCTTGCGAGTTCATCCGTACGCTCCTTGAGTTTGTCGATGGCTATTTGGAAACACTTTTCGTAGAGATCATCTCGCTTTTCTGCATCAAGTTCTCCCTCTGTGTATGGTATTTCCATATAGAAAATTTCAAGGAACTGGTCCTTCTGACCCTTGTAATCGTTTTTGTCGATGATATTGACCACACGGTCCCAAATCATGTTGGAGATGTCCATACCGATGCGTTCTCCCATGAGAGCATGGCGGCGTCGCTCATATATAACAGTTCGCTGCTTGTTCATGACGTCATCGTATTCGAGCAGACGCTTACGGATGCCGAAGTTGTTTTCTTCCACCTTCTTCTGGGCACGCTCTATGCTGTTGTTGATCATCTTTGCTTCGATGACATCGTCCTCCTTAAATCCAAGTTTGTCCATCACCTTGGCAATGCGTTCACTGGCGAAGAGGCGCATAAGGTTGTCTTCGAGCGACACGAAGAAAACGGACGAGCCCGGGTCGCCCTGACGACCTGAACGACCTCTCAACTGACGGTCCACACGCCGGCTCTCATGTCGTTCAGTACCAATAATTGCAAGACCACCAGCCTTGCGCACTTCTTCGCTGAGTTTGATGTCGGTACCACGTCCTGCCATGTTGGTCGCAATGGTCACACTACTCTTCTGACCGGCAAGTGCCACAACTTCTGCCTCCTGCTGGTGGAGTTTGGCATTGAGCACCTTGTGTGGTATCTTACGCATACTGAGCATCTTGCTGAGCAATTCGCTCACATCAACGCTTGTCGTACCCACAAGCACCGGACGACCTTGAGCGATAAGACTTTCTATTTCCGCGATTACTGCCTTATACTTGGCACGCTTGGTCTTATAGACGCGGTCGTTCATGTCGTTGCGGATAACAGGCAGATTGGTGGGAATTTCTACGACATCGAGTTTATATATGTTCCAGAACTCACCTGCCTCGGTAGAAGCCGTACCGGTCATACCTGCAAGTTTGTGGTACATACGGAAGTAGTTCTGCAGCGTGATTGTGGCAAAGGTTTGAGTAGCGGCTTCTACCTTCACGTGCTCTTTTGCCTCAACAGCCTGGTGCAGACCATCGCTCCAACGACGTCCCTCCATGATACGTCCGGTCTGTTCGTCAACGATTTTTACCTGACCGTCCAGTACGACGTATTCCTCATCTATATTGAACATCGTGTAGGCTTTGAGCAACTGGAGGATGGTGTGTACGCGGTCGCTCTTGATGGCATATTCAGACATGAGTTCGTCCTTACGTTGCAGGCGCTCTTCATCGGAGAGTTTCTTGTTTGCTTCGAGGGCAGACATCTCTGCTGTGATGTCGGGAAGGACGAAGAGTTGGTCGTCCTTTACCTGTTCTGCCAGCCACGCGTTGCCCTTGTCGGTAAGGTCCACACTGCGCTGCTTCTCGTCAACGACGAAGTACAGCGGGTCGGTAGCCTCAGGCATACGGCGGTTGTTGTTCTCCATGTAGATTTCCTCTGTCTTGAGCATGCCCGACTTGATACCATGCTCTGAAAGGAACTTGATGAGCGGACGGTTCTTGGGGAGTGCCTTATGACTTCTGAACAGTTGAAGGAAACCGTTTTTCACGTCTTCCTTGTCTTCAGAAGCAATGAGTTTCTTGGCTTCCGCGAGATAGTCGGTAGCCAGTTTACGCTGTGTGGCCACGAGGCGTTCCACAAGCGGCTGATACTCTTCGTAGAGTTGGTCATCGCCTTTGGGGACCGGTCCGCTGATGATGAGCGGCGTACGTGCATCGTCAATAAGCACGGAGTCCACCTCATCGACAATGGCATAGTTGTGCATACGCTGCACGAGGTCTTTGGGGTTCATCGCCATATTGTCGCGGAGGTAGTCGAAACCAAACTCATTGTTCGTACCAAAGGTGATGTCGGCAAGATAAGCCTGACGGCGCTCTTCGGAATTGGGCTGGTGCTTGTCGATACAGTCCACACTGAGTCCGTGGAACATATAAAGCGGTCCCATCCATTCGGAGTCGCGCTTGGCAAGGTAGTCGTTCACCGTTACCACATGTACACCATTGCCGGTCAGTGCATTGAGGAACACTGGCAGAGTTGCAACGAGCGTCTTACCTTCACCTGTTGCCATTTCGGCTATTTTACCTTGGTGGAGCACCACGCCGCCAAAGAGTTGCACATCGTAGTGAACCATGTTCCAGACAATTTCCGTTCCGCCTGCCACCCAGTGGTTATGATAGATGGCTTTGTCGTCCTCGATATCAACAAAGTCGTGAGTGGCTGCAAGTTCGCGGTCAAAGTCTGTGGCATCCACAATGATGTCTTCCGATTCAGTGAAGCGTTTTGCCGTTTCTTTCACGATGGAAAAAACATGCGGTAGCACAGCCTCAAGTTCTTCTTCATAACGCTCGAGCACGTCCTTTTCGAGTTTGTCGATTTGGTTGAAGATGACTTCCCTGTCCTCGATGGGTGTACCTTCTATTTTTTCTCTGAGTGCTGTGATTTTTTCGCGTATGTCGTCGGCAGAACTTTGCACCTGCTGCTGTATGGTCTTTGTGAGTTCGCGAAGTTGGTTATTGTCAAGTTCTGCCACTTCGTCATAGACCGACTTTACTTTCTCCACCCAGGGTTGGATGGCTTTCATATCTCGGGTTGACTTGTTTCCGAAAAGTTTCGTTAAGATATTATTTAGTCCCATTTTAGGAGTATTGATTTAGAATTGATGATGATTTTCTGACTTATTTCTGGCTTTGGTCTGTTAAGGTATCGCAACATTAACCATCTTTACACTGACGCGCCAGATACGTCGGTAAAAAAAATAAATCAAACGTTGGGTGCACGTATCCTCAGCGATGGAGATACTATCGGGGTTACGTAATCTGTTTCATAAAGAGTTTGTCTGCTATTCCTGGTTACAGCATTCTCAAACGATGTTACCGACATATAATCTGCCGGCACGACGACACGCTTGGTCTGAGCGTTTTGTTCAAACCTCGCTATCTGGACAGCCAACTGCTGCACCACGATTGCAGCATCCGTCTTTTCATAGGTAACACCGGCAGGATGGGCTGCCACTTCGAGAGATGACAGCGCAGCAACCACAGTGAGCAAGGACCAGATGAGGTTCTTGCCAAGGTGGTCTGTCGTCTTATATGCCGTATCGCTATGCTGTTTCAACGTTTCTTATTCTTTTTATGCTTCTTAGGCAATGATTTTTCTTCAACTTGCGCCGTTTCCTTAGCCGGACTGTTACGCACGAGGAGAAACGCATTGGTATATCTTATCAGCAAAGTCAGTGCCAAAAGGTATGCTGCAAGGGGTATTTCCTGCACGCCTGCCGCACCTATCACAAAAAATGCGAGTAAAAGTACAATAATTATGGCAAACAGGACGGTCAAAATGACTGATTTTTTCTTCCTGAACATAAATGGCAGCGCCAAAAGCGGCAGAATGTTCAGCCAAAGTGCATTCCAGTTGCTGCTTACCGCAGGATGATGGCTAAACAGAAGAAGTATCATGACAATGACACCCAACAAGCCCTGAAAGAGCATCAGAGCCACGTCAAACCACTTGACATAAGTCTTCTTCCACTTTTCATACATCGTCAGGGCTATTGCCGCAATGAGCAGAAGCACGGCAAAATGTAAAGGACGGAAAGGCAGAAGATTTCTGTCGCCCTTCGCTACAGGCTGATGACGCTCTTTCGACTTCACGAAAGGACGCACACTGCCATCAGGATTCTGTATTTTGATTTTGTCGAGGGTGCTCTCTGCATACATCGGCAAGAACATCATTTGCCTGACTGACGGTGTCTGTTCCACTTCGTTCCCCATCACGAGGTCGGCAGCAAAACCGGACCATTCGTCAGGACCGGCAAATTCATGCAGCAACTCACGAAATGTCTTGCTGTTGTTTTCCTTGGGCAGAACCACATTCCCGCTTACTGCCTCTACAATCTTTTCGTAGGCACGGGTTGTGCAGTTATCATAAAGAAAACTGTATTGATACTTCCATCCCTTGTCTAACACGTTGATTTCAAGCAATCTGAGCAGTTCATACTTCTCCTCCTCTGTAAGATTGATTTCCTGCTCGTCCACCCATCGGCCTTCCTTCGCATAGACCTCCAAATAAATATCTGTAGGAAAGGCGCAGCACATGAATTCCGCCTTTCCCAAAATGAAATGCCAGAAGAAAAGGCTTTCCTCGTAGGTGAATACGCCATAGTTGAATGCCCAGTCATAGTCTGTGCCGGAGATGCGTGCCCTGATAGCCGTGTGTCCGTATGCCTCATGTATGTCGGGGCCCGGCGCACTCGTCAGAAGACTGATATGAAGCACACTGTCGGGCTCGGACGTCTCTTGCGCAACCATGTCATGCATCGGCATCAAGAGGATGGCTAAGAGCAATATGACTATACGAAAATTCAACGCTGTGTATTTATGATATGTTTGATATTATGCGCCAATTCTTCCATGCTGGCGAGAACCATGTCGGCACCTTGTTCGAGAAGCACACTGTCGGGCAATGGACCGGTATTTACTGCAATGGTAAAGATGTTGGCATCCACTGCTGCTTTCACGCCGAGTGGTGCGTTCTCTATAACTATAGCCTCCCAAGGCTCCACTTGCGCCTTTTCCAGGCCTTTGAGATAGGGTTCGGGATTGGGCTTGCCATGCTTAACGTCCTTGCTCGAAACTACACGCTCTGAGGCAAAGAAACCGGGATAGTTGGTGTTCAATCTTTCAAGCAACGACTGCTGACCGCTGCCTGTTACGACCAGGATGTTCATGCCGCAGTCCCTTACATGCTCAAGCGTCTGCTCTGCACCAGGCATTTTCGGCGCTTCGGGCTGTGAGTTGAACAGGCGACATTTCTCTGCATAGATGGCCTCAATCTCTTCCTGCGTAGCCTTGCGTCCTCGGGCGCGCATAGAGAGGATGTTGATGGTCGATTCGCCTGTGCGTCCCTCGTGCATATAGGCCTCAGTCGGAGTCATTGACAACCCAAATTCGGTACAAACCTTTGCCCACGAATTGGCATGAAGGGGCATGGAGTCGAAAAGAACGCCATCCATATCGAAAAGCACGGCTCTGGGCGAGAACGCGTCAAAGCCGTTTCTTTTCAGATAATGTGATATGCTGTTCCTGATTATGTCCTCTGAAACTGTCTTCACTTATTTCTTAATAAACTTTCTGAAGTTATCGCTACGCTCGGAATTATCGGAGTTGCCGCTTTTTTTGAAGTTATCGAAGTTATTGAAGTTATCGCTTCGCTCGAAGTTAACGACGTTACTAACGCTGATGTTTTCTTTTTCTTCTTTGGTATTTTATTGGTCCAACGTATCGTCGTTAACTTCTTTAACTTCGCTAACTTCGTTAACTTCAAGCATAAACTTGCGACACTTGAAATTCCTAACCATTCAGTCTTGCCTTGATGGCTTTTGTTTCTTCCTCATAACCGGGCTTTTCGAGGAGGGCAAACATGTTTCTCTTGTAATCTTCCACGCCCGGCTGGTCGAACGGATTGACGTCAATCAACTGACCACTGATGCCGCATCCCACTTCAAAGAAGTAGATGAGTTGTCCCACATAGTAGGCATTGAGTCGAGGCATGATGATGCGGATATTAGGCACACCACCATCGATATGAGCGAGGCGTGTGCCGAGTTCTGCCATTTTGTTGACTTCGTCCACACGTTTTCCTTCGAGGAAGTTCAGTCCGTCGAGGTTCTCTTCGTCATGCGGGAAGAGGAGTTCGTGCTCGGCGTTTTCTACAGAGATTACTGTTTCGAAAATGGTTCTCTCGCCGTCCTGTATCCACTGTCCCATGGAGTGGAGGTCGGTGGTCAGGTCAACTGCTGCGGGGAAAATGCCCTTGCCGCCCTTGCCTTCGCTCTCACCGTAGAGTTGTTTCCACCATTCGTTCATCGAATGAAGTTTTGGCTGGTAGTTGGCGAGGATTTCTATTTTCTTCCCGCTTTGATAGAGTGCATTGCGAACGGCAGCATACTGTGCGGCAATGTTTTCGGCAAATGGCACGTCGTGAGCCGTTACCTTTTCCATGTCCTGTGCACCGCGCACCAGTTCGGCTATGTCGAAGCCTGCACAGGCAATGGGAAGCAGGCCTACCGGGGTAAGCACACTGAAACGACCGCCCACGTTGTCTGGAATAACGAAACTCTTGTAGCCTTCCTTGTCGGCTGTGGTACGGGCAGCACCACGCTTGGCATCCGTAATGGCAACGATGACTTTGCGCGCCATATCCTTGCCACGCTGTTCCTCGCACTGCTTCTTGAGCAGGCGGAAAGCCAGTGCTGTTTCTGTGGTAGTACCGGATTTGCTGATATTGATAACGCCGAATTTCTGCCCTTTAAGGTAAGTCGTCATCTCAGCAAGATAGTCTTCGCTGATGTTGTTTCCTGCAAAGAGGATGTTGGGATTTTCGCCCTTGTTAGCCAACCAGGCAAAACTGTTGCCAAGTGCCTCGATCACGGCTCTTGCACCAAGATAAGATCCACCGATACCTGCCACAACGATCGTGTCGCAGTTCTCGCGCAACACTTTGGCGGTTTCATTGATTTCAGCAATGAATTCTGCACTGATGGATGTAGGCAGATGCAGCCAACCTATGAAGTCATTGCCCTTGCAGGTACCATCCTCCAATGCCATACGGGCAGCAAGTGCCTTTTCCTCTAATTTTTCCACTGCTCCAGCACTAAGGAACGGCACCGTTGCACTCATGTCTAATTTAATAAATTCCATATAGCGTATTTGTTATTTCTTTCAAACTGCAAAGTTACGAAAATCCGTGGGAATGAAAGTGGTTTGGGGGCAATATCTTGTATACAAACAAAGTGATCAACCTTGAACTGTGTAGATTTTAGGGGTGTTCTATAAATTATGATTTATCGGCCTGATGAGCAATCTCTTCAAATTCATTTTGTTTCTCTATAGGAGGAAGAATGCATTGGAACTTTCTTAAATCGTTCAAGGGCATTCTTGGCATTTTGGTTCCAGTCGATATACTGTTAGCGTAAGTAACGAAATCATCTCCTCTAAGCAAATGACTAAAGAATGTGAGATTAAGCAATTCCTGATTCGGACGGAGTGGAACGAGTTCTGTTGTAGCATATCCTTTCCCGTCTGGAATGACTACTTTATTGAGGTAGGGCCTCAATTTTGAGTATAGTACATTCCCTTCATCAAATGGGGCTACAGACAACAAGTTCGAGTCGTTTTCAAAGACTTTTTCAACGACCTTGCCTGTATTACTCTCAATCATGTCAAGATTCAGAATCCACACTTTCCCTGTTTGCTTTTCTATGCTTGGAGATTCTGGAGCAACATCCTTGATAGGTAAGGTATTCCATCCTTTATTGTTGGAAACAGGATTCCCAAACATCTCGATAAATTGCGATTTGAACCCGTCAAATTCTGATTTATCGGCCTAATCTGCTATCTCTACAAATGTTTGTTGCTCGTCCTTAGAAGGGAGAGGAACTTGGATTTTACCAAGATTTGCTCTGCTAACACGAAGTCTTGTAGTGCCACTGAGAACTTTCTTTATCTGCATCGCATAATCAGGAGTGTTAGTGAACGAAATGAAGTACTTGGGCAAGACCTTTTCGTTGAGTCTTATAATTGTACAATCAACGGCTGTAATGGATTTGCCCAAACCTCCTGGGATAGAGCATGCACGACCCACTGGATCGGGCAAACGTGAGATCAGAATATCTCCTTCAAAAACCTCAGTACAATTGAGGCGAGTGAAGGTTTCCTCACTTATGTATCGGGCTTTATCTTCTTTATCTTTATACTCGCCCACGCCAACATTTCCAGTCTGAATTAGTCTTATTCCAGAATCAGATTGATCTTTTGCTTCAATCCAGTCCCCATCAATGAATGTATCGCATAAAGAAGATAATTCGACCCTTTCAGTAGCTTTGCCGAACATCTCGATAAATTGCGACATACTATCCAATGAATTTATGGTGAGACAATTTAACATTGTTCTGATTCACCATTGCGTACTGCAATGTTGTATCGAGACTTTGATGGCCTAAAAGATGCTGGACTTGCTCGATGGGCATGCCTTTATCTATTGCCATTGTAGCGAGAGTACGACGGAACTTGTGAGGGTGAACTTTAGGTATGTTCAACTCTCGTCCAAGTCGTCGCAGACGGATTTCTACACCGCTTATTTCTAAGCGGTTATTTGGGGCCAATAATGACACAAAGAGCGCATCATTTGTGTCAGTACGGCTATTCACATACTTCTGAAGGTGTATCTTGGTACGAGCATCGAAGTAAACCTTTCGTTGCTTATCGCCCTTACCCGTAACAACACATTCTCTATTCTGATAGTCAATATCACGTTTGTTGAGCCGTACCAGTTCGTCTACTCTCATTCCTGTGGAAGCGAGCAGATCTATTAGAGCAAGGTCACGTATATTGGAGCAATGGTCGCGCATCTGCTCTAAGGCTTCATCAGTATAGGTTTCCTTAACGGTCTTACCGACTTTTACTTTGTGGATTCGGCGTACAGGACTCTTAACTATGTAGTTCTCTTCTTCCAACCATGAGAAGAAGCTTGAAAGAATACGACGGATGTTGTCAACCGTCACCTTACTTGCACCACTTTCTTCCTGATACTGGTTCAAATAGCCTCGTAGGTCATCGGTGGTGATATGCACAACTTCTTTCTCAATCCTCAATAGCGCATTATTGATGGTGCTCTTGTAGTAGGAGATAGACTTATCTGAACACCCCTCCACCTTTTTAGCAGCTATGAAATTGTCAATAAGAGCCTGGTTGTTACTTTCTGTGTGTACAGATTCCTTCTTGGTCACGGAAACATTGCGGAAAGTGTAATCGAGCACCTTTCGCAACTGGCTTAACTGCTCGTTATCAAGAACATTGAGCATTGCCTGTTCTATTTCATTAATTAAATTGTCAATCATACTTTATATGCTTTGTTTATTTAATTAACGTGACCTTCAGTATTATCAGTTGTTTATCAAGCTTTTTAAAACAGCATCTATTGCATCAATCGATTTACGAAGTTCAAATCCAATATTATAAATTTATTAGATATTGTCATTATAGTATTCGTATATACATTTTGGCAAGCAATAAAAATAATTATCAGCTCTGCTTATTCTTGGTTTTTCTCGATATGAAAAGTATTGATAATTAGTTTCAGACTTTGGTATAATGAAATTATATTCTACCATTTTATTAAAATCCTTCTCTAAAAGACCTTCATTTGTAAAGATTTCTAAAATTGAAGAATAAGTCCATTGCGAATTTGGAACTGCCATTGTTCTGAATACATGGAATATCTTTTCAATTTCCATCGTATTATATAAATTAGATAGTTCATCTTTGATTTCTGCAATATTCCATGGCAGATATTCCTTGATAAGAGTTTTAATATCTTGAGGAGATAAAGGCATCTTGTAATATTTATCAGAAATATTTCTAAATAAGGCAACTAAATCTCTTGGTCTATAGAATGTAAAGTCTAATATATATTTGAAAGCTGTTTTTCCCCTATATGCTTCGCTTGCGTCGTTCTGCACAAGCGTCTGCCAAGGATCTATTCTGTCGTAAGGTATTTTAAAGTCATCAAAAGCGAATTTTATTCTTTTATTGATGAATTTTCTTAAGCCCGTATCAGTTTCTTGGCCGTTTTTATCAAAGTCATACCAATTCAAATTATATTCGTAAGAACTAAAAGCTTTATTTTTATCTGGAGACACCCCATCCAGTTGTGCTGAAATATCGTCTCTCAGCATATTTAAAACGCGTACATTTTTATTCGTAAATATCTGTGTATTATATTTTTTTGTGATACGCAATAAAGACAATAATCTTCTTTTGTGGTTAATATCATTAAGATTAAAGTTTACATCTAAATCATCAAATATAAGTACAAAATCACAATTCTCATACACCTGAAATCCAAACATTTTAGCAAGTATTTCTCGTAGAGGATGTATTAGCTTATAAAATGGGGCTCTCATTGTTTTCTGGGAGAAGTCCTTTGAAAAAAAGGTTGAGAAGCCTTTTATGAGTAGTGAAGAGAAATTTACACTATACCCATCTTTAACGTTTTCTTCTAACACCATCCATTTTTCAACGTCAACTAACCCGCTATTCTTTTTTTGAAATTTCTCTAATGAATTATATTCATTTGTATATTTTCCGATTTCTGATTGTAAGATAAGTTGAACAAATCCTGTTAAAATAATCCATTCATAAACAATTTCATCTCTATTACCTACTCCTTCTGGAACTGACTGTATGATTTTTTCTAAATCGATAGCATCATTTGTAATTACTTTACAAAATAAATCTTTTTCGTGCTCTGAATTATTCATCAAATATTGCACATATGCAGATTTTCCAACACCTTTTCTTCCTGTAATAATAAATTTACCATCATAAATGGCATCTGAAATGTGAAGGATGTCATCATAATATTTTTTGAGACCATCCTTCTCTCCTTCAGCTTCTGTTTTCCCTAAGGAAACCCATCTTGTAGTTCTCCCACTATTATGACGATCTGTTTTGTTTTTATTGAAAAATGCCATATCTTTATAAATTTTAGTTGATTAAACTTTTGATTACTTTATCAATAGCCTCAATTGATTTGCGAAGTTCAAATTCTGATTTTCATCTTTTATCAATCTTTATGTTTTTTAACGCGAAAGACACAGATTTAACGAACTTCGTCGCTCTATCCTGAATTTTTGCCATTGCTTCGCTTGGCGATGACACGAACATAGCAGCGAAAACTTACTACTTGAAGATTTCTTGATTAAAAGAACACGACCTACCAACTTTCGCCTAAGTTTCTTAAGTTCTCCTTTGCCACTTCATCACCATTCTTCGCCGCACTTTTATACCACACAATGGCAATGCGTTTGTCTTGCTTGACGCCTTTTCCATGTTCGTAGCACCACCCGACGTTACATTGCGCCCCAGCATGACCATTATCTGCCGCCTTCTTCCACCATTTGAAAGCCTCGGCATAATTCTGTTGTACGCCTTGACCATTTTGATAAGAACATCCAATGCTGAATTGTGCAGAAGTATTACCTTGATTTGCCGCCTTGCGATACCATTTCACGGCTTCAGTATAACTCTGTGACACGCCTTGACCATTATCATAGAACCAACCAAGTTTGCACTGCCCATCAGCATTTCCTTGTTCTGCCGATTTGCGGTACCATTTAAAGGCTTCTGCATAACTCTGAGGAACACCATTGCCATTTTCATAGGAATATCCAAGACTATATTGCGCAAAAGCATTTCCTTGATCTGCCGATTTGCGGTACCATTTCACGGCTTCGGCATAACTCTGTGACACGCCTTGACCATTAGCATAGAACCAACCAAGTTTGCACTGCCCATCTGCATTTCCTTGTTCTGCCGCTTTGCGGTACCATTTCACGGCTTCGGCATAACTTTGAGAAACACCATTGCCGTTTTCATAGGAATATCCAAGAGCATTTTGTCCAAACGCATTCCCTTGCTCCACAGCCTTTCGGTACCAGTTCATGGCTTCAGTATAACTTTGAGATGCACCTTGTCCATTTTCATAGCAGACACCGAGAAGTACTTGTGCCAATGCATATCCTTGCTCCGCAGCCTTGCGGAACCATTTAACTGCTTCAGTATAACTCTGAGACACACCTAGACCACCATAATAGTAGGCGCCTATGTTGCATTGTGCCTCTGCATTTCCTTGCTCTGCGGCCATATTATACCATTTCACAGCTTCTGCGTAGTCTTGCGAAACACCATTGCCATTGGCATAACACTTACCGAGATTGTATTGCGCCTCTGCAAAGCCTTGTTCTGCAGCCTTACGATACCATTTCACAGCTTCTGCATAATCTTGTGGAACTCCATCGCCATTGAAATAGCGATTACCGAAATCGCATTGTGTCATTGCATCTCCTTGCTCTGCTACATTGCGAAACCACGTAATCGCTTCTGTTTTATTTACGCCTTTACCATACTTATAGCAGTAATCGAGTTTAAACTGTGCATTTGATAATCCTTGCCCTGCAGCCTTAGTATACCATTTAACTGCTTCCGTATAATCTATTGTAACTCCTTCTCCGTTGTAATAGCACTCACCAAGATTGTATTGTGCTTGTGCATCTCCTTGCTCTGCCGCCTTGCGGTACCATTTCACGGCTTCGGAATAGTCTTGTGTAACACCATTGCCATAGTAATAGCAGAAACCGAGGGCGCCTTGTGATTCGGCAAGTCCTTGCTCTGCAGCCTTGCACCACCATTTCACGGATTCAGTATAGTCTTTTGTTACTCCTTCGCCATTGTAACAGCAGAAACCGATGTTATATTGTGCTCTCGCATTTCCTTGCTCTGCTGCTTTGCGCAACCATTTCACAGCTTCGGTATAGTCTTGTGTTACACCTTCTCCATTGTAATAGCAGCCTGCAAGATTGAGTTGTACTTGTGCATTCCCTTGGTCTGCCGCCTTGCGGTACCATTCCACAGCACAAGTTTTATCTTTTTCAACAATCCAGCCGTTCGAGAAATATTTACCATAAATTCTTTGCGCATCCGGATTACTTTTTTCAGCCTCTTCCATCACCCATGGTAGTGCCTCCTCAAAAAGTGAGAAGGCTTTAATAGTATCTTTCTCAACACCTTCTCCATTATTATAACATACTCCTAAAAAATACACCGCTTCTTTCAAAAACGATGCCGCCTTGGAGAAGTATTCAAAGGCTTTATTGTTATCTACTTGCACACCTTCGCCATAGAAATACATTTTGCCCAATTCAAGGATGGCATCTACATATCCCTGATTGGCAAGTGCGGTAAGGGAATCTACCCGATGTGATGCGTTATTCTGCGCAAGCACATTCGTCGAAAGTGCAGCAAATGTCAATAGTATAAAGATTCTTTTCATGATGTAGGTTATTTATTGTGTTAGAGATTTATTTAATCAAATATATGCCTGAAATTAAGGAAAGCATTTTCTGCCTGTGCGTTCTCTTGATTGCCATCGTAAACAACCGCCGTTTTGACAAGTTTTTCTGTCAAGAGTGGGCGGATATAGTTGAGATTGTTGAAGAAGTCGGTATGGAAAGTTTGCGAGGATTTTATTTCGTAGGCTTCCACCTTGTCTGTGAGCGTACGGATGATATCTACTTCGTGTTGGCTCTTGTCCCTGTAGAACGACAGGAATTCTTCACGCCCTGCATTGGTGCCGTGCTTTATAAAGTCGTTGACCACCATGTTTTCGAAAAGGTTGCCACGCAAAGGGTGCGTATCAAGTTGTTCGATGGTGTTGATGCCAAGCAGAAAGGCAGCAAGCCCTGTGTCGTAAAAGTATAATTTTGGTGTCTTTGTGAGCCGCTTGCTGATGTTGGCATGATAAGGCTGCAAGAGATGAATCACGTATGACGCATTGAGAATGCTCAACCAGTTTTTTATTGTGGGTACACTCACCCCTGTTTCATTGGAGATGGAAGACGCATTGAATTCTTGTCCTATACGTCCGGCACACAAACGAATGAATGTCTGGAACGCACGTTGGTTTACCACATTTATCAGTCGCCTGACATCACGCTCAATATAGGTGGTGTAATAATTAGACAGTTGCAAAGAACGACCCCTTTCATCGGCAGTCCAAATAGCAGGAAAACCTCCGTTTAGTATCAGTTGTGAAGCGCTCGCTTGTGGTACATAGTTCAGGATTTCCTGTGTTGAAAGCGGCAGAAGTGTCATTACTGCCGTGCGTCCCGCCATGGATTGCGACATCTTCTCCATTAACGTAAAATTGTTACTGCCTGTAACTATGAATCGGCGGTCGTTTCGTCCTTGAAAACGGTCTTCGTCCACAAGTACCTGCAAATAGGAGAACAACTGAGGATAGTTTTGTGCTTCATCAATAATAGCACCTTGTGGGTATTTGTTCAAAAACGCCTTAGGGTCGGCATTTACTTCGTCCATCACAGTTGCATCCTCCAGGTTGGCATAGGGCAATTCCGGGAACTTCTCACGGCACAGAGTTGTCTTGCCGGACTGGCGCGGACCGGTCAGTGTAACAACAGGCAAATAGCGAAGAGCCTCGGAAATGGAAGTTGATAAATGTCTGTCTATAAAAGACTTGCGCATTGTTTGGACAATTTTAAAGTTTGACTTTAAATTTGTCCACAAAGGTATGATTTTATTTTATTTCAGCAAAGATAAATCAAAAAAACGAAGAAAAACAACAATCTAAACGGTATCACTTGCCCAAAATACTCTTTAGAACGACAACTGCCTGCGCGACAGTGGGCACATCCGTAACAGTCATCAGTCGCTTGCCAGCATGTTCATCAAGTTTGCACCGTTTCACATTCGACATGGCATAATCTATGATACTGTTGAAGGCATTGCTGCGATAGAAGATGCTGTCTTTGTTCTGTACGAAATACATCGTCATCTTGCCATTCTTCAAGATAAGCCGTTCTACACCACACAGGCGCCCCAGACGGCGAAGCGATACGATTTTCAGGAGTTCCTCGCCTTCCACGGGGAGTGGTCCGAAACGGTCGTTCATGCGTTGCCTAAACGCTTCCAGTTCCTCGTCTTTTGAGAGGTTGTCGAGTTCACGATAGAGCAGCATACGCTCTGCCGCACCCGGCACATATGTCTCGGGGAAATAGGCGTGGTAGTCGCACTCTATGTTACAATCATCCACAAAGAGTTCTGCCGCTATTTCCACATTCGTGGCAGCCTGTTCGGCATAGAGTTCTGCAAACTCGTCGTTCTTGAGTTCTGTTACCGCCTGTGAAAGTATCTTGTGATAGGTTTCGAAACCCAAATCGGCTATAAAACCACTCTGCTCGCCACCGAGGAGGTTTCCTGCGCCACGTATTTCGAGGTCCTGCATGGCGATACTGATACCGCTGCCGAGGTCGCTGAACGATTCTACCGCCTGAAGCCTGCGGCGGGCATCGTCCTTGAGCAATGACATCGGCGGTGCAAGAAGATAGCAGAACGCCTGACGGTTGCTCCTGCCCACGCGTCCGCGCATCTGATGGAGGTCGCTCAGACCGAAAGTGTGTGCTGCATCGATGATGATGGTGTTAGCGTTCGGGATATCTACCCCATTCTCCACGATTGTGGTGGAGAGCAAAACGTCGTACTCATAATTAATAAATCCCAGCACTGTCTTTTCGAGTGCTTCGGGCGGCATTTGTCCGTGTCCTATTGCCACGCGCGCATCGGGAACGTATTTCTGCAAGAGCATCTTGATGTTCGGCAGTGCGGCTATGCGGTTGGTCACGATGAACACCTGGCCGCCGCGACTCATCTCAAAATTGACGGCTTCGGCTATCACCTCGTGGTCGAAACTGTGAATTTCCGTTCTTACGGGCCGCCTGTTTGGTGGTGGTGTCTGAATCATACTGAAGTCGCGCGCACCCATCAACGAGAACTGCAGTGTTCGCGGTATAGGTGTTGCCGACATGGTCAGCGTATCGACATTGACCTTCATCTGGCGCAGTTTCTCCTTCACTGCCACACCGAATTTCTGTTCTTCGTCGATAACGAGCAGTCCGAGGTCCTTGAATTTCACAGATTTTCCTATCAACCGATGTGTGCCTATAAGTATATCAATCTTACCGCTCTTAAGGTCGTTGAGTATCTCGGTGGTTTGTTTTGCGGTACGTGCCCTTGACAGGTAATCCACACGAACAGGAAAATCCTTTAGCCGCTCGGAAAAGGTCTTGTAGTGCTGCAAGGCAAGGACTGTGGTAGGTACTAATACGGCGGTTTGTTTTGAGTCGCATGCCGCTTTGAACGCGGCGCGGATGGCTATTTCCGTCTTTCCGAATCCTACGTCGCCACAGACAAGACGGTCCATCGGTTGCCTGCGTTCCATATCCGCTTTCACTTCGTTGGTCACGCGCAGTTGGTCGGGCGTGTCCTCGTAGGTAAATGCTGCCTCAAGTTCATGTTGCAGGTAATTATCACCGGAAAAGGCAAAGCCCTCTGCCTCACGACGTTCGGAATAGAGTTTTATCAGGTCGCGGGCAATGTCCTTGATTTTTTTCTTGGTCTTTTCTTTGAGATTTTCCCATGCACGTCCACCAAGTTTATTCATTTTAGGTGGTACGCCATCCTGACCGCGATATTTGCTTATCTTATATAGCGCATGTATGGAAACATAGATAACATCATTGTTGAGGTAATTGATTTTTATGGTCTCATGCATCGTTCCGTCGCTGCTGGGCATACGAATCAGGCCGCCGAAACGCCCCACGCCATGATCCACATGCACCACATAGTCGCCAACAGAGAACTGGCGCAACTCCTTCAGCGTGAGTGCCATCTTGCCGTTTCGCGCCTTTTCGTTCTTTAGGGTGTATTTGTGGTAGCGGTCGAAGATCTGATGGTCGGTAAAACAGCACACCTTAAGGTCGCCATCAGAGAAACCCTCGTGAACAGTTGCGGATACTGGTGTGAAATCCACCTGCATAAAGTCGGCTTTCGCCTTCTCTGAAAGGATATTCCTCAAGCGCTCGTTCTGTTTTTCGCCATCGGCTAACATATAAATGTGATAGCCGCTCGTAATGAAATCAGACAGCGAATGAAAGAGCAAGTCGTAGTCTTTATGATAGACGGGCTGCGGCTGAACGCTGAACTTCAGCCTTGACGACGACTCACTGAATGGTTTGAGTCCGAACTCCACACGCTGCAATGCAAACAGTTTGTTCATCAGCGTGTCGGGGTCAGCAAGGAGCATTTCCTTGTCGAGTTCCGTCTCTCCTTCGTCGCGGCTCAATGCTGCCTGGCGCGAGAATCCTTCATTGTAAACTCTACGAAACGTATTATCGATGAGTGCTAAGTCCTTCACGAATATCACGGTCTCATCAGGCACGACGTCGGAAAACGGCACTCCTGCATGAGGCTCACTTGCAATGGCAGCAATGAGTTTCACCTCGTTCATTTTTTCACTGCTCAACTGCGACTGTACTTCAAATGTTCTGATGCTCTCGATGTCGTCGCCGAAGAAATCGATTCTGTAAGGCAGTCCGGAATCGTAAGAATACACGTCGAGTATGCTTCCACGCACGGCAAACTCACCGGGTTCATACACATAGTCTGTACGCCTGAAACCTATCTCTGACAAACGTTTCGCGAGTTCTGTGAGGTCAAGACTGTCGCCCACCTTAAGGGCTACGAGATGGTCGTTTATGGTGTTTCCGGGCAGCACTTTCTCTGTGAGTGCAACAGGGTGTGTTACAATGAAAAGCGGCGACTCCACTTTGCCTGAAATCCTTTCAAGAACTTCTGTGCGGAGTATTTCGTTGGCAGGGTCGCGCTGGGCATATTTCACAGCACGCTTGTATGCCGACGGATAAAAGAGAATATGATTTTCATCAGCGAGTTTTGCCATATCCTGATAGAAATATCCGGCTTCATCCTCATCGTTCAGAATGAAGATATAGGGCTTTGCAGGTATATTCCTCTCAAGAAGCGTAGCAAAAAAGAATGCCGAAGCCGAGCCTCTCAAGCCTTCGCAAAACACCGGTTTGCGCGACTTCTTCGACAGTTCACGCACCAGTGCAGCGACATTGGGGCTTTTGGCATACAGATTTTTCAGTTCTCCTATAATCATACGTCTCTCTTAAAAAATAAGCCGCGCGAATGCGCGGCCCATTATGCTGCATTATAAATTCACTGCTAATCAGAAGAACTTATAAAGGTTGTTATCCATCTTGGTTTTCTCGATGAGGGCTGTCAACAGTGGTGAACCACCTTGCTGTCCGCCTACCAACATGCTCTGGGCGATGTTAGCACCGATAAGTTGTGCAAAGGCGTCGGTGTGTTTGGTGGTCTTCTTAGTGAGCACCTTTACAAAATAGAGTGCACCGGTTCCCTCTACAACGGCTGTCTTGCTGACTGCGGTCTTGCAGATGGCAGCGGCAAGTTTCACCTCCGGAGTACCAACCTTCTGAGCCATCACACCGCCCTGATAAATGGCGAAAGCGTTGACGTTAGCGATAGTGTCGGTTACGGCACCTGCAACGGCTGAAGCCTGCTCAAACGACATCTTGCCATAATTCTTAGCCAGTTGCTGAACCTTCTTCTGCTGCTTGACGTAAGCAGTGAGTTGCTTCCTTACACCCGGGTTGTCGATGGGCAGATAACCTTTCTTGTTCACACCCGTTACCATAGCAAGTACGAGGTGGTCGTTTTTAGAACCTACTTCATACACTTTCGAAACTTCGCCTGCTTCTGCATCGTCGAAAATCCATGTTGCCACGTCGCGGGCATTACCGATACCGGCTACGAGATTTACGACACCTGACTTAGACAAGGCATCATAGTCCTGCACCTTGTAACCACTCTTCGGAGCGTTCTTCACGATGGCATCGATGCTCTGGTTCTTGGCAAGGAATTCATTGAGTTTCGACTGCTCTGTGTCGGAAGTTTTGTCAGAGAACTCCACGTTCCTGCGATAGATGGCTACGTTGTACTTCGTCTGCATAGCCTTGCGGTCGAGAATCTTGACAATCATGTCGCCACCATCTCCTTCTATCTTTGTGAATTCGCCTGCCGGAGTAGTGTTGAGCGTTGTGTTGATCTTCACTTCTTCTGCCGACATACCGAAACGCTCGTACATCTTTGAAGTCATCCAGATGCTGTCGGATTTTGCACCTTGCTGATTGTATTTCTTGGAAAGCGCTGCCCAGTCGGCACCGCCTGCAATGGCTTTGTAGATACTGTCTGCCGATTTCTTCTGGCTATCGAGGTCCTTGCCACGAGGTACAATCACACTGTAGAGGATGGAGTCAGGAAGTTCTTCCTTAGCCACAACTTTGAATGTGGTATAAACGTCAGAGCCGTCTCTTTCCTTTGAAATATAAGGCGCCACAACACTGCCTGTTGCACCGGAATCAAGACGCTGTGCTACATCGGGCACTTCGCTCTGGAAGAACGCCTTTGTCAGAGGCATGTTGGTGTACTGAATAGTAGA
Source organism: Pseudoprevotella muciniphila (assembly GCF_003265305.2). Classification (NCBI taxonomy): domain Bacteria; kingdom Pseudomonadati; phylum Bacteroidota; class Bacteroidia; order Bacteroidales; family Prevotellaceae; genus Pseudoprevotella; species Pseudoprevotella muciniphila. The sequence continues at coordinate 2,860,920 of NZ_CP033459.1, read as the reverse complement.
AGCCGTACCGATAACATTGTTGATGTCGGTGGCTGTAGCCAACTGCTGTGCACTGCCTTCCATGTCCTTCTTGAGCGATGCCATATCCTGCGGACTGGGAACAACGTTCACGTCGATAATCTTAACGTCGCGTGTTTCATCGTTCTGATAGAACATTTCTTTCAGTTCATCGTATGCAGCCTGAAGTTCTGCTTCAGACACCTGAATCTTGGCATCGTCGATTGTGGAAGCCGGAATTGCTACAATCTGTGCATCGATGGCATCACTCAGACGTGCTGCGTCATACTTTGCAGATATAGGATCGGAAACAACACTCATCGACATGAGCGTGTTGAGTTTCTGCAAGAGTATCTCGTTTGGCAAAAAGTCCTTTTCTACGAGATCCCAGGCTTCTATAGCCATTGCATACTTGTTCATCGCATCGGCATTGCCACTCTGTGCAATCTGCTGCATGTTCTTGTCTTTCTCGCCGATGAACTGCTTGAGCGCCTGGAAATTATATTGGTCGCCAAGACCGAATTGTGCTACGAGCGGCCAGAACAACTGAATGCACTGTGCCTGTCCTGTACGGAGCACATCGTCAAGTTCTTCATCTGATACCGAAAGCCCTGCTTTACCGGCTTCCTTCTTGATGACCTGACTGGTAGAGAATTCCTGCCAGACATAGTTTCTGACGGTGGACATCTCTTGGTCTGAAAGAGCAGTCTCCTTGCCTGATTGCATAGTGTTACGGGTCTTCAATTCTTCGGAAAGAATTTCCACACGCCTCTGATAGGTCTGGGCGTCGAGCGATTTTCCGTTTACACTTCCTACTTCGTTTGCGTTGCTAAAGATATTGAAGTTTGTAATAACAGAACTTACAATAAACAACAACAGAGCGCCACCAAGAATAATCATCAAAATGGTGCCATGACTTCTAATTTTTTGAATTGCTGCCATTAGTATTTTGTTTTATTTATTATCAGTATTTTTGTGTCAATACATTTTTGCCGCGCAAAGTTAGAAAAAAAATATCTAACAACGTCTATCCTCTAATAAATTTATTTTCTTGCGGCATCATGAGTGCTATATTCCTGTGATTTGCACAACAGATATTCATTCAAGTTCCCTCTTTCTTTTTGAAGTTAGCGAAGTTATTGAAGTTATCGCTTCACTCGAAGTTAACGACGGTACCTAATGCTGATGTCTTCTTGTTCTTTCTTCCTTTGTTATTCATCGGTTCAACGTATCGTCGATAACTTCGTTAACTCCGATAACTCCGAGCGTAGCGATAACTTCTGAAAGTTTAATTATTCATTTTTCATCCACTGAAAGGCGGACGAGTTCTATTTTCCGCTGTGTAGTACGAATAATCTTGAACGAAAACTCTCCGATTTTCACCACATCGCCTATTTTAGGAAATCGCTGGTTGGAGTTCAGTATTAGCCCGGCTATGGTTTGATAATCATCGCTTTCAGGCAAATTCAGTCCGAACGTTTCGTTCACATGCTCCACTTCTATTCGCGCACTGAGCAGATAGTCGCCATCGGGTGTCTTGCGTGCAGTGTATGTGGAATGGTCGTGCTCGTCTTCTATTTCGCCGAGTATTTCCTCAAGAATGTCCTCAATGCTGACTATACCCGTCGTACCACCGAATTCATCGACTACAACCGCCAACGAGCGCTTTTCCTGAAGGAGCATCTGCATGAGTTTTGCTGCGGGCATCGCCTCAGGCACTATCGGTATCGAAAGGATGTCCTCTGTCCAGTCCGCCTTGCTCTTGAAGAGTTCGTAGGAGTGTACATAGCCTATGATATGGTCGAGGTCGTCATCGCAGACGATAATTTTCGACTTTCCGCTTTTGACAAACAAGTCAACCAAGTCCTGTTTTGAACTGTCTCGCGTTACATAGACAATTTCTGTCCGAGGCACCAAGCACTGGCTGACATCAAGTTCACCGAATTCCAAGGCGTTCTGAAACATTCTCACTTCTTCGCCGTGGTCGTTTGCAGCCACTTGCTCGAGTTCCATCTGTACGAGTGTTTCGAGGTCGTATTCCCTACCCTTCTCCTTCGGCACAGGCATAAAACCGAAGAATCGCAGCACCGCGGCAGTGAGTTCGGAAAGGATGAACACAGGCACACAAAATATGGAAAAGAGTATGAAAGCGGGCATTGCCATCCTCATCACGATATTGTCTGCCCTGCTGCTTGCCACGACGCGATAAGGAAGAATGACTATCAACAGGACACTTGCCACAATCAGCAGCAGGAAGCATAGCAATTTCTGCCAGAAGTAGAGCGCATCAAAACTTGCTGAATAATCTTTATAGGCCAACAATGACGCCATAAAGAGTGCCAACACCACTACTGCGAGCATGGTCTGCAAGAACAAGCGTGAATGGCGGTGTATCAACTTGAATGGTCCGGATACTTCTTTTTGCTCTTTCACTTCCAGCCTGATCATCAGAAGGTCGGGAGCCATGAAAGCAACATAGCATCCGGCTGCAAAAATCGCCAAGAAAATCAGACAAATAATGAGAAAAAGCATAGTTCAGAGTGTTTTATACTACTTATTGTTGGTAGCCGATTGTGGTGCGGCAGCAGGAGCAGGCGGTGCAGTCGTTGCAGAGTCGCCTACCGATGCAGAGTCCGATGCAGCATTGGCATTGGCGGCCGGAGCACCGCCACCGTTCATGCTTTTCTTGAACCCGCTGCTGGGCATAAATCCGCTGCTTTGTGTAATTTCGTACATGGTCATGTCTTCGTTCGACTTGAAGGTGTCGCCCTCTATCTCGCGGTCGGGCTCCACTATGCGCATGTATTTGTTGCCATAAACGAGGTGTTTACTCTGGTCCCAGAAGAGTTCTTCGCTCTTGAAGAGAGTGCCTGTCTGCTTGTTTTTGATCACCACTCTTCCGCGCAGTTCCCAAAGGCTCTGATTGTAGCAGAAGGCGGTGTCGGCTGTTATGAGCAGATTGGGACGGAACTGTTTGTCGAAGCGCTCCATGAAGATGCCTTTCACAAATTCCATTCTCGAAGGAGTGGTCTTGTCAAAGACCTTCCATTCTTCAGCCACAATGCGGTAACGCACCACGCCAGAGTCGGAAATAATCTTAGAGCAGCCGCCTGTTATCATGATCGGCAGGGAATCTCTGTTCCTGACCACTTCGCCCATAGGTGGTTTGTCCTCCGTACATGCCGAGAACAGCAAGGAGAGGACAAGCAGTAGCGGTAACAGGAATGAAAAACGTTTCACAGGCTATGTCCCTATTATTCCACTTTCCACTTTTGGAACCATCTTTCATTGAAGGTAATTCCGATAGTAAACCTGATGTAGTTTTCTGCAATCTGCCACGAGTGTTTGGGCTGTACACGCTCAAACTGTGCTGAGAAGTTGAGCAGGTTGCAGTTTTGGTATGTAGTGGCGCGATAAGTTCCATGCGTCTTTATCAGCGGCAATGCCACTCCTATGCTTGCAGCATAACTTGCAGGACCGTCGCCATTGTTGATGCGAAGATATGGCGTGGTGTAGGAAACACCGGCACGATACCTCACGTGGCTGCCCCAATGCATGCTCTCGGGGTTGGGAATGAATTCTGCACCCAGCGCCATCTTGTGGCTGTTGGAAAATGCTCCCTTGACGGATTCATAAAGCCCTGTCTTGGCATTAAGTTCGGGAAATTTTACGTCCTTCCACTTCTGGAACGTGTAGTCGAGACCTACCTTCAGTTTGTTCTTATAGTTGACCATCACGCCTGCACCGAAAGTATGGGGCAGTTGGAAGGCTTTCTTCACGAATTGTGTGTCCGCAGTAATCACCGCCGATGATGAAAGTTTCTGGTCGTAATATTTTGCGGCATTGTCTATTTCGTGGCCAAGTTGATAGGCTGCACCTATGGTAAGACTGAGTTTCTTGCTGATGGGCTGATAGTATTGCAGACCAAACCCGAGTTTATAGGTACTGATGTTTGCTGCGTATTCTCTTCTTCGCGAATAAATCGTCGCGTCGCTGAAGGATGCGGTTACGTTGTGGGTCATTTCGCCCCACAGATAACCCACATTCACACCAATTGCTATCGGCTTGAAGGGGCGCCATCCTGCACCGATGTAAACTTCATGCAAGCCACCATCTCCCTTATAGACGTCGGTCTGGGTGATTTCACCGCTGTTGAGCGAATTGCTCTCGTCCTGAGAAATGCTGTAGCCGATAGTGCTGAAAGGTCTTAGCCCAAGCGACACACCAAGGTTCTTCGCTGCCCTGAAACCCACATTGACATGGTCGAGCGAGGTGTTGCGGGCATTCGTCTTATGCCTGGAAGTGCCGATATTGGCATTCTGAAGCGTAAGTCCTATATCGAACACGAGCGAGAGTGAATCAATGGCAGAATAACTGGCGGGATTCTTGAAATTCAGGTCGCGGTTGGAACTGAAGCCGTATGCCACGCCTCCCATGCCTTTGTTGAACCCTTGTGCACCGTCGCCAAGCAATCCGAAACCATATCTTGAATATGGCGAGTTACTACCATTGGTTTGCGCCAGTGCAGTAAACGTGGGCAGTATTAGTGCCATCGTGCATAAAACTTTCTTTATATTGCTCATTATCAGTATTATTTCTATTTAGAGGGGATTATAGTTTAGGAGTATTCAGATTGTACTGCAGAATGGCATTCAGACCTATTTCTACAAGATACGGTTCATGAACAATATCGTTCCATATCTCGTAACTCAGGATAAGATTTTTCTTCTTCCCGCCTGTCATTATGACTTTCAGGTTGGAGTGCTCCTCGCTGAGTTCATTGATATAGCCTTGCATTTCATACCTCACACCATGCAGCACACCACTCCTTATAGCCGTTTTGGTATCGTCGCCAAGGAGAGGTTTTTCACCATCTTCATCAATGAGCGGAAGACGTGCCGTCTGCTCGTGAAGCATCTGGAAGCGCATCGCCGGACCGGGAGAAATGTTCCCGCCGTGATAGCAACCGTTGGCATCGATAAAGTCGTAGGTTATGCAAGTACCGGCATCGATGACGAGCACATTCTTGCCTGGAAGCAACTTGTAGGCACCTGCCACGGCGGCAAGGCGGTCGCTACCCAGTGTCCGGGGCGTGCTGTAGAGGTTTACGAACGGCACAGGTGTTTGTCCTGTAACATGCAGCACTCTGCAATTCAATCGCCCGAGCATTGCCTCAATGTTCTCCGTATGGTCTGCCACAGAAGAGAAGGCACAGGCAATGGGCTCTACATCCTCAAGAAACGCCTCAAGAGGTCCGAGGTCGTTGCGTCTGAAGTGTACAGCCTTCTGCAGTTGGTTCCCTTTGAATACTGCGGCCTTGGCAAACGTGTTACCGATGTCAATTACCAGATTCATTTCTCCGGTGCAAAATTACTTATAGAATTGGAATTCGCAAAACCAAACGTGTTTTAAGTTGCATATATAATTGCATATATAATACGAACTCCTCATGATTATTCAACTTTCTGAAGTTATCGCTACGCTCAGAGTTATCGGAGTTGCCGCTTTTTTTGAAGTTATCGAAGTTATTGAAGTTATCGCTACGCTCGAAGTTAACGACGTTACTAATGCTGATGTTTTCTTTTTCTTCTTTGGTATTTTATTGGTCTAACGTATCGTCGTTAACTTCGTTAACTCCGCTAACTCCGCTAACTTCGCTAACTCCGCTAACTTCGCTAACTCCGCTAACTTCGCTAACTTCGCTAACTTCGCTAACTTCGCTAACTCCGCTAACTTCGTCAACTTCAAGCAAGTGAAACTTGCGAAACTTAAATTATTGATAGAACCTATGCGACGTGAGTACATCCCACCGCCCGCGTGTAAAGTCGGGCACCTCGACCGGCATGCCGCCTTTTTCTGCCGAAAGTTTTGAAAGAGGTGCTATGGCAGACCATTCTGCTGCATCGTACACGTCAATGTCCAGCGGTAGCCCATAGTGAAGGCAATGCACGAGGCGGCAGTCCATGGCATAGTTCATCTCGTTGGGAACACCGATGCTGCGCCCCTCGTTCCAATAGCCCGAGGCAGGGTTCTTTTGCATGAAGCCGTCAGCCTTATTCAGAGCATCTTCTCCGGTGAGCAACTTATCCGAATCAGCAAGGCGAAGGGTTGGCAATGGGTATTTCTGTGCATATCCCTCGGAACCGCAGATGGTTTGCAGACGGCTGTAAGGGCGCGGTGTGGTAACGTCGAGTTGCTGGAGGATTGTTATTCCCGCCGCTGTATGTATGAGCGTGGAATTTACTTTCCCGAGCATCCTGTCAGTTCCCGCACCGTTTGAAGTCATCGAGACGAGATGCGTCATGCGGTTGCCCCTGTGCAGGTTGATGAGCCACCCTATCGGTCCCATGCCGTGAGTGGGATAGGCATTTCCGCCATGTCGGGCAAAACTCACCTCCATCCACACTTGCTGTTTTGCGGCAGCAGAGGCAGAAAGGCCGAGCGTGTCGCGCAGGTCGTGTATATACGCGCCTTCCACGTGCGTCAGTTCACCGAAGAGCCCCTCTCGGCTCATTTCGAGCGTGGCAAGGGCGAAGTTGTCGTAACAGCAGTTCTCGGTCATAAAGCAGTGCCGACGTGTGCGCTCTGCCGTATCAACGATTTGCCAGCACTCTTCTATCGTCGTGGCGATAGGCACTTCCACTGCCACATGCTTGCCACACGTCATCGCCTCGACAGCCATAGGCGTGTGTGTCCGCCATTCCGTGCAGATATACACCAAGTCAACATCGTCCTGCCTGCATACCTCCCGCCAAGCCTCTTCGCCCACCATCTTGCGCGCCTGCGGACGACCCGAGGCTGCAAGCACGGCATTGGCTATGTCAAGGCGCTCCTCGTCCAGGTCTGCCACGTAGCGTATCTCAGCACCGCGGATATAGGCATAGCGCTCAAGGGTTTTCATACCCCTTTGCCCCAGTCCGATAAGGGCTATTCGGATGTTCTTTATGGGTTCTGTACGAAATTCAAGCATGCGATACGACTTTTTGCAGCAACAAAATTAGATATTTATCTGAAATGACTGCGAAAAAAGTGAAAGATTTTAGGTGTACTTTATTAGTACAATTCAACAACAAAAGCGAAAGCACCGATGGTGCCTCCGCCAAGTTCTATAACATTTATATTTTCACGCGCTAACGAGTTGTTTCGTTTGCGTAGAAATAAATTTATTACTTGCGTGCCTTTGCGTAGCGGCTCATGAACTTATCTACACGACCTGCCGTATCGACAAGTTTCGACTTACCGGTATAGAAAGGATGTGAAGTGTTTGAAATTTCAATCTTAACCAAAGGATAAGTCTCACCTTCGAATTCTACAGTCTCGTTGGAGCGGCATGTAGAACGGGAAAGGAACATATCGCCGTTACTCATATCCTTGAATACTACAGGGCGATAATTTTCGGGATGAATACCTTGTTTCATTGCTATTTTGCTCTTTTTTATTCTATTACGTTAAATCAATGTTTTGGTAACAATTAACGTGTAATGGTCTAATCGGCTGCAAAATTACCACAACTTTTTTATTTCACAAAATTATTTTGAGCCTAAATTCCGCAGCACTTTAGTTTAACTTCCTTTTTAAGTTCCTGGGTAACAAAATATTGCTCAGGATTTTGCCATGTCAGATTTTTCACTTACCTTAGTGCTGCAAATCAAGACAAGCAAAATCATCAATGACATGGCAAAAGTACAAATAAAATCTGAGAAAATCACCGCTTTTGGCGGAATATTTTTCGTTTTGGACAAATTCGACTCTATTCTGTCCTCTGTGATAGACTCACACTTAGGACTTCGGAACATACACGGGGACGGTTCTTTCGTTATCACAGCACGATAACAAAAGAACCGTCCCTCTGTTATGAAATATATATCACCAGATCTGCACGCGCTTCTCTGGTGCGAGATAGAGTTTCCCGTCAGTCACGTTGAAGAGCCTGTACCAGTCGTCGAAGAGTGTCACGATGACATTGACGCGGTTTTGGGGGATTGAATGGACGTCAAGGTACAACGCCTGCTTTTGGGCAAGGGTGGGATATTCCAGCCACAGTTTTGCATAGTGCAGGAAGAACTCCCGGCAGGCATAGTCGAGGGCAGCCCCCTGAAGCCCCTCATCTATTTTCTTCTGCTTGAAGAGTGAGTAGGCCAGCGTCATGCCGCCGTAGTCGGCCATGTTCTCCGCCAGCGTCTTTTTGCCATCGGCCGGCTGTCCGGGGTAGGCCTCCATACGGTTGTAGAGCGCAATCATCTCCTGCTGCTTGGCCTCGAACTTCGCTTTGGATTCTGATGACCACCAGTCTGTCAGGTATCCCTGTTTGTCATACTTTGCCCCCCTGGCATCGAAGCCGTGGGTCATCTCGTGGGCGAAGACTGTAGCGACAGCGTACTGGGTGTATTCATCATCGGCAGGGAACATGCCTTCACTGATGAATAGCGGCAAGATGACCAGACAGTTCATCTCGCAATTATAAAAGGCGTTCTTCGTGCTATAATCGATTTCATAGTCGATGATGGCGCGGATCTGCTGCTCAATTTGTTTTCCGCACATGTTATGCCTGATGGCTACATTCTGCGCCATGATGGACAGGGCGTCCTCGACCAGCGTGTTCCCCTCGTCGAGGGTGAACTCGCCTTCGCTAAGGTTGTCGGGCACGCCGACAAAGAACTGCATGGCCTCCAGTTTCTTCAGTGCCTCCTGGCGCGTGGCGTCGCTCAGCCAGTCGAGCGTTTCGAGGCGCTGTCGGAACACGGTGCGCAGTTTCTCCAGCATCGTCAGGCAGCGGTCTGCCCCGGCTTGCCCCATCTTCCGTAGTACGTCCGCACTCAACTTGTTCATCAGGAAGGGGCTTGTCTGTTTCAATGCCGCTACGATAATACTTTTGGCGGCTCCTTCGCTTTGACCGACATAACGAGCCTTCATGTAGTTGGATACGCTCATGACGGCATAGTATCTCAGGTAGTCGTAACAGTTGTCCATCGTCTTCAGCACGGTCGTGATGCCGCCTTTCTGTTCCATATATTTCTTGAAGGCGGGGGATTCGTCGAAGATTGCACCAGCCATCGGATGGAATGCTTCCTCCAGCGTCTCCTGGGTGACTTCGTCTTTTAATTATTTCTGACTGTCAGAGTAGAGTCTGGTGTCCTGCTTGCTTCTTCAGTTTCAGTATGCGGCGCACGCTCTGGTTGATGCGCTCCTCGGTGAGCGTGCCGTCCTCCACGGCCTTGATGACGGCATCGAAGGCACCAACGAAGTTCTGCGGGCCAAGCACGATGTCGGCACCAGCCAGCAGCGTACCCACGGCGGCCTCGGCATTAGTGTATTGCTGGGTGATGGCTCCCATCTCCATGCCGTCGGTGATGATGATGTTCCGATAGCCCAGTTCGCCGCGCAACTTGTCTTGCAGGATGATGCTCGACATGGTGGCGGGGATGTCCGTGCCTGTCACGTTGGGCGTGGCGATATGGGCCGTCATAATCAACTGCGCGCCCCACGCGATGCCAGCCTTGAAGGTCGTCATCTCACAGGAGAGCATCTCGGCCCACGTCTTCAGGCTCTGCGCATAGCCGAAGTGCGTGTCGGCCTTGGTGTCGCCGTGGCCGGGGAAGTGCTTGATGCAGCCCGTCACGCCGGCATCCTTCAGCCCCTGCAGATAGCTGACAACCATCGGCGCGGCCACCTCGGGATTGTCGCTGAAGGCACGGGCACCGATGACGATGTTCTCAGGGTTGGTGTTCACGTCGGCCACGGGGGCGAAGTCGATGTCGAAGCCGTAGCGGCGCAGATAGGTGCCGATGGTGTTGCCGCAGTGGTAGGCATTCTGCGCATCGCCCGTGGCACCGATGGCCGCCATCGACTCAAACTTCTCCACTGCGAAGTTCCCGTTGTTGGCGATGCGGGCCACGCGGCCTCCCTCCTCGTCGATGCAGAGCAGCGGCGAGCCGCCAAGTGCGCGTATCTGGGCGATGAAAGCCGTGAGTTGTGCCTCGTCCTCGATGTTGTGGGCATAGAGGATTACGCCGCCCACGGGGTATTTCTCGTTCACGCCGCGCATGGTCTCGTTGACGGCCTGCAACTTGATGGCCCTGATGTCGTCCGTACTGCCGTCGACGCTGCTGGGCTGGTTGAAGTGGATGGTGGTGTCGAGACACTCGGGGCGCACATAGAACAGTTGCCCCACCTTCTCGCGCAGCGTCATCTTCTGCAGTTGCGCCTCCACCTCGTCTGTCGGCGCGACAGGAATGTCGTCGTTGTCCGACGAACACGATGTGAATACACTTGCGCCGCAAACGAGGGTGGCGGCGAGCATCCAAAGTTTCTTTGTCTTTCTCATTTCTTTTATTATATGTATATTAATTATTTCTGACTGTCAGAGTAGAGTCTGGTGTCCTGCTTGCTTCTTCAGTTTCAGTATGCGGCGCACGCTCTCATCGTCGTTGTGTTTAATGAAACATTACTAATCTTAATTACCAGTCAGCACTTCAGTGATGCGCGGCACTATCTGCTTGCGTGAGAGTTCCTCGGATGTATAGCAGACACCCTCACGCAATGACGGACCGAAGACGCCCTCGGCCACCTGCTTGGCACCTTCACCATAATATATAAAATAGGTGCCATTCTCCACGTAAGGCCGTTCGGCACGGTCGTCGCCCGTGTTCTCCACCATGTTGTCAATCTTGGCAACGAGCATCTGCCGCCCACGTTGCCCCATCACTTCGGGCATGACTGCCAGCATGCGGTCGATGAAGGCTTCCATCTGGCTCTGCTTGCAGACGAGGCTGCCGAAGCCAAGCAGATGACCGCCAATCTCGTATTCCTTGTAGTCGGAGAGGAAAATCTCGGCATCGGCCATGCCGGTATAGTCGGTGGCTGCATCCTCCATGCCACGGTTCAGACGAGCCACGGAGTCGGGGCTGATGGCCAACTGTGCGGTCAGAGCTTGCAATGCCGTGGAGTCGATGGCCTGCGTGGTGGTTTTCGACAGGTTGCGCGTGTCGCTGATGATGCCTGCCAGCATGATGCGGGCGGTCTCGTCGTCGATGGTGATGCCCTGTTCCTTATACATCTCGTAGATGATGGTGTTGGTGGAGCCAACCATCTCGCGGCGCACAAAGGGGATGCCGCTGTCTGCAATGTCGCCCTCCACATGGTGGTCTATCTTCTGCAGGACAACGGCTTCGCGGGCACCCTCCACGCACTGGGCATAGTCGGTGTGGTCGGTCAGGATGAGCCGTGTCTGCGGCACCACGCTCGACTTCAGTTCGGGCAGCGCGAAGCCGAACACGCGGGCGATATAGGCCGTCTCGCGGTTCATCCCGCTCGACACCTTGGCCTTGCAGTTGTAGCCCATCAGCCGCATCAGCCTGGCATACGACAAGGCCGAGGTGACGGCATCCACGTCGGGTGTCTTGTGACCATAGACGAAGCATGTGTCCGTGCCCCAGTCCAGTGTTTTCAGCAGTGCGCCGAACTCCGTTTCATGGCCGGGCTGCGGAATCATCGCATTGTCATCGTTCGAACAGGATGTCCATACAAAGAGGCTGCTTGTCAGGGTGGCAGCCACCATCCATTGCATGATTTTTCTCATCATCTTTCTGACTTTTAAATTATTCCTAAATTCCGCAGCACTTTAGTTTAACTTCCTTTATATCATGTCAGATTTTTCACTTACCTCAGTGCTGCAAATCAAGACAAGCAAAAAACATCAATGGCATAGCAAAGGTACAACGAAATCTGAGAAAATCACCGCTTTTGGCGGAATATTTTTCGTTTTGGACAAATTCGACTCTATTCTGTCCTCTGTGATAGACTCACACTTAGGACTTCGGAACATACACGGGGACGGTTCTTTCGTTATCACAGCACGATAACAAAAGAACCGTCCCTCTGTTATGAAATATATATCACCAGATCTGCACGCGCTTCTCTGGTGCGAGATAGAGTTTCCCGTCAGTCACGTTGAAGAGCCTGTACCAGTCGTCGAAGAGTGTCACGATGACATTGACGCGGTTTTGGGGGATTGAATGGACGTCAAGGTACAACGCCTGCTTTTGGGCAAGGGTGGGATATTCCAGCCACAGTTTTGCATAGTGCAGGAAGAACTCCCGGCAGGCATAGTCGAGGGCAGCCCCCTGAAGCCCCTCATCCATTTTCTTCTGCTTGAAGAGTGAGTAGGCCAGCGTCATGCCGCCGTAGTCGGCCATGTTCTCCGTCAGCGTCTTTTCGCCGTCGGCCGGCTGTCCCGGGTAGGCCTCCATACGGTTGTAGAGCGCAATCATCTCCTGCTGCTTGGCCTCGAACTTCGCTTTGGATTCTGATGACCACCAGTTTCTCAGGTATCCCCGTTCGTCATACTTTGCCCCATTGGCATCGAAGCCGTGGGTCATCTCGTGGGCGAAGACTGTAGCGGCAACGTACTGGGTGTATTCATCATCGGCAGGGAACAAGCCTTCACTGATGAATTGCGGCAAGATGATCAGACAGTTCATATCGGTAGCATAACTGGCGTTCAGTTCGCTATAATCGGTTTCATAGTCGATGATGGCGCGGACATGCTGCTCAACTTTTCCGCACATGTTATGCCTGATGGCTTCATTCTGCGCCATGATGGACAGGGCGTCCTCGACCAGCGTGTTCCCCTCGTCGAGGGTGAACTCGCCTTCGCTAAGGTTGTCGGGCATGCCGACAAAGAACTGCATGGCCTCCAGTTTCTTCAGTGCCTCCTGGCGCGTGGCGTCGCTCAGCCAATCGAGCGTTTCGAGGCGCTGTCGGAACACGGTGCGCATTTTCTCCAGCATCGTCAGGCAGCGGTCTGCCCCGGCTTGCCCCATCTTCCGTAGTACGTCCGCATTCAACTTGTTCATCAGGAAGAGGCTTGTCTTTTTCAATTCCGCTACGATATTACTCTTGACGGCTTCTTCGCTTTTACCGGCATAATTAGCCTTTATGTAGCCGAATACGCTCATGACGGCATAGTATCTCAGGTAGTCGTAGCAGTTGTCCATCGTCTTCAGCACGGTCGTGATGCCGCCTTTCTGTTCCACATATTTCTTGAAGGCGGGGGATTCGTCGAAGATTGCACCAGCCATTGGATGGAATGCTTCCTCCAGCGTCTCCCGGGTGACTTCGTCTTCGACGCCGCCCCCGGCACGTGTGGCACGGCCCCGCGCGAAGCTTCTGGCCTCGGTGTATTCAGGTATGTCGCGCACGTTCCACATGCCCTGACGGTCTGAGTCGGAGGTATCGCCGCCATCATGGGCTGTCGCATAAATCAATTGCTCCTCGGCGAGAATCGCGCTGACGCGCTCCTCGAGTTCCGCCTCATAGCCTGCCGCCTTCGTGCGCTCCGGATCTGCCACGTTGTCGATGGTCGTCAGTATGTACTTGATGTACGATGATTTCAGCACGTCTATCTTTTTACTTTCCAGAAAATATTCTACCAATTGTGTCTGGAAGCCTCTGCTCACTATTTCCTGGCAGGAGTGGGATTGCATATGTAGATCCACTTTTTTCGAGAATATCGGATTCAGCCCCTTGTCCTGCAGTTTGCCGATTTCGGTCAGCAGCATGCCGATTCCCGTCGGCTTCTGGATGTCCAGATAGTCGAGTACGGCCTTCACGTCTTCATTGAATGATGGCGCAGGAGCCTCAATATTCCGCACGAGGTGCCGGGCCAGGGGGTTGTCGGAGGCAAACAGGCCCTTTTCAACCTCATTGGAGTTTATTGCACCGTAAGACTTCATGTAACCCAGGTCGCCCTCTTTATGTGAATTGAACCAGGTGCCCAGGGCATACATGTAGAAGTCGTCGCCGGGCTTAACGGTCTTGTCCATCAATGCCTCGTTGATGAAGTGGTCTGGCACTACCGGGTTGTCTATTGAATTGTCATCACACGATGTGAATACGCTTGCGCCGCTGATGAGGGTGGCGGCGAGCACCCATTTCATGATTCTTTTCATAGTTCTTTTTTATTACATTGGTTAAAACTTCATTTGAAAATCTGCCCTCACGCCCCAGTTGAAAAAGCGCCCTTTCATGCGGTTCTTCTGCATGGCATACTCATCGCCCAGTTTGTTCTGGTTCTCATTCCGTAAGCCTGTGTTGAAGCGGAAGTTGTCGTAGTGGACTTTGACGACGAAACTGAAGCGGTCGATGCTCAGCGCCATGCCCGTCGTGGCAGTGTAGTTGAGTTCCGGATGTGACTTGCGAGTGCGATGGTCGGTTTCATAGCCGAACCATTCCACGAGATTTTTGTCGTAATAGATGGTGAGCGGATTGAACATGGTGACCATCGGCATGAAGGTGGCGTTGAAAGTGAGGTTGCGAAGACCGCGCAGGAGTGGCCCCCTTTCGTCACGGTTCAGAACTACGAGGTTGTAACTGTAGCCTCCGCCTACGGACAACTGTTGGGTGGTAAACCGTGTGATGCCGCCGACGTAGATGGGGAAAAAGGATTCCCTGGAGTCGAACTTCACCCGCCCATAGAGGTACTTCATTCCCAGCATCCACGAGCCGGCAGAACGTCGCTGCACGACACTGCCGCCATATACGGCGGTATAGGCGAAGCGGCGGCGGTTGAAGGCATAGTAGCCGTCGAGTTGTATCTCACGCATGTCGGCAGGATAGTCCGACTCCATGTAAGCGTCGCCCTCCATGGAGTCGTTTTCGTAGTTCTCACCATGATAGTCCACTGTGGAATGCATGTCAGATGACACCTTCTCCTTGATATTGTTATATTGGGCTGTAATCCCGTAGTATGAGTTGATGCAGCCGAGGTACAAGGATGTACTCTTCTCGGCGCTCTTGCGCCCTACGCTCATGCCCAGTCCGGCACGGATGCCTGAATAGGTGATATAGCATCCTGCCTTGTAATGGAGGCGCTCTTGCATACGCAAGTCGGCCTGTGTGCTGTTGGCAAGCCCCCAGTCGGTATCCAACTCCGAATAGTCGTTGATGCGCACACCGGTCTGCTGCACTCTGCCCCTCAGGGTGACAATGAACTTGGTCGGCGGCTTTCGCACATAGCGGTCGTCAAGGTAGCGTGGGGGGCGGTTAAGCCTGTCGAGCACCTGCTTGATGACCCCTGGCATCTTCCCGTCCGCTTCCACGCTGTCGGCGGTTTCCTGGGCAGTGGCCGCCGGCTGTATGCACAGCAGCATACATACCGCGAGCAAAGCCTTCCGGCGGGTTCTGTTCGAACCTTTCGGGATAGGCAGGGAATGGTGTTTAGAATAGAATGTCATAACTGATACTGGAGACATGATTGTTACGAACCTTAATTCCGCAGCATTTTAGTTTAACTTTCTTTATAAGTACCAGGGCAACAAAAAGTTCTTCGACGCGCGAAGCGGCAAAGTCGAGCGGCTCAGGATTTTGCCATCTCAGATTTTTCACTTACCTTAGTGCTGCAAATCAAGACAAGCAAAAATTATCAATGACAAAGGTACAACAAAAATCTGAGAAAATCACCGCTTTTGGTGGAATATTTTTCGTTTTGGACAAATTCGACTCTATTCTGTCCTCTGTAATCGACTCTCACCTAGGACTTCGCAGTAGGCTGATAGGCTATCAGTACAGCGAGATAATACGAGCCGTCTTCTCCGTTTTCTGCTGTGGTGGCGACTGCATGGAAGACCTCAACCTATATCTGAAGGACGTGCTTACCGAGCGTCCGCATACCCGTGTCCCAAGTGCGGACACTGTGCTGCGTGGCATAGAGGAACTGGCAACGGAGAACATATCATATACAGCGGAGAAGACGGGCAACGTCTATGACTTCAACACGGCTGAGAAACTGAACCAGCTGCTCATCAAGTTGCTGCTGGCAACGGGACAGCTTACGGAGGGCGGAGCATACGACGTTGATTTCGACCACCAGTTCCTTGAGGCAGAGAAGTATGACAGCAAGCGCACCTACAAGGGCTTTGACGGCTACAGCCCAGGCGTGTTCACCATCGGCGGGCTGATAGCCTATCTTGAGAACCGTGACGGCAATGCGAACGTGCGCTTCATGCAGGCAGAGACTCACCGGCGTTTCTTCAAGATGATGAGGTCGTTCGGCATTCATGTCAGGAGCTTCCGTGCTGACTGCGGCTCCTACAGCGAGGACATTGTGAAGATGGTCATGGAGCATACTGACAAGTTCTACATCCGTGCCGAGCGGCATGCAGGTCTGTATGAGAAGGTGAAGCGGCTGACAGGCTGGACTACGGTGGAGATAGGATTTCAGCAGTACGACGTGCAGTCGTTCCCCTTCGAGAGTTTCGAGGACGTGAAGCATTGCCGCCTCGTCGTGCAGCGGCAGCGCAAGCAGAAGGGAGAGCAACTAGACCTCTTCGACGGCGAGTACACATACCGCTGTATATTGACCAACGACTGGGACATGACCGATGAGGAGATCATACAACACTACAACAAGCGAGGAACTGCCGAGCAGGTCTTCGACCGCAAGAACAACGACTTCGGATGGGCGCATCTGCCGAAGTCATTCATGAACCAGAACACCGTATTCCTGCTTATCACCGCCATGGCTGCAAACTTCTACCGATACATCGTGGCATTGCCGCTCATGGCCGTCCTCTTTGGAATCAAGGCCACAGACAGAGTCAAGAGTTTTCTGTTCAGATTCATCGCCGTCCCTGCCAAGTGGATCAGAACGGCACGACAATACAAACTCAACATCTACTCCAACAAACCATACAACATAATTTGGGAGCACGGATAGATTAACACTCTTCATTGATGCTTAGGTCAAAGCCTCTCGACCTTACGGGGTAAGGGGAAGGTGTCTGCATACAAGTCAAGCTCAAGCGTTTCTAAGCCCAGAGTCAGACAGAATCATCATAAGCAAGGACTAAATCAGACAATCGAAAAATTATCTGCGGATTTTAGGTTGAGAGATATTTCGCGTTGTTTGAAAACTTTAGGATATTCTTCAGGAGTGTACAAAGTGTTCAAGGTGTTCACGGTGTTCAAGGTGTTCACGGTGTTCACGGTGTTCATGTTGTTCATATTCTCAAAGCGTGAACGCGTGAACACCTGAACGGAAACGAAACGAAGATTTCATTCATTTATTGAACAACTATGTGGCTTTTTGGAACGCGAATTACGCGGTAATCGAGTTTACTCGCTTGCAAAGCAAGAATTACGCTGACAGTCGCTCGCTGATTTCGCTGATTTCACAGATTTTTACTGCGTCATCTGCGATATCTGCGATATCTGCGAGAGTTTTTAGACTCACTCTCAACTATCAACTGTCAACCGTTGATACATCTTGAAGAGTTCTGCCACGCACTGGCTCTCGGTCATCGTCTTGACATCAAAGCCGTAGGCTTGCATCACAGCGCGGTCATTCGCCTGATGCGCCTTGCGCAGTTCGGCAGGCATCGTCAGTTCGTCGTAAAGGTCTGCCAACGAGGAATCGGGATACAACGCACGAGCATCAAGAATGCCCTGTGCCGTCTGCGCTATCTTCGCCCGCTGCTCCTCGCTTACCTCGGGCCAGGGGTAGTTATTGTAAACGATATTTATAGAATAGCTATAATCACTCTTTAACCTGCCGCAAACTGCACGCATCCATGCCATGTGAACATTAGAAGTTAAAACTCCGAATAGATATAAACTTGCGTTAGGAATTATAAACAACTTGTCACCAGCAATTACATTTTTACCCAGATATCCCATAGGAATATAACGTCTTCTTTCTGACGTTACCTTGGGAATAGCAATAAATCTTTCAGGGTTTAAAGTTTCACGGAATAGAGTTGGTGTTTCAGCTAATTTCTGCCTACCTTTATCTGGGCTCATTTCTCGCGACTCCTTGCAAAGTTGAACTCTTCTCATCAATAAAGGACACCTTCTTAAATCTGAAGGGTTGGCATCTACTAACCAAAGACAGAACCTTTCCACATTGTTAATAAATTCATATCCCATCATAAATTGTTTAACAAAAGGTGTTGCTTGTGGCTCTTTCTCAAGCAATTCGTCCTTTTCGTTTTTTGACAATATAAGATGCCCTCCATCTGTTGGTCTATTTCCAGAAAGCATTTTAGGCATCTTGCACAATGATAAATTTACACTTCGGATAAAAATATCTGGAGCATCAATCAAATAAGCATTGATGTTGTTTGCTTTAATTATGCGTTCTCCGTCATAGATAATTTTCGTTCTTTTATCATTAGAACAAGAGAAACCGACAATAACACAATGCACATGTGCCATCTGACTTGCTTCGCTGTCCCAACGGAAAGTGCGATAAGCAAAGTCAATGTGTATTCCGAATAATTCTTTGAGTGGTTTCCAAATGGCAGCGACTTGCTCACCTTGTGTGATACTATTGGTAGAAACAAGGGCTGCACGAATATCTGTTCCTTTCATCAGTTGTGCAGACTTGTAATACCAACCTGCCACAAAATCTATCTTTCCTGCTGTCTTGAATGGTTTTCCTTTTTCATCAACAAATACACTGAGTATATCTTCTTTCTGCGCTTTACTTTGCAATGAATACCCCACAAACGGCGGATTACCAATGATATAGTTAAGTTTTTCCTTTGGTACAACGCTTTCCCAGTCTGTGCGCAGAGCGTTGCCTTCTACGATATTGGTATATGATTTCAGTGGCAGGAAGTCGATGTCGTGGTTGATGATGCGTTCTGTTTCAGCGAGCATCTGTGCCTCTGATATCCATAGTGCCGTGGTGGCTACTGTTACGGCAAAGTCGTTGATTTCTATGCCGTAGAACTGGTTGATATTGACCTTGATGGGCGACACACCGTCGAGGGCAAGGAAACTCTGTCCGTGATACCTTTCGCGGATGGCTTCGTTCTCAAGTCGGCGCAACGAGAGGTAGGTCTCTGTCAGGAAGTTGCCACTGCCACAAGCAGGATCGAGGAACGTGAGCGAAGCGAGTTTCGTTTGATAAGCATCAAGCCGTTTGTTGCGCTGCCGTTCTATCTTTTCTTCCAATATCTCGTCGAGTTCTTGGCGCAGGTCGTTGAGGAAAAGCGGATCGATGACCTTGTGGATGTTCTCTATCGAGGTATAGTGCATGCCTCCGCTGCGTCGTGTCTCAGGGTTGAGTGTCGATTCAAACACAGCGCCGAAGATGGTGGGCGAAATCTCGCTCCAGTCGAAGTCGAGCGAGGCATGTTGCAGCAGTGTCTGGCGGAGGTCGTCAGTGAACTGCGGTATCTCTATTTCTTCTGCAAAGAGTCCACCATTGGTATAAGGGAAGGCTTTGAGGTCGTCCATGAGGTAGCGGCTGCGGTTCTCCTCAGGGGTGTTGAGCACTTCAAAGAGGCGGATGAGTGCGCTGCGCATATCCTTTGCCTCGTAGCCCACAAGATAGTCGTGGAACTGGTCGTGGGCAAACACGCCAGCATCTTCTGCATAGAGGCAGAACACGATGCGAACACAGAGTATGTTGAGCCACCGCAGGGCTTCCGGCGAATTGTCATCATATTGCGCAAGGAGTGCATCATAGATGTGCCCCACTATTTCGCCTGCCTGCATCGACACCTGCATCTCTTTCGTGAGGTGTTCGCTCTGCTGATTGACGAGGAATTGTAGGCGATAGTACTCCTTGCCGAGGTCTTTCAGCAAGATGCTCTCCGGCTCACCATTGGGTTGCTCCATGTCATAGACGAGGAACTCCTCAAAGTTGCACGTAACGACCCACCGCGGGTGCATAGACAGCGGCAGCCCCGAGATGTAACGCTTGGCTTGCTGGAAGGGGTTGAGTATTGAACCGTCGCTCTGCACGATGCCCTTGCGCAGGTCCTTGCCAAGGCTCTTCTGCTCTATCATCACGCGCGTGGAGGCAATGTATCCGTCGATGAAGTTGGTCTTGTCCACCTTCACCTGTTCTTCGTAGCGTATGAACGTGCTGGGGTTTTCAATGCCATACACTTCCGTGAGCAACTCTGTCCAGAACACCTGCGAGTCGCCTTTCTCATATCCGCGGTCCTCCCATCGCTTGGCAAAGGCACTGGCGGCATTGGCTTGCTGTTTGTCCGATTTCATAACTTCAAAATATGGGCTTGCTACTGCTTCAGTACGTTTTTCGTTGCAAATATAGTTATTTATTTGATATTTCCGTTCAAGTGTTCACAGCGTTCACAGCGTTCATGGTGTTCATGGTGTTCATGGCGTTCACGGTGTTCATGCGTTCACGGTGTTCACACTCCTTAAGCGTGAACGCGTGAACACTTTCGCTTAAAATATCAAATAACAAACTGAATATCAAGTATTTGTATAAACAAACAGGTGTTCACGGTATTTGTCCAATATAATACAAAAATTATAATCTAATCATCATAAATTTCTTTACTGATAATAATTCATGATAATTCATGGTCATTCATGTAGAACAATAAGAGAATAATTATTTATTGGCGTGTTGGCGTCCGTTAAACGAAAGTATATCAAAAATTAAAGAAGTCGCCTAAGGCGAGAAATCCTGCAAATCTTTACAAATCATACAAAATAATCGTTTAAAAATCAATTTATTAGATTTGTGCAGATTTGTGTGATTTCTGCGCGACAGCGCACTCCATTCGTTTTGATACACTTTCAATTCATAGCACAAAAACAGCCGTTTCAAGGCAAAGTGTTCACGCGTTCACGCTTAAGGAATGTGAACACCGTGAACGCATGAACACCGTGAACACTGTGAACACCGTGAACGCCGTGAACGCTGTGAACACCGTGAACACTCATGCTATCCAAAAGAACAATACCTAATTGATAGAGTACCCCTTAACATATTTTCGCGAAAAAAAATCTTTGACAAAGCACTAATACTATATTTATTTCATATTTTTGCGGATGAAAAGCAAACTGAAGAGTATTTTTGGGGCAACACTCATTTATAATTATGGTATTATAGAGTTATTATTGTTTAATGTTTAAAATTGTACGGATATGAAAACGGAAATTCAAAATGCATTTAATAATCTTCCTGAAGAGGTTAGGGAATTGATTCCAGCACTTTCTGTAATTTGCAGCGATGGGCTTTCGTCGGACGTAGCCTGCAACATCATCATGCCCGACCAACCGAAACAGTTTTTTATTTATATTCATTCACTAAACGAGTTCGGGTGGCTGATGCTCGACAACAACAACATATACACCAGCGAGGCGATAACAGAAGTGGCTCTTGAGGAATGTCCTTTAACAGACGATAAGCATAAGCGCTTGCTCACAACGTTGCAAAAGCACATCAACCTAAAGCCGCTCGACGATATGTATGCCAAACGCGAATATTTTAAGGCGGCACGCGTGTATCTATGTTATCTGATGGCGACATGGAAAGATGACATCGTTTCAAAGCCACAAGAACTCATAAAGGCATTTGTGTACAATGTGGTTTACTTTGCGAAGAACGCAGAACTGGGTTTCTATGACGTTCGGACTAAAACTGTTACTGTGGAGCAACGTATTGACTACATGTTGCTCAACTACGTCGTCAACATAGATGCATCTTATCCTAATAGCGAGATACATATATTATTAGGCGAACTTTCTCAAAAAATCTTCAGGTACAAAGATGCGAAAGATTACTTCTCATTCGCCATTGCCTTTGAGGAAGTGAACAAGAGCATGCTGAGATTGGCTGTATCGAAAATGTACTTTAATCTGTCTATCTTCTGGAAGGCCCTTCAATACGCTTACGAAGCATACGAAGAGAACGAGAAAGCAAACGAGACTGACCTCAACTTGTATGTATGTCTGCACATTGCCTACATCTGCGCGTATAGCGATTCACCAGAGAATACGAAGTTCTGGCTACAAAAGTTCTGGCAGATTATGAGAGGAAGAAGCATTCCGAAATATCATCTGTTCAGCATTAAGTTGAAGGAGATTGAAGCAATTCTTCTCAAAGACGACTTGAGCCAGGGCATGACAGTTGCCGACAGTGCGGAGTTAGAGACGTATCAGCTTTATGGTGCAAACTCTCCCGAGCTTGCAAACATATATGGCATACGCAGTTACTTGGAAGGAGAGGCAGAAAAAAACAGACAGGGAGTGAAGTATTATTCCAAATATGTGGACATCAACCACTTCAACTATGGTAATTGTGCAGGAGATGTGGCTATGTTGTATTCTGCCATGATATTCACTCACACATCTTTGGGTAATAGCCGTAGTTGTGATGTTTACACACATTTATTAGAACAACTCGACACAGACAACGATAATTTCTCGCCTGGAGTAAGGATAGGCCAGGCACAGGCAAAGTTCTATACCTATTTATTTGCATACATGGACACAGAAAAGGCAAAGGAGTATCTTCAACTTGCCCGCGACATCTATGAGAAAGAACTTATGCCCAACGATGAAGTTTTTTTCAAGAACAAGGACAAGATTCTTCCTTTTGCTACTGAAAGCAGTACGATAATAACAAGCAACATAAATAATGACAACAACGTTTTAGAGTACTTCTTATACTACATTCAAGGCGACACAGACAGAGCCAAACGGTATCTGAAGACCCTGATAGATGCAGAAGAAAATCCACTACAAAAATTGAAATGGATGGTAAAATTAGGGAATGTGCTGGCAGCCGAAGAGAACCAAGCAGGAGCCAATGAAATATGGAAGGAGGTATTAGATAATGCAGACAAAAAAGACATCTTCTCTCTCTCTGTGGAAATATCAAATTGTGCAGAGGAACACGGCATGATGCAGGACGCTTTAGATTATATCGACATAGCCCTACAATACGACAACATGATATTCGCCAACAACCAAGAGTTGGCAACGGCATTGAGAAGTCAGGCAGAATTACGAAAATACTATAATTTTGAAAACCCTGAAGAAGAATGGAGACAAGCAGAAAGCCTACTTAAGTCCTTGAACGACACCGACGGACTGTCTTCCCTGTATTTCAGTTGGAGCTACCACCTTTACGATTCGGAAAAGGTGCAGTACATACGTAAGGCCATCAGACTCTGGGAACCCGAGCAAGGGCAATTTGACGAGAGACTTGCTATAATGTATCACACACTAACCATAGCATTGGGAGCCATCGGGAATTTCAACGAAGCTCGACAAGCAGCACGAAAGGCAGTAGAACACTTCCCCTTCGACTATCCTCCGGAATTGCATGAAGAGATAAAGGAGTTTCTGTAACACACCATGAGTTTCGTTTTTTGGAGGGTTTTCGGTGTATTCTAAAAAATGTACTGCAAATAAAAAGACGAATTGTTACGGATTATGACTACAAACCGGTAACATGTTTCGTATTTTTTGCTTTACTTTGCATAAGAAAACGAAAACCATAATAACCATGAACAACTCTCCTGCAAATTTCTGCCCCCATTGTGGCACACCGCTTCAATCAGGGCAAAACGTATGTCCACAATGCGGTGCCGCTATTAACCAGACACCTCAACAAGCGCAGAATCTCCGACAAAGTCAGCAAATCAACCCTACCCAAGGGTACTACAAGCCACAGCCATCTCCTCAAAATGGCAATGATTCAAACCTGAGAACTGCTCTTGTCGTCATATCGTGTGTTTTGGTGGGTATTCTTGTTGGTTTTCTGATTTGGTTCCTGATAGGGAGCCACTCAAAATCTGAATCAACTGCTGTCAGACAACAAGAGCAGATAGACAAACTGCAACAGGATCAAGACAAGATAAAGGAAGAGAATGAAAACCTCAAGCAGGCTCTTGAGAAAGAAAAGGGACGGTCGAAAACTACTGCAGGTGATGTTGTCAGCACTAATCATTCAGGCGGAAGTGTAAACCTGAACATGAACGGCAGTGTAGGCGGCTCGTCTTCACTCTGGATGAACGGCTCAACCGGAGGCTATTGGGTGGACTACGGCAATGGCTCGTCGAATCAGCGCAAACTGAGGGTTTCCTCGTTCAACAGCAGCACAGGCAGCCTCATCCTCACCGCCACGGACGACAGGGGAAAGTATATCGGTAAATTTGTAGGCACAGTAAGTGGTTCCGGCTCGAAAGGCGACTATGGCTCTTACTCCGGAACATTCACAAACTATAAAGGTGTGAAATTACACTTCAATTATTATGATTAAGAGGTGGTCTATAAATTAGGGTTTAGTCTTATGATTAGTCTTGATGATTATTGGTTCTTAGGGCATCTGCCCACGCACATGATGCAAAAATCAAGTTGAATTTGACTTATATTCTCCGATTTGCGTTATCTTTGCATGACGAAGACAAATGCAGGCAAAAAAGCAGGCATTAACAAATTCTTACAGGAAAAATGACACAAAGCGACAGCATCGTTATCATTCCTACTTATAACGAGAAAGAGAACATTGAAAACATCATCCGTGCCGTATTCGGGCTGGAAAAGGCGTTCCACATCCTGATTATCGACGACGGATCACCCGACGGCACCGCCGACATCGTGAAGCGACTGATGGCAGAGGAATTCTCCGACCGTCTTTTCATCGTTGAGCGAAGCGGAAAGTTGGGGCTTGGCACGGCATACATTGCAGGGTTCAAGTGGGCTTTAGAGCGCGACTATGAGTACATTTTCGAGATGGACGCCGACTTCAGCCACGATCCGAACGACCTGCCGCGCCTTTATGAGGCGGTAACCACCGGTGGCGGCGATGTGGCAGTAGGGTCTCGCTACCTGACGGGCGTGAATGTAGTGAACTGGCCCATGGGGCGTGTGCTGATGAGTTACTATGCATCAAAATACGTGCGACTCATCACGGGCATTCCCACTCACGACACCACGGCAGGCTTCGTGTGCTACCGCCGCAAGGTGCTTGAAACCATCGATCTCGACAACATTCGTTTCAAAGGCTATGCTTTCCAGATAGAAATGAAATTCACCGCCTACAAACTCGGCTTTAACGTCAAGGAAGTATCTGTCATCTTTGTAAATCGCCAACTTGGCACGAGCAAGATGTCGGGCGGCATATTCGGCGAAGCACTCTTCGGTGTGATGCGTCTTCGCTGGGCGAGCATGACAGGTAAAATCAAGCCTCGTCAAAAAACGTCTTCATAACATAAGGAAATTTTCAACCATGCTTATTCAGATAAAGAATGCAACTATAGTCAACGAAGGCGATGCTTTCGTTGGCTCTGTTATTATAGATGGCGACCGTATCAGCGAAATTGTCCGTGGAACGGATGCTGAAACATCACTTCCCATAGATGAAGTGATTGATGCTTCAGGGTGCTATTTGCTGCCCGGTGCCATAGATACCCACGTCCACTTCCGCGACCCGGGCCTCACCCATAAGGGCGATTTCCTCTCAGAGAGCAAGGCAGCGGCAGCAGGCGGGGTAACCACCGTGCTCGACATGCCCAACACCTTACCTCAGACCACATCACCGGACGCATTGAAGGCAAAAATGGAGATGGCTTCGCATAAGAGCGTGGTAAACTATGGCTTCTACATCGGTGCAACGAACGACAATGCAGAAGAATTGTTGCGCACCAACATCAGGCGCTACTGCGGCATCAAGATTTTCATGGGTGCCTCCACCGGGAATATGCTCGTAAACGACACTGCTGCGCTTGAACGCCTCTTTGAGAACGCGCGGGTGCCCATCGTGGTGCATTGTGAAGACTCCTCGCTTATCGATAAGAATGCACAGGCTGTCAGGGCAGAACATGGTGATGATGCCGACGTGTCCTTCCATAGTGAGATACGCTCGGAAGAAGCCTGTTTCAAGTCAACAGAACAAGCCGTCCGCCTTGCCCGGACTTACGGCACACGCCTGCACATCGCCCACGTCTCCACGGCACGCGAACTGGAACTCATCACCGAAGACTACCCCAACATTACCGCCGAGGCTTGCCTTTCCTACCTGCTTTTTACCAAAGACGACTACCGCACACTCGGATCGAGGATAAAATGCAACCCTGCCATTAAGACCGCCACCGACCGCGATGCTTTGCGACAGGGACTTAGCAATGGTAAGATTTTCACATTAGCCACCGACCATGCCCCTCACCGACTGAGCGACAAGAAGGGCGGCTGTTTCAAGGCGGCATCGGGCATTCCGATGATACAGTTTTCTCTCCTTTCGATGCTCGAAATGGTCAGCGAGGGTGTACTGAGCATAGAACGGTTGGCAGAACTGATGTGCCACCACCCTGCCCGACTGTTCAGCATAGACAATCGTGGTTTTATCCGCGAAGGCTACAAGGCAGACCTCGTACTCGTGCGTCCTCACGCACCATGGACACTCACACCCAACCGCATAGAGAGCAAATGCAACTGGAGTCCGCTCGAAGGCAAGACTTTCCATTGGCGCATCGAGCGCACTTTCTGCAACGGATTCCCTATCTATAACGGCAGATACATTACGAACGAAAATATTCGGGGGCAGGCTGTAACTTACGACAGATAGTCCTTTTCCACCTAAATTATGACATTACATTTTCCTCTTCGCGTACTGACGCCTTACATCAGTTGGTCCTACTTCTTCCATGCCTGGCAGATTTCTGCAAGGTTCTCAAAAGTGGCAGAAGTGCACGACTGCATGTCTTGCCGACAATCGTGGATTAACTCCTTTGAACGTGAAGCGGAACGGGCACAGGCGAAAGTAGCCTTGGATTTATATTCTGACGCACTAAAAACGATTGGAGAACTTGACGCTGAAGGCTATCAGGCATATGCCCAATACCAGATTTTTCCGGCATACAGTGATGGCGATGATATACTCGTCAACGGCAAGCGTTTGCCCTTCCTCCGTCAACAGACAGCCAGAGATGGTGCGCCCTATCTGTGTCTGGCAGATTTTATCCGTCCCCTCGGCAGCAAACTTCCGGCTACGCTTTCGAACGGCAAACCATCCGTAGAGGGCAATCTTGGCATTTTTGCTTCCGCTGTCGATGGCGAGATGGAAAGTTTGCATAAAGACGACCCATACAAAGGCATGCTCGTACAGACAGTTTGCGACCGCCTGGCAGAAGCCTGCACAGAAAAGATGCATCACTTTATCCGCACCGAGGATTGGAGTTATGCGCCAAACGAAGACCTGTCTATGCACGACATCCTGCTCGAGAAGTTCCAGGGCATCCGACCGGCTGTCGGCTATCCCAGCCTGCCCGACCAGAGCATTATTTTTCTTCTTGACGAACTCATCAACATGGCTGAAATCGGTATCAGCCTGACCGAAAGCGGTGCCATGCAGCCACATGCCTCAGTCTGCGGACTTATCTTCGCCCACCCCGCTACAAGATATTTCAACATCGGGAAAATCACCGAAGAGCAATTCACCGACTATGCAAAGCGTCGTGGGCTTCCACTTGAAACGATGCGAAAGTTTTTGGCTCGCGTAACAGACAACTGATTCAGGACATCACCATCATGTATCTTTCCCACATCTTCATTCTGATGCTTCTGCTGCCTTTGACAGCAGATATTCTGCTTTGGTTTGTTCTTCCGAGGAGAAAATGGCGTTGGATAAGTTTGATTCCCAACGCACTCATGTTGGTATTTTTCCTTATTTCTGCCATTTTAGAGAGTAAAGAAGCAGATTCGCAGATCTGCAGGATGTGGATAATCAGTGTAATCGTTACGCTTTGTACTGCCGAAATCATACTTCTGAGTTTTTTGCTCATTTCCCGTATTTTCAAGAAACGTCGTCTTCTTCGTCGCTCAATAATTGTCTGCGGTATCGGTATCTGTGCATTGTTTTTAGTCTATATGCTCTATGCTTTCACGCTCGGACAAAAGCAATATGTAACAACCGAACTCGAACTTACAGACAGGCGCATACCAAAGTCGTTCGACGGCTACCGCATAGCCTTCATCAGCGACCTGCACGTTGATACCCAGCACGGCACACCTTCTACCATTGACAGTATCGTTAATTACATCAATAGCACACATGCAGACTTGATTCTATTCGGGGGCGATATTGTGACTCATCATTCCGGACAGTTGGATGAATTTATCACTCCGCTTTCCAGATTAAGTGCGACGGATGGCGTTATATCCGTTCTTGGCAACCACGACTACATGGCATACACCAGTTGGAACAGCGATGAAGAACGCCTGAGAGATATTCAACGTCTTGTCAGCATGGAACGCGGCATGGACTGGAAAGTGTTGCTTAACAGGCACAGGACTATCCGCCGTGGTGGCGACAGTATTGCTATCATTGGCGTTCAGAACGACAGTGAGCGCGACGATGCCCGACATCCACGATTTGGCGACTTGAAGAAAGCCATGAGAGGTCTGAACGACTGTGTTTTCAAAATTCTTGTTTCGCACGATCCGTCGCATTGGCGTCGGAGTGTTGTAGAAAAGACAGACATACCTCTAACCTTATCTGGACACACACATGGCATGCAACTGAGTTTGCCTTTCGTAAATTTCGGGGCACTTTTTTTCAGAGAATACGCAGGAGCCTATCATGAAAAAGATCAAATGCTCTACGTTACGTCGGGTATTGGTACCTCGCTTATGCGTGCCCGATTTGTTGCCTGGCCAGAAGTGGTGGTTGTTACTTTGAGAAGCCGCTGAGTTGATTAGAATAAACAGAAATTCAACTTGCAAATTGAATTGATTTTGGCTCTTTTGAGCATCTTTACAAATATTTTTATATTTTTGTAATCGATACTCTTTTGAGGACTATTTTTCAACAAACCCTAATCAATTACCATAAATATGATGAACCCGAATACTATAAAGACCTTGATGTTAGGTTCTATTATGCCTACTATGGCATTAGCACAGACAGATCAGCCTAACATCATCATGTTCCTCGTTGACGACATGGGATGGCAGGAGACCTCCGTGCCTTTTTACAAGGAACGCACACTACTGAATGACCGCTACCGCACGCCTAACATGGAGCGTTTGGCGGCGATGGGTGTAAAATTCACCAATGCATACGCCTGCCCCGTTTCATCACCCTCGCGTTGCTCGCTGATGAGCGGTATGAATGCCGCCCGCCATCGTGTAACGAACTGGATTCACAGCGGCAACACTAATGCCAGCGGTGGTTCGCTGACCCTGCCCGACTGGAACTACAACGGCATACAGCCTTCCACTACGACCAAGTCAGCCGACCTCAATCACAGCACACTCGTTACTCCTCTGCCTCAACTACTCAAGGATGCCGGTTACACCACTATCCATATTGGTAAAGGCAACTTTGGCGCATCCGGCACCACAAGTTCCGACCCGAAAGGTCTCGGCTTCATGATTAACATTGGCGGTGGTGCAAATGGCGGACCTGGCAGTTATCTGGCTTCAGAGAACTATGGCAGCGGATCATACCATGTTGCCGGTCTTGAGGCATATTATGAAGGAGGCGTTTTCCTTACGGAGGCTCTCACACGCGAAGCGTTGAAGAAAATCCAGATTCCTATACGCAACAACAAGCCCTTCTTCCTCTATATGTCGCAATATGCCATCCATACACCTTACAATGCGGACGCCCGCTTCACCGGCAACTATATGAGCAATGGTGTGGGTGTTTACGACCAAATGCTTAAAGCCAACCTGAGTACTTCGGAAATCAACCATGCAGCACTCGTTGAGGGTATGGACAAGAGTCTGGGCGACATTCTGGACTTTCTTGAAGCCGACTCTGCTTTGGCAGCAAACACTATTCTCCTCTTCATGAGCGACAACGGCGGACAAGCGGTCAGTCCCCGTCAAGGACGCTATAACCACGACCAGAACTATCCTGCCCGCGGCGGCAAGGGTTCCGGCTACGACGGTGGCATCCACGAGCCTATGATAGCCTACTGGCCCGGTGTGACCGAAGGCGGCACAGTGAACGAGAACCGCATCATGATAGAGGATTTCTTCCCCACCATTCTCAGCCTCGCTGGTGTAACGAACTACGAGACGGTGCAGACTGTTGACGGCCGCGACTTCAGCGACATGCTCAAAAATCCCGGTATCAAGCGCGACCGCGTTACCATCTGGCATTATCCCAACCGTTGGGGCGAATCGGCTGACAAGTCGGAAGGTTATGGTACATATTCCGGATTGATGAAAGGCAACTATCACCTGCTCTATTTCTGGGAGAATCAGGAACTCCGTCTGTATGACCTCAGTCAAGACCCCGGCGAAGAAAACAATCTTGCCGACAGCAAGCCCGAACTGCTCAAGGCATTGGCACAGGAACTTACCGATTCGCTCATCAGCATGGATGCTCAGCGTCCTACCATTACCACAACCGGAGAAGTCGTTCCATGGCCCAACGCTGCCGAGCAGCAAGAGACATACGCTGCAGGCGACATTATTCCGCCCTCAAAGGTGGTAACGCTCAGCACAGACGAGAGCAAGACTTTCTACACCGTGGTTGACAACCGCAGCACGACATCCTACGAAGGTCCCTTCTTCTGGACGCTCGGTAATCAGTATGGCTTCAAAGCCGTTCAGGTAACGAACGAGAACTATGCAGAGGTGAATAAAGACAAAGCCACTGACCAATACTTCTTTTTCACTCAAGGCAAAGACGCCAAGTCGTTCAACATATTCACCTACGACGGTAAGAAGATGGACTATGTGCCCGGCACGACACGTACCAGTTACAGCGGCACCTCCACTGCCACTATGGACTACTTGCAGTACGACACGGAAAACAGCGGTGAGTTCAACTTCATCGTAACGAACTACACCGGTTACTATGGCATTCAGACCACAAATGGCGTTTTACTTTGTAATCGCGGTACAAGCCATGGCTCGGAAGACAACATGGGCTGGACCATCATGACTTACAGCGGCAATTCCACTTCCGACCAAGGCAGCCGCTACACCTTCATGGAGGCAGGCAAGTATGAAAAGCCCGTTGCTGCCGGCGATGTGGTAAAACCCAGCGAATCCATCTTCAAGATGAGCGACGACGAAGTGCACTATCTCTACAACATCTTGGACCACAGGGCAACACCTTTCTATTGGGTAGCCGGCGACTATATGGGACAGCCTGCACTTCAAATCACCTTAGACAGTTATGCAGAAACTGACTCCGCACGCCTGCAGCAGTTCTACTTCATGCCGGGCTCCACGGCTGATGCCTTCACCATGTACACAGCATCAGGCAGCCCCATTGCCTACATTTCCGGTCAGACACGCGGCAGTTGGAACAGCGGTGTCATCAGCAGCGACGGCACATACGACTTTATGCAATATCGTGCGAACACGGCGGGCAATCTTCAACTCATCAAGACCAATTATGATGGCTACTATGGCATCAAAGCGAATGGGATTCTTATCTCTGATAGAGGTTCAAGTCATGGGAGCGATGCCAATCGAAATTGGGTAATAATGACTTATAGCGGCAACACAATAAGCGATTTAGGCAGTCGCTATCGCTTCAACTATGTAGGCCTCGACTTTGCTACTGCTATCACACAGCCACCATTCGCACGCCCAGGAAATCCGGAAATCTACACTATTGATGGCAGAAAGGTCAACAACATCAACTCTCACGGTGTTTACATCATCCGCGAAAATGGTGTTACACGCAAGATTTTGAAGTAAATCCTGACGATTTGGTAAAAAAAAACTGCTGAAATAAGTTGGTTATTGTTAAAAAATGTATATTTTTGCACTTAAATAAATCCAGTACAAGGACATTATAATTTACACTATAAAAGAAACAACTTATTCTATTAACATTTAAAATTTCTGATTATGGAACAAACAAATGCACCTCAGGTGCCAGTAGCACCCAAAAAGTCTAAAACAATTGGTTTATGCAGTTTGCTTTTAGGTATTTTAGCGTTCGTTCTTCTCATAGCACTTCAACCATCAGAGGAAGGCTTAAAGTTTACCGCTGAAGGCATTGATGAATACATAAGCGGTTTTGAGACGGCAGCCATGGTTGGTCTAATCGTTGCCATTTTAGGCGTTATCGCAGGTATTTATGGCATCATAAAGAGTTCGAAAGGCCTTTCTATTGCTGGTATTATCATATCCTGTTTGGCATTGTTGCTTAGTGTTTACAAGTATCCGACTGAAGAGGAAGCCAAAGAAGTTAAAGCACAGTTTGGAGTACTACAAGATATAAAAGACAATGCAAACAAACAATTGGAAGAAATTGGTGATGCTGCAAAAAAAGAAATTGAAAAAATTGGTGAAGAAGGCAAAAAGAAGATAGAAGAAGCAGGTAATTAAACACCTGTAAAAGAATAATTCTTGAATTTACAAGCAGAGTGTATAAACCGCTATTTTGCGGAAATACATTCTGCTTTATTTTATTGATATTCGCAAAACGAACTGAAAGTCCATTTCAGCTTCCACCGATAGACAATTATCACGTGTCAGTTCATGTTTTTTGTTATTTTTGCAGTATGAAAGAGAGTGTGCTTGTAGTTTCTGACTTGTCTGTTGGTTATCGACGTCGTGTTGTGGCGTCGGGATTGTCGGGATGTCTGCCGGCAGGCAGCGTTACGGCATTGATAGGCAGGAACGGTACGGGTAAGAGCACCTTGCTCAAGACGCTCTGTGGGTTTCTGTCGCCGATGGGTGGTGAGATTATATGGCAGGGCAAACCGCTTTCGGACTACTCGCGCAGTGAACTTTCGCGTATGGTTTCAGTTGTTCTGACACACCGTCCCGACACAGAGATGCTCCTTGTTCGCGAAGTAGTAGAGATGGGGCGCATTCCTTATACGCCGTTCAGTGGTAAAATGCGCGCAGAAGATAAAGAGAAGGTAGATCAGAGCATGGCAATGGCTGGTGTGAGCCATCTTGAGCGACGACGTTTAGTTTCGCTCAGCGATGGCGAGCGGCAGCGCGTGATGATAGCCAAGGCTCTTGCGCAGGAGACTCCCGTCATCCTCCTCGACGAGCCCACTGCATTCCTGGACTATGTGGCAAAAGTGGAAATACTTCGTTTGCTGCGACAGTTGGCAAAGGAAGAGGGTAAGACCATATTACTCACCACTCACGACCTGCGGCAGTCTTTCAGCATTGCGGATGCGATTTGGGAGATGAGGGATGGGGGCATGACTGTTGGCACTCCGGATGATTTTCAGCAACTTTTGGATAAAAGCGAAACTTTTTGATGACTTGATACTATGATTGTTTGTATTGCAGAGAAACCCAGTGTGGCACGCGACATAGCGAATGTGCTTGGTGCGACAACCCGCCATGACGGTTACCTTGAGGGAAATGGCTATCAGGTTACATGGACATTCGGACATTTGTGCGAACTTAAGTCGCCGGAAGACTATACGCCAAACTGGAAGCGTTGGTCTCTTGGCAGTTTGCCCATGGTTCCGCAGCGCTTCGGCATACGGTTGAAGAACGACCGCGGTGTACGGCAGCAGTTTAAGGTGATAGAACGCCTGATGAAACATGCCGACAGCATCATCAACTGCGGTGATGCGGGCCAGGAAGGCGAACTCATCCAACGGTGGGTCATGCAGAAGGCAGGCGCAAAGTGTCCTGTGCAGCGCCTGTGGATATCATCGCTGACAGAGGAAGCCATCCGCGAGGGTTTCAACAGCCTGAAACCGCAAGACGACTACCAATCCCTCTATGAAGCCGGGTTGTGCCGCGCCATTGGTGATTGGTTGCTCGGCATGAATGCTACCCGTCTCTATACGCTAAAATATCGTCCAAACAACTATGGTCAACCTCCTCTTTCTGTAGGTCGTGTGCAGACACCCACTTTGGCACTCATTGTACGTCGGCAGGAAGAGATAGAAAACTTCAAACCAGAACCATATTGGGTGCTTACCACAGAATATCGCGATACGATTTTTACTGCCGTAATGGGACAACCTGATGAAGAATCTGCGGATGCTGAAAACAATAATGCAAAAACAAGCATAAATAAACGCGGTTTTTCCACAGAGGAAGAAGGCAGACAGGCGATGGAAAAGATAAAGAACGTGCCCTTTGAAGTAACGTCAGTTCAAAAAAAGAATGGCACAGAGGCTCCACCACGTCTTTTTGATCTAACATCGCTACAAGTGGAATGTAACAAGAAATTCGGTTATTCTGCCGACCAGACTCTGCAACTCATTCAAGCCCTTTATGAGAAGAAACTCACCACCTATCCCCGCGTAGATACCACTTATTTGAGCGATGATATCTATCCCAAATGTAAAGCCACACTAAACGGCATATCCAAGCAATACGGCGCATTGCTCCAACCCCTGCGCGGACAGCCTCTGCGCAAGAGCAAAAAGGTGTTCGACTCTTCGAAAGTAACCGACCACCACGCCATTATTCCCACCGGTCGCGAACCCGTCAACATGACCGACATGGAACGCAACGTTTTCGACCTCGTGGCGAAACGCTTTATAGCGAACTTCTATCCTGACTGTAAATTTGCCACTACCACTGTTCTGGGTCAGGCAGACGACGTGACTTTCCGCGTTTCAGGCAAAGTGATTCTTGAACCTGCCTGGCGCACCGTTTTCGCAAGCGATGCAAAGAGTGAAGATGACAAGAACGACGAGGAACGCACGTTGCCCGACTTCAGGGTTGGCGAGAGCGGTCCACACGAGCCCAACCTTGCCAGAAAAGAGACACAGCCGCCAAAGTATTATACCGAGGCCACACTTCTGCGCGCCATGGAAACGGCAGGTAAACTCGTGGACGACGAAGAACTCCGCGAGGCACTGAAAGAAAACGGTATCGGACGCCCATCCACTCGTGCAGCCATCATCGAGACACTTTTCCGGCGTGGCTATATCAGGAAACAACGCAAGTCGCTCTTCGCCACTCCGACAGGTGTAGAACTGATTGGTCTGATAAAGGAAGAGTTGCTGAAAAGTGCAGAACTGACAGGGCGTTGGGAAAAGAAACTGCGCGAAATTGAGCACCGGAAATACAGTGCTCCGCAGTTCATTGAAGAACTCAAGGTGATGGTTTCCGAGATTATTCAGGAAGTGATGTCGGACAACAGCAACCGCCACATTGCCCTTTCAGAGGTCCCTGATGGCAGCAAGAAAAGGTCCGGCAACAGCACATCTTCCACCAATGCGCCAAAACGTAAGATTATCCGCGCCGGTAGCACTTGTCCTGTCTGCGGTAAGGGTAAGGTTATCAAAGGACACACAGCGTACGGCTGCTCACGGTGGAAAGAAGGCTGTACATTCAGAAAACCATTCAAGAAGTAAGAATATTGACCTATATGGTATTTTTCTTCAAAAAAAATCTTTAACTTCGCAAACGTATTGCCAAGAACAGTAACACAGACGACAATTTAATTCAACAACATATTATGGCACAGACACCAGAATTCCACTATGCGCCGATGTTCCAACTCGGCCCCGACCAGACAGAATACTATCTCCTGACAAAGGACTACGTATCTGTAGGCGATTTTGAAGGGCATCCCATCCTGAAAGTGGAGCCCGAAGGACTGACAAAAATGATTAACCAAGCATTTCGCGACGTATCATTCCTGCTTCGTCGTTCGCACAACGAACAAGTGGCAAAGATACTTTCCGATCCTGAAGCCAGCGACAACGACAAGTATGTGGCACTTACCTTCCTGCGCAACGCCGAAGTGAGCGCCAAGGGGCAACTGCCCATCTGCCAGGACACCGGCACCGCCATAGTGCATGGCGAAAAGGGTCAGCAAGTGTGGACAGGCTTTGAAGACGAAGAAGCCATAGCCAAAGGTGTTTACAAGACTTACACAGAAGAGAACCTGCGCTATTCGCAGAATGCTCCTCTCGACATGTACAACGAGGTAAACACCCGCTGCAACCTGCCCGCTCAGATTGACATCGAAGCCACGGAAGGTATGGAATATAAGTTCCTTTGCGTTACAAAAGGCGGCGGTTCTGCCAACAAGACCTACCTTTATCAGGAAACGAAAGCCATCCTCAATCCGCAGACGCTTGTGCCTTTCCTCGTCAGCAAGATGAAGACACTCGGCACGGCAGCCTGCCCACCTTATCACATTGCATTTGTTATTGGTGGCACGAGTGCAGAAAAGAACCTGCTCACGGTGAAACTCGCTTCTACGCATTTCTATGACGAACTGCCTACTACGGGCGATGAAACAGGTCGTGCATTCCGTGATGTAGAACTCGAAAAGCAACTGCTCGAAGAAGCACATAACATCGGTCTTGGTGCACAGTTCGGCGGCAAATACTATGCGCACGACATTCGTGTGGTACGTCTGCCGCGTCATGGTGCCAGTTGCCCGGTAGGTCTCGGTGTGAGTTGCTCCGCCGACCGCAACATCAAATGCAAGATCAACAAAGACGGCATCTGGATTGAGAAGATGGACGACAATCCCGGCAGCCTTATTCCTGCAGAACTGCGCGAAGCCGGTGAAGGTGGCGGTGTGAGTATTGACCTCAACCGCCCGATGGACGAGGTACGCGCCGAACTGACGAAATATCCAGTCTCGACACGTCTCTCGCTGAACGGCACCATCATCGTTGCCCGTGACATCGCACACGCAAAACTCAAGGAGCGCCTCGATGCCGGTCAGGATTTGCCCGACTATTTCAAGAAGCATCCTGTGCTCTATGCCGGTCCGGCAAAGACACCAAAGGGTCTGCCTTGCGGTTCGATGGGTCCCACGACGGCGGGACGTATGGACCCCTACGTTGACTTGTTCCAGTCGCATGGCGGCTCGATGGTGATGATAGCCAAGGGTAACCGCTCACAGCAAGTAACCGACGCCTGTCACAAGCACGGCGGCTTCTATCTCGGATCTATCGGTGGTCCCGCAGCCATCCTCTCGCTGAGCAGCATCAAGAGCATCGAATGTGTGGAATACCCCGAACTCGGCATGGAAGCCATCTGGAAGATAGAAGTGGAAAACTTCCCAGCGTTCATCCTTGTGGACGACAAGGGCAACGACTTCTTCCAAACCGTGAGGCCGCGTTGCACAAAGTGCTGATTGCAGAATCAGGTTAAGACTTCTCAGGCAGTTGCAATAAGTTTTTATTGCGACTGCTTTTTTGTTGAGGTTGCGACTGAGTCACAACATACGGAGACGGAAAGATATATAAGAAAAGCCTAATGACTTATTTGGGTAAAAAGGATTAAAACATTAACTTTGCATCATTCCGTCCGACAAATAAAAAAAACATGATATCATGAACAAAAGAGTCGTTTTATCATCGATGCTGTCAGTGTGTCTGATGTGCCTTCCCGTGAGCATGTCGGCAGACGGCATTGTAAAGAGTGAGAAGAAGAATGCCAACACGACAGTGTTGACATACGACTCCGGTAAGCAACTCACTGTTGACTTTTTCGGTCCCAACATTTTCCGACTGTTTCTTGATCCTAACGGTGGTGCAGTGAGAAATCCTCAGGCGAGTCCGGAGGCTCAAATACTCGTAAACAATCCTCGTAAAGACGTGGGCAGCGTCGATATCAGTGAAGTAAATGGCACTTTACAGATTTCTACGCCACAGGTTTGCCTGAGTTTCAACAAAGCGAGCGGCCTCCTCAGTGTAACCGACTTGCGAAGTGGCAAACTTGTGCTGAACGAGACGACTTTTCCTGCGTTTGACGCTAAAAAAACCACTCTGACGTACAGTGCGAACTCTGACGAATACTTTTATGGCGGTGGCATTCAGAACGGGCGTTTCTCTCATAAAGGTAAGTCCATCGCCATAGAGAACACTAACAACTGGGTGGACGGCGGAGTGGCAAGCCCTACCCCATTC
This sequence comes from Pseudoprevotella muciniphila, assembly GCF_003265305.2. Lineage (NCBI taxonomy): Bacteria > Pseudomonadati > Bacteroidota > Bacteroidia > Bacteroidales > Prevotellaceae > Pseudoprevotella > Pseudoprevotella muciniphila. The sequence goes on along the minus strand of NZ_CP033459.1, from coordinate 2,823,370 downwards.
TACTGGTCAACGGCTGGCTACGGTCTGATGTGGCACACGTTCAAGCCTGGTCGCTATGATTTCGGTGCAACGACTGAAGGCATTGTGGAACTGTCGCACAACGAGGGCTATCTTGATGTGTTCATCATGGTGGATGAAACACCAGTGGCACTTCTCAACGACTTCTACCAACTCACGGGCAATCCCGTTCTTCTTCCTAAGTTCGGTTTCTATGAAGGTCATCTCAATGCCTACAACCGCGACTATTGGACAGAACACGAGAATGGCTTTATGGCTTATGAGGACGGCAAGCGCTACAACGAGAGCCAGAAGGACAATGGCGGCATCAAGGAAAGCCTCAACGGCGAAAAGAACAACTATCAATTCTCTGCACGTGCTGCCATAGACCGCTATCTGAACAACGACATGCCTCTTGGCTGGTTCCTGCCAAACGATGGTTATGGCACAGGGTATGGTCAGACAGGCAGCCTTGACGGGAATATACAGAACCTGAAAGCGTTCGGCGAGTATGCTCAATCGAAAGGTGTGGAAATCGGTCTTTGGACACAGAGCGACCTCTATCCGAAAGAAGGTATTGAGCCATTGTTGCAACGCGACATTACGAAAGAAGTGGGTACTGCCGGTGTGCGTGTGCTGAAGACAGACGTGGCATGGGTAGGAGCCGGCTACAGTTTTGGTCTGAACGGCATTGCGAACGTGGCAGAGGTAATGCCTCGTGAAGGCAATGATGCCCGTCCTTTCATCATCAGTCTTGACGGCTGGGCAGGTACTCAGCGCTATGCCGGCATCTGGACCGGCGACCAGACGGGTGGCGACTGGGAATACATCCGCTACCACATTCCCACATTCATCGGTTCCGGCCTGAGCGGTCAGCCTAACATCACGAACGACATGGACGGTATTTTCGGCGGTAAGAACATGGCTGTCAACGTTCGTGAATTCCAATGGAAGACATTCACGCCAATGGAACTGAACATGGACGGTTGGGGCAGCAATCCGAAGTATCCTCAGGTGCTTGGCGAGCCTGCCACAACGATTAACCGCACATATCTTAAACTGAAATCGGCGCTCATGCCCTACACCTACAGTATCGCGCACGAAGCCATCGACGGCAAGCCCATGATTCGCGCACTGTTCCTCGACTATCCGAATGCCTATACACTCGGCACGAAGACTGAGTACGAATTCCTCTATGGTCCTTCGTTGCTCGTTGCGCCCATCTATAAGAACACTGCTGCGGACAAGGACGGCAACGACGTGCGGCACGGCATCTATCTGCCTGAAGGACGCTGGGTGGACTTCTACAATGGCGAAGTGTATATGGGCAACTGCATCATCAACGACTATGCATCACCGCTCTGGAAACTTCCAGTATTCGTGAAAGAAGACGCTATTATCCCCATGACGCTTCCACACAACACGCCCAATGAAATGCGCAACGACCTGCGCATATACAACATCTATGCGGCTAAGGGAACAACATTCAGCGAATATGACGACGACGGCAAGACACAAGCCTATCTCCGCGGCGAAAGCACAGAGACACAGATTGAAACGAAAGTAGAAAACGATGTTTTGACAATTAACGTCGGTCCCACTACTGGTAATTTCAAGAGTTTCGTTGCTTCAAAACAGACACAGTTTGTTGTTAACACTTCTGCAATGCCAAAAGAAGTGGTTGCAACGATTGGCGGCAAGAAAGTGAAACTCAAGAAAGTAGCCGATGCTGACATTCTCGCAAAAAAGGCTAATTCATGGTGTTATGCCACAGGCAGACAATGGCAGTTCTTTACCACGCCCAACAGTGGTTTTACAGCCCCTGATGCGCCTGCCAATCCTCAAATTCTCATCAACCTCGGCAAGGCTGACGTGCGTGCCGCCACAGTTGTTACGATACGTGGGTTTGCGCCACTCGCCCTCTCCGTTTACGACACGAACAATGCAGCAGAGACACTTGCCGCCCCAAACGTGAAGTTCACGGAAGAGGATGTGAAAGCCTATGACGTTACTCCTACGTGGGATGCCGTGAATGGCGCCGACTATTATGAGATTCGCCATGCAGGACAGACTTATTCCACCATTCGCAACACGCGCCTCAACTTCAACGAACTGAGTCCTGAAACGGCATACGACTTTGAAGTGCGCGCTGTGGGCAAGGCGGGTGTTTCGCCATGGACAAAGGCTACTATAACTACCACTTCCGACCCACTGAAATGGGCTGTAAATGGCGTTACGGCACACACGTCCTTCCAGGATCAAGGCGGTCAGGGTGTGAACAACCTGTTCAAGCGCGACGAGAAGGCGGGCTGGCACTCGAAATGGGGCAAGGGTGAAGCCATTCCGGGCGATGTTACGATTGACCTGCACAGTGTGAACCAACTTGAGAAACTCGTTTACGTTCCTCGTCCCGATGCGGGCAACGGCACCATACTTGAGGGCACTTACTCTCTTAGTACAGACAAGCAGACCTGGTCGGCGCCTGTTGCTTTCACTTGGGAAAGGAACGGTGAAGAAAAGTCCATCAATCTTGGTGGCGACGCGACGGCTCGCTACATCCGCCTCCACCTGAGCAAAGCTGTGGGCAACTTTGCAAGCGGACAGAAGATGCACATCTTCAAGGTGCCCGAAAGCGAGAGCCTGCTTCAAGGCGACATCAACCGCGACAAGCGCATCGACGAGAACGACCTCACCTCTTACATGAACTACACCGGGCTTCGTCGTGGCGATGGCGACTTCGACTATGTGAGCATCGGCGACATCAACCAGAACGGTCTTATCGATGCCTACGACATCAGTGTGGTTACGACACAACTGGACGGTGGTGTAAGAGAATCGAACGACCACTGCAGCGGCACTCTCGTTCTTACGCCCGACAAGGAGACCTTCAAGGCAGGTGATGACATCTGCGTTACGGTAAGCGGAAAGGATTTGCACTATGTGAACGGCCTCAGCTTCGGCCTGCCATACGATGCTACTGAACTGGAATATGTGGGCATAGAACCCGTCGGCATGAAGAACATGGCCAACCTTACCTACGACCGCCTGCACACCAACGGCACAAAGCAACTCTACCCCACATTCGTGAACCGCGGCAATGAATTCCTGCTCGACGAAAACAGCGACACGCTGTTCGTACTGAAGTTCCGCGCCAAGAAGAACGGCACATTCACGCTTCAACCCATCGACGGCATGCTCGTTGACCGTAACCTCGGCACGAAGGCTTTCTGAGGCAGGGGAAATATCAGAACGCATCAAGGCTGCTCTTTCTTTGAGTGGCCTTGATTTGTTTTATTGGAGTTGTCGGAGTAATCGGAATTATCGGACTGGTCGTACGAAAAAACATCCCACGGTGTTTGCCGCGGGATGTATGCATTGTGCAAAGAAACGATGCTTACTTGAGAGCGATGCTGTTCAAGATACCTTTCACCTCTTCGTTTGTGATGGGGTCGGTGTCTGTCCTGTTAGTGCTCACGACAATCTTCACACTCTTACTTGCATCAGCACCTTGCGGAGCAATGATGAAGTAAGAATTGTCGTTTTCTTTCTTCAGAACAGTCAACTTGCCTCCCTGAACTTCAATTTCTTCAGTCTTCTTGTAATTGCCGCCTTCTGGGTTAAGGTTGTATTCCAATGCTTTTTCATAACCTTCAGTACTTTCTTCGACTTTTACAAAGAATTTGACTTTTTCGTCCTGATTCTTCATTTCCACCTTTCCTTCTTCATCTGTAGTTACTTCCCAAGTTTTAGGCTTTGTAACGCTGAAATGAGTTTTCTCGATGGTTGTGCCTTCAATCTTTGGGGCTTCAGCAGGTGCTTCGCCAGACTTATCGCCTTCTGTCTTTGTGCCGCCACAGGACGCCATTGTTACTGCAAGAGCAGCAAATGCGAATAATGCAAAAAATTTCTTCATGTCTTTTAATTTTTTTGGGGTTAATGGTTAATTCGATAATCTTTATTTGGCAAAGTTATTGTTTCGGAGGTAATAATCCAAATTTTATGGCATAAATAAGTGCTTTGTAAAAAAAACGTTGTAAGTTTGCAACAACCAATTCCTTACGATTATGAAAGAACAGGCTTTTCACATTCCATACGTTGTGCTCACGGCGGATGAACTGAGCGAAGCAGACCGGCTGCTGGTGGAGCGTGCCAAGGAGGCTACTTTTACGAGTTATGCCCCCTATTCACACTTTAGCGTCGGTGCTGCCGTGCAGATGGCTAACGGTGAGATTGTCAGCGGTTCCAATCAGGAGAATGCAGCATCTCCGAGCGGTACATGTGCTGAGCGTTGCACGGTGTTTTATGCCGGTGCACGTTATCCCGACGAGGCGGTTGTCAGCATTGCTGTTGCCGCGCGCAACGAAAGCGGAGAATTTACCCGTCAGCCTATATCTCCCTGCGGTGCCTGCCGGCAAGTGTTGGCAGAGACGGAGAACAGGCAGCATCAGCCTCTTCGCATTCTGCTCTATGGCACAGAGGGCACATATTTGCTTGAAGGTATTGCTTCCCTACTCCCTTTCCATTTCAGCAGCGAGTCGATGGACATAGATAAATAAAGGGGGCAATCTTCGCACGTTGCACTTGCTTGAAGTTAACGAAGTTAGCGAAGTTAAAGAAGTTAAAGAAGTTAACGACGATACTTTAGACCAATAAAAAATAAAACACAGAAAGGCATCAGATAAAGGTAATGTCGTTAATTTCGAGCAAAGTGATAACTTCGACAACTTCAATAACTTCAGAAAGTTGAGTAAAGGAGTGTATAGTTTTAATGTATTTCACTCTTGGAATGATAGCCATCGCCGATTGTAATAATTTCTTTGTGAGTTGCGAGCGCGTGTTTCAGCCCGTACTCCGCAATGTTCCCGTCGTTGTGCTTTCTAACAACGACGGTTGCGTTATTGCACGTTCGAACGAGGCTAAGCGGCTCGGCATCAAGATGGGTGTGCCTTTCTATCAGGTGAAGCATCTTGTCAAGACTGCCGGTCTGCAGGTGCGGTCTTCAAATTTTCCGCTTTATGGCGATATGTCCGACCGCGTGACAGCCATTATCCGCAGGCATTTTCCCCGCATCGAGAAATACAGCATCGATGAATGTTTTATGGACGTAGAGGGCATCAGTGACGTTGTGCCATACTGCACGAAACTGCGGCAGACAGTGGGCAAATGCACGGGCATTCCCATCAGTATTGGCATAGCGCCGACAAAGACGCTGGCAAAGATTGCGAGCCATTTTGCGAAGCGCTATCCGGGTTATCAGGGTGTTTGCATGATTGAGCGTGCAGAACAGCGCGAGAAGGCATTGCGGCTCACACCGATAGACGATGTATGGGGCGTCGGGCGGCGGAATGCGAAGAAATTGCTTGCGATGGGTGTGAAAACGGCATTCGACCTTACCCTTTGGCGCGAGAATCGCGTGAGGAGTGTGCTCAATCTGCCCGGGGTACAGATGTGGCGCGAACTGCAGGGCATTCCCCAGATTTCGCTTCAGACGCCTGCGGCAAAGAAGCAAATCAGCACTTCCCGCACATTCAACGAGAGTTTTTCCGACCGAGATATTCTTCGCCAGCGCATTGCAGATTTTGCATCACTCTGCGCCGAGCGTCTGCGTAAGGACGGCAGTGCGGCACGGAGCATTACATCATATATACAAACGAACCGCTTTCGCGAGGATCAGGCGCAGTACAGCAATGCTGCGCGCGTAGTGCTTGACGTGGCGACGAGCGATGTCCGCGAACTTGTCAGCGCAGCCGCAAAAGCCTTCGACGCCATCTATCGCGAGGGCTATTTGTATAAACGCGCAGGCGTGATACTTGGCGACATAGAGCACGGCGCGATTCAGGCGCATCTGTTCGACAATGTGGATCGTGAGAAACAAGAGCGGCTGCTTGAAGCGGTGGATTACGTCAAAGGAAAAGAGGGGCACGAAATGCTACAGGTGGCAGCCCAAAGCGAAATGCTGCACCACCTCAGCCGCGACTTCCTCTCACCACGATTTACTACATCGCTTGAGGACGTTATTCTTGTTGGGGCGGCAGATGGGGTGGTTTTTGGGTAGGAGGGGGTTACTGATTCATGATTAACTGATCAACGAGTTTTGCTATAGACAAAACATCTTTTTGAGTAAACTGCTCTATCTCACTATTTTCAATTAAATTAGGATGAGTAAAACTATTACGTTTCACTACAATTTCAAACGCGTCAGAATTATAACATCCAACAATATAGAGCGTATTACAAATTTTTTGAAAATACGGAAGCTTAGGATTTTCTTTATCAAATTCCAATATATTGTTTCGATAAGGTTCTTCAAATTGCTTACTATTGAATTTCAGCAATATAGAATCACTCTTTCTCGTTTTAAAAAACGAGCGTACAAAGTAACCTTTTTCATCTTTTTCTACTACAGGCTCCGTTTCTATCCATTCATTTGCAGTGGCTTCAATTATGCGAAAAAGATTCATAAAGGCTGTAGCAAATGGATATTTTAGATTCTGAGAGAATAGAGCATCCTCTGTCATTGTTAACAAGGTTCTTACAGCCCTTTCATATTCCATATTAATCTTCTTTCTTCGCCTCAACATTTCGAGTTGTTTCTTCTCATTCTGAAACTTTTCCCAAAGCGCTTTCCTATAAATATTACAAGAACATCTCGATAGATTATCTACAAATTGAGATATTACATCTTTTGTGAAAGAACTGTCGATAGAATTTTCTGGTGCCTCCTTTATGATAAATCCATCAGCCTCTGCTTTCTGTAGCTCTTGTAAATTCCAAATTTTATTTGTCGCAGAGAACATTAAGACCTGTATGCCTCTATTATGATTTTTTATTTCTTTTAGAAGCTTATATCCTGTCATATTTTTGACAGACTCGTCAAAATCTATCGGATTCAAACGAAGATCTAAAATAACAATATTAATGTCGTTGTCATTTTTAATCTTGTCCATAACAAGAGAAATAATTTGTTCTTGAGATAGCCCATTTAATTCGTCTCCAATATAATCAGGCACAATCCCATTAACATCAGAAAGAATATGACAAATTAATTCATACCACCCCTTATCTGCTTCATCATCAACGAGCACTACATTTATATCCATTTGCTCAGTCTTTTTTAATCGCAAGTAATCGTCTTTCATATAAGATATTTCTGATTCAGGATATAATATAGTCAAATACTTGAAATATAATGATGTGTATATATCCTCATTGTTTTTCTTTATATCTTTATCCCAATCTCCCAAGGTCTTTGACCAACGATATATACTCCATTTATTAACGACACTATGATTATCACCGATATTGGTTGGAATCGGCAGGTAAATCTTATTTATTTCACGGCCTATTGAAAGTGTTGTTAAGGAATCAGAAAGACTACCAACTAAAGATTTATTATCTGACTGAATTAGACGAACTCCAGAAAGTTTTAACACATCGAAGCACTCATTATTTATAAGTTCATCAATACTAGATACGCCATAAATAAAAATTGGTGTTCTTTGATTTATTGTTTTTGTTAACCTAATATGTAAGGCCAACCGTAATCCTAGATAATCAGACCATACATTTCCAAAGTAAAGAGGGATGTAGATAACATCATAAAATACATTTGATAAAAAGTGCCTTACAAAGCTATCCAACTCGATGTCAGATATTTGCTTTTGTAGTTTTTCTTCACTAAAGAAATCCCAATTCTTGGTTAATTGGCTATCATTAAGGAATGGGACTTCATCTATATTATCTTGTGCTATTGCAAAAAACATTTTCTTATTAGAAGAAAAGTCACTGCCAAAATCATCTTTTGTATTTTGTATTTTGCAACTTTTTACCCGTTGGCGAATTTCTTCTTCTATAATGTCATTTTCTCCAAATGCAAGAGTTCTAAAGGATTGAAAAGTCTTGCAGTTCGTCTTCACAAAGGTAGCAAGATTCGCATATAACACATTGGGCGGCAACATACAAATATTATCTTCAACAAATCTTGCGTTTTTACTTCCACTAAAAAAAGCTATAGGCAGTTTGTTTTCATTAAGCAGGGTATGAAAATCCCTTTCCCAATTATCTAATGGGAAAGATTCGTGTATGAGTAGGACATTATCATTATTAAATATATTTTTATACCTTTCCTTTAATTCGTGAACATCCCGTATATGAATTAAAAACTCAGAATATTCTTGAAACATTTTTTCATCCCATCCATAGTCTCTCTGCCTTGATTCTTTATCGTCAATTAAGTAAATCATACCATTAAAACTTTAATATGTATTTAACACCTGTAATATTTTTGTCTAAAGGTAAACAACGTAGTTCAGATGAAGAGTCCCATAAGTTTAATGTGCCATAATTTTGATCTTCAAACTCTGCCTCAATAATTAAATCACACAATCCATTTATTTGATTCTTTATCAAATCAGAATGCCGTTCACCTAGACGTATTGCAGAATTCATTGTCCTTCTATAAACCGTATTAAGATGATGAATACAGAATTTTGTACAATTCGAATCTATATCATCGTATAAACTTAGTTCTAATTTAACGAATTCCTCTGATTCTGGTTTATGTTCTTTGCAAATATTCAAGATGCTTTTATATGCTTGAATCAACTTATCAATATCTGTAAAAAGTTCCACTCCTTTATTAAAATGTTGCTGACTAAAAGATATTTCAAAAACATTATCAGACAAGTTTTTATTTACAACCTCAAGAATAGCCTGTAAAGAATTATCTCTTCTAATATGGAATTGACTTTTAAAAAAAATTATTAATTCGGAAAAAGTTTTAATTCTGTCTTCCGTTATTTTACTAATAAATGCTTTAGGCACTGAATATCCTTCATTATGCTGTTTTGTAGCGATATTCTTACCTGGATTCGGTATAATTTGAGGATTGGTTGAAGCCCACTTAGCTAAATTCTCAGAACTCCAGTTATCTTTAATTTTATTTGATGACCATGTTACATTATTATTCCCATTTAGGTCCTCGCCTTGGAGATATACGCTAATAAGTGTTATCATTTTTTTATCGAGAAAAATACCTCTTTTCTTGAAATGTGATAATAAATCATCAAATCTCTTATGAATGAGAAAAAGATGTTTTTCAAAACTATAATTATGTACATTGCACTTTTCACATATATCTTTAATTACGTTATCTGAATCAATCGTATGACAAGTATATTTTAACACATCATCTTGATTATACTCCCACAAAAACTTCTGTAAATTTTTTGGCGAAATATAAGATACATCTACTCCAGATCTGTGTCTATCTACCTTTGCTACTTTTTTTAAATTCTTGTTTTCTGTATTTATATCTATTATATTAATATCGTTCTCTGTTATTGATGGCGATAAGTCTCGAGTTAGGAGAGATACAACTTTTCTCTTTTGAGACTGATTTAGAGTTTTATTATGAATAAAGAAGGATATAAACTCTTTTAATTCTTGCTGTTTCATGGGTTTAATTGTATTGTAAATGGCAATTCGTCAATATCACTGGAATCAATAAGGTCAGCAAATTCTGATAATTGAGCCATTTCCTCCTCACTCAAAGTTTCAGATTCACTCTTTTGAGGTTTTTGAGTTTTATTAGTATCCAACTTTGGGTATTTAGATTCAAGAATGAAATTCAATATAAGTCCATCTATTCCTTCTTTTGAAATTCGCTGACCATTATAAATAGATTGCTGGAAAACATCAACAGCACCTTCTGTGCCATATTGTTCCCAAATATTTAACAAAGTGTCAATATCTATCTTGGTGTTTTGTATGCTAAAACACTTGGAACGTTTTGGCTCATATTTAGTAATAAGCCAGAAGTTCTTTCCTTTCGCTCTACAAAGAGTTACGTGGCATTTAGTCAACATTTTCGAAATAACTTGCTCTCCTGATTTTTTTGACTCAAGATCTGGACATAGCTTTTTCTGTGTGGATAGGCTTATTGGTATGATTTTTTCCATTCCAGCCAGCAAGCACTTCCCAACAAGTTTTCCTTTTGCAGAGACTTCCAAGGTAACAGTCGTTGCGAAATATTTCTGAAATTCCTTCATAGTGTATGACTGCACATAGACATACGACGTTCCCTTGTCTGTTTCATTATCAACATACACTACTTGCTGAAGGCGGTTATAGCGTTCCTGGAGTTTCTTGTACGCTGGATTATTTTCACCACGTATCATCTTTAAATAGTTGAGCTTGCCACCAATAACATTCTCCATAATGGGTTCGCCTTTTTTGATGTAACCCTTTTCTTTTTTGTATTTTGGATAAAACTTGCTATATGCTTTTGCGTATCCTTCCTTCTCCCATACTCTGATAATCCACCTTAGATCGCTTATGTACTTTCTTGAGACATTTACAACACTATTTACAGTTAGTCCTGTTACTTCTTGCCTAACGCCATCGCGTAGCAAACGTGTCTTTGCGTCATTCATTTGAAAACCTTGTTCCTCAATAATGCGCTTAACTTCACAACGAAACTCACTTCCTTCTTGATAAACATTGTGCATACTGGAGAATGTCATATCATCAGCATAGCGCGAATAATGGAGACCGAATCTTTTTGCCACACCACGCATTCTACGGTCTAATTTATCGCAAACAGCATTAGTCAGTATTGGAGATGTTGCAGCACCTTGTGGCAACACATTTAGAGTACTACCTGCATTCTTGTGGCAACACAAACCGGCAACCACATTTGCAATTTCCTGAGTAAAGTTGAACGGTGGAAGCTGTAGTCTTGTCCATACTCGCCCTTGAGAAATGGAAGGGAAAAAGTCCTTCAAGTCTATGTTAAACACATAGTGATGACCTACATGCATTTTTGCATTATCATAGACAGAACGGCCTTCTGTAAAGCCTGTGACAGATGACGATGGAGTATATAAGGATTTGAATACCTTATTTAGGAAATAAAGTATAATCCCCAATTGGTAACATGGGGCATTGATTTCTCTAAGTCCTCCGCTTTTTTTGTGAATATGAAATGTTTTGTAGCGGTTGGGTGCAATATTTGTGTAAGCAAAATGATAAAGCTGCCTTGGAGTAATTTTATAGCGTTTTGAACCAAACTCTTCCTGTTTGATTGTATTGAGAAGACGTGCCAGATTCTTTGTCGTCTTCATCACCATAGCTTTATCTCTTATTTCTGCTTTTTCCATAAATAAAAGTGCGGTCTTTTAATTGTGCACTAACATTTTCTTTGTTTTATATATCTATAACAGATTTTACAGTTATTTATATAAATCAGTCAGTATGACTGTAATAAAATATAACGTTGGTTTATCAATTCTTTTTTTAGAAGAATGACATTCGACACACGTCGAACCAGAGTCAAAATTTGTTTGTGCAACAAAAAAAAGACCGCTATTGTGTTTTGCAAAGATACAACTTATTATGATAATCGTATCGTTTCGCTATTAATTTTAATTAATCGATGTTCCAGTATGCATCCGGGGCGCCATCAAGAGCGTCATCTATCATCTGGTCGCTCCATCCTTCTACGTCTTGCGCATAAGAGCAGTTGTATTCTTCATAAGTTTGCTCTTCGTAAAAATCGTTGTAGTTGCTCATAAAATATTAGTTTTTGGTTTTTGTGTTGCAAAGATAGGGATGACGTTCGAACTCTATGTTCGTGTTGCGATGTTGTTTGTCTATTTTTTTACCAAATAAAGAATATCCACAACAGTCCTTTGATTTCAGACAGCCAAGTGTCTATAAAAAGGATTTCCGCGAATGAATCGCTTTTGCAGTATTCAATAAAGAACACCAAAGCCATTATCTGACTTGCTATTGCATATAGCCAGATTAGGATTCCTATAATTGCGCCAAAGAAGTCTTTCATTTTGCTTTCATACTTTATTTTGATAGACCGGCGATGAGCAGAGCCACCCATGCAATAACAATGATTTTTCCCAGGCACCCGCCCTTACCGAACATTGACAGCGGCCATAATGGTCCAAAAAGTAGTGCCAAAACAACGTAGATGATTATTGCTGCTGTGAACATAATTTATTTGATTTGTTATACTTTGTTTTCGGTTGCAAAGATAAAGCGCATAAACGAACTCTATGTTCGCAAAGCGTTATAATCGTTCAGCATTTCTGCGACGCGGTTGCAGATTTCGTCTTGTATGGTTTTTGGAGAGAGGACGATTAGTTCTTTTCCGAAGGTTGTGAGTAGTCTAACGAGTTCGTAGTTGGGTATGCAGGAGATGGTGTAGAATTTTCCTGCTTTCAATGTGGGGTATTTTGCCCTTAGTTGCTCTTCAGTCTCATTTTTCAGGACAGTCTGTGATTCGTGGAGAGGTTTTGTTTCGATGTACCCATTGGATACTTCGCTTACCCAGAAGAGAATTTTCTCTATGGCTTTGTTTTCGTAGTATGTTACTCCTACTATATCCTCAAACCGCTCGAAGATGTCGATTGGGCATTCTTCGTATGGGATTTGCGGACAGGCTTCGATGTTTACGAGACGGTCTAATGCGAAACACAGTATTTGTTTGTCGTCATCTGCTGCTCCGAAGACATACCAGCGGTTGTTGTACTGCTTCAAGAGATATGGGTGGAAGATAATTTGCTTTTCTTCTTCAGTCGAGAACTTACGGTATGTGATTTTCAGCACCACCTTATTAGATATGTAATCGAAGATAACGCCCAAGAGGTTTGAGTTTCTCAGATAGGGGTTGTTACTGAAACTGATGATTTTAGGTCGCTCTTCAAGTTTGAGATCTTCTCTGAGTCTTTCCAGCCAGTCGAAGTTAGCCAGTCCGTCGAATTGTCCGATGGTGGAGATGACTTCCGAGAGGAGATGCCGTTCTTCTGTAGTGAGTTCTTTTCTGAATATAGAATAGGACGGATTTTTGTAGCGCAGACACTTTTTCCCGTCTATCCGGAAACGCTCTATTTCTGCAAAGAAAGGGTCGAACTCGAGATAGCGTATGTCTTTTTCTATACAGCGCTGCGTAACCGTAGGGAAATCTGCTTCTGCCAATCTTTCATTGCAGTAGCGGGTCAGATCTTTGATATCATAGTAATGATGCCGGTCTGACAACAATTCGTCGAGGTATTTGTATCTTGTCAGTGCGTTTTTGTTACTTGGCATTGTCCGGGAATTTTTGTCCTGTCAGTTGTTCTATATCGTAACGAACACCAGTTCGCCAACCTTCATCGTAATACACCTTCTCTTCCGCCTTAAGTTGCTCTCGTTGTTCTTTCGGCAGTTTTTCGAGGCATTCTTCATAACGACTTACGGCTTTGCATCCGTATTCTTGAACGATTGACATATAGAAAGGCAGTTCGCCATACTCATAAGAGTAATTACAAATTCTAAACAATCTGGCAGCTGTTAAAAAGTCGCCTTTTTTCATTGCAGTCTTGCCTTCTTCATAAGACATAACAACATCTCCTGTTTGTGACATAGCGAATAAATTTTTAATGTTTACGCTGCAAAAGTAGTTTGTCTTTTCGAACTGTATGTTCGTTTGTGAAGATTTCTTACTGGTTTGTACTACGGCAGTGTTATGCCGGTGAATTCTGTTGATGTTTCGCCTATCTGTCCGTTTTGTTGGTTTGTGGCGGTGTGTATTCGGATGAAGTCTATTTTGGGGAGGTGGATGGGGTTTCCTGTTTGGTCGGTTGCCCAGTCTATGTCTATGCAGGCGGCTGGGTCGGCATTGGGTACGTTGTCGGCATAGCCGTAGGGGAAGGTGGTGGCTGTGTATGTTCCGTTTATGAGGGTGAAGTTATTGGGTAGTTTTGTTGCGGTGAATGTAAGGGTGTCGGTGTCGAGCCATTGCGGGAAGTAGTTTTGGCGGTGGTATATGTTCTGAATAAGGTAGCCCGCCTGTCCTGCGTTGTCAGTCCAACGGATGTGTTCGCTGTCGTAGCACCATGTTTCGCCGTTTGTGACGGGCTGGTGGTCGTTTGGTGTGCGGTGGTATGTGATTGAATAATTATAAACTGCACGATCGGCTTCGCTGCCTGCGATTTCGTACCATGTGTCGTCGGGCTGTCCGTTTCCGTTGTCGTCTGCCATGACGCTGATGATGCCCGGTTCGCTGTTTCCTGCAAAGGCATTACCGAGTACGCGGAAGTCTGCGCCTTCTTTGTTTATGATGCTGCGATTGAAGCCTACTACTACATATCCTCCGAAGCCGCCGAGGGAAACGAGTCCGCGACGGTTATAACCGACAGCCTCAAGAACTTTCTTGTTCATGCTTTCCTGCGTGTCGCCTTCGGTATAGGAAGGATAGACGTTGACAAATTGTCCGGGTGCTGGTCGATAGTCGAACACCTTTGTTATATGGATTGATTCGTCGTTGGTTGATGCAGTATCCACCGCACCGATATTGGCATCTGTAAAGGCGAAATGTGCCGGAATGTCGCCTGTTGTGGCATTCCATATTTTTGTACCCGTTTTAGAGAAGGCATAGACGGTGCCGGGCGATATGTAGTCGCGTGCATCCGTAACATAGAAGATTTCACTATTGGGGTCAGCCATTACGGTGTATGGCATTCTGATTTGCTCGTCTGTGCCATCTGTTATCAATTCTGAGAGAAGATGGTTTTCTATATCATAACGAACAAAAGCCTTTCCTTCCCATGAGCCTCTTACTGCTAACAAGTCATTTCCACTTATACAAAAACTGTTGGCTGGAATACCGAGATTTCCCTCAACGCTCATCGTTTGTGCATTGACCACATAGATGTCGGCAGGTGCGTCGGCATAGTTGCCACGACTTCCCACATATAGTTTCTTGTTGTGTAGGGCTATTTGGTTCAGGTTGGGCGCCACGTCTATCCGAGTCATTTCCCTGAAGGTAGTAAGGTCTATCACTGAGAGTGTGCGGTCATAATCAGGCGCTCTGTATCCGCCTGAATTTGCAACGAAGAGCCGATTGTCCACTATTGCCATCCCCTCGGGCTGAAAACCCACCACACACGTATCCACCACCTGCAGCGTTGCAGTGTCGATACGCGCCACATAGCCTTGTCGCGCATTTGGGTCCGCTACTATCGGTCCGGCGTATGAACTGACGTAGGCGTATGACCCATGGAACACGATGTTCCGCGGATTTGGCACGTCGATTTTGGCTACATGTCGCGCAGAACGGGCATCCATCACTTCTATGAGGTTGGAACAGTTGATTACTGCATAAAGGCGCGACCCATACACGGCGAGGTCGTTGCCTACATCTCCGAGTTCGAACGTTACGTCAGGATTTATTTCTGAAAAGATGTTGCGGTTGTACTTCCCCACCCTTGCGTCGTAGAAATCGATTGTTGCCTTGTTGCTACCCATATTTCCTTCGTTAAGCAAGAAGAAACTGCTGCCTACGGCTGCCACTTCCGACGAAGACGAGCGCACCAGATCAGGGTAGTCTGTCCGGCATGCCGTGAGCAAGATGGCAACGACTAAAACCAAATATGTTTTTAGAGAAGCATTCATCATGAGTTGTGCAAAATACGTGAGCCTTTTCAGAATTTCCATTTCAGGCCTATAAGGAAGTTTGTGCCTGGCATGGGATAACCTCTGACGACCTCATACTTCTGGTTGAATATATTGTTTACTTCAGCGGTAATTATAAACGGCCTAACACGGAATGATACACCAACGTCGGAAGTGTACCACGCGGGTTCGTAGTTTTCGAGTATGTTGGCACGTTGGTTGTAGCGTTCGCCAGTATAGATAAAACTGTAATGTGCCTCCACATTTCTCCAACCAAGCCCGATTGTCAGCGAGCCGCTGTGTTTGGGGATATATGGTATCTGGTCGTTGAAACAGACATCATTCCTGTCGGTTCTGTCTGCCGCCCTTTGATAAGTATATGCAGCCCTGACATCAATAGTGAATTGTGACACAGCCCAATATGTCTGTGCCACGAAGTCTATGCCCCTGATGCTCACCCTGCCTATATTCATCATCGTCCATCTAAACTGGTTGGCTGTAGGCACGGCTACGATTTTATCCTTTACATGGTTGATGTAGCCATCTGCGGAGAGTTCCAAACCTCGGAAAAAACCTTGCTTCTTTCTCACTTCGTATGTCGCGCCGATATTGAATTGATCTGTCCGTTCCGGATTCAGGTCTGCCCGTCCAATAAGTGTATAGTACAGGTCGTTCAGCGTAGGCATGCGGAATATGCGCTTATAAAATGCCCTGAAATTTACAGGCAGTTCTTTTGTTGGCTGCCATGTCATTACGATGCTTGGCGACCACTCCAGTCTGTCCTTCATGCTTTGTCCTCCATTCCGCACGCGGTCGTTCACGAAAGTGGCGAGCAGGGCAGCATGAATTTTCAGTGTGCCGAAACCTGCGTTTGCTGCTGCAGAAGCGAGAAGAGTATTTCTTGTAGGATAGGCAAAGCCTAATTGATTTCCTGACACATGGTTGTATTGGTAGTCTAATGCTGCAGCAAGTTGCCACCGACCAAGAGATAACATATTCGCTGCCGAAAGGTAAGCCTCTGTCTGATAGAAACTGTTGTCAATAAACATTTCAGACGCATCCCTTTTTGGATTCGTGGTATATTGTAAATAGTCGTATGCTAATTTTCCGCTCAACAGAAAACTATAATTTTTAGCGACACGCTGTTTCCATTGCGACTGTACAAACAGGTTCGTGTCCCACTGTTTGTCCTCGTGTGCGAAACGATTTCTGACAACTGCTCCCGGCAACCCTCTTTCAGAAGAATAGAAGTAGGCCTTTGCCCGCCATTCTCCCTGTGATGTTTTTCCAAAGAAACCTGTTTCCGCCCTCAATGCATCAACACGACTGTTGCGGCGTGTTGCTGTTGTGTCGTATCCGCCCTGTGTTTTGTAGCGGAAACTATATGAGCCGTCTGTATGCACATAGCCCGCACTTAATGATGTCCCTACAGCATTGGAAAGTTTTTTGTCGATGGTAAATGAAGGTCGGAACGTGCCGAATGAACCCGCCTTCATAGAAACATGTCCTTGAAAGTCTTTTCCGTTTGAGAAATCGGGTGTTCGGCTACGCAGGTACACTGTAGAAGCCGAGCCGAAGTCGCGCGCAGGCTGGAGTAATTGGCTTCGCTGTCCGTTATAAACCGTTACGCTTTGCATTTCTTCAAGAGAAAAGCGTCCAAGATCAACTTGTCCGTTTTGCGCATTGCCGAGTTCTATACCATCGAAGAAGACTCCTACATGCTGTGTTCCCATACCACGAATATTCACCGTTTTCAGTCCCCCTACTCCGCCATAATCCTTTACTTGAACTCCACTGAAAAACCTCACCGCATCTGCCACACTGTGAGAACGTAAGCGCTCCAACTGGCGCCCTGACAGTTCTTGCACCGGCAGCAAATCTGGCGAAGTTTCTCTATATGCTGTTACAACTGCAATGGTATCATTTTCTTGTCCAAGAGTCTGCGTAAAAGCCACTTGTGGTGAAAACAAGAATAGCACCATGAATAAAAGTACAACCGGGGCAAGCCTCGTTGTGCCTGCCCCTGTTGTGCGCTTTCGGCTACAGACAGTCCCGCGTAGTCGTAACTTCATTCGATTATGCCTTACGGACGATCGTAGTCGTTTTCGTTCTGCTGATTGTTGTAGTTTTCTTCGTCATCATAGTCCTCATGACGGTTGTAACGGTGTTGCTTGTCCATAGTCATTTATTTTTAGGGGTTAAATATGATGTTTTTTTTTCCAAAATCTTTATTCATCGTCAGATGTATGTCTCAAAGCAAGAAAAATTGCCTGATGGCGTGAAACGTATTGACTCGTTACATGCCGGGTAGAGCACACTTTCGCCTTGTTGCATTGTAATGGTATTTCCTTCGCTGTCGAGAAGTGTTGCAGCGCCTTCGAATGCGATGAGTATGACAAAACTGTCGATGGTTGAGTAGTCGCGTGTCAGCACTTTGTCGAGATGCATGACATGCGTATTGAAATACTCGCATTTCTTTACAACAACAGGTTGGTTCTTTTCTTTTGGCACGTCTATACGGAAGTCGTTTCGTGCATTGAAATTGAGCGCCTGACGTGCTTTCTCCACATGCAGTTCGCGTTTCTTTCCGCGATTATCCTTTCTGTCGAAGTCGTATACCCGATATGTGGCTCCACTGGTTTGCTGCACCTCTATGATAAGATTTCCTGCTCCGATGCTGTGAATGGTGCCTGCCGGTATGTAGAAGGCATCGCCTGCTCTTGTCTCATATTTATTCACGCTGTCGGTCAGTGTTCCATCATTCAGCAGTTTTTCATAATCATCTGGATTAACATCCTTGCTGAATCCGGCATACAGAGATGCTCCCTCGTCTGCCTGCACCACATACCACATTTCGGATTTGCCGCAGGGCATCCCTTCTCTTTGTGCCATTTCGTCGTCGGGATGCACCTGTATGCTCAGCGGCTCTCTCGCGTCAATAAACTTGATGAGGATTGGAAATTCTGTGCCATATTTTTGAAAGACATTCTCCCCCACCAGTTTTGCGCCATACTTTTCGATGAGTTCGGACAATGATGCGCCGTGGTCGTCGCCCTCAATTTCGGGTGTGCATTCTCCCTTCAGTGCCGATACTTCGAAACTCTCGCCCACCTTTGCCGAGGCATTTTTATATTGTTTTAGCGCTGCTATTTTTTCTCCTCCCCATATTTTGGGAAAGAGGAGCGGCTGAAATTTTATCGGTTTCATCACTTCATTATTCTATAGTTGCTTCCAAGGAAGATTGTCTTGACCAAATACACATGTGAATAATTAAGGATGTACAAACGTGCCTATGGGCTCTCCGCTGACAACTTTCTTCAGGTTGCCGGGCACGTCCATATTGAACACATAGATGGGCAGATTGTTATCTTTACACATGGCTGTGGCTGTAATGTCCATTACTTTCAGTCCGCGCGAAATGACCTCATCGTATGTGATTTCATCGAACTTTGTGGCTGTGGGGTCTTTTTCCGGGTCGGCTGTATAGACACCATCTACGCGTGTACCTTTCAGCATCACGTCAGCCTCGATTTCTATACCTCTCAATGAAGAACCTGTGTCGGTAGTGAAATAAGGCTGGCTTGTTCCGCAACTCATAATGGCAATTTCGCCATTTTCCATTGCATCTATAGCCTTCCACTTGTTATAGAATTCTCCGATAGGCTCCATGCGTATGGCGGTCAGCACACGAGTCTTGACGCCAATGGCTCCGAGAGCACTACTCAGTGCGAGCGAATTGATAACGGTGGCGCACATGCCCATCTGGTCGCCTTTCACACGGTCGAATCCCTTACCGGCACCGCTCAGCCCCCGGAAGATATTTCCACCTCCAATGACTATGCCTATTTGCACGCCCATTTCTTTTATTTCCTTGATTTGCTGCGCATACTCGCTGAGTCTTTTCGCATCAATGCCGTAGCCTTGTTCTCCTTGCAGGCTTTCGCCACTGAGTTTCAACAGTATTCTCTTGAATTTAGTCATGACTTGCAGATTTTATTGTTTTATTATTGATGCAAATATACATAAAATTTGTGAACTATTAAACAGGCGGAATAAAACAAGACCCGTTCCATGTTTTTTTCTTATTCCTTTTTCACTTTCTAATTTTCTTGAGAATATATGAGAACAAAAAAGGGTGTTCTTAAAACACCCCTTAAATTATATTAAAACCAATTAGAATCAGTTACCTATCATTCATTTAAATCTGCTGTTGATATTACAATAAATCCTATGTCCTTGGCTTTCTCTTTGAGATTATCAAAATCGTTCTTTCGCCACATTTTTACATTTCTGACATCACCTTTCATGTAAGGTAGTTTGTGAGCATCGTCCCAATAAAAATCCCAATCGTTATTCTCTTTACATATTTCAGTTCCATAATGCTTGTTACCCTTAACATCTACCGTCACCTCATCATTAAAATCATAAAACAAGAAAGAAAGCCAACGGTTATGATAGTATGAATTCAGGTCAATACTGAATTCATTTCTCAAGATGTCGATGGTAAGTTTTTCGTTAGGATGCTCTTGATGCCACTTTTCGCAGAAAGCCTTGAAGATAAGGAATGACGCCTCGCTCTTTGAAGCAGGTTTTCCGTTGACATTCAACCATTTGCCATGCTCAATCCCTACAAGATAACGAGTATTGTCGCGGTTGCTTATCTTGACAATCCGCTGTACCGATTTCATTTTCTCCTCATCATCCTTGAACTGGTTGTAAAGTACTATTTTGAACAAATCTTCATTGACATTCCAGAATTGTTCAAGCATTGTCTGTTGTTCTTCCACTTCATGGAAATCTGTCTCAAGCAAGGATTTTGCTTCTTTTGGATAAATGGCACAAAGTGCTGTCTGAAATGCATCAGATCTGAAAATTTCTTTTAGATCGTCGTTTTCCGAATCAGCAATAGCGAGAATCGAATAATCCTTGACTGTTTCTCCATCCTTGTTTGAAGGACGACTGAGATTTCGCACATAGCCTTCCAACAACACCCTGACATCTACAGACGTCCCTTGGGTGGCAGAAAGAAATGTACAAGGCTGAATAACATGGTCAAGCATATCCTGATAAGTGAGATGAATAAATGCATTGTGCTTTGGTTTCCTGGAATCGGAGGGAGTAAGGAAAACAAGGAGGGGCTGAATATAATTAGTTTTTGGACAAACGATATTCTTCAAGATATTGACAGCCCTATGATAGCGTACTGTCTGTGCTTTTTCCTTATCGTTTGCATTACCTTCGGCACTATATATCTTGTTTTCAACGACTACAGGCAAGTACCAGTGTCGTTCCTCTTCACGCTCATCTACAAATGTAATATGCAAGAGCATCCAGATATCGAAACGGTTTTTGCTATCTTTTTTGAATTGTCCTTTTGCGTTTTTCTCAACAACACCGCTGAAATCATCAGTCTTTCCGTCGGCTAATCCGATGATTGACTGTTCTGTTTCGACACTCTCCACCTGTAACGTAAAATTTCCGGTTATAAGATGTTCACGCACTTGATGGTAATAACATTTTTCATTATCAACGGCTTGTGTTGCAACAAGCGCCAGAAATTTTCGCAGGGGTATTTCCTTGAGTCCGTGAGTCGATGCAGGATTAAACAGCCATGCGAGAAAGGCACTATGTCTATTCTCACTACGCTCAACACCCAAGATGTTAAAAACTGTGTTCTGGCCATAATAGGCATTCAACTTCTGATAGGTTGTTGTTTTATACAACTCCAATAATTGTTTCTCTATTGTCATGATGCTCGTTTTTTTATATTCTTGTATAATATAGTAATTTTTGTCAAAAAATTCAATTCTTTGTGTTTTTTGGGGGGAGAAAAATATATCATTATGTAAATTGACAAGAATCGAACTCACGTTGGCCTTGAGTGTACAAAGATATTAAATTTGTAAGAGTGCAGCGTTATTTCGTCCGTTGAAAAATTGCACACAGATTAACGCATATTGATTTTTTATGTTAACTTCGCGGCTGAAAAAGTGGAAGTACACAGAGCATTTTTATACTTCGTTGCAAATCACTTGTTTAACACTCGTTTTGACTATTATTAAAATACACAAATACAGATTATGGACTTAATCAAAGACA
The DNA here is from genome assembly GCF_003265305.2 of Pseudoprevotella muciniphila. Taxonomy (NCBI): domain Bacteria; kingdom Pseudomonadati; phylum Bacteroidota; class Bacteroidia; order Bacteroidales; family Prevotellaceae; genus Pseudoprevotella; species Pseudoprevotella muciniphila. Next base: position 2,801,827 of record NZ_CP033459.1, on the reverse strand, counting down.
TCGTTGCACGCGCTAAGTCGCAGAAACAACGCATCGTGCTCCCCGAAGGCACAGAGGAGCGCACACTCAAGGCTGCCGACCGCGTGTTGGCAGAGGGTGTTGCCGACCTAATTATTATCGGCAATCCTGATGAAATCAAAGCACTGGCAGAGATAAATGGTCTGACCAACATCAACAAGGGCACCATTATCGACCCAGAGAATCACCCCAAGATGGAGGAATACGCTCAGTTGCTGTTTGAACTTCGCAAGAAGAAGGGTATGACCATTGAAGAAGCCCGCAAATTGGTGAAAGACCCACTCTATTTGGGATGCCTCATCATAAAGAATAGCGAGGCAGACGGCCAGTTAGCTGGAGCACGAAACACCACAGGAAATGTGCTCCGTCCAGCACTTCAAATCATCAAGACAGCTCCAGGCATCTCATGTGTGAGTGGTGCCATGCTTCTTCTGACTCAGGCTCCGGAATTTGGCGAAGAAGGTTTGCTCGTCATGGGCGACGTGGCTGTAATGCCCGTTCCTGATGCTGCTCAGTTGGCACAGATTGCCGTTTGCACTGCGCAGACTGCGAAAGCCATTGCCGACATAGAGCCTCGCGTGGCAATGTTGAGTTTCTCAAGCCATGGTAGCGCAAGTCATGAAGTAGTGGACAAGGTTGTCGAAGCAACGAGACTGGCTCGTGAAATGAAGCCAGACCTTCAGATTGATGGTGAACTTCAAGCAGATGCAGCCCTCGTTCCTAAAATCGGTGAGAGCAAGGCACCTGGTAGCAGTGTGGCAGGTCATGCAAATGTTTTGGTTGTACCCAATCTTGAAGTTGGCAACATTGGCTACAAACTGGTTCAACGTTTAGGTCGTGCAAAAGCAATTGGTCCGATTCTTCAAGGCATAGCACGTCCTGTGAACGATCTTAGCCGCGGCTGCTCTGTGGACGATGTATATATGATGATTGCCATCACTGCCGATCAAGCCATTGCAGCCAAGGGGCTATAAATTATATTTATTCATCGAAAATTCAGATACATTTAGACACTAATGAAGATATTGGTAATCAATTGTGGGAGCTCGTCCATCAAGTACAAGCTCTACGAAATGAAGAACGAAGAAGTGCTTGCTCAAGGCGGCATTGAGAAAGTAGGCATGGACGGTGCCTTCATCAAGTTTAAATTGCCCAACGGCGAGACAAAGAAGGTGGACGCTAAGGTGCCTTCGCACACTGAAGGCATCAAACTCATGTTCGACACCCTCCTCTCGCCGGAATATGGCGCTATAAAGAGTTTGGACGAAATCAGTGCAGCTGGCCATCGCATCGTGGCGGGTGGTACATACACCGAAAGTCAGATTGTCGACGATGCCCTGCTTGAGGGTTGGAAGCCGTACATGGGTCTTGCGCCTCTTCATAGTCCTGCACACCTTAAGGGTTATGAAGCCGTTAAAGCCCAACTTCCCAATCTGAAACAGGTTTTTGTATTCGACACCGCATTCCATCAGACGATGCCGCCAAAGGCATATTTCTATGCCTTACCTTATAAGTATTATAAAGATTACCACATCCGCCGTTATGGTGCTCACGGCACGAGCCACCGTTACGTTACACAGCGCGTGGGCGAGATGCTTGGTGTTGACGTTACGAAGAAAAAAATCATCACCTGCCACATTGGCAACGGTGCCTCCATCAGTGCTGTCATGAACGGCAAATGCGTTGACACATCTATGGGACTTACTCCGCTCGAAGGCCTGATGATGGGTACGCGCACAGGCGACATCGACAGTAGTGCCATCCTCACCATTATGGAAAAGGAAGGTCTCAACACACATGAAGCCAACGACTTGCTCAACAAGAAGAGCGGCATGAAGGGCTTTACCGGTGTGTCGAGCGACATGCGTGAGATAGCCGAAGCGATAGCCGACGGCAACGAGCGTGCGAAGATCGGTCTTGAGATGTACTGCTACCGTATCAAGAAATACATCGGTTCGTACGCTGCTGCAATGGGCGGTGTGGACATCATCCTCTTCACGGCAGGCGTGGGCGAACACCAGTGGGACGTTCGCGAGATGAGTCTTGAAGGTTTGGAATTCCTCGGTGTGAAACTTGACCATGAAAAGAACCGCGAGATAAACGGCGACGAGGCTGTTATTTCTACACCCGACAGCCCTGTTACGGTATGCGTTGTACCTACCGACGAAGAAGTACTAATCGCTCGCGACACGTTGGCGCTGCTCTAAGCATCACTTGTATAAACAATCATTAACGGCTTCTGCTTTTCCCTTCTGGTGGCAGGAGCCGCTTTTTTGAAAGTTTCCGGGTTTTCGGAATAATCGGAATAGTCGGAATAGTCGGAGAAGAAGTCTCTTTCCTTGAAAAACTTGTTCAGGTTCATTGCTTGGCACATAAATTGCAAAATAATCTAAAAAAAGACCTTGAGTGCGGCATGTCTGCATAAGGGAACGAAATTATTTATTATTTTTGCATCTTAAATGTATATTCTGAATCTATAATGACATCAACGAAAGCATTAGTCAACTACATCATTGAAGGCATCCAGGACAAGAAAGGTCATGCCATCGTAACAGCCGACTTGACACAAATCACGAGTGCTCCCTGCCAGTACTTCATTATCTGCACCGGCAACTCTCCCCAGCAGGTGGAAGCCATTGCTGAAAGCATAGGCGACTCAGCCCGCATCAAGGGCGGCGAGAAGCCATCCGCGGTATGCGGTCTGGAAAATGCCGAATGGGTTGCCATCGACTACGGAACGGTCATGGTACACATTTTCCTTCCCGAAAAACGCGAATACTACGATCTGGAGCACCTTTGGGACGACGCGACCCTCATCAGCACCCCTGACATCGACTAATAATCCATCGTGGTCATTTTAACCTATCATTACATACTAAAATCACATTTTTTCAGAAAGACGTGGCAAACGACAATAAAAACAAGTCCGACGGCAAGAAACCCCGTTTCAGCCTCAGTTGGCTTTACATCATCCTCATCGCCGGCCTGGCATACATGCTTTTTTCAGGTTCAGGTTCAGGCAGCGGTGGCGCAAACAAAGAAGTGAGTTACACCACTTTCAAGACCTATCTTGACAGTGGCTACACCAAGTCCATCACAGTAAACAAGACGGACGGCATCGCCATCATGAAGATAGAAGGCGAGTACATCCGCAAGGTTTTCGATGAAGGTCCTGAACAGGTAGGCAGTGCACCGACAGTGAGTTCAAAATATCCCTCTACTGACAAGATAGACGAATACATTGCCAGCCTACAGCAGTCGGGCGACATAGAAGTGAAATACGAAACGAGCGACAACACTTTCTGGAACATTGTTGTCAGCATACTTCCCATTCTTATCTTAGTGGCAATATGGATATTCTTCATGAACCGCATGAATGGCGGCGGCAGCGGCGGCGGTGGCATTTTCAGCGTTGGCAAGAGCAAAGCCAAACTGTTTGAGAAAGGCGGTGGTCTGCACGTTACGTTCAAGGATGTTGCCGGACAGGAAGAAGCCAAGCAGGAAGTGAAGGAAATAGTAGATTTCCTGAAAAATCCGAAGAAATACACCGAACTTGGCGGCAAGATACCCAAGGGTGCGCTACTTGTAGGTCCTCCGGGTACAGGTAAGACCCTGCTTGCCAAGGCTGTGGCAGGCGAGGCAGACGTACCATTCTTCTCTATGTCGGGCAGCGACTTTGTTGAGATGTTTGTCGGTGTGGGTGCCAGCCGTGTACGCGACCTGTTCCGCCAGGCGAAGGAGAAAGCCCCTTGCATTATCTTCATTGACGAGATTGACGCTGTGGGCCGTGCCCGTGGCAGGAATGCCAACTTTGGCGGTAACGACGAGCGCGAGAACACGCTCAACCAGTTGCTTACCGAGATGGACGGTTTCGGCACAAATTCTGGTGTTATCATCCTTGCAGCGACAAACCGCGTTGACATATTGGACAAGGCATTGCTCCGCGCCGGTCGTTTCGACCGTCAGATTCACGTTGACCTTCCCGACCTTCAGGAGCGCATTGCCATTTTCAACGTCCACCTCAAGCCCATCAAGATGGGCAAAGACATCGACGTTGACTTCCTCGCGCGTCAGACACCCGGTTTCTCCGGTGCCGACATTGCCAATGTGTGCAACGAGGCTGCACTGATTGCAGCGCGCCACAACCACAACGCAGTATCCAAACAGGATTTCCTCGATGCCGTGGACCGCATCATAGGCGGCCTGGAGAAGAAGTCGAAGATAATGACCGATGAAGAGAAGCACACCATAGCGCTGCACGAGGCTGGTCATGCCAGTGTGTCGTGGCTGCTCCGTTATGCCAATCCGCTCGTTAAGGTTACCATCGTTCCTCGCGGTCAGGCGCTCGGTGCTGCCTGGTACTTGCCCGAAGAACGCAATATCACCACAAAAGAGCAGATGCTCGATGAAATCTGTGCCACATTGGCTGGTCGTGCTGCAGAAGAACTCTTCACAGGACACATCTCCAGCGGTGCGCTCAACGATCTTGAACGCGTTACGCAGCGTGCATACGGAATGGTGGCTTATCTGGGCATGAGCGAGTCGCTCGCTAACGTCTGCTACTACACCACGCAGGAGACATTCACCAAGCCCTACAGCGAAAAGACTGCCGAGTTGATGGACAACGAGGTGAAGGCACTCATCAAAGAGCAATACGAGCGTGCCAAACGCATTCTTAAAGAGAATGCCGACAAACATGCCGAACTGGCCCGCATTCTCGAGGAGCGTGAGGTGATTTTCACAGAAGACGTGGAAAATATCTTTGGCAAACGTCCATGGAAGAGTCGTGCCGAAGAACTGAAAGAAGCCGAAGACAGGGCTAATGAACAACTCGCCAACGAAATGGTTCGCCAGCGCGACGAACAACGCAAACAGGAAGACTCGGAAAAGAAAGAGAAGGCTGAGACTTCCGGAGTTTCCGGACTTTCCGGAGCATCCGAAGAACCCGCAGAACCAGCAAAGCCCGCAGAACCTGAAGAGACTGCAGAACCAGCAGAGACTGAAAAGCCCGAAAGTTCTGATGATGGCGAAAATTCCGAGGATGCCAAGAAACCCGAAAAGCCTGAGGATTCTGAACCTTCCCTTTTCAACTGGTAAGAACATAAAGAAAGCAAGAATAAATAATAAGTCATGAGCGGCAAAATGAAAAATCTACTCATCAGGGCACTTACCGGCATAGTTTTTCTGGCAGTTGTGATAGGCGGCATTATCTATGGTGCAGAAAGTTTCATCGTGATGTTTGCCATCATCACCGGCTTGATGATTTGGGAATTCTGCTCTAACATCAATGCCTGTCAGGATGCCGGTGTGAACCGTCTTATCAGCACTGTGGCGGGTGTTTACCTGTTCTTTGCATTTTTCGGTTTCTGCTCTAACCTGACACCATCTGCCGTTTTCATACCTTACATTCTTTCGCTCATTTATCTGCTCATCAGTGAACTCTACCTGCATCAGGACGACCCCGTGAAGAATTGGGCTTACGCCTTTGCCGCTCAAGTCTATATTGCCCTCCCGATGGCACTGCTCAACGTACTTGCTTTCCGTCCACAATACGAATGGGTATTCCCGCTGAGCGTGTTCATCTTCCTTTGGGCAAACGACACTGGTGCTTACCTTTTCGGCAGTATGCTGGGCAGGAAACTGCCTGCAAAACTTTTCCCCCGCATCTCGCCTAAAAAGACATGGGTGGGTAGCATCGGCGGCGGTCTGGTCTGTCTGGGTGCTGGTGCGGTGCTGTGGTACTTTTTCCCCAATGTATTCCCTATCTGGCATTGGCTGGGCATCGCTGCGACAGTATGTGTTTTCGGCACATGGGGCGACCTTGTGGAGAGTCAGTACAAGCGCACACTCGGCATAAAGGACAGTGGCGATTTGCTTCCCGGCCATGGGGGCGTTCTTGACCGGTTTGATTCTTCTCTTATTGCTATTCCGGCGGTAGTACTCTACCTTTATACGCTTAATGCGGTGAGAATGTATTTCCAAACGGCTTAACAGTTGATTTAACTATCAGTAACCATTATTTTGCTATGTATGGTTAGCAAAATTACATCTATATTGTTACTTTATGTTAAAATTTAAGATTTTTTCACATAATTAAGACTCGCATCTTATTGCTTTATTACTTTTGTAATTGTAAATGATGTAAATTTTATTCATTTATTCTAAACGAATAAAAAATTTTAATAGCATCATAGAATATATAAAAATAGAACTTATAGAGTATGAAATGTATTAGAATTTACCCCCCCCATATACAACTTGTTGATAATCAGTAAGTTATGGTGATTATGCGGTATCGCTTATCTTCTTTAGTGGATAAGTGATACCGCTTATATATATATACGCAAACAACTCTAAAAATATATTCATCATAAATAATAACATAATGAGAACAGTAAAAAAAATATCTGTCCTGCTATTATTACTTTTGGGAGGATCAACGACTGCCACTTCTCAGCGTGCTACTATACCTACTCTATCGACAAGCAGCAGTAAGACGTACTACGTCATACAGAATGCCGGTACGAAAGAGTATCTCTGTGCCACTCTCGATGCGCATCGCATTTGGACAGAATCGGAGATTAAGACCTCAAAACAAGGGCTTGTTGGTACGCAATACACCACAAGCAGTTTCCTATGGTATTTTGAAGATGCGGGGACTTCCGATGGTGGAATGAAGGTAGCAAATAAACATGCGGCAAGCGGGACAAGCAGTTACAATGGTAAATCCGGCGCCTATCTGCTCAATACCAAATACTCTGGCGACCTTGGCTATTTCGACGGTACAGGTTCAACATGGTATCTGAGTCGTTTCGACTTCAACGAAAGTGCCTGGACAATACATGACACGAGCAATAAGTATTGGATGAGCCATACGGTAGCCGGCACGAATTATGTCGAACCAAACGACCTGACCTCAAGTAGCGACGACTACTTCGGCTGGATACTCAGGAATTATGACGAGTTGGAGACTGAAGCCCTGTCGCTGGGCGTTACACAGGCAGACATTACCTCAAATGCGAGCGACAGAGAGTCGGCAGAATCTTTCAAATGGCTGATCAATGCCATCAACACAGCCAAGAATGCCCAAGGCATCTCTGCTCCTTCCGACGGGAACTACGTCATCAAGAACCGCCGCTATGGTCTATATCTCAACAGCAACGGCACTTCGCTGACCGGCACCTGCACGCCCTCGGAGTACAGTGTATGGGAACTCAGAACCGTTGGTGGAATTCTCTATCTTATCAACACCGCTAAGGATTTAGCATTGAGAACAGGAAACAGCACAACTTACTGGGATCTGGAACAAAGTCAGTCTTATTCAGTAGCATTTGCACAATCGTCCGACAAATCGACGAACTACGTAAAACTTGTGGCTAATGACGACGCCAGCAAGTATATGGGTATGCAGCGTGATGCCACTATATATAAATATGAAGGCAGTGGAATCACGGGCGACTGGGAGTTCATTCCGCTTGCCGACTATCTGGCGCAAGTGAATCTTGACAGTCTCCCCAAGAGCATCACGAGCGAATCGGAAATCAGCGAAGAACATTTCTACATGATAGCCAACGTTGCCCAGAATTTCGACAACAGGACGGAGAATACGCCCGACACTTACGGCTGGCTGACCGACTTCGACTACGTCTATCACGGCTACGCTCTCTATAGCCAGAACCTGACAGGCACTTCTCACGCAGAGGCCTTTGCCAACAACACGTACTCCACAAAACGCGACATCGACACCCGCGGTATGTCGGCAAGTGCACTCTGGCACTTCATTCGCGTGGGCAGCGCCAGCACGGGCGGCGAGAATGCAACAGGCCTGCTCTCACCTGAACACGACATCTTCCTCATCAGGAATGCCAACACTAACAAGTACATCAGCAATCTGTCGAGCCTCACGCTGACAACCAACAAGAGTGATGCCGGCATGTACTATCTACAGAAACACATGGATGGTCAGTTCTCGCTGATGAACTATACGGGAACCAATTCAAGCGGCAGCGACACCAACAACGGTGCACTGAGCATCAGCGGCACGACCACCGGCAACTATGCCGGCATCAGCCGCAGTGCAGTAGGCACTAAAAACGATGCCTCAGGCTGGATTATCGTGCCGACCCCGAAGATACACGTTTCTTTCCTTACCGACACGAGCGACAAGGATGGCTACCACTGGAGTACCTTCTATTTCCCGTTCGACGTAGTGAAAGCCGGAACGGCAGAAGAAAATTCGCACGTAGATATTCTTGCCGGCGGCTGGATAGACAACACGACCTCCGTACGTCTCAGGAATATGGGCGATGCAGTGCCTGCGGGCAATGCCGTAGTGGTACGTTCAGACCTGTACGATGCTTTCGACTTCTACGCCTACCCTCCCGGCAAACATGAAGACTTATTCGACAGAAGTGTATTGAATGGCAATATCTGGAAGGGTGTTACCGAGAGCGAAGGACATTATTTCGGTCCGGAAGAAGGCACTAATCTCTGGAAGAATTACTGGATTCTGAACAAGAGTGCCGGTACAGGCACAGTAAAATTGCTCCACCCTGGCGATGACTACCTGATGCCTAACCGTGCCTACTTGGACAAACAGGCTGTGAATGGTGCCAGTACTTTAAAACTTGACTTCTTTGAGGATGACATTACCGCAATCGACCTCGTGGAGGGTGATGCAATAGTAACCTTCCCCACAGACAACGCCACCTACGACCTTCAGGGTCGCCGCGTTGTCAATCCTACTCACGGCATCTACATTCGCGGTGGCAAGAAGATATTTATTCCATAATACACATCAGAACAAACACTTTAATTGTATGAAAAGAAGATATATAGCACCTCATTTGCGTGTGATAGAGTTTCATGCGGGCGGTCTTTGCGAGCCTACTATCGACACAGGTGATGATGATGAACGCCAACCGCAGACTGCTCCCAAACTCGGATTAGATTATTTTGGCAGTCATAATTATTGGAGTGATTACGAAGAAGAACAACAACAATAAAAATCAGAACAACATGGACTATATACATCACATATTCACAAGAACATTCAGGAGAGTTCTGGTCTTTCTGATGTTGCTTGCCCTGCCTCAGATTGTCTTTGCAGACGAAATCACAGGCAATGTGAGCAATGCAGACAGTGCAGCAATGGCGAGGACAAAAGAAAATGCCATAACGCTGCAAGAGACGGATTCGACCGGTCCCAACTATATGGGCTACCGACGTGCTCTCGTGGGACGGCATTGCTCTGTGAACCGCGTTATCAGTGCTGTGAGCGTGGGAAGCGGCACTTCAGGTCTTGAGAACATCACTAACGAAGACATCGACGACTACGCCACCATCCCCAGTGTGGTAGATGCTACAGTGGCAGTAAGCCCCACCGTTAGTGTGAGGGACATGAAGTACTACTATGCTCCTGGCACAACTGCAGGATTCTGCCTTGTTGCGGGAAGTGGCGGTTCTGTGCTTTCTCTCGATCTCATCAAGACATTCCACCTATGGTTCTATTGCGATGGCAAGCGCGTGGCTGACCAAACTGTTCAGGAAGCAAATGCTGCAAGTGGAGTAAAACTTTCACTTATCGGCATACCCGGAAGTAATATGGCATGCGTTAATCTCACAGCCAGATGCCCTAAGAAGTTCGACGAAGTAGCCTTGGTTCAAGGTGGTGCTGTAGATGCATCAGTGGCATCTGCCCTACTGATTAAGTACGCTTTTGTGGGAGATGCACACGATATTCATCTCACGAAGAAAGGTATAGAAGACTACTGCCAGGAAACAGGGCATGAAAGCATGGACGTGAGTTGTAATGCTTACATGCCTTCACCGCTCGTAGGCGGTATCCCTATGCCAATGGCTAATGTTTCAGAAGAAAAGGTTATCGGTACCGACACTAACGAACGTCTTGACGAAACACTTGCATTGGTGAGTGCTGTACAACTTGCGAGTGTAGCCTTCAAGGGTCGTGTGCGCGTGAATGTACAAAATTCACAAGCCACCACAGAACTCTTCCATCCTGGCGACCAAGTGGGTTTCAAATACAATTTTGCTAATGTTGCGGATGTTTTGAAACTTGGCACATGGGTTGACATTGCGCTATACGACCGCAATGGAAACAAGGTGCAGACCACCACCATTTCGGCTGATGTGCTTGCATTGGCTATTGCATCTGGCGGCGACCAAACCTCTTACATCACAGCCGACACCGACTTCTCTGGTGCTGAAATCACATTCTATACTGCTTTAGGCGTACTGAATCTTGGCAGTGGCTTCGGTGTTTACTATGGTTTTATCCGTCCAAAGCCTGTTGTGGATCATGCATGTGAACTTAATCCCACAGTAAGCACAAACATCTGTAACAACCAATCGACGTTCCAACTGCGTATCAATCCTGAAATGAACGTGACATGGAGTGTTTACAGCCAGCCTGCCGGTGCAAATGCTCAAGTTGACGAGAATGGTTTTGTTACAGGAATGACCGTAGATGGCAAATACGTTTTCCGCGTTACAGCAGAAGATGGCATCTGCATGGACTCGGTTGTCATTAACCGTGGTGCAGAACCCGATTTCAGGAGTGTAGTAAAAGAGACCACTCTTACTGCATCGAATGGCTACGAAATGGGTATGGAATACCACCAGACGAGTGCCAACCTCATTTCTATCAGCGACATGCATGGTAGCGATGGATACAGTGATGGCACAGAGTTGCTTGACGACGACTTGACCAACTACATTGGTTACGACGGTGGACTTCAACTGGCTGGTGCAAACCGCATCATCGGTGTTAAGAAAACCGAAGGAAAAATGTACGACGGCGGCAAGGTTGATGCACACGATCCTATTCGTGTGGGGTTCGTAGTAGAATTGGAACAAAATAATCTTGGATTGAGCCTTCTTGATTTCTTCCAAATCAGATGCTACAACAATGGAACAAATGTTTACGAGCACTTAGTGGAAGATGCCAATATACTTGACCTCGGTACAATTGGCAGAAACCCAAGCAACAGAAAAAAATCCACAAAAATGCGACTCGACATTGAAGTTCCAAAAATAGATGGTAACGGAAACGCTATCGTATTCGACGAAATTCAGTTATGGAAAGATGGCGTACTCAATTTGAGTCTCGATGAGCTTAATATATACTATGCTTTCATGGATGACCCGAATGATCCCGACTGTAATTATGTTCGCGACGGCGCTACAGTAGTAAACTATGACAACTATGGTGCGAGAGTTACCATTGGAACAGAAGTCAATGTGGCGAGTGTAGGTTGTGTAACAAACAATCTGAGCAACATCATCGACATTGATGACAATTTGGAAACTTATGCCTTGGTACAGAAAACGGTGAATGCAGGTTCGCAACGCATCATCGTGAAACTCGGACGAACTGTTGATTTCCGCCACAAACTGGGTGTAGTTATTGACAATGACGTTAATGCACTTAATGTGGAACTCGGAGAAGTGCTTGAAATTGCCACATACCTCAATGGTGTAGCCACAGGAGAAACAGAAAATGACTGGGAAGTTCTCGGAACCGATTTGGTATCGGGTGGTGGTCTGCTCGTGCTGCAAATCCAACCTAAGAGCGATTTCGATGAAGTACACATCATCGCAGCAGGTGGACTTAGTGCAGACCAAACACTAAAGATTTACGGCATACTTCTTCGCAACGACATTGACAACGATGGCATACCCGACAACCGCGACGAGTCAACCTGTTCCGAGTACGCATTCAACACACCGCAGTTCAATAAGACGTGCGAAGGTGGTACACTGACCTTTACCTGTAACACCAATCCTGACACACGCTTCTACATTGAAGTGCCTGACCAGGGTGTAAACATGACACAGGTGCAGAGCGCACAGAATGGCTCTCTAACTATGAGTTTCCCTGCCATTAAATCCGGTCGCTACTCACTCTTCATTTATGATGGTGAGCAGGAACTTGTAGGTACAGAATCCTACGTGGTATATCCTCTCCAAACCACATGGAGAACCACGACAACCAACAAGGACTGGAACAACTGGAACAACTGGACGGATGGCACACCTTACCTCTGCACGAACGTTATCATGCCGAGCAATGCACGCGCATATCCTTCGCTTGACAAGTCGGTTGTTCAGGGCGACGAATTCGGCTGTGATGGAATCCACTTTGAAAGCGGCGCGGCTGTAGAGAAAGTGTTCAAACTGAACTACGACAGTGCCTGGGTTGACTTCAAGCCGGAGACCGGGCGCTACTATATGCTTGCCACACCTCTGAAGGACACCTATACCGGCGACTTCTACGTTACGGCAGTAAGTTCTGACACGCTGACAGAATACAACTACTTCAAGCCTGCCGCATCGTCCACTCTCCAGCCAGAAAACCGCTTTGAACCACGCATATATCAACGCCTATGGGCACAAACAGCAACTAACAAACTGACCGACGGCAGATATCAAACCGCAGAGTTGTTAGAGACCAATTGGTCTAAGCGCTTCAACGCTTTGGCAACACCATACACACTCGGACAAGGCTTCTCACTCTACGTAGATGCAGAAGGGCGTGAAGGCGACATGACATTGCGCCTACCGAAGACTCACACCACCTACCACTACTATTACGAAGCCAATCGCGAGCAGTCGAGCCTGACAGAAACTCTGACGCGCACTAATCCTCATCGATTCGTATATGAAGCCGATGGTTATGCACCTTCCACACTGCTGAATAAGGACTTTGGTGAATTTGGTACTCGCAGCGTTTACAGCAATGCCGGCACGATGACCATGAGTAGTGCTACAGCGTCTGCTGCTACCACAACACTCCTTGTGGGTAACCCGTTCATGAGTTATCTGAGCGTAAACAAACTGCTCGAGGCTAATCCTTCGCTGACTGGCGTGAAAGTTTACGATGGTCAATCAGTATCTTCTACGGTCAGCATAGATGGCACCCTGCTCTCGAATGCTGATGCTGCCACCACCTACATTGCTCCGATGCAGTCGTTCTACGTTACTATATCATCTGCAGCAACGAGTGTGAACATCACATTCACGGAAGACATGTTCGTTCACGCAGAGGCAGAAGAATCCTCTAACACTCCTGCTCTTATCCGCGTTACGGCAAAGAGCCGCCGTGCGAAGGCTTCCACTCTCCTACTCTCTGACGAGATGCGTGCTGCAGAGACCCTCGTTGACGAAGAAGCCAAACCAGCCTTGGCAATCTTCAGCATCGACGAAGGCAAGGCGTGCGACATTGCCTCACTGGTGGGCAAGGACATCATTCCTCTGGGTATGATGGTAACAGGTCAGGCAGACACACTGACTGTTGCCTTCGACGCACTTGGCGACGTGCCCGGCGACTATCGTCTGCTCGACAGAGAGACCGGCATGGTCTATGCACAAGGTGAAGAAGCAGTGGTGGAACTGGCAGGCAGTACCCTTGGACGATTTGCATTGGTTAAGCCTTCCGTACTGACGGCCATCAACAACATTGACATGGCAGAATGCATCAAAATCGAAGGCAACACGGCAACAGTCTGCATACCTGGCGCCAACCTGCTCAGCGCAACAGCGTACACGGTTGACGGCAAATACATCGACAGACAGCATGCTGCAACCAACAATGCCAACGGTCAGACACTTTCTGTGAAAGTTCGCCTTGCTTCCGGCGTTAACATCATACGCGTCAAGGCAAACAATGGTGAAGAACGTAGTTACAAGGTTCTTGCCAAGTAAACTTGCAGAAGTATAATATTCAAGCCTCGCTTTTCTCCTTTTGGAGATTAGCGAGGCTTGGTTTTATAGGTTATCAAGCAATTCTATCTATCGTAACATTTCTAAAATGCTTGGTTTTCCTTGCTTTTCTATTTTTTCAGTTCTTCTTCCATCAGGATTTGCTCCACTTTCTGAATGAGTTCGTCTCCTCTAAGATTGAAGGCTATTGCTCTTCCGTCGGGGCTTACGAGGATTGTGCGTGGAATTTCCGTTACTCCCATCAGCACAGCAGCTGGGCTTTTCCATGCCTTGAGGTCGCTGGCATGCAACCAATTCGGTTTGTCGATGTCGAGACGGCTGATTGCTCCTCTCCACGCATCTTCTATATTGTCGAGACTATAACTTATTATCGCGAAATTGTTGTCCTTGTTTTCTTCGTAGAGTTCTTTCAGTTTCGGCATTTCCTTGAGACATGGCGCACACCATGAAGCCCAAAAGTCGAGGAGGACAAATTTCCCTTGGTAATCGCTAAGAAATTTTTGCGTTCCATCGCTCATGGGAAGTTTTATATCAGGCAGTTCGTCGCCCACCTTGAGTTCCATCGCCCGCACATTATTCAGCAAAGAAACATAGTAGGGATGTTTTTTTAGTTTAGGAGAGATTGAGCGCACCATTCTCATTGCCATTTTCTTATTGTAGAGGTAATAGAGTTCGCGGTCCATCATAAGCGGCGCGAGCGGCGAATCGTAGTGGCGCGCGAGAAACTGTAATTGCTCACCGTATGCCACCATCAAAGCCTCTGCACCTAAACGCAACCATGCGGCATTACCCTCGGGTACAGCCATAAAGTCGTCTCCATACCTTGCTTTGAGGATGCGTGCAGAGTCGGTTTGCTCAGCCACACATTTCTTCTTGATAGCATCATACTCTCTCATGAGTTCATTGTTCGGCGTTCCGGTTGCAACGCATCCTGACGGGAAAGCCGCATCAAACCTGAGATGCACCGTTCCCGGCTCGAGAAAGAAATGTGCCGCCCCATTGTCGAATCCCGTAATGAAATAGAGGAGTATAGGGTCGTTGGGGTCCAACTGACGCGTGAAACGGAATTTTCCGTTTTTCACCTTTACAGAATCTATGGCTTGGAAGTTGTCGTATTCATCCAACGCTGTAAGATAGACTTGCGACACTTTTTTTTCTTCGAAACGCAGGGAGTCTTTAGTGAGTTCGCCCTCAATGATGCATTGCTGCGCATTGAGTCCCATCAGTGGCATTGCCATGAGGCAGCACAAGAGTGTTTTTTTCATTATAGATATATTCTGTTATTTTTTATCTCATTAAGCCTGTTCCATTCCGGTCGTTTTATGAAAATAGAACATAACTATTTTATTGTTTTTATTCGTTTTCAACATTTTGCGACAAACCGAGACGTTCTTTCACGAAATTGTCGAGCGATTCACCACGTAGTTGTGTGGCTACTATGCGATTGTTCTCATCGAGCACAAACATGGCGGGCACTGCCGTTACGCTATACTGCTGCGCTACCGGGCATTTCCATCCTTTCAGGCTGGAAACGTGCAGCCACGGCAAAGCCTGCTTATCTACAGCCGCTTTCCATGCCATTTTATCCTCGTCGAGCGATACTGCTATGATTTCCAGACCTTTGGCATGGCATTCCTCATAAAGTCGCTTGAGCGAAGGATTGTTCAGTCGGCATGGCCCGCACCATGATGCCCAGAAATCAATAATTTTCAGTTTTGCTTTCACTTCACTCATTTTCAGGGCATCTCCGTTAATATCGATCAGTTCAAAGTCCGGCGCCGGCCTTCCTTGTTCCGTCTTCGCCAGTCGGTCGATGCGTTCTTTGAGTAATCGCCCTGAAAGTGATGCTTTTGCACCTGTTCCGAGAGCATTGTAAATGCTTCGGCATTCATCAAGCAATTTGTCGCAGGTCTGTACATTTGCCCATGTGTTGTGCGCCGGCAGGAGATTGTCATTGGCTGCATAAACAGAATCGCAGAGCGCTTTTCTCATAGTTTGAAGCATGGAAATAGAATCATTCACGCGACTTGCACTTCTGAATTTACCTGCCTGTTTTAAAGAATCATATCTTGCCTTCAGTTGCTCAAGCACTTTTGCCTTCTCTGAGTCAGCCGCTTGCAGATTGTTGTAAGCATCTTGCAACGGTGCGCCCCAAATGGTGCGAAGGGCACCATCCTGAAGGTGTGCCGAGTATGCAGCGTTAGGTTCTGCCAACAATGTAAATCCACCGGCATAACCCTTTACGGCAAGTCGCAAAGCCTGTGGCTCTGACAGGGTAGTTATCATCTTGAAATAGCCATTATTGAATGGTGCGGCACAAATGGTGTCGAACTGCGATTCATGCGGCTGTGCTATGAGTAGCATTGTGCCGGAAGAAACACCCGCCACTTTGCCCGAAATTGAGATATTCTGGGCGTTCAGAAACAACGGTACTGCGCACAGTATGAGGACTAAGAATTCCTTCAAAGACTTCATGATTAAGAGCGATTCTATGGTTTTATTCCATCAGTTTTCGATAGCGTGGGCGCTTGATTTCATCCGTTCCAAGCCGCTTTGCCTTATTGATTTCATATTCGCTATAAGAGCCTTCAAAATAGAACAACTCGCCATTGCCCTCGAAAGCAAGGATGTGTGTACATATACGGTCGAGGAACCAGCGGTCGTGGCTGATGACGACAGCACAGCCCGCAAATGCTTCAAGACCATCTTCGAGTGCGCGGAGTGTGTTCACATCGATGTCGTTGGTAGGCTCATCGAGCAAGAGCACATTACCCTCCTGCTTGAGCGCGAGTGCAAGGTGCAGACGGTTTCGCTCACCGCCTGAAAGGACGCCACACTTCTTCTGCTGGTCCACACCGCTGAAGTTGAAGCGGCTGAGATAAGCCCTGGCGTTGATTTCCCTTCCTCCGAGCATCATGATTTCGTTACCTTGGCTCACCACGTCGTACACCGTTTTATCGGGGTCGATGTCGCGATGCTGCTGATCCACGTAGGAGAGTTTCACCGTCTCCCCTACTTCGAACGTACCACCATCTGCCTTTTCAAGCCCCATGATAAGTCGGAAGAGCGTGGTCTTTCCTGCGCCGTTGGGTCCTATCACACCCACGATGCCGCCTGGAGGAAGCATAAAGTTAAGGTCGTTGAAGAGCACTTTGTCTCCGAACGCTTTTTTCACATGCTGTGCCTCAATAACCTTGTTGCCCAATCGTGGTCCGTTTGGGATAAATATCTCTAATTTTTGTTCTTTCTCCTTCTGATCCTCGTTGAGCAGTTTGTCGTAAGAGTTCAGACGTGCCTTACCCTTTGCATGCCTCGCTTTAGGCGCCATTCTTACCCACTCTAACTCGCGTTCGAGCGTCTTGCGGCGTTTTGATGCCACTTTTTCCTCCTGCTCCATACGTTTTGACTTCTGTTCGAGCCAGGAACTGTAATTGCCTTTCCAAGGTATGCCTTCTCCCCTGTCGAGTTCCAGGATCCACCCTGCCACATCGTCGAGGAAGTAGCGGTCGTGTGTTACGGCTATGACCGTGCCTTCGTATTGGTTAAGGTGTTGCTCCAGCCAATCTATGCTCTCTGCGTCGAGGTGGTTCGTCGGTTCATCGAGGAGGAGTATGTCCGGTTTCTGCAACAACAGGCGACAGAGTGCTACACGCCGACGTTCACCACCACTGAGATGTGCCACATTCTCTTCCGGGTCAGGGCATCGCAAGGCTGCCATTGCGCGTTCGAGACGGCTGTCGAGATTCCACACATCGTGGCTGTCGAGGAAGTCCTGCAATTCACCCTGCTGTGCGAAGAGTTGGTTCATTTTGTCCTCGTCCTCATAGTATTCCGGCAGACCGAACTTGATATTGATTTCCTCATATTTAGCCATGGCATCAACTTCTTCCTGCACGCCTTCCTGCACCACCTCGCGCACGGTTTTCGTATCATCGAGTTGCGGCTCCTGCGGCAGATAACCTACACTGTAGCCTGGCGAGAACACAACTTGTCCCTGATAATCCTGCTCTATACCTGCAATGATTTTGAGCAAGGTAGATTTACCCGCTCCATTGAGGCCTATGATACCGATTTTTGCGCCATAGAAGAAACTGAGGTAAATATCCTTCAGTATCTGCTTTTGATTTTGCTTGATAGTCTTGGAAAGACCCACCATTGAGAAGATGATTTTCTTGTCGTCAACTGTTGCCATATATTTCTGTTTTTATACTGATACTCTTATTTATGTACTACAATTATATTGCTACAAAGGTAAGATATTTTTACTATACTTCTGCACCGCGTGCAGTAATTTTTAAATTTGAAGTAATTGCTGAAAAAGCGATTACAAAAGTTAATTAGATGACATTGCTAATATGAAAATAAAAAAAATAGTTATCTTTGCAGAAATAACTCAAACCATCATGTATATGAAAAGATTACTTACCTTCCTTCTGATGCTGTGCGGGGCTATTGCAACGTTTGCCCAGGCTCCTACATTCAGTACTACCAACGACCCCGTCTATTACAAAGTGTATTTCACAAACGGCGGTACCTACTATATTGCCGACAAGGGTGCTGGCAACAACATCCAAACGGCAGCGTCTGTTAGCAACGAAGGCTGCTGGGCGCTTATCGGTTCGGCAGACAGTTTCGTCATGTTGTCGAAGAACGGTAATTACATTTACAAGAATGGCAGTTATATGGCAACTACCTCCACTGCTTCTCAGGCAATCAGCCTGAAACTGGTTGACGGCAACAACGGCAACTATGAAATTCAGGCAGTAGGCGGCACGACCTGTTTCAACATGTGGGGCGGTGCCGGGACAGGCAAGAGCGTAGGCCTTTATAATAAAGGCGACAACGGCAACCAGTTGAAGTTTGAAGCCGCACAGTCCGTTCTTCCCACATTCTCTGACGAGACAACAGAACAATACTATTTCATCAAGTCGAATCTGGGCGCCTACTATCTGGCTGACACAGGCCTTGGAGAGCCTGTCCGCACGAGTGTTCAAGACAAATGCGACGAGCAACTCTGGAAATTCGTCGGCGACCAGGACAATTTCCAGATTGTCAATCAGGCAGGACATTACATGTATCTCGGCGGGGCAAGCCTCTCTTCTTCTGAGAGCGGTGGCGGCGTAAACAACAAGCCGCTTCGCACGCAGGCAACAGCATCTTCTACCGGTTTCCGGCTTATAGAAAGCAGTGTTGTCGGCTGTTTCCAGATTCAGCCAACTGACCAAACCACACAGGCGCTCAACGTCTGGGGTGGTTCAGGCACAGGCAAGAGTATTGGTATTTGGAATACAGGTGATACAAACAACAATTTCACCTTCGTTAAGGCAGAAGATGTTACATACAACGACTACAAAATTGATGGTGCAACAAATTTCACTCCCGAACACAAACTGACGCTTTGGTACACCTTCCCCGCTACATTAGGCAAGGTGGATAACCCATGGATGGAATATGCACTGCCCATCGGTGACGGTCAGTTCGGTGGCAGTGTTCTCGGTGGTCTGAAGAAAGATCAGATTGTAGTAAACGAGAAGACACTATGGCGTGGCAATTCCAACTCCTACTATGGTTCAAGTTCATCCTATCAGTATCTTGGCGATGTGTATGCTGAAACACTCGACGATGAAGAAATTGGCTACAGCACCAAAAATTCAGCCAAGGATTATGTGCGCTACCTTGACCTTGAAGAAGCCGTAGCGGGTGTTCAGTACAGCAGCCAGAATGGCGGCACTTACAAACACGAATACATTGCTTCCAATCCTGCCCGTCTCATCGTGGCAAGATATACAGCCGAAAATGGTGGTAAGATAAACAGGAAATTCACATTTGTAAGTTCTAAACCAGGTGGTGTTACTTCAAATACCACATATAGAAATGGTGAAGGCTACTTCGGTGGCAAGATGGCTGTTGTAAGTTTCAACGGACGTTTCCGCGTAGTACCTACCGATGGCACTTTAACTACGACATCCGATGGTATTGAAGTGCGCGATGCAACAGAAGTACTCGTATTCATAGCCGGTGGCACTGACTTCGACATCAACTCATCGACCTACGTCAGCAACACCAGCAAACTATGGAGCACTGTAAAGGGAAGGATTGATGCGGCAGTTACCAAATCCTGGGACGAACTACGCAGCGAACACGTGGCAGACTTCCAGAATTATTTCAATGCCTGCACAATGGACATCGGCGGTGAGAATACAATGGACACGAAGTCGCTTGTTGACAAATATGGCGGCTCTTCAAGTGCCACCGACCTGATGCTCGAACAACTCTACTTTGCATACGGCCGTTACCTATCTATATCATCCAGCCGCGGTGTTGACCTGCCTAACAACTTACAGGGCATCTGGGCAAACAAGAACTCTCTGCCCTGGAACAGCGATATCCATACCAACATCAACGTGGAAATGAACTACTGGCCCTGCGAGCCCACCAACATGAGCGACATGCACTTGCCTTTCCTCAACGAAATCATAAAGGAGACAGACACTTCTATCCATACCGTATGGAAGAGTCAGGCACAGCAAAGCGGCCAGTCGCGAGGTTGGACAGTATTCACAGAGCAGAACATCTTTGGACGTGGTTCTACATTCATGACCAACTACGTTATAGCCAACGCATGGTATGTTACACACCTATGGCAACATTATCGCTACACACTTGACAAAGATTTCCTTAAACGCGCTTTCCCAGCCATGCTGTCATGCACTCAATACTGGCTTGACCGCCTCGTTTTGGCAAGCGACGGCACATACGAATGTCCTAACGAATGGTCGCCAGAGCATGGACCAGGCAGTCAGAATGGTGTGGCTCACGCACAGCAACTCGTGCGCGAACTTTTTGACAACACAAAAGAGGCTGCCGAAATTCTCAATGCCGTCAGTGAAAGGCTCATGACTCAAACAGACTGGAACGACCTCATTGCAAAACGCAACAAACTTGATTTGGGTCTTGCTACGGAAACATATACAGGCGCATGGGGCACTGACCGCATCAGCACGAACACTCCAATTCTGAGAGAATGGAAATACTCCACATTCACTTCTGGTGAAAGAAACCATCGCCACCACTCCCACCTGATGTGCCTCTACCCGTACAGCCAGGTGAAACAAGGCACGCCACTCTTCACAGCGGCAGTCAACTCTCTCAAACTGCGCGGTGATGCTTCAACAGGCTGGTCGATGGGTTGGAAGATGAACCTCTGGGCACGCGCCCTCGATGGCGACCATGCCCACACCATCATCAAGAACGCCATGAAGCACTCTACGTCCTACGGCACAGACCAGTCGCGCGGCGGCATCTACTACAACCTGTTCGACTCACATGCGCCTTTCCAGATTGACGGCAACTTCGGTGCAACGGCTGGTATGGCTGAACTCCTCATGCAGAGCCACACCGACACCATCCACATCCTTCCCGCTCTGCCTGCGGTTTGGAAGAAGAAAGGTAGCATCAAGGGTATGAAGGCTATTGGCGACTTCACTGTCAGCATAGATTGGGAAAAAGGCAAAGCCACAAATTTCGATATTACCTCAAATCAGGGCACACCGCTTTATGTACGCTACACCGGTATCGGTAAGGCTACTGACATGACCATCCTCATTGATGGCGAGAAAACAGAGCCCACCATATTGAGTGATAACGTTATCAGCATACCTACATCTGCCGGTCAGACTGCAAAGGTTTACTTTGGTGAAGTTCCCACAAGTATTACAACCGCTAATGCCTCGGAGGGTACTTCAATAATGGTTAAGGGACGCACTATCAGCACAACTGACAACGTTGTCAGCATTGAAGTCATCGACCTTCAGGGCCGCAGTGTAAAAAAGTCAAGCAAAAACTACGTGAAAGTTCCCGAATCAGCCGGCAACATCGTTATAGCAAAAGTTACCACAAGAGGAGGCAACACTTTAACACGCAAGGTGGCTTTATAAATCCACCGTTCAGACATCAAAAATGTGGGAGAAGGCCTGTTACGGCTTTCTCCCACATTTTTTATAATAATTCTTTTCTATTGTTACGCTGGCTGGAAAGATTCCATATTTTTTTCGAACTGCTCTACTGCATATTCTCTCGTCAGTTTGAATTTCTTCGTCTTTTTGGATGGCAATTCGAACATGGCATCCGTCATAATTCTTTCGACTATGCCACGCAGTCCTCTTGCTCCAAGTTTGAATTCCACAGCCTTATCCACGATGTATTCGAGTGCATCATCATCGAAAGTGAGGTCGATGTTGTCCATTTTGAACAGACTGACATACTGCTTGATAATTGAATTTTTAGGTTCAATAAGTATGCTTTTCAATGCATCACGATCGAGCGGTTTGAGGTACGTCAGCACCGGCAGACGTCCGATGATTTCAGGAATTAGCCCGAAATGCTTCAGGTCTTGCGGCTGTACATATTTCATGAGGTTGTTTGGGTCTATCTTCATCGTGTTTCTAACAGAATTGTAGCCTACCACATGAGTATTCAGTCGCTGCGCTATTTTCTTCTCTATTCCGTCGAATGCTCCACCGCAGATGAAAAGTATGTTGTGCGTATCAACGTGTGCATAATCCTGATCTGGGTGCTTACGTCCTCCCTTTGGCGGCACGTTGACCACACTTCCTTCAAGCAATTTGAGCAATCCCTGCTGAACACCTTCTCCACCCACATCGCGTGTGATAGAAGGGTTATCCTGCTTGCGCGCGAGTTTGTCTATCTCATCAATGAACACAATGCCTCGCTCAGCACGCGCCACATCGTAATCACATACCTGCAAGAGTCTTGAGAGTATGCTTTCGACATCCTCTCCCACATATCCTGCCTCGGTAAAGACGGTAGCATCAACAATAGTAAAAGGCACATCGATGAGTTTTGCTATGGTTCGTGCGAGCAGTGTTTTTCCCGTACCCGTAGATCCCACCATAATGATGTTCGATTTCTCTATTTCTACGTCGTCGTCTGAGATGATGCCTTCATCTCTCTGAGCGAGCCTTTTGTAGTGATTGTAGACTGCTACAGAAAGTGTGATCTTTGCATCGTCCTGTCCTATTACATATTGGTCGAGGAATTCCTTTATTTCTTTTGGCTTAGGTAGTTCTTTCCTGTCTATTTTATTGGAATACTGCAATTTATTCTCGGAGAGATATTGGTTGATGATTGAGTGAGCATTGTCCACACAATCACTACAAATAAATCCATCGAGTCCTGTCAGCAGTAGCGCTACTTCACCTTCGCTTCTTCCGCAAAAAGAACAACGTTTTTTTTGTTTAGGCATTTTGCTTACTATAATAGAGTCGTGTTACTCATTCTTGACGAGCACTCTGTCAATCATACCATATTCCTTTGCCTCCTGTGCTGTCATCCAGTAGTCGCGGTCGCTATCTGCCCAGACCTTGTCGAAGTCGGTGTGCGAATGATCTGCGATTATGGTATAGAGTTCCTTCTTCAACTTCTGTATTTCCCGAGCGGTGATTTCTATGTCGCTTGCCTGTCCCTGTGCACCACCCATGGGTTGGTGGATCATCACCCTGCTGTGTGGCAATGCTGAACGTTTGCCCTCTGCTCCTGATACGAGGAGCACTGCCGCCATTGATGCCGCCATGCCTGTGCAGATGGTTGACACCTCGCTGCCAATGAACTGCATGGTATCGTAAATACCCAGACCTGCATAGACAGATCCTCCAGGGCTATTGATGTAGATGCTTATATCCTTTCCCGGCTCTGAAGAGTCAAGAAACAGCAACTGCGCCTGCAGTGTGTTTGCTGTATAATCATCGATTGGCGTACCCAGAAATATGATTCTGTCCATCATCAGACGCGAGAACACGTCCATCTGTGTAACATTGAGTTGCCGCTCCTCCAAGATGTATGGATTAAGATACTGATTTTGCATGCTGATGACATCATCGAGCACCATGGAATTCATGCCGAGATGTTGTGTTGCAAATTTTTTGAATTCATTCATGTTTATAAAGATTTATGTTTTTGCAAAAATAAGAGTTTAGCATTGAAAGGCTACATTTTATACTTCTTACAATTCTCGTGCCAAAACGAGTAGCAAGAAATGCCTTTCAGTGCCAAACTCTAAATCTTACTTATTGTCAGTCGTTTTTGAAGAGGTCGTTAAATTCTTCTATAGTAACCTTCTTACGCTTGAGTGTAACAACGTTCTTCAACGCAGTTGAAAGTTTAGTTTCGAGGGCACGATCAATCAATGCAGTTCTTTGATTATCATCCTTTAGCATTGTTTCTGCATAGTTTTCGATGTATTCATCAGGTATTCCTGACATGCCATACTGTGCAAACTGGAAACGTGCAGCCTGCATTGCCGTTTGTTTCAGTTCTTCGTTTTCGAGTTTTACTCCACAGTCCACGAGCAGGCGATCGCGCATGAGTTGCCATTTCAAGGCATCTACACTCTTTGCCAGTTCTTCGTCTGTTATTTCCTTTTCTTCTTTAGATGAATCCTTTATGATGCGGCGGAGCAAGTCGTTGTCAAACTCAAGTTGTCCTACTTTGTCAGAAGCATACTTACGTACGTCGAGCAGGAAGCGATAGTCGCAGTCGGCAGCCATCTGTTCTCCCATTTCTTTCTTTATACGTTCGCGGAACTCTTTCTCATCCTTTACGGCACCTTCTCCATATATACTGTCAAAGAGTTCCTGATTTATTTCAGCGGGGACCATGTGAGAGATTTCACTGATTTGATAAGAAAAATCACCCTTATGATTGTCCACATCTTCTTTTTCAATTTTGAGGAGCGACGAGAGTTCTGCACTGTTATTGTCGTAAGCCACGGAGGGGTTGATGACTATGACGTCTCCTACTTTTGCGCCATCGAAAAGTTTTTTCTGCTCTTCGTTGCTCATATACTTAGGCATCAATGATGCCGACTCAATGTCTATTCCACCTTCTTTTGGTTTATCGCCTTCCATTTCCACAAGTGCGCCTCTCAGAATATCACCATCGGTGTAGGTTTCAGCCTTCTCCGGGCGTGAAGCGCGACGTGCAAATGCCTGTACCTGCTCCTCCACTTTTTCATCGCCTATTTTGATGTCATAGTAAGGTATTTTGTCGTCAGCAGAGAGTTTGAGTTCAAATTCGGGTGCCAAAGCAATGTCGAAAACAAATTCGAAATCGTCCTGTGCATCTATATCCTGCGGTGTCTGTTTGTCGCTTGAAAGCGGATGACCGAGCATAGGCACTTTATTCTCGTTAAGATACTTATAGAGTTCATCGTTAACCAAACGTTGCACCTGTTCTGCCTTGATAGCGGGTCCTACCCTCTTTTGTATGATTGACATCGGTGCATTTCCAGGGCGAAAACCTGGCACCTGAGCATTCTTTCTATAATTTTTAAGTTCTTTTTCTACTGCCGGCTGATAATCAGCCTTTTCTAAACTTATTGTGAGCAAACCGCTCGCATTTGTAGGTTTTTCAAACGAAACGTTCATGTTGTCTGTTTTATTTTACTTTTTTTGTTTCAAATTTTATCGAAATGCAAAGATAGTTGTTTTTTTTCAAACGTGACATATAATTCTGTTGATACTTACTTATTTAAAAATATTTGTTAACATTATTGTTAAGAAAATATAATATTCTTCTTTTTAGGATTAAATTTGCAACTGAATAATGAAGCGACTTTTAAAGTGGCAAAATAGTGTATTTAATTTTGCCAAAAAGTCTCTTTGAAATAATTCAGGGCATAAAACAATAATTTCAACTTATGTGGATTAACATTCTTACGCTTCTCGGTTCGTTGGCACTACTCATGTTCGGCATGAAGCAAATGAGCGAGAGTCTTCAGAAGATGGCCGGTAGCCAGTTGCGTCATGTGCTCGGCACAATGACTAAAAACCGTTTTACCGGCATGCTGACAGGTATTTTCGTTACAGCGAGCGTTCAGTCCTCAACGGCTACAACGGTAATGACTGTATCATTCGTGAATGCAGGTCTGCTCTCATTGGCACAAGCCATCAGCGTCATCATGGGCGCCAATATCGGCACCACACTGACAGCGTGGATCATGAGTGCCGGCTTGCTGTTCGACATCAAGACGCTTGCATACATCGGATTCTTCCTTGCCATCATTCTCATCTACTCAAAGAAACGGGGAGTCTTGGGCGACTTTATTTTTGGTTTAGGATTTATGCTTTTGGGATTAGGCACTCTTAAAGCCACAGGTGCCGACATGCACCTTGAGCAAAATCCGAGTGTGATTGCATTTTTCCAGACGTTTGATCCACAAAGTTTCTGGACCACACTGATATTCCTTCTTATCGGTAGTGTTCTGACGATGTGCGTACAGTCGTCTGCCGCAGTGATGGCAATTACGATGATACTCTGTTCGAGTGGTGTCTTGCCCATCTATCAGGGTATTGCTCTCGTTTTGGGTGAGAATATCGGAACAACTGTCACATCGAACATCATTGCTCTCTCCGCCAACACACAGGCGCGTCGTGCTGCATTGGCCCACATGTTCTTCAACGTATTCGGTGTCATCTGGGTGTTGATACTTTTCCGCCCGTTTGTAAACATGGTATGCGGCATGGTCGGATGCGACCCGAACAACGTGGCGAACAAGGAGATGCTTACCGTAGTCTTAGCGGCATTCCACACCACTTTCAACGTGGTAAACACATTCATTCTTATCTGGTTCATTCCACAGATAGAAAAGTTTGTTTGCCGCGTTATCAAGCCGAAGAAAAAGAAAGAAGACGAGGACGACTTCAAATTGCAGTTCATCAGTACTGGTATTTTGGAAACGCCCGAACTTTCGCTACTTGAGGCCCAAAAAGAGATTACCTACTTCGGTGAGCGCATGCAGAAGATGTTTGGTCTTTGCCAAAGTTTGTTGGCACTGAAGAATGAAGACTTTGTGAAGATGTTTACTCGCATACAAAAGTACGAAGACATCAGCGACCGCATGGAAATTGAGATTGCACACTACCTCGACCAAGTCAGCGAGGCTCACCTGTCGCCAGAAACGAAGGGTAAGGTTCGCGCCATGCTTCGCGAGATCTCCGAGTTGGAAAGTATTGGCGACTCTTGCTTCAACATTGCGCGCACCATCAACCGCAAACTCGCCGGCAACGAACACTTCACCATCGAACAGAAACAGCGCATGCATCAAATGTTCCTGTTGGTTCGGACCAGTCTTGAACAGATGAACGAATTGCTTTCGGGTCGCAAGAGTGAATTCGATGTTAACCGCAGTTTCAACATTGAGCATGAAATCAACAACTACCGCAACCAACTGAAGAGTCAGAACATCAGTGACATCAACAACCACGAGTACGACTATGCCATTGGAACGATGTACATGGACGTGATTAGTGAATGCGAGAAACTTGGCGACTACGTCATCAACGTTGTTGAAGCCCGAATGGGCAGCAAAAGACCTTTGTCTTACTCATAAAGAAACAACATTATCATAACCATTAAGGTGCGTCAGAATAGGATTTTCCTATAGTTCTTGACGCACCTGTTTTTTAGGGGCGTTCTTTCTCTGTTCCAGTTTTTTTACCGGACAACAAAGATTTTCATACGATTATATTTGTATGATTTGAAAAGATTTGCAGGATTTCTCGCCTTTAGGCGATTTCTTTAATATTATTGTTGTCCGCCCTAACTTTGCAGCGATGAAAGTTTTTAATCAAACTATTCATCGCTGCACGGCTTTCATTACCTTTGTCGTAGTAAGGTAACGATTGACCGCCAGGGAGATAGTCAATGGTGTCCGCTAGGTTTTGAGCCTATTCTTAGTTGTTGGCCTCCCTGGATTTTATTAGTTGAAAGTCAATTAGGAAGTTAGGTTTGAAACCTATTTAGGGTGGTAATTCCCAACTAATTACGGTCAATCAAATGTAAAATTCAAGTACGACAAAGGTATGAAAAAGATTTTTATCGGCATTGATGTTTCTAAAGAAACTATTGACGTGAGTTTTGTAGAGTCGGATTTCCAGCAGCAACCGAAGTATCTGGCACAGTACCCGAACAGCAAGAAAGGCTACCGCTCAATGGTCCGCGACCTGAAACATGCTCTTCGTGACACCAATACTGGGCAATGGCTGTTCTGCTGCGAGACCACGGGCGCATATGACAAGCAGATGTGCCACTGGTTGGTTGAGAATGAGATGCACGTTTGGCGAGAGAGCGCACTCCAAATCAAACAGAGTTTGGGCATTCGTCGAGGCAAGAATGACAAGGCGGACTCTATGGCCATAGCCGACTATGCTCGCAGACATCCCGATAAAATCAACTTTTTCAAAATACCAAACAAGGAACTGGCCGCGCTGAAAGACCTGTTCATGTATCGCCAGAACCTTGTGGATAAGCTAAAAGGTGTCAAGAACCGCCAAAAAGCCATGAAAAGCCAAGGCGATGCCGTCAGCAAAGCAGCCAAGTTCATCTGCCGCGACACCAATAACGAAATAAAGCGGCTAGAACGCAGCATTGCTGAGTGCGAAAACGCCATGATGGAGGTAATTCGTTCAGACGAACAACTAGAAAGAAATTATGAACATGTGAAATCCATCAAAGGCTTCGGACTGGTGGTCACTGTCGCCCTGATGGTTTTCTCAGGAAATTTTCAAAACATCCCGACAGCCAACAAGATGGCCACATACTGTGGGGTCGCCTCTTTCCGCAACACCTCTGGCACAACTATCAACTCAAGACAGGATGTGAGACACCTAAGCAATCGCAGACTCAAAGGCCTGCTCTCTATGGCTGCCAGAAGTGCCATCCAGCACAATGATGCCATACAACGATACTATCAAAGGAAGATAGATCAAGGAAAACTGTACGGTGTAGCCATTAACAATGTCAAAAACAAACTAATCCACATCGCTTATGCGTTGGTAAAAAGCAATCAGGATTATCAAACAGAATACATGTTCAATGAAGATGCCGTTTGAAGACGTTTAATCATCAACTATGAAAAAATACAATAGGGTGCCCAAGCCAAATGGGAAGTTCACAGACAGGCATCTACACGGCAGATAAGATAATTTATGTGCCAAATTCAATAATGTTGCACTTTCTGACGAAAAATTTCATCAAAATACTTGCACAATATCTTAGGAAGCTAAAACGGGCTGAAAGTCCGTAAAGCCCATAGCCCAGGGCAACGCCCTGGGGGATAAGGTCAATGGCAATGGCGCACTGTAAGTGCAAAAGCAGAAACGAGATTAGCATTTATTTAATAATATGGCTTTTGTCCTTTCAGGACGCAAATACTCATACGTCCATATACCCAAGGCGTTGCCTTGGGCTATGAGCAGTAAGGCTTTCAGCCTAATTCAGAGCACTAAAACGGACGCAACAAAGTCAAAGAGTAAGCCCACATAGATTACACCACCCATAAAACACCCAAACAGAATGGCTTATGACTATGTCCATAAAACTTTTACCGGACACCAAGTAAAAAAGAACAGCGCTTCACAGCGCCGTTCTTCCTGACGGGAATCCTCTGAATAATTCCCGGAAAAAAACATAACTCTAAAAAATATTTATATAGTAATTGTCATTTATGAGAAATACTCGTTTCCTGTGAAAGGACTTTCCTGTTGTCAGTCCCAATAGCCGAAGCGATTGGGTGTTTCATCTTCCTCTTGCCAATCTGCTGTGTCGAGTTCTTTCTTACGACTGAAGAAGTCGCCTGTGTCAACACTGAAATTCATCAATGGTTCGCCCGGAAGTATAGGAATGATACGCATTGACGGACGTTGATAAGTTTTCTTTTTCATTATTTAACCTCCTTGTTCATGTTTATTATATAGTTTATCAGCGAAGTAACATCTGTAACGCTAATTTCGTTGGAGACGCCTTCGTTTGTGTTGTCTTCTGAGTTGTTGAGTTTATTGCTTCTTGCGGCTGTTGTGTTGCCGTTGATGATGCTGTTGATCATAGCAGTGATATCCGTTACGTCAACATTTCCGTCTTTGTTGAAGTCGAAACTGTTATTTTCAGAAAGTGTCTCAATCAGTTCATCGTCGAACGAGAAGAGAAGTCCTGAACTGTTGTTGGGTTTTACACCTGCGTTTTGAAGTGTTTCCATTGGAATGAATACACGGTGTGCGGGGATTGACGTGCGGCTGGATGGCCAGAAGCCGATGCGAGACTCTGAGGTATAGCCTTCATCGCCTGTGCCGATGAAACGTCCGCGACCGAGAGCGAGCACTCTGTATTTTTCCGGATTGCCTGCAGAGTCCCTAAGCACAGAGTCCTTAAGCGTACCTCTGAGGATGTTGTCGTCAATGAGGTGGCTGCCGTCAGATGCTCTACCGAGTGGCTGTGCTATGCCGCCGTGGTTGTTACGGTCGAACGAGAAGAGACCTGTTTCAGTATTGCTCTTTATATATACCGGTGTTAAGGCAGGAATGACCACCTCGCTTGCTCCCTCGCCTGCTACAAGTGGAATCAATTCCAACTGGTCTGCAGTTACTTTTGTTTGTCCACCTTCTGCTGTGCTGTAGATTTTATCTTTCTGTATCTGGATGCTCTTGGCGATGTAGGCTGTGGTTCCGGCAGGAACAATGGCATCGTAGTCCAGATAGATCGTACCGGAGTAGAAAGGTGCATTACCTTCTCCAACAGAATGATTGTCGGCACTTGTCGGGTTTACGTACATCACGTAGGGGTAAGTCGTTACCGTTACGTTGTCCGCTTTCTTGCCTTTGGCAAGGCTACCGCCGAGTGTTTCGTCCCAGTTATCGCCGAAGAGCGCGTATTGGTATTTCATTTGTTTGCCGTAGAAATCCACATCCGCCTTGGTCTGTGCGCCGCCGCGGGCATCGTCGCTTATGTCGTGGAGAACCAGATAGGTCTTGCCGTCGCGCTTTATGACTTTGTTGCGTGTCTTGTCAAAACCGCTGCCGGTCCATGTGCCGAAATATTGGTCCATGTGAGTGTCGGTAATCGTGCTGTTGTTGGCAATGGTGGGTGTTACACCGTTGGGCAGTTCGATGCAGACTTTGTTGCGGTCGAACACTTTTACGTCCTTTACGGCACGCTGTATATAGGCTTTCACGCCACTGGACGTAAGGCTTGTGCAAGTGCTCAGATCCAAGGATGTCAAGGCATTGTTCTCACATTCGAGGGTTGTAAGAGCGGTACAGCCTGTGAGATTGAGCGTGTCGAGCAGACGTACATTATCGCCACCCTGTCCGTTGCAAAGAAGTTTTTTAAGACGAGAGCATCCAGACATATTAAGTGATGTCATCTTGTTGCGCGAGAGTTGGGCTTCTTGCAAATAGGTCAGGTCAGAGCAATCAAGCGTGGACAAACGGTTGTTGTTGGCTGTAATTAACTTAAGATTTACGTTGTTTGACAAGTCAAGCGAACTCACTTTATTGTTTGACATACGCAATTCCTTGAGATCTACACAGGTTGTGACATCAAGTTCGGTAAGTTTGCAGTTCCAACAAGAAAGTTTCTCAAGGTACCGCGCACCGAAAGTAAGGCTTTCTAACGTACCATTTTGAGAACAATCAATATAGTTTTCTCCGCAATATAAATTTGCACGTGAACTTACACCTTCGTCACCATCAAATTCATAATAAACGGTTCCAGGATAATCGTAATTGAGCCAACCCAAATTTCCAGGGTTTCTACGATTAAAGAATGTTCCAGGAATCGTCAGCGATGAAAGATTGTTGCGTTGACACTCAACCACATTCAAAACGGCATTCGCATTAAATGTGATTGACTCCAACATATTGTCGCTACAATAAAGTTGTTTTAGATGTCGACATGTGCTTAAGTCAAGTGTTGTTAAATTATTTTCCTTACAATTCAGATAAAGCAATCTGGCACACCCTGTTAAATCTAAATTATCGAGATTAGCATCCTTGCAATCTAAATATACTAACGTTTGACAATCTGTCATATCCAACTTTGTAAGGTTTGTGCCATTTAATATCACATGCCTAAACAAAGAATAAGTAATATCTAATTCTTTTAATGTTGTGTTATTGCTGAAATCTAAAATACCACAATTAGAGTCTGTCGTATTGCACCCTCTTAAGTATAACTTCTTAAGTTTTGGGAAACACCTCATAATTAAGGTATAGTGGTAGGCAGGTACGTCCATCTGACTTTCAGGAATATCTGGCACATAGTATGTAGGATCAGTAGCCTTCTTTGCCTTTTCTTCGTTTAGCCATGTACGGAAAGCATCAGTAAATCTTCCAGCACTACCGACTTCATCATAACGTTCAAGAAGGGTATTATTATCCAGATACAACTCTTCTAAGTTCTTAAAAACATGAAGACCTTCTAAAGAAGAAATATTAGGTACATTCCAGGGGGACATTCCATAAGTAGAACCCCTCAAGTCTAAACTTTTGACAGCCAATGCCTCTTCTTCAGTTATTATTAAATATTGCATTTTAGGAATTCCCATCGTTTCAATAGAAGGATATCCGAGTGCCCTTATAATTCTGCCTCGAAGTGTATTGCAGGGGAAATTACAGTAAGAAGATCCTCTCCAAGTTATGGTAAAAAAAGCAGTTGAACTATTAGAGAGATAATACCCATAAACATAGAAAAATTTTGTTCCTTGTGGGACAACTACAAGGTCATTGGGATTTTTAGTAACTGGGTTAATGCGTTGTATAGTGCCGTCGGACACTTCCCATTTTACAGCCTGCATACTCTTCGGCACAACGAACAATGCCGAAAGCAATAAAAGAGTAAGGATTTTTTTCATAATGTTTTTATTTATTTTGTTTTTATATTTTTTGATTATTCGGATTGCTATGAGTGATCGGATGCTATACGGCACAAAAAATTACCAAGTTCCCTCGTGCTGATACACACGAAAACCGGCGAGTTATCGCTTGTATTTAATTTATAATTTGTCGAGCCGAAATAGCCTTTATATTCACATTTCGTAGAGAGAGAGAGAGAGAGAGAGAGAGAGAGAGAAAGAGAAATTCATTGCAGGCTCTGGCTTAATGCCTGGAGACACGACAAAGAAGTCATCTCTCCGCATGATTTGCGGAGGCGTCTGCGCTGATATCTTTTGGGGTCGCATGGCTTTGGGCGCGGTCTGAGTGGCTGCGTAGAAAGTCCTGTGGCTCATCTCTTCCGTCTATAAGTTATGTTTAGTTTGTTTTTTTACTTATTATCTGTTTTTAGTTATTTGACTTGCAAAGTTACAGTTACTTTTCAAAACAAACAATTTTTTTTGACATTTTGTGAAGAAACCACGAATTCGTGGTTACCTTTTTGTCAACTGTCAACTGCTCTATTTTTTGGCCTTGCGCACTTGTTTTGCAAATTTCTTGATTTGCTTGAGATTTTTTCTTGCATATTGTTCCCCTATCTCTATCATTTCCGCTATTTGTTTTTTTGAAAAACTCTCCACACTATAACCTTCTAACGGCGGATTGAGATATAAGTCTGCATTGGGGCGATTTTGTTCGTACTTCGGTCGGTCGGAAATATCAAACTTCAGACGCACCTTGTCCCAAAAAGATTCTTCGCGCTTGAGGTCTGCACCTTTCACACTTAAGTCTATGGCAATAACGAAGTCCGCCCCCATATCTCGTGCCACATCCACGGGCAAATTGTTTACTATACCACCATCAATGAGTTTCATTCCGTCTATTTCCACTGGGGTAAAGAACAACGGTATGCTCATACTGGCACGCATGGCAAGCGGTATAGATCCATGGTCGATGTGGACTTCCTGCTTGCTCCGGACATCGTATGCCACGGCTCGGAATGGGCGTTGCAAGCTGTCGAATGAAGCCACACTATCCGGATTCGGTATGACCTGTTCGAAGAACGTCATAATATTCCTTCCTTTTACAAATCCGAAACCGGACATATCGTCAAGTGCCTTCGACTTGTCTTTGTTGGTATTCTTGTTTTTCCATAGCGGACGCCCAAAGACATGAGGCACATTGTTCTTAAAGGAAATGATGGAATGGTCGTCTTTATCTTCACGATCGCTAAAAAGGTAGCCCCAATCCTGACACCTGAAAAGCGAGTCCATCTGTTCACCTGTATATCCAACTGCATACAATGCGCCACAGATAGAGCCTATGCTGGTGCCTACGACCATATCTACAGGTATTCCCTCTTTTTCAAGAACTTTTATCACTCCAACTTCTGCAGCCCCTTTTGCACCACCTCCTCCAAGGACAAGCGCCACTTTGGCACGTTGCGCCCCCATGGACACCGTTAACAATGCGAGCAGAAAAAACAGAAAAAACTTTTTCATTTCTATACCACTTATATTTCGCGCAAAATTAACGGATAGAAGACAAATAGGGCGGATTTTCACATTTTTTTTGTATAAACGATGTGTAAAACGTCTTTGTGAAGTAAATTTGCGTTGTCAATGTGTTTCTCATGGCAAGTCAATACGATTTTACAACCATACTCGGTCCTACGGCTTCAGGCAAGACAACACTTGCTTGTCGTCTTGCACATAAGACGGGTGCAGAAATTATCAGCGGCGACAGCAGACAGGTTTATCGCGGCATGGACATAGGCACTGGAAAGGATTTGTCAGACTATGTGGTAGATGGCAAAGCCATTCCTTATCACCTCATCGACATTGTCAATCCCGGCTACAAGTACAGCGTGTATGAATATCAACGCGATTTCCTCTCTGCATACAATGACATTAAGTCGCGCAACAAACCTGTGCTACTTTGCGGGGGCTCCGGTCTTTACTTAGAAAGTGTCATAAGGAGTTATCGCCTTTCTCCGGTTCCTCCTAACCCTACCCTGCGTGAAGAACTGGCTGACAAGAGTATTGAAGAACTTACAGAAATTCTCAAAAGATATAAGACACTCCACAACACAACAGACATAGACAGTCCTCAACGTGCCATACGCGCCATAGAGATTGAAGAGCACTATCTGAGAGAGCCTCTCGACCTACGAAGTTTCCCTCAACTCAACAGTCTTAACATAGGTATCGACGTTGATCGCGACGTTCGCCGTGAGCGCATCAGCCGCCGTCTGAAGCAACGGCTGGAGGAAGGCATGCTTGATGAAATTCGCAGGCTGCTCGACAGCGGTATCGCTGCAGAAGACTTAATTTACTATGGTTTAGAATACAAATACCTTACACTTCATGTCATTGGTCAGTTGAGCCATGATGAGATGTTCAGACAATTGGAAATAGCCATTCACCAATTTGCGAAGCGTCAGATGACATGGTTCCGAGGTATGGAACGACGGGGTGTAAAGATTCATTGGATAAAAGAGTCGCTCAGCACTGAAGAAAAAATAGAACAAATAATGGCACTTGCTATTTCTCAAGAATAAAAACTTGGCAAGGCTGGTGAGTAGGAGTTAAAACTATCTCCTTGCGAAGAAAGAAAAATTGAAAATTGAATTAAAAACATACAAGATATGACAAAGATAGAAGCATTATACAACGAGTGGAAGTCACTGCAACCGATTCGCGAAGAAGACGCAAACCGCCTCCACCAGAAATTTATGCTGGAGTTCAATTACAACAGCAATCATTTGGAGGGCAACACGCTGACATACGGACAAACAGAGCTGCTTCTTCTCTTTGGAAAGGTGGTTGATGCTGCCAACATGAAAGACTTGGAAGACATGAAGGCAAGCAATGTGGGACTGAAGATGATGGAAAAACAAGCATCTTCTGAATACCCATTAACAGAGACCTTTATCCGCCAACTTCATAAGACAATTCTTCGTGAAGACTATAAGGTGTATAAGAATCTTCCTGGTGGACAATCATTTTCTTACACCGTACATGCAGGTGTTTATAAAACGCGGCCAAACAGTGTCATTACCCAAACTGGCGAACGATTTGAATATGCCTCGCCAGAAGAAACTCCCTCACTGATGACAGACTTGATTAATTGGTATAGGGAGGCGGAAGAGTCAGGAAAATACACACTCGCTGAGATGTGTGCCCTATTCCACTACCGCTATATCCGCATCCACCCCTTTGAGGATGGCAATGGTCGCATAGCACGTCTGTTGGTAA
Source organism: Pseudoprevotella muciniphila (assembly GCF_003265305.2). NCBI lineage: Bacteria > Pseudomonadati > Bacteroidota > Bacteroidia > Bacteroidales > Prevotellaceae > Pseudoprevotella > Pseudoprevotella muciniphila. The sequence continues at coordinate 2,766,090 of NZ_CP033459.1, read as the reverse complement.
ATTATATCCTTGCCAAGCACGATTATCCCATGATTGTTGTTAAAAGCAGTGACAAGGAAAACTATTTGAATGCGCTGAGTACCTGTGATGGATTTGTAGGTACTGCACCATCAGAAGGCGCACAAGCCACTATAGAACAGATTCGTCCATTCGTGAGCTACATAGAAATGTGTATGGAAAGATCTCTGAACACCTGCATCCGTGCCGCAAAAGGTCAAAGTATCGAAGAAGATGAAGACTTCATAAAAGAACTGAAGATATTGGAGCGTCAAAAGAAGCAAGACTTTGCAACAGAACAATCCCAAACACGATTCAGCGAGGAAGAGGTATGGAATGTGTTGGAATTTGTGTATTTCCCATTAGTTGAAAAATTTGAAAAAGCCATAAAGGCTGTTAACGAAGTCTTCCACTTCACTCAGTCTATAAGAAGCAATTACCTTTCAAAGACACAAGACTATAAAGAGGGTTTACAAGTCAATAACGTTCAAAGAAAAACAACTGACCCTCAACTTCTTGAATATGTCAAGAATTCAAAATCAATGTGGTATGTATGCGAGATAATAAATCCTATGCATCCAAAGCATAATCAACTGAATTTTAAGAAGAAATTCTATGTTACATTCTTTGAAGATCATTACTTCGTTGATGGCATCTTGAATAAGAATTTTGCATACGGCGCATATCCTACAACAGAGGAAAGAAAAGCTATCGTCCGACAATTCAAAGACGACTTGCTTGACACACTGAAAAAACTCTAAGCTACATTTAGACTTATATGACCTTAACAAAAAAACAATATAGCACTCTATCGTTGTCCAAAACGGCTTTGATCGTTCTGTAGGGACAATAAATGATTTGTGTTTCATATAATAGAAACTTATGATTAAAAGAGTAAGGGGAATGATATAATCTGTGGATAATATGCAGCCGAATTACAACATAACTGAGAGTAACCTTGATGCACTCTGGCGGAATGTAAAGGAATACCGCCAGAGCATAAACTTTAAGGCAGTGATGGACGCTTGTATCCGTTTCCGTCATCTTGCACCATATAATGCTATGTTGGTTGAGACTCAAAGGCCAGGAGCTAAGTATGTTCTTTCGGAAAAAGAATGGCGTAGAAAGTACGATCGTGGTATAAAACCGAATGCAAGACCTGTTATAGTGTTGGTTCCATTCGGTCCTGTAGATTTCCTTTTTGAGATAAACGATACCTATCCGTTGAAATCCACTCTGTTTTGGAAAACTGACGAGGATATATTAGAAGAATTGGCTGCACCTTACAAAACAAAGCATGATGTATCAGGACAGCAGTTGCTACATTTGATGGATCAACTTTGCTTTCATGGCATAGCTATAGAATCGTTTGTTGCTGGCGCAAGTTTTGCTGCAAAAATTGAATTGCTCCAAACGAATTCACATGTCATTCGTATTCCTTATGGCAGAGATTGTTGTATTGAATGGCAAGCCGAATACCTACTTAGTGTAAACTCAAAGGCAAAGAGGGGTGAAACGTTTGGAAGCATTTGCCACGAATTAGGACACCTTTACTGCCAACACCTTCTCTATCCTCGTGGATGGAAGCCATGGAAAGTAAGAATTCTCCCCCATGCTGCCAAAGAATTTGAAGCGGAGTCTATCTCATGGCTTATTTGTGAACTTTTGGGAATTGGCAATCCATCAGAGCAGTACCTCTGTAATTATCTCAATAAAAATAATGAGATACCTACGGATGTAAGTATAGAACATATTCTTTCGGCAACGAAAGACATTTGGAATATGTGTATGCTTAATAACCGCATCAACTATAGAGATGGGTTACTATTCAAACATAACGAACAATTCAAGGAAGCGATAAAACAAGCCAAAGATTGATTTATTGCCATCCTCTAAAGTTTCACATTCTTGTCGAAAATCAGGACAAAGATGGTTGTGATGAGGAATGTGATGAGTTCTGCTACTACGATAATGATGGAACGCTTCGGTCCTGCTGATTTAGTTGGTACAGAAGCATTTTGGAGGGTTGTGAAAGCAGGAGTTCTGGCCTCAACTTTTGCTTTATGAAGTTGTACCTGCTGCTTTAATCCGCTATAGGTGGTATAGGCTATTTGCATTTCGTTCTCCAAGTTTTCTTCTTTTGCTTTAAAACTTTCGAGCACGAGGTCTTGGTTTGCATCTACGAACGTGGCATATTCCTTCTGCTTCTTGATGTAGTCTTGATGCGCCCGTTCACAAAGGTTTTGCGCATTTTTTAAGTCGTTTCTCGCCTTGCTCGTTCGATATTGCGTAATAAAGACTTGCAGGCGCTCTTTTATTGTATCAGCCAAGAGCGCTGTTACGAGCGGGTCTTGTGTTTGAGTGGTGATGGTGATGACATCTGTTTTCTTATCTACGGTGCAGGTTATGCTGCCCATAATGGCTTGCGCCAATTCGTATTCTTTCTTGCTTAACGCAAATGGATTGATTTTGTCGCTCCCGTTAGACGTACGCACTTTGTTTCGCACATCAGAGATATTGTCATCGCGCTTTAGTTTTCCCAACTGCTGATCTATCCACGACGCCTTCTGCTTTGTTGTAAAATATTTAGACAGTGCTCCGGTAAAACTGCCATCCTGCGTTGTAACTTTCACGTCGAAAAGCCCTGAAACAAACTCCATGGAATTCATCAAATCGGGATAGAAACTCGGTGTGATAGCATCTTGCGAATTGAGACTTGAAAGGTTTATACCTGCCATTGAAGCCAGACTCCCCAATCCTCCGAGGCTTGAAGATTCGGAACTGTTGTATTCTGGCGCAAGCATCACGGTTACTTTGTACACCTTTGGCATTGTAACCACCAAAAGGCACGACAATACACCTACCACAACGAAAGGAATGATATATTTATAGCGATTTCGCCATATTGTAGAAAAAATCAGTCCAAGGTTTATTTTTCCTGTCAGCACAGACTTTTTCTCCTTCCCTGTTGCATTTTCAGTTGGCTTACTCATTTGCTCTTTTCCTGCCTCAACGTCTTGAACAGAAGAATTTTGCTGATCTGTTTTTATTTCGTTTTGTTCCATTCCAATAGAATTATTTTAGTATTGAGGCTATTATCGCCGCCACGCTTGCTCCCATTGTTCCAAGTCCAATGAATTCGCTCACAGAGAGTCCCTTTTTGTTTGCTTTCGACGGAACAAAGATTTGTGTTCCTGGTTCAATGTCGCGCGAACTTCTTATTCTTGTTACAGTGCCGTTCATGTTAACGGCAAACACTTTCGACTTCTTAGCGTAGTTATTGAAACCACCGGCTTGATTGATGTAATAACTGAGCGTTGCACCACTTTTATAATTCACAGTGTTCGGATAAAGCACCTGTCCGTTAATGCTCACTGTGTTGGAGTATTGCGGTATGATGAGTCTGTCTCCATTTCGCAATACGAGGTCATACTCACTTCCCGGATTTTCCAGCGCCTTGTCGAGACTTATACCAACCGGACGTGTGTCTCCTAATTGCAGTCTCGCAAGGTCAAGAGAGTCAGTTATGATAAGGTTCATCAGGTTCTGGTAATTCAACCGCTCGGAGTATGTCATTACTCTTTCAAGACGTGCTCCATGTGCATATCCCTCGCTTGTCAGTCCACCTGCAACTTCTATAAGGTCGCTGAGCCGCTGTGTTTTCTTTGTCAGGGTGTAAACACCGGCAAATGCTATTTCACCATCCACAGACACATGCTCCTGCTCTATGTAGCCCGGGCTTCTTCTGACATACACTTCGTCGAAAGGCTGAAGAATAAAACCTGCCGTTCCATCCACCACAAAACCATCTTTCAGTTCAAAACTGAACCACTGTGCTATCTGATTGTCTGCCTTTTTTGCCGAATGATTTCTTATACGACGCGAAACATCAATTTTAACAGTTGAAGCCGCATCCTTGAGGCCTCCTGCCTGAAGCACAAAGTCTTCGAGAGATGTATTTTCAATATAGTCGTAAACACCGGGATAAACCACCTCGCCCTCTATTCTTACCGTTCTCTCCTCCTGCATATCCTTCAATGACGGAATGAAGATTACGTCTTCATTCTTCAAAATGATATCCTCCACCTCGTGATTCATCAAAGCCTCCACATCGAAACTCTTGGCCTCGAGCGAGCGGTCTGCCTTTCTTCGATGCATCAGTCCTCTCTGCTTTAAGGCATAGTCCGTCAATCCTCCTGCCTTTTCAATGAGTTGGCTCACGGTAGCGATACTTCCATCCATCTGATAGTATCCCGGGCGGTTCACCTCGCCCTTGATTTCCACCATATTGGAATATCTGTTCAGTGTACTGTCAACATACACAGAGTCGCCGTCTGCCACACGGAAGGCACTTCTTGAATACTTATCGACACTGTAAACAGAATACATGCCCCCCTTCTTGCGTATGACACTGACATTGTCTTCGTATGCTTCACCAGAGAATCCTCCGGCATATTTGAGGAGTGTGGCTACACTTTCGCCAGACTTCATTTCATACCACATTGGGCGCTTCACTTTTCCTGCGATTTGCACGAGACAGTCGTAGGTTTGTACTGTGATGACATCACCCGACTGCAATTTCACATTACCCGTGAGTTTGCCGTTGAGGATGTAATCATAAACGTCAACTGTGGAAATCAAGTTATTGTGTCGATAAACTTTGATACTGCGGAGAGAACCTATTTCTGTTGTACCACCTGCCAAATAAAGCGCATGGAACACTGTGGCAAAGGCCGAAAGTGTATATGTTCCCGGGGATTTCACTTCACCAAAAACATTCACAGAGATGGTTTTCGTCTGCCCTACGGACACTCTTAACTGGCTACTTTGATAACGCCTCCCCAGTGTGTTCTTCAATCTGGCTGTGGCTTGGCTGACTGTAAGTCCATTGACCGAGATAGGTCCATAGCCTTCGAGGTTGATGTATCCATCGGGTGACACTGTGCTTTCGAAGGTTTTTTGAGATGCTCCGTAAATATCTACATAGACTGCATCGCCGGGACCGAGCCTGTAGTCGGCAGGCGTTGCGATATTCATATTAGGCTCGAAAGACAGATTCTTTCGGTTGAAGATATTACGTCCAAAGATTTTCTTTTCCCCTTTTTTCTCTTCTTGTTCATCGTCCTGCATATAGTAGTCGATGGTGTCGGGCACAAATCGTTCGAGTTCAGAATAATAGTCGTCCCTTTCTTCTTCTGCGTCCCTATATTGTGTATTTCTGGTTTTGTATGGGGGCTGTTTTTTAGGTTCTTCTTTCTTTTCTCCGTTAGGTTTTCTGAGGCGGCTGTTATTTTGCGTTGTGATGTTCTTGGCTCCTGGCAGAGCCTTACTTTGCTGCTTTTCATACTTATTTCGTACACGCCTGATTGTTTCAATGGAAACGCCACGCTCCATGAGTTTGGTAACTATTTCACTTCTGGAAGCCCCCCTCTGGTTTTCACTTACGATAAACTCCATCACCTGGGTGTCGGTCATAGAGGATTGTGCCTGTAACGTGTTGTTACCCAACATCATGGCGAAAACAAACAGTGCTAATGCCCTTAAGTATGTTCTTGTCATAAGATTTTTATATTATTGATGTCACGGCAAGATAACTCAAAGTCTCTGCCGTTTCATTTTTCGTTGCTTTTATTTCTTTTTCTATAACGCAAAAGTAGTGAAAAAATTGCAATTTTCCTATCAATATCGCAGCATAATGAAATGTCTGCAAATTAGGCGCTTTGGAATTACTGCGCCATTTGTTCAAGCAGAGAGCAGTCTGATGCGTAGATGGCATTAGATGTCGTGGCTTCTGTAAAGTTTCCTTTTCCCATCCATTGCCCTATCGTTACTCCCCACAGTTGCGGTACTTCATCCAATTTGCTCTTTATGTAATTCCATAGCCCAAGACGCGAATTGTAATCGCTGTCCGGTTTTCTGAATCCATTGTCGCGCGGGAAGCCTTCGATATTGATGAGTACTGGTATGCCATTATCTGCAGCGACTCTTGATGCATTGTCAATCATTGCAGTTAATTTCAGAAACACACTGGGCAGGGCTTTTCGTTCGTTCTCAAAAGTTATCCAGCCTTCCTTCAGAGGGTCAATATCTAATACGACTGCATCAGGATTGATTTTCATGACTTCCCATTCTAATTTCTCCATGCCCTTAACATCCACAACCAATGCTACCAAAGGTTCATTCCTGAAATGCTTGACTTGATTGACGGTTTCTGCAGCAGATGGTGCTTTTAATGGTATTTGCCACATAGCGACACATCCTGCATCTTTATAGTCCACACCTGACAGCCCGTTTACTCTGTCGGCGAATTGTTTCAATTGCACGAGGGCATCTATGGTATCTTGAAGTGCCATAATGACAGTGAACTGTCTTTTATTGAGCAAAGAAACAAGGGTGTCGAGTTCTGAAAGCGGCATATTATCGTCAATTTTTATTCTGACTAAACGCTGATTATACTTTTCCAGCGTGTCAAGACCCATCACTATTGTATCTGCAGTTTGTGCCAAAATTTCTTTTGAGAACGTCATACCACTTCTTTTCACGGCTTCTCCATCAGTAGTCATGGCACCATCGGCTATGCCAAGCGTCTGGGAAGTGCTCACAATAGCAAACAAAAAGAAAAAAATGATATAAATAAATCTTTTCATTCTGACATCCTTAAAATCAACTCTTTAATTATTCAAACAGATTCAGTTTCCCTCTTCTTGCCTGTTCGAGGGATGTCGTTTCTGTCTGACTTGTTTCGTATTCTCGCCGAAGTGTTTCATACCGCTGACAGATTTCTGAAACAAGTTTATCACGACTTTGCTCTTGCATAAGTTTTGCAGCAACAATAGCCATCTGACTGGCATCCTTCACCCAAAGCACAGGTCCGTCATACTCCGTTGCTATTTTCAGTGCCGTATGCATCTCGCTTGTTGTTGCGCCTCCCACTGCTACGGGTATTGAGATATTTGCTTCTTTCAGTGCTCTTACGGTGTTAACCATTTCATCGAGCGAAGGTGTGATAAGTCCACTCAGACCTATGAGATCGACATGGTTATTCAGCACTGCCTCCACTATAGTTTCAGCCGGCGTCATCACTCCGAGATCGATTATTTCATAATTGTTGCAACCGAGCACCACCGAGACGATGTTTTTTCCTATATCGTGTACATCACCTTTCACTGTGGCTATGAGCACCTTTCCATTTGAACTTGCTCCCTCTTCCTTTTCCGCCTCTATGTGTGGCTTTAGTATTTCCACTGCCTTTTTCATCGTTCTCGCCGTCTTTATGACTTGCGGAAGAAACATCTTCCCTGCACCGAAGAGTTCACCAACTTTATTCATGCCATCCATCAGCGGTCCTTCGATGATATTGATTGCATGGGGATACTCTCCCAGAAGTATATTGATATTTTCTTCGAGGTGCGTCTCAACACCTTTTCTTAAGTCGTCGGCAAGACGTTGTTGAGGTGTCATGGCGGCATAATTGTCCGCTTTGTCGTCTGCTTTTGATTGCAGTTTTTCGGAGAGCGTTTCTTGTGCGAGATTCAGCAATTTTTCAGCCGCATCAGAGGTTCTGCACAAGAGAGCATCTTCTATGATTTTCAGCCGTTCTGCAGGTATGTCTGAATAGAGCACACTGGTAGCCGGATTAACTATACCCATGTCCATTCCTGCATTGATGGCATGATATAGGAAAACTGCATGCATTGCTTCGCGTATGTAGTTATTTCCTCTGAAAGAGAACGAGAGGTTGCTCACACCACCACTAATATGCACATGAGGCAAATTGTTGCGAATCCATTTCGTGGCGTTTATGAAGTCGAGAGCATATCTGTCGTGCTCGGGTATGCCTGAACAGACCGATAAGACGTTTGGATCGAAGATGATGTCCTGCGGTGGGAAATGCAGTTTCTCCGTAAGTATTTTGTATGCCCTGCTGCAGATTTCTATTCTTCGCTCGTAAGTTGTGGCTTGCCCTTGTTCATCAAATGCCATGACAACAGTAGCCGCACCATAGCGCAGAATCTCAGATGCTTTCTCCACAAACTTTTCCTCACCTTCTTTCAGAGAGATGGAATTGACGATACATTTTCCCTGAACACACTTCAAAGCAGCACGTATGACATTCCATTTGGAAGAATCTATCATAAACGGAATTCTTGCCACAGTTGGTTCAGCAGCGAGCAAATTGAGAAAATGTGTCATTTCCTTTTCTGCATCCAACAAGCCATCGTCCATATTGATGTCTATGACCTGCGCGCCATCCTCTACTTGCTTCATGGCTATCTGCACCGCCTCGTCATACTTTTTCTCATTGATAAGGCGCAGGAATTTTCTCGATCCTGCAACATTGCACCGCTCTCCCACATTGGCAAAATTGCTGTTTGGACGCAGTTCATACCTATCAAGACCTGCAAGTTGCATATTGACAGGCCGCGACTTTGGTACTCTGGGCGCCTTGCCTTCGACAAGTTTGGGATATTGTGCTATAAATGCATCTGTTGTTCCACAGCACCCACCGATAATGTTAACGAGTTGTTCTTCTACAAATTCGCTAACCTGTTCTGCCATATCCTCCGGCTTCTGGTCATATTGCCCAAGACTATTTGGAAGACCTGCATTCGGATAGCAACTCACGTAGTACGGCGCATCGTTTGCCAACTCCATCAGGAAGGGTTTCATGTCCCTTGCACCAAATGAACAATTCAGTCCTACGGAAAAAATTTCAGGTCGCGCCACAGAAGCAAGGAATGCCTGAATATTCTGTCCGCTAAGGGTACGTCCTGCCTTGTCTGCAATCGTTACAGACAACATTACCGGTACGCGCCGCGTTCTTTTCATCACTTCCTCGGCAGCATATAATGCCGCTTTTGTATTGAGCGTGTCGAATATGGTTTCAATGAGAACAGCATCCACGCCTCCATCAATCAAAGCCTGTATTTGCTCTTCAAATGCCGCTTCCATCTCATCGAAAGTAATGCTGCGGAGAGCGGGGTCTTCTACGTCGGGACTCATCGAAAGCATTCGGTTGGTCGGACCTACGGAGCCGGCTACAAAGCGTGGCTTTTCTTCTGTGGAAAAATCTTCGGCACATTGTTTTGCCAACTTTGCTGCAGCCAAATTAAGTTCACGACACAGGTGCTCGCAATGGTAATCAGACATAGAAACTCTTTGAGAATTGAAAGAGTTGGTTTCTATAATATCGGCTCCGGCTCTTAGATAACGTCGGTGGATTTCAGAGATAACATCAGGGCGTGTCAGAACAAGTAAATCGTTATTGCCTTTCTGTTGTCCAGGTAAATCAGCAAACCGCTCACCACGGAAATCTTCCTCAGAAAGAGAAAATTTCTGTATCATCGTACCCATTGCACCATCAAGGATAAGGATGCGATTTTTAATTATCTGTTCGAGCGTTTGCATATCAAACTCTTTGTTGGAAAGGCTTAATATTCTTTATGGAACGTTCTTGAAAGTTCGCGCTTGGCGTCCTTTTCTTTCATGGCAGCACGTTTGTCGTACTGTTTCTTTCCTCGACATAAGGCTATATCCATTTTGGCACGTCCGTTATCGTCGATATAGAGCAAAAGTGGCACTATTGTCAAACCGGGTGATTTTGTATCGTTTTCGAGCGACCTGATTTCCTTCTTGTTGAGCAAAAGTTTGCGTTCCCTGCGTGTGGCATGGTTTCTGAAAGAGCCGAATGCATATTCGGCAATATACATATTCTTGACAAAGATTTCACCGCCATTGATGTAGCAATACGTATCCACAAGGCTCGCCTTACCCTCTCGTATGCTTTTTATTTCTGTGCCATAGAGAACGATGCCTGCAGTGTATTGATCGATGATTTGATAATCGAACTCTGCCCTTTTGTTTTTTATGTTTATGGTTTTGCTTTTGAGTGCCTTTTTCTTTGCCATTGCATCAAATCCTTTTAGCGCAGTTATTTTTCAATGTCCGCGAAATCTTCAATATGCTCATCGATGTAGATGGCTATGCGTTCCACATAACTTTCCTCTTCGAGCACAAATTCATCATCGAGGTCGTCGAATTCCGGCATCGTTTCGTACAATGCCATAAATTCTTCGTCAGTAAAATCGCCCTCTAATTGGTCGCGATATTTTTCAAACAGTTCTCGTCCACGATAGAGGAGTTTTGAGAGGTCTTTCAGTCCCCACAGCCTCATGACCTTGGCAAAGGGGTTGAAGAAGATAAATGGGCCGTTTCTGTTGACAATGAGTTGTACAAACCCTCCGTCCATCACCTCTTCATGCAGCAGATGGAAAGCCCAAAGTGTGATGTATTCCGACGGCATATCTGCCATCTTTTCCTCTGTGAGTTTGCCATCAATCTCTCTCTCTATTGCTTTAACAAAGACGCTCAAGAAGGCATCCATACCTTCTTGAGCCGCCTTTTGCAGTTCGCTGTCTTTTATGACAATTCGCATGTCTTATAGTTTAGAATTCAGCCGTTTTTGGAGTCCTTGGGAACGGTATGACATCGCGTATATTCTGCATACCTGTAACGAAGAGAATAAGTCGTTCGAAACCAAGTCCAAATCCAGAGTGCGGACAAGTACCGAAACGGCGTGTGTCGAGATACCACCACATATCCTTCATCGGAATATCGAGTTCTTCTACTCTCGCCATCAGTTTTTCATAACTATCCTCACGCTCACTGCCACCTATTATTTCTCCGATTTGCGGGAAAAGCACGTCCATAGCGCGTACAGTCTTTCCGTCGTCGTTCTGCTTCATGTAGAAGGCTTTAATTTCTTTCGGATAATCGGTCAGAATCACAGGTTTCTTGAAATGCTGCTCTACGAGATAGCGTTCATGCTCACTTGCCAAATCCATACCCCATGACACGGGGAACTCAAATTTATGACCTTTCTCTACGGCTTCTTCCAAGATTCTGATACCTTCGGTGTATTTGAGACGGACGAAATCGTGTTCAACGACGAAATGCAAGCGTTCGAGCAATGTTTTGTCAATCATCTTATTCAGGAATTCAAGGTCGTCCTGACAATTATCGAGTGCCCACTGCACACAATACTTGATAAATTCCTCTGCGAGGTCCATGTTATCGTTGATGTCGTTGAATGCCACTTCCGGTTCAATCATCCAGAACTCTGCAAGATGTCGTGGTGTGTTGCTGTTCTCTGCACGGAAAGTTGGACCAAAGGTATAGATTGCACCAAGAGCCGTTGCACCGAGTTCACCTTCAAGTTGTCCGCTTACCGTCAGACTTGTCATTTTTCCGAAGAAGTCGTCGCTGTAGTCTATTTTGCCTTCTTCATCCATTTTCAAGTCGTAGAGGTTCTTCGTTGTAACTTGGAACATCTCGCCGGCACCTTCGCAGTCGCTTGCCGTGATGATTGGTGTATGGAAATAGAAGAATCCGTGGTCGTGGAAGAACTTATGTATGGCAATAGCCATGTTGTGGCGGATACGCATCACTGCACCGAACGTATTTGTACGCAGACGCATGTGCGCATGTTGACGCATATATTCAAAAGTCTGTCCTTTCTTCTGCATTGGGTATTCGGCATCACAAAGTCCGAGCACCTGTATTTCCGTGGCTTGAATTTCGCTCGTCTGACCTGCTCCCTGACTTTGCACAAGTGTACCTACGACAGAAAGACAGGCACCAGTTGTTATCTGCTTGAGCAATTCTGCATCAAACTTCTCCACGTCTGCCACGATCTGCACGTTCTTGATTGTAGAACCATCGTTTAACGCAATGAAGTTAACTGCTTTCGAGCCGCGTTTTGTTCTTACCCAGCCTTTTACGTTTACGGATTGACCAAAGTCCTGCGACTTAAGGACATCGATTATTTTAATTCTTTTCATCTTAGAAAACGGATTTGTATGATTTGTTATTCAAAAGAGCCCATACGCAGGAAGTTGACTTCTTCTTCCGTGAGATAGCGCCAATCTCCGCGACGTAATCTCTTCTTAGTCAGACCTGCAAAATAGACACGGTCGAGTTTTGTAACATGATAGCCGAGTGCGTCGAAGATACGGCGAACGATACGATTCTTTCCGCTATGTATCTCTATGCCCACTTGCTTTTTGTCTGTGGGATGCGCATACTGTATTTCGTCTGCTTTGATTTCTCCGTCTTCGAGCATGATGCCTTCTGCTATTTTCTGCATGTCAGCAGCCGAGAGGTTCTGGTCGAGGAACACATGATAGATTTTCTTTTTCTCAAATTTGGGATGTGTCAGTTTTGAAGCCATCTCACCATCATTGGTCAGAAGCATCACACCAGTTGTATTCCTATCGAGACGCCCCACAGGATAGATTCGCTCAGGACATGCATTACGCACGAGGTCCATCACGGTTTTGCGGTTTTGCGGGTCTTCGCTTGTCGTTACATAGCCTTTCGGTTTGTTAAGAAGCACGTAAATCTTGAGTTCCGGCTTAACGAGTTGATCGTGGAAACGAACTTCGTCCGTTCTTTGCACCTTTGTTCCAAGTTCTGTCACGGTGGCACCATTTACCGTTACGACGCCTGCCTCTATATACTTGTCCGCATCACGGCGTGAACAAACGCCCGAATTGGCAAGATACTTGTTCAAGCGTATTGGTGCATCAGGATCTTCCACCTTCTCCTGGAAGGCTGTGCGGCGCTTTGGCAGAGGGCGCACATTGTTTGCCGGGCGGCGCTTTTGTAAGTTACGTTGTCCATAACCATTATAACCGCCACGGCCACCATAACTATTCTGTGCACCATAGTTGCCACGATTGCCATAACCTCCGCGATTATTGCTATATACTCCACGATTGCTATAGCCCATGTTATTCTGTTCACCATTCTGATTGAAACGGGGACGATATGGGCGTGGACTATAGTCATCACCGCCTGTATTCCTTCCGTCGGACGGATTAAACCTTGGACGATAGGGGCGCTGACCATAACCATCGTTGTTTCTTTGTCCATTAGGGTTAAATCTTGGACGATAGGGGCGCTGATTATCGTATTCGCCCTGTTCGCCATTAGCATTAAAGCGCGGTCTGTACGGGCGGTTTTCTCCACCATTGTTATTGAACCTTGGGCGATAGGGGCGCTGTCCTGAATTTCTGAACGTACCATTGTCCCCTTCATAGTTTCGTGAAGAGAACGCGTCTTGATCTCTACCTGATTCGGCATCTCCCGACCGCCAATCAGTTTTTTCAAAATCGTCAAATTCTGCCATTTTCTTTTTTTCTTTTATTATAGCCTCTCGGCTAATTCAAAAATAAATTTCTTCAATTTCCGTAAAAAAACACTCTTTTTTGTCAGTTAATAATCTTTTTGCTTTTTATTTGTCTTATCTTCAATTTTATATGAGGTCTTCAATAATCAATAGATACCCACGTATGTGCGTGGCGATATTTGTCTAAGTTCTTCTTTCACGCTATCGCTCACGTTGAGGGTTTCTATGAATGCATGTATGCTCTCTTCCGTGACGTGAGTATTGGTGCGTGTGAGTTGTTTCAGCGTTTCGTAGGGATTGGGGTATCCTTCGCGGCGCAGAATGGTCTGAATGGCTTCTGCCACCACTGCCCACTGGTTGTCCAAGTCGGCAAGAATTGCTGCTTCATTGAGAACGAGTTTCCGCAATCCCTTCAGTGTGCTCTCGAAAGCTATGACTGCATGTCCCATAGGCACACCTATGTTGCGAATTACAGTTGAGTCAGTCAAATCGCGTTGCAGTCGGCTCACGGGAAGTTTTCGGCTTAGATGCTCAAGTATGGCATTGGCTATGCCGAGGTTGCCTTCCGAATTTTCAAAATCGATGGGGTTCACCTTATGCGGCATGGCACTTGATCCCACCTCTCCTTTCTTGATTTTCTGCTTGAAATACTCTTCTGAGATATACTGCCAGAAATCCCTGTCGAGGTCTATGAGAATCGTATGGATACGTTTCATAGCGTCAAACACTGCTGCCAGTGCGTCATAGTTGCTGATTTGCGTTGTGAATTGCTCGCGCTGCAACTCCAAAGCCTCCTCAACAAACTGATTTGCCACTTCTTTCCAGTTTATTTCCGGATATGCCACATGGTGAGCGTTGAAATTACCTGTTGCACCACCGAATTTTGCTGTTACCTGAACAGACACAAGCATTCTCCTGGCTTCTTCGAGCCGATAGCGATACACTGCAATTTCCTTGCCAAGTCGTGTGGGCGACGCAGGTTGTCCGTGAGTACGTGCCAGCATGGGGACGTCGTGCCATTCCACTTCGTAGTCTTTAAGTTGCTGCAGGATTTCATCGAGCAAAGGCAGGTACACATTGACGATGGCATCTTTCAGCATCATTGGGAACGACGTGTTGTTAATGTCCTGACTGGTCAGCCCGAAGTGCACAAATTCCTTTTGCTGTTCGAAGCCGCCGATTTTGTCGAGGTTCTCTTTGATGTAATACTCTATTGCCTTGACATCGTGGTTCGTTACACTTTCTATTTCCTTCACTCGGCGTGCATCTTCATCGGAGAAATTCTCATAGAGAAAACGCAGTTTGGCGAAGTTGTCCGTATTGACGCCCTGTAGTTGTGGCAGTGGCATATTGCAGAGCCATATAAAATACTCTATCTCCACCTTGACACGGTACCGCATCAATGCCTTTTCCGAGAAATAATCTGAAAGTCTTTTGGTTTTATTGTGGTAGCGTCCGTCAATCGGAGAGACGGCTGTCAGTTCATTCAGTTCCATGTTTGGTCTTTCTTTTTCTAATGTCTTTTCTCTTAGGGTGCAAAGTTACATAAAATAATTCAGTTGGAGAAACCTATTTTGAGGCATCATTCTGCATCGAGTGCCAGACGCAGTCCTATATAGTATGATGAGTCGGCAGGGTTGAAATTGAACCGGAAGGCATTTCGGCAGAAGGTGGGTCCGAAGAACCATCCGCCTCCCCGGCATACGCGGTTTGTTCCTGTTTTAGGTCCTTCGGGATTGGATATCATGCCATCTGTACCCTCCACAAGCATTGAATAATACTTTTCTGCGTATCTGTCGTTGCACCATTCCCACACATTTCCGCTCATATCGTAGAGTCCTAACTCGTTAGGTTGTTTTTGTGCCACCTGATGGGTGCTACTTCCACTGTTCGTCTGCCACCAGGCGATGTTTGACAGGTCGTTTGAACCTGCATATTTCGTCTGTCGGGACTTGTTTCCTCCGCGTGCAGCATATTCCCATTCTGCTTCTGTGGGCAGACGAAATCTGAGACCGGTGAGAGCATTGAGTTTTTGTATGAATACCTGACATGCGTTCCACGACACACGTTCCACCGGGCGATTTATCCCTACGAAACGCGACGGGTTACTCCCCATGACTATCTGCCAGAGTTCTTGTGTTACCTCTGTCTCTCCTATCAAGAAACTTCGCAAAAAGACTTTGTGCGCGGGTTTTTCGTCGTTCTCGCACGCACCGCCTTGGTCGGAGGTAGCGCCTTGGGTAAAGTTTCCTCCCCCTACTGCTTTCATGGTAAACCTTATGCCTTTCACATTCACTTCACGGTCGCGTACGGCACGTACAGCAAGATTTTCTTTCGTATTCTTTGTTTCAGGCTCATGAGTTTGCAAAACAGGGGCGACTACTGCATCTTCCTCTTCATCATCATAGGTTTCTTGCCAATCGTACGAGGTCTGCAGATTTTCTGTTTCTTCTCTTATGCTATCTGAATCTTCTGCATCAGCATCAGCATCGGCATCAGTATCAGCATCAGTATCAGCAGTGAGACAATCTGCATCGAGCACCAAACGCAGTCCGAGGTTGTTGTTGCTGTAATTCGGGAAATTAGAGTCGCGGTTCGTTACACGGCACGACTTTGCCGCATAGTTCCATCCCCCTCCCCGCACCACATATTCGGTGCCTTCGTGTGTGCCTCGTGGATTTTTTTTTGCGGAATGTCTGTAATAGTCAGCATCATACTTGTCCGAACACCATTCGTCAACATTTCCTGTCATGTCGTAAATGCCTAACTGATTGCCATATTTACTTCCGACTGAATGAGTACCATAATCGGGGTGCCCTCCTCCTAAAGCATTGCCTGCATTTCCTGCCCACCATGCCACGTCGCTGATGTCATCCGAGCCGCTATAGCATGATGCGTTGGCATAATGTCCGCCTTTTGCTGCATATTCCCATTCCGCTTCTGTCGGCAACCGGAAGTTTTTGCCTGTCATTGCGTTCAAACGCGAGATAAACGTCATGCAGTCCTCCCATGACACACACTCCACAGGTCGTCGTCCGTCCTGAAAATAAGAAGGGTTGCTGCCCATCACAGCGGTCCAAAGGCTTTGTGTAACCTCGTGGCGCCCGATGAGAAAGTCGCCAACTTCAACAGTATGTGCCGGCAATTCGTCATCGTCAGCCTCTTCATCGATATCAAGCCTTGCTCCCATCTGAAACGTTCCGCCTTTCACAGCCACCATTGTAAAGGTGCTTCCTCCTACGTTAAAGGACACATCGTGCAGTTGTGCTCTCGAAAACAGCGGGCACAGAAACAATGTCAACACAGCGAGGATTGCTATGTTGTTTTTTATTCTGTAAATGCCTGAAGCCTTGTCAGTTAACATGCTGTATGGTGTGTTCACGCAGGTTATACATAGAGCCATTGTAGACATTCAGATCTACACTTCCCTTTATTCCGGGAAGGCGTCCCCTGTCGGTATGTTGCCAGAATTTCCACTTCCCTTTATATCTTATCTCGGGTAAATAATAGTGTGCCAGCCAGAAATGATAATCATCGAATTCGGGTGTACTGAAGTATTCTTCCTTCATCTTAAGGTATGTGTAGAGGATAGGCTTCACGCCATATTTCTTCTCTACTGCTTTCAGCCATATCAAGGCTTCTGTTCTGACGGCTTCATCTGAGAGGTCGCCCACTTCCTCTATATCGAGCACCGGTGCCAGATCGCCTGGCTGTAGTTGGGCTGTTTTTATAAAATGATCAGCCTGTTTTGCAGCCGGTACGGTGGGCGAAAAGAAATGATAAGCCCCCCTGAGAATACCATACTTCTTGGCTTGCTCAAAGTTGTGCTTAAAATCATCGTCTGAGACAGAGACACCCTCCGTGGCTTTGATAAAGACAAAACTTACAGGTTCGTCCTTGATTATTGCCCTACTGAGTTTTTCCCAATTTATGGCGCCTTGGTGATGGCTGACATCCACACCTCGAATGGAATAGCCGTCGGGAATGCCGATATTATTGTAGATGGCCTGCCACAGCCTGTCGTAGGGTGCGACAAAAAAGAATTGTGCGACAAGATACAGCACGGCAACTGCTGCAACGACCTTTGCCGATTTGGCACGTTTGCCGTCTTTTTGCAGCCATAATCCGAGTCTTGCATCATTTTGCAAGCCATCGAAAGGTGCCATATCTGTCCAACATTTCTTTTTCATCTTATACAGCCTTTGTTTGAAAGACTTATTTTTGAAAAACCTAAAGAAACAAGCCTGGGTGTTCCCATGCCTGTTTCTTTTGGTCTAACAATCTATGCAGATATTTTTATGCGTTCTGTTCAAGAGCGAGCGTAACTGTTGTGCGGTCGCACACCTCTGACGGACCGAAATACTGGATTGGTCCGGGATAGATGAAGCAAGTGTTTTCAGCCCATTCTTCGCGCTGAGCAGCGAAGGTCTTGAAAGGTGCTCCGTCGAGGCGCACGAGCGCTTTCTTAATTACAGGCTTCATAGCACCTGAACGGCGTTCCATGTTGAGCATCATCGTGATAGGCACACCGCCTGCCACCCAGTTTTCTGCGGGTGCAGTTGTGTTCTTTACGATTGCCATATAGCCTGTTTTGCCGTTTGCAATGAGTTGTGCAGCACTTGAACCGAGTGCATAGCAATAGTCAGCATCATAGTTGGACGGTGCAGCGCAGCGGCCTTCGTAGCCAAAGAAGTGGTGCAATGGGGCGAATTTACCAACATACTTACCTTCCTTCTTCCATTCTGCGAGTTTCTTGCCCACCATCTCGCTGAGGAGTTTTTCTGTTTCGATGAGCGATACCTGTACGTTACCGTGTGGGTCGCGTTCGAGCGCGAGTTGGTTGCCTACACCTTCGGGCAGGCTCTTGAATGTGGCAGCATTTGCGGGTGTAAGGTTCTTGCAGAGCCATTCGCGGATATCTGCCACGTCGAGACCATCCACCTCTGCAGCATGCTCTGCGAGGAGGTCGTTGAGTTCGGCAATGAGTTTCTTGATGGCTGGAACGAACTCTATAAGACCTTCGGGAATAAGGATGGTACCGAAATTGTTGCCTGCAGCAGCACGCTTGGCAACCACGCCTGCAATGTATTCAACGATTTCGTCGAGAGTTTGTTCTTTGGCTTCTACTTCTTCGCTCACGATGCACACGTTAGGTTGGCACTGCAGTGCGCATTCGAGAGCAATGTGGCTGGCAGAACGTCCCATCAGTTTGATGAAGTGCCAGTATTTGCGGGCACTGTTGGCATCGCGCTGAATGTTGCCGATTACTTCTGCGTAGGTTTTGCAAGCCGTGTCGAATCCGAAACTGGTTTCAATCTGTTCGTTTTTCAAGTCGCCATCGATGGTCTTGGGGCAACCGATAACCTGCACGCCGGCATTCTTTGCGGCATAATACTCAGCAAGCACACAAGCATTGGTATTGCTGTCGTCGCCACCGATTATCACGAGGGCTGTGATATTGAGTTGCTTGAGGATTTCAAGACCTTTCTCAAACTGACCTTCAAGTTCCAGTTTTGTACGACCGGATCCGATGAGGTCGAAACCGCCCGTGTTGCGGTATTCGTCGATGATGTCGGCTGTGAGTTCCTTGTAGTCATGGTCAACGAGACCGCCAGGCCCCATAAGGAAACCATAGAGTTTGCTTTCGGGATTCTGCTTCTTGAGCATGTCAAAGATACCACAAATCACATTGTGTCCGCCGGGAGCCTGACCACCACTGAGGATAACACCGACATTGATGGGGGCATAGTCTTTCTTTTCTTCGCTTGGTACGAACTCTACAAGTGGAAGACCGTATGTGTTAGGGAAGAGTTTTTTGATTTCTTCCTGGTCTGCCACACTCTGTGTGGGTTCACCTTCTTTCACACTTACATTTCCGCGGAGACCGAGCGGAAGTTTGGGCTGATAAGCCTCACGTGCAATTTGGAGAGCACTTTTTTTCATATTGGTTTTTGTGTTAGGTTTTAAATTTTGCGCAAAGTTACGATTTTTCTTGCAAATAGTAAAGGGGCATTAACGATTTTGCAAATGATAGCCAACAAGGGCTTCCATAGGGTCTTTCATGACCTTGCCGACGCGGAATCCGCACCGTTCGGCAGCCTGCCGGAGTTGCGGCAGGAATACTTCTGCCACACTGCCCACGAAATTCACTGCGAGGTCAGGTCGATTGTAATTGGCTATGTTACGCTTGAAGAAACGCTCAAACTCTGTCGTAACGAGTTCTTCTACTGCCGGATGTGTGATATGACGACTGACGAAGTGGGTGTACTGCGCAAGGAAGCGGTTGGGAAACGTGTTGCGATAGACGTTGCGGATGATGTCGTCAGCGGTGTGCGGTGTTTCTTCGAAGAATGCTTTGCAGATATCGTCCGGCAGTTGGGCTTTCAGCACATCTCCCACGAGTCGTTTCCCTATCACTGCCCCACTTCCTTCATCACCAAGAATAAAGCCGAGTGGCGATACCTGCCAGGTAATCTCTTTGCCGTCGAACACACAACTATTGGCACCCGTGCCGAGTATGCAGGCTATGCCTTCGTCTTTTCCGCATAGGGCGCGTGCCGCCCCTATCAAATCCGAATGCACCTCTACAACGGACGCTGTAAGAACCTCCTTCAGCAGCCTCGTCGTCATGCCGCGCATTTCATCGCGCTGACCTGCACCATAGAAATACACTTCGTCCACTTGCGCGCCGTCCAACTGCGGAAGGAGTTCGCCGTACAATATATCTTTTATCTGACTTTCAGAGAGTTGGTAAGGATTGATGCCCTGTGTTTGTAGCCTTAACGTGTCCTGATTGTTTCGACATAATGTCCAGTTAGTCTTTGTGCTACCGCTATCGGCTATGAGAATTGTTTTCATTCCTTTGCTTTTTCAATATGACTGCAAATTTACATTTTTCGGGTGGAATGTAATTTAGGGGCGCTGCATAAATTAGAAATCCAACTGAAAATCTGTCAGAAAATCAAGATTGTAGGTTCACGTAGTTTCAATTACGAGTCTAAATTGCAACTACGTTTGCTAATTTGCATAAAAAGTTTGTACCTGCAGATTTTTAACCACGAATTCTTGCTTGCAAGCGGGCAAGTTCGAGCGACACTAATTCTATAAATCAGATTTTTAAGTTATGATTAGTTTTGATGTTTTCTTATCAAATCACACAAGCCTAATTTATAGAACGACCTTAAAGAAAAACGCCCTAAAAAGGAAGAAAAGACGTATCAATGCGGGTCGATATTTACCTGCCTTCATTGTCTTTGTTTCTAATAGCGTTCATGGTGTTCACGGTGTTCATGGCGTTCACGGTGTTCATGCGTTCACGGTGTTCACATTCCTAAAGCGTGAACGCGTGAACACCTGAACAAAAAAATCTACTTAACAAACAGAATATCAATATATTTATATATAATATTGGGTGTTCAAATACACCTGAAGCGTGAACAACTGCCGAACAGCAACTATAAACTGTCAACTATAAACTATAAACTATAAACTATAAAGTATCAGTGATAATTCATGTGAATCAATAAGAGAATAATAATTTATGGGAATGATAGACAAGTTGTCCCCGATTAATGTTATCAATTATATTTGCGTCTATTCAAAAACTATTTAAGTTAAAGGACTAAACAAAGTAAGAAACGTTATATCACTTGGGTCAAATGTTTCCATCAATGCTTCTGCTGAATCAGATATCGTCTTACCGCTTGTCACTGTGTCATCAAGCACAAGTATTCTTTTGCCATTAATATCATTGGCTAATTCCAAATTACTTTTTACTTCATCAGAAATAAACATTGACTGAATTACGTATTGTCTATACTTTTCTTCAATGTATTTATATGAAAAAATACCATCGTTTTTCCGATTCATTTTCAATATGGACCTTTCTATTTCTTTTTTACAAATTTTATATTCTTCTTCTGTATTAGTCATTTGAGCAATAAGGTCATCATCTATCATATAGTCAAAAACATAATTAGCCTCATATTTTGTAAAGAAATGTTTTACCGCAGTCGAGTGAGGTATAATTCTTTTAACTATATTAAATATACTATTATTAAGTGAATTATTTGACGGAGTTGTAATTATCACATCAAAACTATCATTCAATTCTTTTGTAACAGCCACAAATCTACGTAATAGAGACATTATGTCATAGTGTTCGTTCTTAAGTTCCCAATCTTTATGCCCTTTTAATGCCTTTAATAAAGGATTTGCATCATATTTGTCATTTGTTTTCTTCCTCATGAAAACAGAAATAACATTATAACCATTGACTTTGTTGTAAATTGGTTGAGGATTCCAAGGGTCATTCGTATCAACATATTCTTGATGGTTTGGATTAAAGCCAACCGTATGTGGTGTTGAATTAGTGTCAATATCAATACCCTCTTTTAGTACCTTTTTTACCTCTTCACTGATTATGTCGTTCAATTTGCTTTTTGTTAATTTAATAATTTTCTTTGTCATATGGCTCCTAACTTTTCTAATAATTATAAACTTTCGAAACAAAAATACTCTTTTTCCTGATATTTCTAATAAAAATTGCCGAATATTAATACCATAATCGGGGACAACACGTTTATCATTCCCTAATTTATTGATGTCCAATAAACAGACTGATAGCACTGAAAGCACATAGCCCGAGGGCAGCGCCCTGAGTGAATATGATCAAAAGCATTGGCGCGCTGTAAGCACAAAAGCGACAAATAAACAAAGAGGATTAGCGTAAATACTTGATTTATAATATTTTTGCCTATTCATACTATATACTGTAAGAAAGTGTATCAAAACCAACGGAGTGCGCTGTCACGCAGAAATTGCACAAATCTGCACAAACCTAATAAATTGATTTTCAAAACGATTATTTTTTAATAATTTGAAAAGGTCTGAAGGATTTCCCGCCTTAGGCGACTTCTTTATTTTTTGATACACTTTCAAATCATAGCACAAAAAACAGCCGTATCAAGACAAAGTGTTCACGCGTTCACGCTTTAGGAATGTGAACACCGTGAACGCATGAACATCGTGAACGCTGTGAACGCTGTGAACACTGTGAACGCTGTGAACGCTGTGAACACTGTGAACACCGTGAACACCGTGAACAGTCCTATAACTAAAGACTCCCAAAGTGCCGGCCGCCGGGGGAGTTTTGTGACATGAGTGATTTGCTTGTGGCTTTCGATTCTTCCTGCGGTACTTCGGGACGCATCCACGCTATTGCATAAAAACTGGGGTTCCTGTCGGCCTTTCGGGCTTTTACTTCTGATACCTGAATTAGTTTAAGTAGAAGGTTCTGCAAATGGCCTTTATTTTTTTGGCATGGTATTTGTAAATTTATGGTCAGAGACAAACAAGACAACAGATAAACAAAGAACAAATTAAAAAAGATTAGAATTATGAGTACTATCAGACATTACAACAACTGGGTGCCAAGTCTTTTCGATGAGTTTTTTGACACCAATTATCCTCGCCGTCAGAGTTATTCCACTCCCGCAGTGAATGTGATAGAAAAAGAGAACGGCTACACCGTAGAGGTGGCTGCAGCAGGCATGACTAAGGAAGACTTCCAGATTCATGTGGATCACGAGAACAACCTCGTGGTGAGCATGGAGAAGAAGCAAGAGAAGCAGGAAGGCGATGAGAAGAAGCACTACCTGCGCCGCGAATTCAACTATTCCAAGTTCCAGCAAAGTCTGATTCTTCCGGACAATGTGGACAAAGCCGCCATCTCAGCACGCGTCAGCGATGGTGTTCTTACCATAGAAATACCTAAATTGGCGCCAGAGAAGACACTGCCTCAGAAACTCCAGATTGATATTGAATAATCTGACGCTGTTGGAGGCAAATGACCGATTCGGATAAAAAGACAGAGTGAGGATTATTCCCCACTCTGTTTTTTTATAATGCGCCGTTATGGACTATTATGCCTGTTTCTTAAGCAGGTCGCGGATTTCGCCGAGGAGTTTTTCTTCGTTCGACGGTTCTGCGGGTGCTTCGGGTTCTTCTTCCTTCTTGCGTGAGAGTTTGTTCATGCCCTTAATCATAAGGAAGATACAGAATGCGATGATGAGGAAGTCGATGATATTCTGGATAAAGCTACCGTACATTACTTCTGCTTCGCCTATCTTTGCTGAGAGTTTAGTAAAGTCAACACCGCCTGTCAGCATACCTACCAACGGCATAATAACGTCGTCCACTAAACTCGACACGATTTTTCCGAATGCTCCACCGATGATTACACCGACAGCCATGTCCATGACATTGCCTTTCATGGCAAATTCCTTAAATTCTTTGATAAATCCCATAATTTATGTATTTTTAAAATTTAACATATCCATGCTTTGTTTTTTTGCCAAACTTGACAAGTCAAGATAGCATAAAAGTTTGCAAATCAACGAATGTTGAATATTTTTAATGATTTGCTACCGCAAAAGTAAAAAGATTTTGTAATTTTGCTTCGCACAAGAGATAAAAATTTAGTTTTTCTGCTTATTTTTCCATCTCTGATGCGATGTAACACCTTTAATTGGTCAATAAATTCCAACAATATTCATTTTTTAATACAATCAAAAAATCATGACAAAAGTAGCAATTAACGGTTTCGGCCGTATCGGTCGCCTCGCTTTCCGTCAGATGTTCGAATCTGAAGGTTATGAGGTAGTAGCCATCAACGACTTGACCAGCCCCAAGATGCTGGCTCACCTGTTGAAGTATGACACCGCTCAGGGTGGTTTCGCTGGCAAATTCGGCGAGAACAAGCACACTGTAGAGGCTGGTGAAGACTACATCGTAGTTGACGGCAAGAAGATCACTATCTATGCAAAGCCTAACGCAGCAGAGCTGCCTTGGGGCGAACTCGACGTAGATGTTGTATTGGAGTGCACAGGTTTCTACACATCAAAAGAAAAGGCTTCTGCCCACATTCAGGCTGGTGCTAAGAAAGTTGTTATCTCTGCTCCTGCAGGTAACGATCTTCCCACCATCGTTTACAACGTAAACCACAAGACGCTTACTCCTGCTGACACTGTTATTTCGGCTGCTTCTTGCACCACAAACTGCTTGGCTCCTATGACCAAGGCTCTGAACGATTTCGCTGCTATCCAGAGCGGAATCATGACTACCGTTCACGCTTACACTGGCGACCAGATGATTCTCGACGGTCCTCAGCGCAAGGGTGACGTACAGCGCGCTCGTGCCGGTGCTCAGAACATCGTTCCTAACTCAACAGGTGCTGCAAAGGCTATCGGCCTCGTTATTCCTGAACTTAACGGCAAACTGATTGGTGCTGCTCAGCGCGTTCCTACTCCCACAGGTTCTACAACTATCCTGCACGCTGTTGTAAAGGGTGAAGTAACTGTAGAAGACATCAATGCTGCCATGAAGGCTGCTGCCAACGAATCATTCGGTTACACAGAAGAGAAACTCGTTTCAAGCGACATCATCGGTATGAAGTTCGGTTCACTCTTCGACGCTAACCAGACAATGGTTTCAAAGACTGGCGACGGCAACTCACTCGTTCAGGTAGTTGCTTGGTACGACAATGAGAACTCTTACACTTCTCAGATGGTTCGCACCATTAAGTACCTTGCAGAGTTGAAGTAATTCAGCCTTTTGGTAAAAAATCAGCCGTCCGAAATCGGGCGGCTTTTTTTGTGCTTAAACGTCCGAGACCGGACGTTTTTGGGGTTATTGTTCCTTTATGTACATGGCTCTTATGGCGTTTAGGACTGCTATAATCATTATTCCTACATCGGCAAAGATGGCGAGCCACATGTTTGCTATGCCAAATGCGCCAAGGAAGAGACATACGACCTTCACGCCTACTGCGAGTATGATGTTCTGCCAGACGATGTTCATGCACTTATTGGATATTCGCATCGCCTTGGCTATCTTTCTCGGGTCGTCGTCCATGAGTACCACGTCTGCTGCTTCGATGGCTGCATCGCTCCCCACACCGCCCATGGCAATACCGATATCAGCACGCGAAAGGACTGGTGCATCGTTTATGCCGTCGCCAATGAATGCCACTTTTCCGTTTTTCGTTTCAGAGATAATGGCTTCCACTTTTTCTACCTTTTCGTTGGGAAGGAGTTCTGTATAGACCTCCCCTACTCCGAGTGTTTCAGCCGTTTGTCTCGCTACGGCATCAGCATCGCCCGTAAGCACTACTGTACGGGCAACTCCTACGGCACCTAATGCCTTGACGGCTTCTGCTGCATGCTGTTTTACGACATCTCCGAGCACTACATGCCCCGCATATTTGCCTTCCACAGCCACATGGACGATGGTGCCTGCCGTATGGCAATGGCAATATTGAACACCCATCTGCTCCATCAGTTTCTCATTACCCACAGCCACTTTCTGACCATCAACGACAGCCGTTATGCCTTGTCCGCCAATTTCCTTTATATCGCTCACGCGGCTATGGTCTATCGGTCTGTTGTAGGCACGTTGCAGACTTTTGCTGATGGGGTGCGACGAAGCACATTCGGCAATGGCTGCGATTTCCAAAAGCCTTGCTTTTTCTTCTTCATCATTATTATCATGATCCTCCTTATCGTGCATAGCCGTAACTTCAAAGACTCCGAGAGTGAGTGTACCTGTCTTATCGAACAGCACCGTTTTTACTTTTGACAGGTTCTCCAGGATATTTGCTCCCTTCACCAGAATACCTCTACGGCTTGCGCCCCCTATTCCTGCAAAGAACGACAGCGGAATGCTTACAACAAGTGCACAGGGGCAACTGATGACGAGGAATGTCAGCGCACGGTATATCCACACGCTCCACTCTGCACCATTTCCTATGAAGAGGATGCGGACGATTGGCGGTATGATGGCGAGCGCCAAGGCACTGTAACAGACGATGGGGGTATAGACTCTGGCAAAACGGGCTATAAAGTCTTCCGATTTCGACTTATGGCTTGCACTGTCCTCCACCATTTCAAGAATCTTTGAGACGGTAGATTCTCCGAACTCTTTTGTTGTCCGGATTTTCAGAACACCTGTCATATTGATACTCCCGCTGATGATTTCTTCTCCTTCGGCAATTTCTTTTGGCAGTGATTCGCCTGTCAGCGCGGAGGTGTTGAGCGAGGACGCACCTTCTATGACTACTCCATCAATCGGCACCCTCTCGCCTGGGTTTACCACTATTACAGTCCCCACTTCCACATCGTCAGGATCAACACGCCGTATGGTTCCGTCGGGCTGACAGAGATTGGCATAGTCGGGCCGGATGTCCATCAACTTTGCTATACTGTTTCGGCTTTTTCCTACGGCATAACTCTGGAAGAATTCTCCCACTTGGTAGAACAGCATGACGGCTATCGCCTCATTATAGTCGCCACTGTCTTCGAAAAGCGCCAAGGCGAAAGCACCTAATGTTGCCACGGTCATCAGGAAATTCTCATCGAACACCCTGCGGTTCAAAATGCCATAACACGCTTTGCGCAAGATGTCGTAGCCTATTATCAAGTAGATGGCGAGATAATAGGCCAAGCCCTTCCCTACAGCACCGAATGGGAGGACAGACTTGTCGGGAAGTAGGGCGAGACCCACCATCAGAACAGCCGACAAGAGTATCCGGAAGAGTACTTTCTTTTGTTTTGAAGTCATCTTAATAAAGTCCCTTGGTGTTTAGATTTTTTATCAGAGCACATTGAAATCAGGCTCTATGCGTTTTGCCACACGGATGATTTCTTTCAAGACTTCTTCCGGATGCACATCATCTTCGTACTCTATTTTCATTTTCTGCGTCATGAAAGAGATGGTGAGGGTTTTCACGCCTGACACTTTTCGGGCAGCATTTTCAACGAGATTGGCGCAGTTGGCACAATCCACTTCTATCTTATAAGACTTTTTCATTTGCTTTTATGATTTTTTTTACGCTGCAAAGATACGACTGGTTTGTTGCAACTCAGTTGCAATCTTACTTTGCTGCGTTATGCTACATTTTTTCTTTTCATAGTTTTTCGAGGTTAGGTATTTCTATGATACCTCTTGACGTTTCAATGAGTTGCTCTTTTCTGTATTCTTCGAGCATGGCTTGCAACACTTGCAGCGCCACAGCCATTTCGCGCGCCAAGACTTGCTGCGTGATTTGCAACTGCTTTCTGCCGACCGGCCTCAGGCAGCGATTTTTAACAAATTGGACAAACCGTTTTTGCGGTGTTCTCGGTATGGTTTGCCATGCCATTCGCATTGCTTGCTGTTGTCGCCACGAGAAGTAATTCATATAGTTCAGGCGGAATGTGGTGTATTCCATCAAGACATTGAATACATCTGTTTTTGAAATTTCCAGCACACTGACATTCGAAACGGCAGAGAAAGACCTCGTGTGTGCCGTATCCAATCCATACAACGATTCGGGACAAATAAGTGTGGGTTTATCCGTCCATTCCGTAAGCATATAATCTCCCGCAGGGTTTTCCCTCTCCACTTTCAATGCTCCACGCAGCACGAAACGATATGCATCACATTCATCACCTTGACGCACGATAGTGGTGCCTTGTACATAATTCCGGAAATACAGCCTTATTCTTTCAGCAATTTCATAATAATCGTGTTCCGGCAGCCCCTGAAAAAACGGGAGCAATAATAAGCGTCGATATAAATTGTCTGCTTGCAACGATTAAAAACTGAGGAAGTAAAAAAACTTACTATGAATAAAATCCACCTTTATTATTGTGACACCATTTTTTTGAACCCATCTGTACTCCATGTTGTTGTGCCACCTTTCCCATCATCGCAGATGAAGAAAGCCTGCAATTCTTTGTGCTTCGCGAGAACCTGCCTTGCCTTTTCCGGCCCCATCACCATGAAGGATGTTGCATAAGCATCGGCGGTAGCACAATCAGCAGCAATGACTGTGGCAGACAGTAGCGAATGCTGTACAGGACGGCCTGTCTTGGGATCTATGGTGTGGGCATACCGTTTACCGTCTTTTTCATAATAGTTGAGATAGTTTCCGCTTGTAGCAACTGCTTTATTACTGAGTGTGATTTTAGCCTCTATTTCCTGGTTTGCCACGGCATTTTCAGAGGGGGTGCTAATACCTATTACCCAAGGTTGCCCCTTGTCCTTATGCCCTTTTGCCACCACCTCGCCTCCTATTTCTACCATATAGTCCACCACGCCATGCTGTTGCAGGGCATGTGCCACCCGGTCAACGCCATAGCCTTTTGCTACGGCACCGCAGTCGAACACCATATCAACATTGTCTTTCACGACCGACTTTCCCTCTATTCGGTACATTTTATAGCCCACCAGAGGGAGGAGGCTATCAATTTGCGCGTCAGTTACATTACCACGGTTTTTGAAACCAAACCCCCAGAGATTGACCAGCGGTCCCACGGTGATGTCGAATGCACCATCTGTGGCTTGCGACACTTGTGTGGCAAGATTGAAGACGTACCTGACGTGTTCGTCGATGGTGTCGGTGATATTCTGATTGATTTTTGAGATAGTGCTATTCTCATCGAAGATGGAGAGCGAGGCATTCACTGCATCCAATTCTTTCACAATGTCTTGAGTCAGGTCTTCGCTGGAGATATACTTCACCATGTAGGTAGTTCCAAATATTTTTCCCTGCGCCGTACGCATTTCCATCTGCTGATGACGCTTGATGATATAAAAAGATGCAACGCCGAGGAAAAGAAGGAACAGCAAACGGATTGTCCATTTAAGTTTCGGACTGAGCGATTTTGGCTGTCGCTTGGTATTTTGAGGATTGTCCATTCGTACTATGATTTGAAACTTGGGATGCAGGTATCTACACTTCTCAGATATCTACGATAAAGTTGAATGTTGCGCCGAAGACGTGCGAGTCATTTTTTCCGAAGCCCGGTATATACCATGCCTGTCCGGGTTCTGAGACTTTCTGATGAAAACGGTGTTTATATCTTGCTGTCCAACCCAGATGTATGATTTTCCATATTTTTGCTTCGAGCCCGAAGACCAATTCACCCCAAATGGCATCAGATTTCACGTCTTTGAAGTTGATGGGCACTGGTGTATTCCAGACAGGGTCGATAATGTCTGACGAAGTGAGATCGTATTTGAAATTGGTGTATGCCACTCTCACACCTCCGAAGATGCGATTGCCTGTGCGCCAGTCTTTTGCAAAATTATAGTCAAGACCTATACGTGCGTATGGTGCAGACGTCTTGAACTTCAACTCTGTTCCATCATCCTCCTTTTCACTCACGCCAAGTCCCAATTCCACTACCGGGAAGTATCGATGCTTGAAATTTGCACGTATTGCTCCTTCGTATTGCCCGTATGACGTAGCCAGCGCCATAACCGCTCCAGCCAAATCGAAGGAAACCGCCATTCCTGCGAATTTTGGCGCATCTTTATCAGGCGGCACATTGCCCGGCAGCGACTGCACCCCTCTGAAGCGAATGGTGTCGGTCTGAGCCATGGCACTGAGCAGGAAGCAACTACTCAATATGGCTGGCAAGATAAATCTTAAGATTTTCGACATCTTCATAATTTACTTGTTTCCTAACTATCGCCACACTATCTATTGCATTATGTGTGGTTACAACGTCTTTAATTTCGTGGAAGAATGACAATGGGCAATCCAACGATTCAAAGTGCGCTTCATTGGTATGGCTCACTCTTAGCGTGTCAATATATGATGTTCCATCCACTTCGGTAAATTTGAAAATCAGTGTATCGACATCAGCCACATAGTTCATAGGCAGTGCGAATGAAGAGACATTCTGTGCCCCGTTAAGCAATATGGAATCTGTGCCTGCCGCCATGACCGTGAGCGAGTCGGTAAGATTCTGTTCTGAGCCATTAGCGTCGTAAAGGCCGCAGGTCATCACCACAACATTGTCGAGCGGGCAATCCACTTCTGAGCAGGACTGTGTCAGCGACATGGCGGTTGATACCAAGATGGCACAGACGGCAAGGGCTAATGCTTTAGATTTGCTTTTCAATCTGATATTCATTTCTGCTGTCTGCATTTCTGCTAATGAGTTCTCCCACGAAGCCTGTCAAGAAAAGTTGTGTGCCCAAGAGCATCATGGTCAGTGCTATGTAGAAATAGGGCGAATCGGTTACGAGCGGTGCCGGTGTGCCATTCCAAAGGTGCACGAGTTTTACTGCACCTACGATTATGACCGCAATAAATCCTATGAAAAACATCAACGAGCCCAGAAAGCCAAAGACGTGCATGGGTTTCTTTCCGAAGGAATTGAGGAAACTCAGCGAGAGCAGATCGAGATAGCCGTTGACGAAACGATTCAGTCCGCCGAACTTGGTATGCCCAAACTTACGAGCCTGATGGTGCACCACTTTTTCACCTATCTTATCAAATCCTGCATTTTTTGCAAGATATGGGATATATCTGTGCATTTCGCCATAGACTTCGATATTTTTTACCACATCCTTCCTGTAGGCTTTCAGACCGCAATTAAAGTCGTGCAGGTTCTTTATTCCGCTCACTTTCCTTGCCGTGGCATTGAAAAGTTTTGTAGGAATGGTTTTTGACAGCGGGTCATAGCGTTTTTGCTTATAGCCTGAGACGAGGTCGTAGCCTTCTTCTGTTATCATGCGATAGAGTTCGGGTATTTCATCGGGACTGTCTTGCAAATCGGCATCCATCGTAATGACCACACTTCCCTGCGCTTCCTTAAAGCCGCAGAAAAGCGCTGGCGACTTTCCATAGTTCCGACGGAACTTAATGCCGTGAATACGACTATCCTTGCCGGCAAGTTCTTCTATTACATTCCACGAATTGTCTGTACTTCCATCGTTGACGAAAATGACCTCATAGGTAAAATTGTTTTCCTTCATCACCCGAGTGATCCACTCGTAGAGTTCAGGAAGGCTTTCGTCCTCATTGTAGAGAGGTACTACTACGGATATATTTAACTCTTTGTCCATTGTTTCTTGTTTTATGGATAGTTTTAATTCTGAATATTTTCAGCATCTCCGAATGCTGGATTTTTCTTACACACAGCAGCCACAATCAGCGACATCAAAGGCGCCACAATGACATTGATGTAAATTACAGAAAGTGCATAATCTGCAGGTTTTACATTTTTGAACTCCTTGAGATATTCTTTCATGCCTGGAAATCCTTGTGCTCCAGACTGCTGAAATTCTTTCTGCATGACTTCAATCACTTGACGCGTGTATTCACCGCCATCTATAAATGCCATATATACATAGGTTGCAGCCGCTATGATGAGCATGGAATAGAATGCCGTGAAGAGACTGTGCAAATACGCATTGCCGAAAGAGAAGCCCAGACGAGGATTCATTACCTTAGAGCGATACTTCCTTGTCAGACGTATCATCAGGAAAACCGAATATATAATCAATGCCCAATTTACAATTCCCAACCAAGTCATACTGATGGAATACCTCTGTACAAGGATGGAAACCACCCCATAGAGTCCGAAAATGATGCCATGCTGCATGGCATATTTATTTAGTTCCCGCATCATTGGTTATTCTTGTTGATTATATCTACTTTAAGAGATAGTTGTTTACATTGCGTTCTATTCGCTCTGCTATGTTCTGACCTTCTTCGCGCACAAACGTTTCGCCTGTGATGTGCTCATACAGTTCTATATAACGCTCGGATATGCCTGCCACTATTTCCGGTGTCATTTCGGGCACTGTCTGTCCCGCCTTGCCTTGGAAGCCATTATCCATCAGCCATTCGCGCACGAATTCTTTTGACAGTTGACGCTGGGGCTCTCCTGCTTCGAAGCGTTCCTGATAGCCTTCGCTATAAAAGTAGCGACTGGAGTCGGGGGTATGTATTTCGTCCATGAGGACAATTTCGCCGTTGCGCTTACCGAACTCATACTTTGTATCTACAAGGATTAGTCCACGTTGGGCTGCGATTTCTGTTCCACGGCGGAAGAGTTCGATAGCATATTTTTCAAGGATTTCATATTCCTCCGGCGTTGCGAGTCCTTGTTCAAGGATTTGTGCTTTTGAGATATTCTCGTCGTGCAATCCGAGTTCTGCTTTTGTCGTTGGAGTGACTATAGGTTCAGGGAAACGTTCGTTCTCTCGCATACCTTCAGGCAGGCGAACGCCACATATCTCACGCATGCCATCTTTATATGCCCGCCATGCACTGCCACAGAGATATCCGCGTACAATCATTTCGAGCGGAAAGCCTTCACACATCATACCGACAGTTACCATTGGGTCTGGAGTGGCTTGTTTCCAATTAGGGCATATATCTTTTGTTGCATCGAGAAACTTTGCTGCTATTTGGTTGAGCACCTGACCTTTATATGGTATGCCTTCGGGCAGCACCACATCGAATGCCGAAATACGGTCGGTTGCCACCATAACGAGCGTTTCGTTGTTGATATTGTACACATCACGCACCTTGCCGTGATATATACTAGTCTGACCTTTGAAGTTGAAATCTGTTTGCGTTAATGCTTTCATATTCATTGTTTTCTTAGTTGACGGCAGAGTTTATTCCTCCTCCTGCCTATTGTTTTTATTATTTTTCTTTTCCATTTGCCTTTCGAGCATCATCTTTTCGTCGCGTTCGTAGGCTTCTACAATTCGCGTTACGAGTTTATGCCGCACGATATCTCGTTTGTCGAGTTCGATAAATGCAATGCCTTGTATATCTTTCAGGATTCTCATCGCCTCGAGCAGTCCGCTTCTTTGGCTGGGCGGCAGGT
Organism: Pseudoprevotella muciniphila; assembly: GCF_003265305.2. Taxonomy (NCBI): domain Bacteria; kingdom Pseudomonadati; phylum Bacteroidota; class Bacteroidia; order Bacteroidales; family Prevotellaceae; genus Pseudoprevotella; species Pseudoprevotella muciniphila. The sequence goes on along the minus strand of NZ_CP033459.1, from coordinate 2,733,228 downwards.
CTATTTGTGTATAGTCGCCCGTTACAATCATTTTCGTATCCTTCCCCATTCGGGTGAGGAACATTTTTATTTGCGACTTTGTTGTATTCTGTGCCTCATCGAGAATTACAACTGCATCGTTGAGCGTACGACCTCTCATAAAAGCCAGAGGCGCTATCTGTATGACATTTGTTTCGATATATTCTTGAAGTTTTGCCGCAGGAATCATGTCTTGCAATGCGTCATACAGGGGTTGCAGATAGGGGTCAACTTTCTCTTTCATATCTCCCGGGAGAAAGCCGAGTTTTTCGCCAGCCTCTACTGCCGGGCGACTGAGCACTACTCGCCGTATTTCTTTGTTTTTCAAGGCTCTTACAGCAAGTGCTATAGCCGTATATGTCTTGCCCGTTCCTGCTGGCCCTACTGCAAAGATCATATCGTTCTTGGCATAGGCGTCCACTATTTTCCTTTGGTTTTCGCTTCGTGCCGTAATAGGTTTCCCACCTGTGGTATAGACTATGACATCCGAATTTTCACGTCGCGGTTGTTGGCCTTTCACTATGTCGAGGATATCCTCCTCTGAAAGTTGGTTGAACGTGGTGCAATGTTTTTCGAGTGCTTCAAAGATTGCCTCAAAACTTGCCATTTCGTCTTCGTCGCCTATCACCTTAACGACATTGTCGCGTGCCACTATACGCAGTTTTGGGCATAGCGCACGCAACATCCTCAAATTGGCATTGCCGGCTCCATAGAATATTATGGGGTCGGCAGTTTCGAGCACAAAATGACGTTCAATCATATAATGATTTTTAATTATATTGTTGATATCAATCGAAGAGGTGCTCCACGTTTTCTTGCGGTTTCGCCGCCGGTTTTGGTGGCGCTGCATTACTCTTCTTTTCAGGAGCCGGACTCTGCTGCGGTTGTGGCACAGGGTGCGACGAAGGATGCGGGGTATTAGCAGCCGGTGCTTGATGCACCTCTGGTGGTCTGCTCTCGATGTTACTTTCCACATTTGCATCTTCACCTGCCCCGTCTGGTACTGCATCAGGAACTATGACGTCTCCTTCACCTTGGCGTACACCATATTCATCACTCGATCGGTCAATAATCACTTTCGTAGGCACTGTTGTGGATATAGCCTTACCTCCTCTGTCATATTTCCTGAGATATTTTCCATTTATGGCGGGATTTCCCATGACTCTTTGCAAGAATTCTCCTATGATAGGCAACACCATCGTACCTCCATATCCTCCGGCACGCACGAAGTTGTATTCTCCTCCTATCCATGCTCCTGCAACAAGGTTGGGCGTTACTCCCACGAACCATGCATCAGCCTTGTCGTTAGTGGTACCTGTTTTGCCACCATAATCGAGTTGGGTGGCGTATGAACCGATGTATCCTCCGAGTTTGGTCGAAGTGCCGCCTGGGTCATGCGCACCAGCCGAGAGGAGTGTTCTCATTTTTTGTGCCACATCTATAGACACTGCCGATGTGCTTTCTTGCGATGCCCTATAGACTACCCGACCTTCTGAATCTTCTACATAATCAACAAGTACAGGCTCAACATGTTCTCCACCATTGGCAATAGTTCCGTATGCGCTGACAAGTTCGAAAGGCGTTACTTCGCTTGCACCAAGACACATGGCGAGGTTCTCGTTGAGTTCTGATTTTATTCCCATATCGTGGGCTGTTGCAGCCACGTTTGGTGTCTTCATTTCATGACCTATACGTGCGGCAACGGTATTCACACTTCGTGCAAACGCCGACCTGAGCGAAAGGTATTGTCCGCTATAATGTCCACCTGCATTTTGGGGCCATTCCTTACCATTGACCCTCAGCGGTGCATCGAGATAGGAATCGTTAGGTGTCTTCCCACGTTTCATTGCCGTGGTATAGACAAAGAGTTTGAAAGTTGAGCCAGGCTGATGTGGCGCCATGACTTTGTCGTACTGCCACGTTTTGTAATCGACATCGCCCAGATATGCCTTCACATGCCCGGTTGTAGGTTCTATAGCAACAAAACCTATGTGCATAAATTTCAGCATATACCTTAACGAATCGACGGTGCTCATCTGTGCATACCGTTCGTGGTTAGTTGCTCCATAATCAAAGAGCCTCACGCGATGTTTCTTGTTAAGATAATAGTTTACACTGTCACTTTGTCCTGGATAGAGCGCTGCAAGGCGCTTGTATTCGCTTGTTTTCTTAACAAGTTCTTTTATTCTTCTTTCGGGCACTGTAACACCTCCGGCGCTTGTCTGTATGCTCTGCATATTGCGCCATACGGCTCTCTTTGCATACTCCTGCATGCGTGAGTCGAGTGTCGTATGTATCTTCAGTCCATCAACGTATGGGTCGTAACCCGGAAGTTTATCCTGCAACTCATTAAGCACCGCCTGACGGAAATAGAGTGCGTTACCATTCAGTAAGTTTTCTTTTTCAAAGTGTAACTTTATCTTCTTTTGCCTGATAATCCGGTCGTACTCTGATTGTGAGATCTTGTTATTATCGAGCATAAGGCCAAGTACCACGTTTCTTCGCTCAAGACTTTTCTCGGGATGCAGGTTAGGATTGTAAGTATTGGTGGCTTTAAGCAGTCCTACGAGTACTGCCGCCTCCTCTGTTTTCAGTTTCAGAGGCGTTGTGCCGAAATAGGTTTTAGCAGCCGTATTTATTCCAAAAGCGTCTGATCCGAAGTCCACCGTATTGGCATACATGGTCAGAATTTCCTCTTTTGAATAGTACATTTCGAGTCCCACAGCCAAAATTATTTCCTTACTCTTCATCACGAGAATTCTGAGTCCCGGAATCTTTCCGAGAAGTCCTGTGCCATACTTGGATCGTGTGCCGAATTTATTCTTGACAAGTTGCTGTGTGATGGTTGATGCTCCACGGGAATTACCTGCGATGGCGTCCTTTATTGCTCCCCCAAGTCCTTGCAAGTCTATACCATTATGGGAATAGAAGCGTTTGTCTTCTGTTGAAATCAAGGCATCGAAGAATACTGGTGCTATAGAGTCGTAGGGCACGAGCGTTCTGTTTTCGTTGAACACTTTACTCAACGTTTGCCCGTCTGCGCTTATGATTGTTGACGCTACTGGCGATTTGTGCGCCATGATTTCAGACAGCGATGGTGAATCGCCGAAAAGCCAAAGGAAATTGGTCAATACTGCGAATATGTAGAATGCAATAAACATCACAAAGGACATAAACGCAATCCATATTTTCTTCAGCCAACCTGCATTGCGATACAGCCCAAAGTACCACCCGAAGGTTACTTTTATGGCATTCCAAAGGTATAGTGGTATTTTCAGTAGAAACATAAGTATCTTTTCCCTTTTCTCTTTTTTAGTTTCTGTTATTTGTTATTTCGCGTTGTCCAGGAAGTTCAGTATCTGTTGCTCTTCATCCGGATGGAACCATCTGACTTCGGGGTCTCTTTTGAACCACGTCATCTGCTTTTTGGCATATACTCGCGTGTTCCGTCTTATTTTCTCAAGGGCAAAGTTGATTTCCCATTCGTTGTCTAAATATTTGAAGAGTTCTTTATAGCCAACAGTATTCAGTGCGTTGCAGTGCCTGTATTGGATGACTTTCCTTGCCTCATCGAGCCATCCCTGCTGCATCATGACATCTACTCTGCCGTTTATTCTGTTGAAAAGGTCTTCACGTTGTCGTTGCAGTCCTACCTTGACGATATCGAATGGTCGTTTCTTTCTTTCATTTCTATGAAAAGAAGAGAACGGCTTTCCCGTCATGTAGCATATTTCGAGTGCATGTACGACACGTTTCGGATTGTTCTTGTCGCATGCATCATAATATGCAGGGTCGAGGAGCCGCAATTCCTGTACAAGTTTTTCGAGACCTTCTTCCTGGAGTTTTTGTTTCAGTAGGAGTCTTGTTTCCTGATCCACTGTGGGCACATCGTCCAGTCCCTTACATACGGCATCTATGTAGAGCATGGAGCCTCCTGTGAGCACAAGATTGTCGTGCGTTTGAAAAAGCCGTGGCAACAGTTTCATTACATCCGCCTCATACTGTGCCGCACTGTAATACTCATCGAGCGGGAGTTTTCCTACAAAGAAATGCGTTACCCTTTTTTGCTCTTCAGCAGTTGGTGCAGCCGTGCCTATAGGAATATCCCGATAAATTTGTCGAGAGTCTGCATTGATGATGGGGCATCGAAACATCTCTGCTATGTTGAGGCTTATCTGAGTTTTGCCTACAGCAGTTGGTCCGATTATTACGATGAGACGTGGCAAGACTTTTGCTTAATATGGTGTCTGACTTATCTCGTATGCTTCAGGGCTCAAATCGTCATCATCGAACTGGTCCGCCCCATAGAAATCGTCCTCAAAGTCTTCTATAGGCGTGATCTTCGTATTTACCGGTGCCGTATAATTGAGTTCCGCTATGTGTACTGGTGCATCTCCTTTTATTCTCTTTATTTCAGGTTTTTCCTGTTTCACACCTGTAAGCACATCTTTCACACTGAGGAAGAATGAGCGTTCTGAGAATGGGTCGAACACGAATTCCAGTTTTTGGCCTTTGTCGTCGATAAATTCACGGAGTTTAAGATTCTCCATTACATAGATGTCATCTTCAGCCGCGCTACCCATATCTTGGCGTGTGATTTGTTCACCGCGTTCCCATTCATCATTCAAGATATAAAACGATGTCATTTGATCATCGGGGTATCCGCACGATTCGAGTATGAGTTTATTTAAGTCGAGAAATGTTGCTTCATCGCTGATGAGATATTCACGTACAAAACCTTCAACCTCATCGCAAACCATTTTCAATTTGATTACCATAATGTTCAGAAATTGATCGGTGTCAGTAATTATTTCAGTTGTTCTACTATTATGCAGGTTGTATGATGCCTCTCTTTGACGTTTTTACGAAATCCACGATATAGTCTATTTCTTTAGACTGTGGTACTTCAGTCTTGATGAGTTCGAGTCTTTCTGCCTGCAGTTTTGTATTTTGATAGAGAATGCGGTACGCATTGTGTATATTATCGATTATGTTTTTATCGAAGCCTCTTCGCCTTAGTCCAACTATATTCAAGCCGACAAATGCGATAGGTTCTCTGGCTGCCATAATGAAAGGCGGTATATCCTGGCTCGTTCTTGAGCCTCCACCAACCATTACATAACTCCCTATTCTGCAGAATTGGTGTACGAGTACGCATGCGCTAAGAATGGCAAAGTCATCAACTATGACTTCTCCGGCAAGTTTTGTGGTATTTCCTATTATGCAACCATTGCCAACGAATACATCGTGAGCCACATGGGCACCTTCCATAATAAGATTGTTGTTACCTACTACCGTGCGTCCTTTTGCAGCGGTGCCTCTGTTAACAGTTACGTTTTCTCTGAAGGTGTTGTGGTTTCCGATTTCAGCAGTAGTTTCCTCACCTGCAAATTTCAGGTCCTGTGGTATGGCACTGATTACAGCACCCGGAAAGAATGTATTGCCTTCCCCTATGCGTGCTCCATCAAGAACCGTTACGCTATTCATAAGAACGTTGTTATCTCCTATCTCTACATTCTTGTCGATGTAGCAGAAAGGTCCAATCTCCACATTTTTCCCAATTTTTGCTTCAGGATTGACGTATGCTAAAGGGCTTATCATATCTGTGTCCGTTTTATTTGTTCTTGATAATTTGTGCTGTAAAGGTTGCTTCCATCACTATTGTTTCTCCAACGAAGATAAATCCTTTCATCGTAGCGAGATTATGTCTTAAGGGACCTACGAGTTCTGCACGGATAATCAGTGTGTCGCCCGGCACTACTTTTTTTCTGAATTTCACATCGTTGATGCGCGTGAAATAAGTGCTGTGGCGTTCAGGTTCTTCAGTGGAGTTAAGGATATACAATCCTCCGGCCTGTGCCAATGCTTCCACTTGCAACACGCCCGGCATGACGGGTTCTTGTGGGAAATGTCCTTGGAAGAAAGGTTCGTTCGACGTTACATTCTTTATCGCCACGATATAATTAGCCCCGATTTCGATGACCTTGTCCACGAGTTGCATAGGATAGCGGTGCGGCAGGAGTTCACGAATACGATTGACTTCTATCAGCGGTTCACTATTGCAGTTATAGTCGGGTGCCTGAACATCATGTTTTCGGATTTCACGCCTCATTTGGCGTGCGAATTTATTGTTGATGGTATGTCCGGGACGCGTGGCTATGATTCTTCCGCGAATGGGGCGGCCAATGAGCGCCATATCGCCTATGATATCGAGAAGTTTGTGTCGTGCAGGCTCATTACGCCATGCCAATGGTTTTTCATTCAGATATCCGAGTTTTGTGGCATCTCTGTGCTCCACTTTCATATAATCCGCCATCTGGTCGAGTTCTTCCTGCGAAACTTGATGTTCGTAGATAACGATGGCATTGTCGAGATCGCCTCCTTTGATGAGTCCCGCCTTGAGGAGGGGTACGATTTCTCTTACAAAGACAAAAGTTCTTGCAGCAGCAATTTCCTTGTCGAAATTCTCCATATTGTCGAGTGTGGCAAACTGGCTGTTGAGGAACTGTGAATCGAAAGATATCATCGCTGTGATAGAGAAATTCTCATCTGGCAGGATAATGATGGACGACCCGCTCTTTTCATCGACAAATTCAACCTTATGCTTGATGACGTACTCGTTCTTGTGTGCATTCTGCTCAACGATGCCTACACGCTTGATGTTTTCCACATAGACTGCCGAACTTCCATCAAGAATAGGTATTTCGGGACCATTCACTTGTATGAGACAGTTGTCTATGCCCATAGCATAGAGTGCAGCCATACAATGTTCTATTGTGCTACACTTCACATCTCCTTTTGCCACTACGGTTCCACGGCTCGTATCAATAACGTTTTCTGCTATTGCTTCTATAACAGGCTGCCCCTCCAGGTCGATGCGTTGTATCAGATATCCATGATTTTCCGGAGCAGGATTGAGTGTTGCAGTGAGGTTGAGCCCTGTATGCAATCCTTTACCAAAGAGCGAGAAGCTTCCTTTAAGAGTTCTTTGTTTTGACATTATGATCTAAATTTCAAATTCTATTGTTGTAGAACAAGGAACAATGGTGAGTTTTATTTTTCTTGCAACTGTTGTTTCAACTCTTCGAGTTCCTTTTTCATCGTGTTTAATTCTTTATACAAGTCGGGAAGTTTTTTGAATATGACAGAGGAGCGTTGTGCCTGAGTATAGTCGATAGCCGGTGTTCCCCAGAGTGCGACTCCCTCCTTACGTATGCTTCCGGCGATACCGGTTTGTGCTCCTGCACGTACGCGGTCGGCAATCTTGGCATGTCCTGTAATACCGACTTGCCCACCGAACATACACCATTCTCCTATTTTGGTGCTTCCTGCCACTCCTGTTTGAGCAGAAAGCACAGTATGGCTTCCAACCTCCGTATTGTGCGCCAACTGCACGAGATTGTCAACCTTTACATCCTTGTGGACTATGGTTGCACCCATTGTGGAACGATCAACACAGGCGTTTGCACCGATTTCAACATCGTCCTCAATGACAACTATACCAATTTGCGGAATTTTCTCATAGCCATCCTCTGTAGGCGCAAATCCGAATCCATCCGCACCGATGACACAACCTGAATGCAATGTAACCCTGTTTCCTACCACACAATCATGATAGACAGAAACATTAGGATAAATAAGACAGTTCTCTCCTACTTTTGCATTCTGCTCCAAAACGGCATGAGGATAAATCTGGGTGCCTTTACCCACTGTTACATTTTCGCCTATGTAAGCAAAGGGTCCTACATAACAATCTTCGCCTAATTTTGCAGTTTCGGACACGAAAGCCATTGGGTGTATGCCTTTTCTGGCAGGTTTGCTCATTTCATACATTTTAAGCAGTCGAGCCACGCATTCATAAGCATTATCTACTCGAATAATAGTGGCTCTGACAGGTTGTTCTGGCTTAAAATCTTTATTTATGAGTACTACGCTCGACTGAGTTTCGTAAAGATAATTAGCATATTTCGGATTGGACAAGAAGGAGATGGCTCCAGGTTTCCCTTCTTCTATTTTAGCGAAGGTACTCACAGTGGCTTGCGGGTCGCCTTCTAACGTTCCTTGTAAAAAGTCAGCAATTTGACGGGCTGTAAATTCCATATTTTCAGTTTTACTCTTTTTAGGGTATAACCCTATGAATTTATATTAGTGCAAATATCGGTAAAATAAATTGTACTACAGCGTAAAAAGATATTTTTTTTTGATTGGTTCAATGCTACACATAAAAAATGCGTATTGTATTTGTTTGTAAAAGTACAAAAGACTTTTGACATGACAAAATGCGACTTATTACAAAGATTTAACATGTGTAATGCAAAAGAGGTTGTGTCGTTATGTTGACACAACCTCTTTTCTAAGATTAGTTCATGTAATTATTTGAACACCGGACTTGCCAGATACCAGTTGTTCATGTCTTGCAATTTCGAATAGATTGCAGAATTGGTAATTACTGTTGGTTCTTCGTATGGCTTAAGATCTGCGTCTCTTCGCCCGATGAGCCATGCCATCCATAAAGTACCATATCCAGCACCGAGGTTTGCATCATTGTTCTTATGCCTTGCCATACGCATGAGGTCGTAGTAACGGAATCCTTCGAAAGCAGTTTCAAGGGCAGCCTCATCAGCGATGAGTGTTTCTACGGCATTCTGTTGTGCAGCCATGTATGCTGCGTCAACTGGCTGTGCTTTCGGCGTAAGAATGCTACAAGTGATGGTATCAATAACAGTTGTGTCTCTTCCTCCATCAATTTCAATGGTGCGTACACGATAAAAATCTCTTGTTCCTGTAGTGTCGTAGAGAGATTCTTCTGCATCTTCGTCGAGCAATCGTTTAGCATAGCGTCTTGCCTCAGCTTTTGATGAGCCTGAACGTGCTGCTTCATCAAGAATGCGCTGCGCAACGAGAGTGTCATAGGTGAATACATAGTTTTCGTCTGTTGATTCACCGCATCCGAGTTCGTGAATACCACGATTTGTCCAGGTTGATGCTGAGAAATCGAGATATTCCTTAGTTTGTGCACGGTTGAACTCTTCTACAGGAATGTAGTTTGCGCCATCTTCTACACTATCTACAACATAGGCAGAATAAACGACTTTCTTGTCGAAATCGACAGAAGAGGTATCTACTTGAACAGAAATTGATGAAGGAAGTGCCTCATGGTTGAGACCATCGCGCAACACTGCAAATGCATAGTGCGGAAAACCGGCACGGTTGATAGCTTCAGCGAAGTGCAGATAAATCTGGCGTAGGCGGAAGATAGGTATGCAATAGCGGAAACTGAAACGGCTGCCAAAGCCTTCATTACTTACATTTCCTGCACAGAACTTATGCACGAAACGCAAATCGCCTTCATCTGTTCTGACTTTTGGTGCAGATGCAACAAGACGTGCGTCACCGATTTGTTCCGGGAAGTTGAGCAAGTCTTTGTTATCTTTATCAGAGATGGCGTATGCCTGATTTTCGTTAAGACTTACGTAACTATTAGATGGTGCTAACTGACGGTACTTGTAGTTTGCAGATACATTTACCTGTCCGCTTGTGTTGATATTTTCCTGACTTACAGAGCCTGTACTTGCATCAGTTGTGGCAGTGGAGCTGGTATTTGACGTAGATCTGGTTTCGAAACCATAAAGATTAGGAATTCTTGACAACACAAGTCCGAACGACTTATTGGCAGCCGATGGTGTCAGAACTTTGATTTCACCAGTGTTGGAATAAGTAGAGATATTCATATAAGCGGAAGTGTATCCACTTACGTTAGAATTATAAATATCTTCTCCATCACGTGTTAATCTTACCCAACTTGCAGGATTAAACGCCATGTTCCTTATTGAGTTTCTGTTGTAAAGATAGTCGTAGTAATACTTTGCTGCAGTTTCATAATCGGCGGTGTTTGCACCTCTGAGGAGATACAATTCTGCGATTATGATTTCAGAGGGGAAGAGCATTGCGTCAATACTTATCGAGTTACGTCCATTATTGATTGCGCCATAGTTTGGGAACCCATATTGCTTCTCATACTCGTAAGCTCTCATGAGATCGCCATCTTTAAGAAGGAGGTCGAGAAGGTTATCTGGCGTTGCCCATGCGGGCGGATTTGTTTCATAACCGGATGTTGCGGTACCGACAGCATCAACAAAGAATGGTACTCTTCCATAATTCTGCACAAGTTGCATATATGCCCATGCTCTGATTAGAATGACCTGAGCTGCTTCTTTGCGCATATAGTAATTATTGTTCTTTGTGCTGACAGTATCTACATCGCGCAGGTAGAAATTGCACTGATTAATTACATAATAGTATGCAGCGCGGTTGAGCAGATCATTGTCGCCATCGGCAAGGTTTTCGAAATTTGCCAATTTTGAGATAGAATCAGTGGTGAACGAAGTTGTTGACACAAGGTCGCCACGCACTTCACCAAGTATGGTGTTCTGTTCTGCCACCTGCTGAACGCTCCGGAGAATACCGAAGTAGTTGTTAACAGTATCCTTCAGCGTACGCCCATTAGCGTCCTGATAGGTATCCATATCAGGAGTCAGCATATCTTCACAAGAAGAGACGAGCCCCATGGATAGAAGGAATATAAACAGACCTAAAATTGATTTTGCTTTCATTGTTCAATATTTTTCTTTTAGGAAGTGTCTCTCTCTGGAGCAAGGCTCTCAGAGAGGACACTTGCGCTGAAGTTTTACAGATTAATAGTCAAACCGATGTTGAAGTTCCTGTTAGAAGGTAGCATACCTGCATCGATGCCTTGATATAGCACACCATTGTAGATTGATACCTCAGGATCACTTCCAAGATACTTAGAGATAGTAAACACATTGTTGGCCTCACCCCATACAGCTACACCTTGCAACCAGCTAAATCGGAGCGGGAGAGTGTAAGTGAGGCGTACTTTCTTGAGTTTGAGATATGATCCGTCCTCAATCCAACGGTCAGAGAATCGTTCGTTGTTGACCCACTCATCGTTAGTTGCACACATCGTGCGTGGAACATCAGTCACCTGACCTTCGTAACGCCAACGGTTCACGACAGCCGTAGTTTGGTTCCAGGTGTTGGTTTCTCCTTCAATTTGTGAACGTTGGAAATTGTAGATATCATTTCCAAGACTATACTTGAAGTTTACATCAAGTTGCAGGCGTTTCCAGTTGAGTGTGGTATAGAAATTACCAAAGATGTCGGGATTGGGGTCGCCAATAACAACCATATCGGCTTCTGAAATCCAACCATCACCATTTTGGTCAACAAAATGTATGTCGCCAGCCTTGAAGTTGCGATAAGGCTGTTCTGTCAGTCCGGTAGGATATCTGAGGTATCCATATCTGCCTGCACTTGCAGCCTCAGCATCTGTTGCAAATACACCTTTCGATGCATAGCCGTAGAACACACCTACTGCATGTCCTTCTGCCGTCAGGATATTGTTCTTGCCATAAATATCAGATGTGTAACCCACCATTGTTTTGGCAGAACCATCAATATGTGCTCCATTTTCATCGAGAGCATAAGTGGTAATATTGTTGAAGGAAGTCTTCACGAGTTTGTCCACTTCATTATGATAGTGTCCCAGCGAAGCACCTGCTTTCCAGCTCCAATCGCCGTGGTGATAGATAACCGCGTCCACTGTTACGTCAACGCCATGGTTTTTGATGGCACCGTCGTTTGCCCACATGTATTGCAGACCAGTGATGTCGCTCACAGCCTTACGAGTAAGCAAGTCTGAGGTCTTTGAATAGTAGTAGTTTACACCAACATTCAATCTGTTTTGCAGCATACTGGTTTGCAAACCTATATTAAATCGATTTGTGGTTTCCCACTTGATTTTCGGATTGGCGATATTGGCAAGATACAAACCGGTTGCTTCTCTCATGTATTTCACATTAGCAAAGTATGTACGGCTACTGTAGTAGTCAACATTGTCATTACCGCTAACATCAAATCCGGCATAGAGTTTCAGGTGGTTAATGGCGTTTACGTTGAACCAGTCTTCATTTGAGATAATCCATCCTGCCTGGATTGAGGGGAAGATACCCCAACGCACTCCAGCGAGTTCAAGACCGCCGTCAGCCTTATCTCCGAAACGAGAAGAAGATTCCATTGTTGCAGTAAGGTTAAGGAAGTACTTGTTCTTGTAGTTGTAATTACCATTAACATACCAAGCGATGTTGGTAGCCTTATCTTCTATACCACCATAATCGATATAGTCGAGGTTGTATGCCATATTAGGCATCTTGTCGTTATCGTTGTTGTAACCGGCAAGGTGGCTGTCAGTGAAAGTGTAGCTACTTATCCTCACACCACCGAAGATGTCAAGTGCATGTACACCATACATTTTCTTCCATTGGAGACGCAAGTCGTTGAAGAGCGTCGTTTCTTTAGCGAACTGCGAACGTACTACACTCTGGATACCACCAAGTCCTTCAACTTCTGTTTCAGGCACACCATTGGTAGGCAGGTAGTATTTCTCATTCGTTCTGTTGAGAATATAGCTAAATCTGTCGCTAATTACCAAATTCTTATTAATCTGGTATCTTGGAGCAACAGCCACACTGAACTGAGTTTGTTCTTGATAGTTTTTGTTGTCCCCATTACCATTTTGGAGTATCCAATATGGGTTAGCCAGACCGGCATACCCGTATGACTTAGCAAAAGCAAGTGGGTTGTTTGCCTCATCGAAGTTTTTACCTGAGTAAACGCTGGTTGAAGCATCCGGCACCAACTGTCCGAGAGCCTGATCGTAACGAACAAACGACATATATGGGCTCACGAATGGCGACTGCAGGAGTCCGAGTACATTTGGCGAAGACACATTGCTATTGGAATAGTCAGCTGCCCATCCGTTGTCGAGGATGTTGTATGCACTTCTTGTATATGCGAAGTCAAGTCCTGTCGTAAAGTTCTTGAAGAGGTTTACATCGGTATTGAATCGGATGTTCAAGCGGTCGAAGTCATTATGCTTTGCCGTAGCGTCCGACTTGCTATAACCGAGCGACAGGTTATACATGGCGACATCGTCACCACCTTCAACACTCACTTTGTAGTTCTGGGTGAAAGCTGTATGATAGAGATCTTTCTGCCAGTCAGTGTTGTTGTGGTACATGTTGTAGTAGAGGTAATTGGGATCTTCGTTGAGGAAAGGAACGCTTGTAGCCTTGCTGAGACGTTCTCCATATTCAGATGTACCGAGGAATTCGGTTACATAGTTACGGAACTGTCCTGCGTTCATCATCTTAACTTTCGACGGGCGTGTTTCAAAACCGCCATATGCACGAATGTTAATCTTTGTTACGATGCTCTTACCTCTCTTTGTTTCGATAAGAACAACACCATTAGCACCTTTTGCACCATATAGTGCTGTACCGTTCTTCAACACTTCCACACTTGCGATGTCTTCGGGGTCGATGGTTGAGAGTACGTTGTTGTAGAATCCTTGATGCAATCCTGTTCTTTCGTACTGCATGTCCCAGATGACGCCATCCACCACTACGAGAGGCATAACATTTGTGTTAAGCGAGTTAAGACCGTTAACGAGCATCATTACTCCTTGTGCAGGCATTCCTCCTCTTGAGATGGTTCGCATTTTTGCATTCAAGCGGTTCTCAATGTCGTTATCTATTGTCAAAGCACTGGAATTGGTGATTTCTATTTTCTGATTGTTCACCAAAGACGTTGCATTGCTATAGTAGTCGTTCACGAGGCCTTTATAGAGGAAAGCATCCTTTGCCTTGTTTCCTTTCACACTGACCTGCGTTCCGTTGTAGTCCTGTAGCTGAACGGTTATTGTATTTACGTATTCAGGCACTTTGAGTGTGTATGTACCATCTTCTTTAGTTAGTGCAGAGAACTGCCTATTTCCCAAAGCCCTTACGCGTGCACCTGCAAGCGGTTTGTTCGTTGCAGCATCATATACAGCACCTTGCACTTCTTTCGTTGCGGATTGCTGCTTCGCTTTTGCAGTAACGTCTTGACCTGCAGCCGAATTGACCTCTTGTGCATTTATGGTCAATGCGCCAACGAACAAGAATGCCACCGATCCGATGCGGATGAACTGCTGCCTTAAATCTAATTTTATATTCTTCATTGCTTAAAATGTCTTTAGAGATTCACTTAGAGAATAAATTTTACTTTTCTTCTTCATCCTCGTGAATAGGTTCAAGAATTACTTTCACAATATTCAGTGCATTGTTGTTCAAGCCGAACATTCTTGTACTGTTCTGCAATCTGGGAGCCACTTCAATCTGTAAATATGCGAAAGAGTTTGCTCCGTTCGGAAGATTTGCATAGCATCTGTCGAAATTGAGTTCGTCGAAGATAACATATTCACGTACAGAATCCTGCAACACTTCGATTGTAGCCTGAGTTGCATTCACACGTGTGTCATTGTCGTAATAAACATTTGCAGTGAAACGGCTTACAACTTCTTTTTCAGTGATGCCATCGCTTTCATACTGTATATCGTTGGAACGGATATAGTTAGGTGCCATTACAGCCTTCAGTCTATACTTAGTACTCAACACATTCTGCAATTTTATACAGATTCTCAGCGTTACGTTTCTTCCGTAAACCTGGAAACGTCTGTACTTGTTTTGTTCTACATCGCCGGCAATGGAATCATTTCTGTTATCTGTAGTCAATGTTACAAGTTCACCTTTTGGATAAGCACAGTTGTCTGTTTTCGAAATATTCCAGTCAGAACTCATGCTGTATTCTTTCTTGTCTGCCCAAATATATGTTGGGTCAACATCGAATTCTTCGAGTTCGAAAACGTAGCCGTTAGATGCCCTGGTGGGTTGTACGTCTGCAATAAGCGGGTTTGCACCACCCTTGTTGGTGTTATAATAGATAACGTCGTTCACAGATCTCAGCGAATCTGCGTAGATTGCATTATGAATGAGTGTTGCAGAGTCGAGGTCAACACCGCCGAGTGTAGATGCACTGATAAACATGCCTTTCATGATTTCTTGAAGCGCATTGTAGTTTGTAAGGGAGTCGGTGTCGAAAGTTTTGGCATTTGCATTCTTATATAAGAATTCTTTGTTTTCGTCACTCCATCCATACCAGTAAGAATCGGCATATTTGTATAAACTACTTACTTTACCATATACGTTATCCCATGCAGTCTGTGTAGAAGGAACGATGCCGATATAAACAGAGTCTTCGTCAGCAATTCTTGCTCTTGTTGCATTAAGGAAGGAATTTGCAGAAGAATAGATAGAATCCACGTATTCCATCTGTCCTTCGGTGTTCATTGCCCCCTGCACACTGTTGTTTTCATCGAATTCCACTTTCTCATAATCAGCAACAAGTTGGCTGAGCGGAGTATAGTTCGATTCGAGCATTTCTTTGATATTCTGGAAGAAAGGCGAACGTCCGTTCAGTATATGCAATGCTCCATTAGAAGAAGGAATGGTTTCAAATCCTGCAACAAGCGGTATGTTGTTGAAGAGTTTATTTGCTGCATCGTAGTCTGACACCTTTGAGTTCATCAGGAACACTTCCTGAAGACCTTTGTTCGATTCGTAATTGAATCGCGCAAGGTGGTTTTGGATAAACTCCCTTCCTACCCTGTAGCGCAGTGCGAGTCGTTCACTTTCGGTTTCTGCTGCATCAGCCTGATCGAGAAGGTCCAGATAGTGCTTTGCATTATATGTTCCATCGAGTGGTGCCCAGAATGTGAGAGACTGTGTCTGGTTGAGAAGATTGGCGTACGAGGCTGTTGATTTATTGTCGGTCAATGATTTCATAACCGGTGTACGCTGAAGTATCATGCAGAGCGAATCGAGGCCAGGTGTAGCTTGCAGGTTTTCCCAAATAGTAGATCCTGCCTGACCCTGATTTGTCAGCACATCGAAGTGATCCTCTGTGCAGGCTGAAGCTCCGAAGAGTACAGCCAGGGAGAGAATTCCTTTCAGTATCCAACTTTTATATTTTGTTTTCATATTCATACTTATTTATTGATTTACCAAATGTCTTCGGGTTCTGTGCCGTTATAAATTGCTCTGGGCACAATTTCAAAATAATCTACAAAGAACTGCGAGTCAGTCTTCTTAAGTGCAGACTTGAAGCGTAAGTAGTAGTTCTTCCTATAGTCCATATCCTGAACTGTTACAATTTTTCTTAAGGAAGGTTCATTAGCACTACCGCAGTCCCTTGCCGTTTGTGTTCCGAGCGCTGTCCAGAAATACTTTGGAGCCTTCATCCATCCCTGTATTCGCAGGTTTTTATCATTTTCCTGCATTTGGTCTTCGTCGTACTCATAATAAGAGTCAGCCACAAATGGTATTGTCGGGTTGGTGTATGTTCCTTCCTTGACATTTGCTCCGGCATTTTGCCTGAGGTCGAAAGGCAGTCCGACGGTTGTTGTGTTGTCGGGACTATCGCCAAAATAGATCTGGCACATACCGCGAAGTGAATTATTGGATGCACCCATGCGGATTTCATAAGTACCGGACGTGGGAACAGGCGGGAGGCGCAGAACGAAGTCGTACTGTCCTGAGAAGAGGTATTCATCTCCCTGGAAGTCGCGCCAGTCGCCATAACTACCGCTACCACCATCTTGCAGGTAGTAAATTTCTGTTCCTTCAGTTTCGTTCATGATATCCTCAAAGTAACCATTCTGGAATGCTTGATAGCAATTTCCCCTGAAGTTGTTTGAAAGCAACTCTGGTGTCATGGTCGTTACATCAACACGCATACGTTCACTTCCAAGTGCTGTTCTGGTTGTTTCGTCATAAAGGAGGACGTGGTCTATTGGATAATAGAAACCGTTTCCTGCATTGTTGTCGAATTTACCATTGTTCTCGAACACTTGAATGTTTATACCATTCTGTCCGGGCTCATTAGGTCTTGTGGAGAGTTCTTCGTACGTTCCGCTAACCATGCCATTGCTATACTTGGATATACGATTGAGGTATATTTCGTGTTCACCAGTCGGAACTTGCAGCACTTTGATGAGTCCGCGATATCCACTTGAACCGAGTGGCAGGCTTGCATAGTAGTCCCAAACATCGACAGTGTAGTTGACTGCCTGTGGCTCAAGCGGGTTGGTACCGAATGAGTATCTATGCTCTGAGAAGTGGTGCACGAACTTGTTGTAAGCAACTTTTCCTTTGATGAAGTGGTACGCAACGAACTTGTGCATGGGGTCGTCAACCGAAGTCGGGTCGGTTATAGTACCTCCCAAGATGGATGTAACCTTGTTTGCAATTTCATTGTAGATTTGATCAGCATTGGTCAGTTCTCCATTTTCTCCATACTGTGGCGGTGTTATTCCCCAGTCGTTAACGAAGACATCGTCTGTTTCAACAAATCCGGTGAAACCGAGATAGCGCTTTTGTGGAATAACCCAATTATGGTTGCTACCGTAATAAGCCACACTCGACCAATAACGAGTTTCAGGCAATGTGGGGTCATCTTCATAATCTTGGTCTCTCGACTCCATCAAATCTTGGAAGAGCCCTGTCTTATCCAGGAGCATTGCCATAATTTTCATATTGTCAGCGGCTTGTATCATTTCGCTCACGGATTCTGCGGAAGGTGCAATAACCTTATTTACTATATGCACAAAACCATTCGATACTTCGTGGTCTGCTGAAATCACTTTCGAACCGCCAACTATATATGCCGTTGTCTCGTCTTGCAGTGAATTAAGGAGGCGGTCGTTCAAATTTGCGAGACTGAATGTGCCTTGAATAGGGAATTCTGCTGACTCATAGGCATTGTTATTGCCATTATCTATCAAGCAACTGTATGCAATGAGTTTGGCTTGCTCGTATGAAATCTGATCGACGTCTGTAGTACCTGCTACTGAATCAAGATAAGCATTGACTGCATCATTGTCCGGAGCGAAAAGGGTGTAATTGCCACGCGCTGAGAGGACTGCAGTTATTGACGAAGCATTACTTGCAGATGCTTCTTCGGCATTATCTGAATTATCAAGTAACACACGGTCGAATATTTTCTTAATCTGCGACAGATTGTCGTTCGCTGTGAGGAAGTCGGTCATTGTCGGCTCGTCCTTTATCTTAAAGTTAGAGTCGTCAATATCCTCCGAGCAACTTGTTAGTAGGCCTAATGTCATAATGAAGACTAAGCCAAGGAAAACTGTTCCATTTCTTAAAAAATGTCTTTTCATATTATATGGATATTAAGTGTTACTTCTTCTCTGTATAACGATCCCAGACAGGATTCTGTATTAAATGACCACCGGCTTCTACACCTTGTACGTCGATTTCACTTTGAACAATCGGACTATAGAACGACCAAATGTTTCTCATTCTGTTCTTTAATGTATTTGTAGATGAGATGAAACCACCGAGGTCTTCCATAAGAGATGTTGCACTCCCTGAATAGTAATCGCCAGCTTCGGCCTGACGTACGATGTCGAACCAACGCTTGCCTTCGCCTACGAATTCACGCTGACGCTCCATGTACACTTTTGTAAGAAGGTCGGACGCAGTTGATACAGCAACAGAATCGTTCAGGTTCGGATTGTTGCGGTTGTAGAGGTGATTATAGAGCATATAGCCTTCATCGAGATTAGTACCCAGACGTGCGTAAGCTTCGGCCTTAATCATCATCATGTCGCTCAATCTGTATATTGGCCAGTTAGCATCCATGCTGGTACTAACACGATATTCTGGGTCACCGGCATAACCTTCAGCCATGTCTTCAAGGTCGCTGATATTGAGTTCTCTGATAACGTTCTTCACGATGGGCAGCGTTGAAGCAGAGATAAATTCATCTGTATAACAGATGGTTTCGAGCATTCGAAGGTCTTTCTTACCAAAACCTTGTGTGGGTCTGTCTTGTCCTAATCCAAGAGTCAGGATATCGCCAGCAATGATGCTACCAATCGTTACAGAACTTGAGTAGCTGGACATATATGATCCGTAGGTACCGCAAGTGTTCTGAGAGCCGTCGAATTGCAGCTCGAATATGCTTTCAGAAGAATTTTTGTTTCCCCAAACAGTAGAATAGACTTTATCCTGTACGTTCTGCCCTACTTTGAAGTTGCAGTGTGTAAGAGGATAGATATCCTGCTGTTCGTACGTATTGTAACGACTTCTGTTATTTTCCATATTCTCCTTGCGGTCTTTATTCAGCTCATCAATGACAAACTGTGCGCGTTCTGCTGCCATTTGGAAGCATTCAGTCGCTTTGGAGTTACAGTATTCGTCATTCACAGCAACTGAATCCACTGTGGTATAACCTATTGTGTCGCCTTCTTCATTGAGTTTGACAACATCGTTCAGGTTCACGGCACGCAGGTTTCCTGACATATCGAATTTCTTGCTGTAGTTCTTAAGCATACAACCTCTCCACAAGTAAAGGTCGGCGAGAAGAGCATAGATGCTTCGTTTGGTAAAGCGTCCATGGTTTTCTGAATTTGAACCATAGTTGATTGTTCCATAGTCCTTCACCTCTTCGAGCTGACTAATCAGTTCTCCAAGGATAGCTTCTCCACTTGATGGATAATAAAATGCTTCTTTTGCTTCTTTGTCTGTGCTTATCGACGTTGTTACGTAAGGTACGTCGCGGAAAGCACGAACGAGATAGAAGTAATACAATGCACGTAGAGCCTTCATCTCAGCTTCGATAGGACGATAGTCTGACTTACCGAAACTTGGGTCAACGAGTGGTTCGTTTGTCATGTTTTCTCCGTACTCGATTACCTTATTACAATAGTTGATGCCGGTATAGAAATTGGACCAACTATAGTTGCTGTTACTTGGGCGCAGAATGCCCTGTTGCATATAGAGCAATGTTGTATTCGACTGGTCTTTCAGTTTGACGTTGTCGGATCTCAACTCACCCCAATAGAAAATACTATTCGTTTGGTCGATAATTTTTTTGTATGCACCTGCACGAACGTTTTCCAAGTCGTTTTTGTCCTGCCAGAAATGTTCTTCTGTGATTTGGCCCGTGGGCAGCACAGTGAGGAAGTCGTCACAACTTGACAATACTCCAGCACAAGCAAGTACGCCCACCAACAGGAATTTATTTTTAATATGCTGTAAATTCATAATTTCAAATTATTAGAAGCCGAAATTCAAACTAAATGTGAACGAACGTGAGCGCGGTGTTTGCGAATTGTCCGTACAAGGAGAGTATCCACTTGCACCATGTTCCGGGTCAACACCAGAATACTTGGTCCAGAAGATAAGGTTATTTCCTGAGAGCGACATTCTGAGGCTGCTCAGACCATACTTCTTAAGTTTGGACGATGGTACACTGTAAGACAACTGTGCATAGTTGAAGCGGCAGAAGTCTCCCTTTTCTACATAGCGGTCACTTATCATAGAGTTGTATGTAGCAACAATCTTGTTCATGGCATGTGGAATGACTGTTTCGTCGCCATTCTTTCTCCACCTCCAGTTTACGGAAGCCATTTGGTTATTGTTGGTTGTCATTGCTTCAGCATTCATTTTGGCAAGGTTGATAATCTTGTTGCCTATGCGGAAGTTGAAGTTGGTGCGCAACTGCCACTGTCCGTAAGTGAAGTCGATACCGAAACCACCATTACACTTAGGATTAGAACCACCGAGATAAACGATGTCGAGGTCGTCAATGTTACCGTCATGGTTGATGTCTTCGTAGATTACGTCACCACCCTGGAACTGATAGTTCTGGCCTCCGTAGTTGAAGTACATCGGCAGCGGGTTGCCTGCCTTGTCGTAGATGATGTTTCCGTTAGCATCGTATGCAATAGGAGCAGTCTTGCCCGTTGCAGCAGCCGTATTGCGTTCGCCTTTGGCATCATAGTATTGGTTCTTGGTGTCGTTGAGGAAGTAACCGTTGTGGTCATAGTCGTATGCATAGACACCTTTGAATCTGAATCCGTAGATACCTCCGAGAGCATTACCTATTTGCACTCGGCGCATGATGTACATATTGGCATTGCTATATGAGAATGCAGTATTTGCAGCTTCGAGCACAGTGGGATCCATCTTGGTGATGGTATTGATGTTCTGTGCGATATTGAAGCGAAGGTTCATGTGGAACTTACCTCTCTTCAACAGCGGACCAGTATTGACAAAAAGTTCCCAACCTTCATTTTCCATAGAACCGACGTTGGCTGCACTGAGAGTGCTGAAACCGGTTACTGAAGGAATGCTGACGCCTGAGTTGAGCAGGTCGGTTGTCTTTTTGTTATATACATTGAAGTCGAAGTTGATCATGTCGTTAAACAAGCCCAGGTTCACACCGATGTTCCAAGACTTTGTCTTTTCGTACTTGATGGTTGTGAGTCGCAGGTTGTTTGGAACAATACCAGATGTTCCGTTGTAGCTTCCGTAAGGTCCGTAAGTGTTGTACTGCGATGTTTCGCTGATAGCGCTGGTGTTACCATTGATACCATAGCCAGGACGGAAGCCTAACATGCTAACAACTTTCTTAAGCGGTTTGAACCATTTTTCATCGCTGATATTCCAACGACCAGAGATACCTGGGAAGAAACCCCACTTTTCACCTTTGCCGAATTTTGTATTACCATCGGCACGGAGGGTGAAGTCAATCATATACTTACCTCCGTATGCATAGTGAACAGAGCCCAATGCAGAAGCCCAATGCCCCTTCCCTGTACCGGAAGAAGCCGACATGAGGTAACCTTTCACGATGGACGATGTAATACCTCCGTTAATACCAGACGAGGAGTGCGACTGACTCGTGCTGTTGTTCGTTCCGATTTCTCCACGCAGCAACACTTGCAGCGAGTGCTTTTCGTTGTTGAAATGTGGTCGGATAACGAAAGAGTGACGAGTTGTAAAAGTGAGATTCTTACCTTCAGAATTACCAGTCTGATTGATATTTCCATTCCATGCGAGATAAGTCAACGATTGCGGATAATAAGCATTTGTTGATTGTGTCTGCGCATTCATATAAACCTCACCCGTATAGTTCAACTGAAATTCGTCGTCTTCCTTGCCGAGAAGTTTGTACTCGATAGAGAACTGCGGCGTGATAGTATATGAAGAAACGTTTCTCCATGCGAGATAAGCACTTGCAACCGGGTTACCGTTACTTACCATGTCGCTCAGATAGTATGAGGAAAGTCCACTATTATTAAGGAGTAGTCCGGCAGTAGATGATGCTCTTGGCATAATAAAATATTCGCCGGTATTGAAGTACGTTTCAGTTGCTCTGTCATATTCATAGCGATAGACTGACATATTAGGCATTGCCTTATAAGCTGCCCCCAAGATTCCGGTATAGTTCTGATGGTTCTTTGTGTATGCCAAAGAGAAGTTGGTCGAGAACTTGATACGGTCAGATACGTAGTAGTCCAAAGCAAGACGTGTTGTGAAGCGGTCGAGTTTCTGGGCTATGATAGAACCTGTTTCGTGGTCGTAGTTTGCAGAAACACGGAATTGAGCTTTTTCACCACCACCTTGGATAGCCACACCGAAGTTGTGTGTTTGTCCGAATTGTGTTACTTCATCAACCCAATCTGTGTTTTTATTGAAGTTGGCATAATAAGCCGGGTGGCTCTGCAGATACATCAACTCTACTATACCGGAAGCAACGTCGCTCTGCTGTGGGTTGAAGTATGCCTGCTGTAGCATCATAGTGTATTCCTTACCTGTGAGCATTTTCATACCTTCAGGTTGCCAGCTACCTGAGAAGCGATAGCTGAAGTTAACACGAGTCTTGCCACGTGAACCACGGCGTGTCGTAATTTCGATTACACCATTTGCACCTCTGGAACCCCAGATTGCTGTTGCAGACGCGTCCTTAAGTACGTCAATTTTCTTGATGTCTTCGGGATTAATCTGCAAGAGGTTTGCAAACTGCTCATCGTTGTCCATATTATTGAGGTCGAGTTCCGCGTTGTCGTAATCTTCAAGGATGTATCCGTCGACAACGATGAGCGGCTCCTGACTACCGTTGATGGTTGAAACACCACGCAGACGCATTGATGTACCGGCACCGAGGTTACCTGAGTTCATCACGATGTCAAGACCGGCAATCTGTCCTTGCAGAGCCTCACCTGCCGTCTCGAATGAGAGACCTTCCATGTCATCCATATCGAGTGTCTGACGTGCTACGGAGATTTCTCGTTGCGGTATGTCCAAACCGTTTGATTTCACTTTGCGAACAGCAGTTACCACAGCTGTACCGGTGTTTTCACGAACGCGGTCCTTCATTTCAATTTGGAAACTCGTCTGGGTTCCAATCGCTCTTGTTACAGTCTGGTATCCAATGTAAGAAACTTTAAGTTTATTCTTAACAGGATCTTGGACATTGAAAGAGAAGTCACCGTTCGCATCAGTCTGTGTTGCGGAAATGTTACGATTGTCGGGTGAAATTTCCACAACAGTTGCCATTACTACAGGTCCGTCGGTTGCATGGAACACATGACCTGAAATTCTCGTCTGTGCCGAAACCATTACGGCACACAAAGAAAAGGCAAATGTTAATAATAACTTTATATTCTTCATAATTTGCACTATTTTCTAATTCTGTACTGCTTTACGAACGCTACTGCTTTCTTTGGAGTAGCCCATGCACCGGAGAATTTGCCTCCGCTCTGGTTCCAAGAACTCTTGCTCATAAAGTTGAGGTAACTATTGAGTGTGTGGATAACAACATTTGAGTTGACCTTTACGCATCCGGATGTTGCATAAGTTCCTTGAGCTACACTCCTCGTGAACTCCATGTCATTTGCCAAGATGTTATATGGCGAGATGACTGAATGTGTATTTCCATTATTGTCGGTTACAGAGAGCGCGCCATTTGTTTGGTGAGTGCCCAGCATGATGTATGCATTTGTTGTGTTGTCAACACATGATGTCTGGTATTCGTTGTCTGCTGTAATGTTGTCAACAAAAATACTGTGGTCCTGGAAGTGGTACTTCAGGAAATTGAGCAGTGATGTACACATAGCCATCGCCTGCTGCTGGAGCTGATATTTCTTTTGTATAGCTGCATCTCTTTCAGGGTCTTCACCTGCCGGATTTGGGTTTGGTGCAGGAATAGTCAAACTATCTATATTATTTGCTATGAACTGGTCAATATCGTCCCATGTGGGCAGACCTGCAGCGTAGGCTTGTTCCATTGCTGTGTTCGTTGGAGCATAGATTGTGTAATGATAGTTATTGAAGAAGCGCACTAACGGTTCTTGAGAAGGTGTGAAGAACGTGCTACTTGCCTCTTTAAAGATAAGGTATTTCTGACGTTCTTTTTCCCAATCCCTTGCAGCCATTGCAGAGTCTGGCTTTACCAAGTCAAATCCTGCACGTTGCAAGAGTTCTGTAGAGACTCCGTTGCATTGTTTAAGGAATTCGCTGTATTCGCTGTTAGCGTTGAGCTGGTGGTACGCAGAATACATCATAGGTTGCATTGGGCGGTCAATGAGGTAGGTCATACCATTACCATAGGTTTTTTCCTTTGATCCGTCTTCTGCAGTCTTGACACCTGTTTGGTCGTATCCGGCCGTAACGTTGCAGTCTTCATCATTGTCTGCCACGTCGTCTGAATTTTGCATCAGCTGGAAACCACCATCTACCACCATACCTGTACCATATTTGTCGCTACCCTTAGTCTTGATAAATACAGGAGCTCCGTTACGCGACAAATACCAGTTTGGTGAACTTGCCACACCATCCGCTTCATTGTTGTTGTGTACAACGATGTGCTGGTCAACCATTTCTGTAAGGATGGTTTTCTTCACAAGTCCCCATTCTGTCGTAAGGGAAGCAGTGGCGCGATTGATGGCAACACCTCTTGCTGTAGGATCCACGGTAGCATCACGTTGTCCGTTAGGATTCCATGTGCGTGCTGTTGCCTGAACGGGGATTACCTTACCTGTAGTATTCGATGTGCTTGGTTTTACATATTCAAAGCTCCAATAGCGCAGACGCTGGATATTCGCAGCAGTCCTGTTGAGCGAGAACATATATGGGTCAACAAGTCCGTGATTGTATAGTGCTTCGTCTGTAGGAACAAAGAACGAGAAGTTGGACTGCATTGCCTTGAGGTATGTGCTGTAATACTTCTGTAGCGGAGCATTAGCAAATGCACTTGAACCTTCGATGAAGTTATCGTCAGCCTGTACCAACGACTTCATGATTTGCGTGTTCGTGCTGTAAAGCGCGGGTGCTATAACGCTGGCATAGTCGGCTGGCGAGATAACGTCGTTCATCACGTACACAGCACCATTATTAGCGAGCATCACCTTGTCGAAGAGTTTGCGATAGCCTTCTTCACTGCCATATTGTGATGGTGGGAACATTTGATCTTGTGCATCGTTCATGATGGTCTTCCACTTTGAGGGAACTGTTTCAATGAATGACGTTTTCATCAAGTTGTTGATGAGCGACTTCATGATGTCGAGAGGTATCTGATAGAGATTCTCAAGGAAGTTGCTTTCGTTAATCTGATTAACGGGAACCTTACCGAAACGTTCCATCAAGATAACACCGGAGCCCTTAGTGAAGTAGTACATCATAGCGTCGTTCGATGGTACGAACATCGCAGCCATATCCTGCTCCTTGGCAGTAGTGCTGTTTACTGAATACTGGTTCCATCCCGGGTCGTAGTTCAGTTTCGGGAAGTTGGCACTCAGAGTATGGCCATCCGGGTCAACCGTCAGTCCGCCTCTGGAGTTATTGTCCGCTACGTATAGTTTTTCAAACACAGAGTCTGTGCCTATATCATGCAGCGCACGATAGTTCGCTGTAAGTGTACTATTATAATAAGGAGCAGAAAATCTGTCGAGCATTGCTGAGAAATAACTCGTTGATGGGTTCTGACGGATTACCTCTGCCATGCTTGATGGTGGCACGAGTACTTCGTCGAGCACGTGATAGTAACCATTCATGCAAACCACGTCAGCATCCACAACCTGGCGGTCGTAAATATAACTGCGGTTTTGGCTTTCCGACCATTCTTCCTTACCGTTAAGTATAAAGTTCACGTCGCTGTGCTTGATATTCTTTTCTTTGAGTTGTCCTTCGAGGAAGTGTGTCATCATTCCGGAAGTACCATCGACAGACATATACATGCCGCCTGCACTCTGAATGTTTCTACGTCCCCAGAAGTCGGTTCCGTTCCACCATTCCAGGTCACTCACTGTTGCTGCAGTACCTGTAGTGTCCGGCTCGTTGAGCATCACCGGCAATTCATTGTACTTCCAATATGGCACTGTATCAGTAGCCATATACGCAGTACCTTGTCTGAGACACTGGTTCTTGCTCAAAACGGAGTTGAGCGTTACGTTAGCCATCATCTCGAGCAGGTAAGCATTGTCAAGCATAGCGTTTTTGAAGAGGAAACGCTTCTGGTTGATAGAGAGTTGTTCGTAACTGGTGATGGGATTACCATTTCCATCTTTCCATGTGCCGCTCGCAAAGAAGCGAGCCCATGCATCGTCATCAGCCACAAACAACGTCTTGCTACCTGTTGCGCTTAGCACGGGTTGATAGCCAAGATCGTCGATTAGTCGAATTACCGTGTTAAAACTACGGTCTTTTCGAGATTTCAATTCGTCGTAGAGACTTGCACCGAGAAAATCAGGAGTTGTTTCGTCCAAATCGTAATCGTCCGAGCAAGAATAGTTCACTCCGCAAATTGAAATCAAGCACATTGCATATAGCAATGACTTAGCCATTTTGCAAAAACGGTTTTTCATACGCGTTGAGTTTATAATTATTTGATTGATTTTGAATTTCAATTAGTTATCTATTATTAAGTGTTTATTTCTGTCTATTTTGGTAAGTTGAAATGACAATATAGCGAGCAAATTTAATGTTTTTTTATTTTTCATGCACAAACAGACCTACTAAATAGGGTGATGTTAACATTATTTAACATTTGTTAACAAATACGGCGTTTTTTCATATTTCGTAGTTCAAGGAAAAGGCTATCAACAAAAAAACACGTAAAAAAAGATGTACGATTCTGTCACCATGTTTCACACATTCAAGGGGCGCTCTATGAACCTTGACTTTCATTGGCAACACGTATCAGGATGTGGACAAACTCATGATTTTTCAGTCCCCACCCCTCTGTGGCAAGAAGATGCGGCGGCGACTGGTTTGTAAATCTCTCCACAGCGATGCCGGAGCGCAGTTTTTGGAGGAATTCCACAACAAGACGCGCATATTCTTCCGGTGAGAACAAGTGGAAGTCGGAGGAGGATTCTTGATAGTCCTTCTCCATTCTTGTTCCTTTGAGAATTTGTAGTTGATGCAGTTTGACTACATCAACAGGCAATGCAGAAATTTCATCAGCCTGATTCAGCATTTCCTTTCTCGACTCTCCGGGAAGCCCTAAAATCAGATGAACGCCTACATGTATCTTTCTTTTTGCAGTACACTTGATTGCCTTTACTGAGCAAGCGAAGTCATGTCCTCTGTTTATCCTCTTCAAAGTTCTGTCTGTACATGACTCCACACCATATTCAACCATCACAAAGCACCTTTGAGAAAGTTCACCGAGATAATCCAACAGTTCCTCAGAGACGCAATCGGGCCTCGTTGCAATTACAAGTCCTACAATTTTATCTACCATCAGTGCTTCCTCATAGTGTTTCTTCAGCACTTCTAAAGGAGCATAAGTATTTGAATAAGCCTGAAAATAAGCCAGGTAGCGCATTTGAGGATATTTCCTTCCAAAAAACAGTTTTCCTTGTTCAAGTTGCTCAGCCACTGTGAGATCAGGTCTGCAATACTCGGGCACAAACGACAGATTATTGCAGTATGTGCACCCACCCTTTCCAATTGTGCCGTCTCTGTTAGGACAAGACATTCCCATATTCACGGCAATTTTCTGTATTTTCCCTGAGAAATGCTCTGAAAGGAAATCTGAATAGGTCTTATAAAGTTTTTGCATGGTATGCAAAAATAAGAAGAAAAGTTGACTATGTAATAATTACGTTTAATTTAACTTGAAAATTATAAACACAGCGTCCACTAACCCTTCAAAAATAAAAAAATTGGCGAAAAAATTTGTCTGGTATTAAGAAAGATGTATCTTTGCCCCGTTAAACTCTAAAACATTAACGCCTATCGACACAGCATTACTTCTATAATCAACAAAAGAAAAGTAATGGATAATTTGAAGAAACTCACTGACGACCAGTTGGTTGAGTTGTACGTTCAAAGTAACAACGAGGCGTTCGATGAACTGCTTGCCCGCTATAAGGACAAGTTGTATTCCTACATTTTTTTCAATGTTCACAACGAGGACATGGCAAACGACATCTTTCAGGAGACGTTCGTTCGCGCCATCATAACCATACAGCAGGGGCGCTACACTGCTGCAGGCAAGTTTCAGGCTTGGATAACGCGCATTGCACGCAATCAGATTATCGACCAGTTCCGCCTCAATAAAAGCGAAAACACCATCTCAAACGACGACTGCGAAGGAGACATTTTCAACGATGTGCGCATTTCAGTACAGCCCGTAGAAAACCAAATGCTTACAGAACAAATGCTGGAAGAGGCTTGTCAGCTGATGGACGAATTGCCAATGAATCAGCGTGAGGTGGTTTATATGCGTTTTTTTCAAGGGCTAAGTTTCAAAGAAATTGCAGAAACAACAGGAGTGAGTATCAACACTGCACTTGGACGCATGCGCTATGCCATACTTAACATGCGAAAAATGGCTGATGAGCGTTGCATCGCTCTATAGTCACTACAGTAATCTCGTATAACTATTTGTAATATTAAGCCATAAATAGGCCACGAAGAGCACACGGAAAACTTTGAAAAAGGTCTTTCCGGTGCTTTTTCATTATTTAGCCGACAATTTATTTGAAAAAAGAAGAAAATTTCACAATAACGGCAGTTTTATCTCGTTATAAACATAAACGATATCATTCTGCTTATGACAAACTCTACCTCTACACCTCAACCGCGAGAAGATACTCTGCAAATTATCCGACTTTTTGCACGCATCTACCGACCAACAAACAAAGGAAATGACAAAGGTGCAAGCATAGCACTTGCATGAGAAATGACGCTGGAGCCACAAAGGCTCCTTTTTTGTATGAAAGTCAGAGTAAGTTTTACGCTGCTTGGGCACCATATCGACAAAATTTGTTAATTTTGCAGAAAATAAAAGAAACAAATACGACATGCTTGTAGCACCTTCAGTGCTGTCAGCCGATTTCGGAAACTTACAGCACGATATAGAAATGCTCAACAAGAGCAACTGTGACTGGCTTCATCTGGATGTAATGGACGGGGTTTTTGTTCCTAACATTTCATTTGGCTTTCCTGTGATGAAAGCGATTGCCAAACACGCCAGAAAACCGCTCGATGTACATCTCATGATTGTGGAGCCCGAGAAGTTCGTCAAAGAGGTGAAGGATTTGGGAGCAAAAGTTATGAACGTGCATTACGAGGCATGCACCCATCTGCACCGCGTCGTCCAGCAAATAAAGAACGAAGGCATGATGGCTGGCGTCACGCTCAATCCGAGCAGTCCGGTCAGCCTGCTTGAGGAAATCATCCCTGATCTCGATCTGGTTATGCTCATGTCTGTAAATCCCGGTTTCGGGGGGCAAAAATTTATAGAAGGTAGCGTTGACAAAACACGCCGACTCAAGGAAATGATACTGCGTCGCAACAGTAACGCTCTTATTGAGATTGACGGTGGCGTAAATCGCGAAACGGGGAAGCGCTTGGCTGATGCAGGAGCGGACATATTAGTTTCAGGCAATTTCATTTTCAAAGCGGAGCAGCCCGAGGCAGAGATCGATTACTTAAAACACCTTTAATCCTCATGCTTACTCCCCTACTCTCTTCCAAGGAACTTTTCGAACTTATGCGGCTGATTCAGAACAGCCGCAATATTGTGATTTGCTGCCATCATGGACCAGACGGAGATGCCATAGGCTCATCGTTGGGTTTGCAGTTCTATTTACGCGGTCTTCATAAAAAGACCAACATCGTGGCCCCAAGCCCATACCCGGACTTTCTGAAATGGATGCCCGAGAATCGAAGTATCACTGTATATAGCGAACAGAAGAGTACCGCCATCCATTTGATTGATTCTGCAGATCTTATTTTTTGCCTCGATTTCAATGCTTTCCACCGCCTTAATGCCATGCAGGAGATTTTGGAAAAGTCGAAGGCCATTAAAGTGATGATAGACCATCATGAGAATCCAGAGGAAGAGAAATTCAACCTCGTGATTTCACAGCCTCAAATGCCATCAACGAGCGAGATGATTTTCCATATCATCTATCAACTTGGTGCATACGAAAAAATGTCGCGCTCTCACGCAGCCTGCATATACACAGGCATGATGACTGATACCGGTGCATTTACATACAACAGTAACAACCCCGAAACGTTCTACATCATTGCCTTATTGATGAAACGCGGTATAGACAAAGATGAAATTTACAAAAAAGTATATCATTCATGGTCTGCAAACAAATTGAAATTGTGGAGTTACATACTGAACAACAATCTCACATTCTACGCGAATAACAGTGCTTGCATATACACATTGACGCGAGAAGAGATGAAGACCTACAAATATATCCGTGGCGATGCCGAAGGCTTGGTCAACGAGCCCTTAAAAATTAAGGGCATGAAACTCAGCATTGCTCTTCGGGAAGACACAGAAGAAAACATTATCCGTGTATCCATGCGAAGTGCAAATGGTTTTCACTGTCGTCAACTTGCAGAAGAATGGTTCAACGGTGGCGGACATGAAGATGCAGCAGGAGGCAAATTACCGATGCCTATGGAAGAGGCCGTAAAAACAGCGGAGAAAGCCATCGAGTCCATAGATTTTTAATCCCCTAAAAAAATGATTTCAACACGATGCATACGAAATACCTCATCAATTGCAACAATGCCATTTTCGCAGAAGAAATAAAAGAAAAACTTAGCGAACAAGGCATTTTCTGCCTAATCAAAGAGAGCAGCAACCCACTCGGCACAACGATTAACCACGACGCGGTGGGTTACGTCATCATGGTGGACGAGAACAAGTATGAAAAGGCGAGGACAATTGTAGAGGAATTAGAAAAGTTGCGTAACAGCAACGCGCCATTATGGTGTCCTTATTGCGAGGGCGAAGACATTAGCGGACCAGAGGAAAAGAAATCGCATAGTTCGTCAACAGTTGTTCTGATGTGCACCATCATCATTCTTATAGCCGGACTTATCATGTTTTACGTTAAAAGCATAATTATCCCTATCGTGGGTGTTGCGCTTGTTGTTCTCACCATAATTATCGGGGTAAAAGAGAAAATATACCATTGCAACAAATGCGGAAAAGACTTCAAGCACAGTTAATACTGCATCTCAAATCTGCAAGTACACACGATGAACAAGCCGAAACAAGCCTACAAGAATAGGAGAAAAGGCTTGGAAGTATGTCTTAATAATTAACCTCACCTGCCTGACTCCGTTTTTTTCTTTGATTCTTTCAGCGGGTTGGAGAACCATCCCCAGATTCTACAAATTCGAATCAATAGTTATTGGTTCTTCATCTGCGGCATAGATATATTGACGTTTGGGCTCAATCATGATGTTTTGAAGTCTAAGCACATTCGTTAAAATAACTAATTCAGTATCGGTACAATCTTCGCTGATCTTCACATCTTCGAGGAAATCAGTCCAACAGACACTAAGGTCTTTTGCTCCAAAATCTCCTTTAAGGTCCATCTCATTCTCTCCTGGCACAAGGAAATACCGCTGTTCCTGTTCATGGCGAAAAGCCTGACGTTTAATCAAAAGCAATGACAGATAAGACGCCAAGTCAAAGTCCTTGAAGAATTCGAGAAACAATTCTTTTTCCGTTCCTACCGATGAATAACGCTCATGGAGGTGCAGGATATTGTAATCATCAAGTTCATAGTTAACCAAACCCTCATACAGGGCAAATCCCTTAGCACTTTTGGCTATGGCTTCACGAAATGCTTTCTTATTGATCTTGAACTGCACACAACGGGAACCTATTCCAGTTTTCCCAGAAGAATAAACTTTCCAGGATGCTTCATTGACAGGAGCATGAGTAAGACAGCATGCCAACACGGGCGGCGTGTTGCCAGATGCACCTTCCACTTGGACATAAGATGCATTATAGAAACGGCCTTCAAACTTATCTGGCCACGTATATGGTTCAACGAACCTTATAGTTCCTTTCGTGAGAGAAATAATGGCAGATTCCAAGTCCATATATTTATAGAGGAATCTGTTTGTGTTTCGCTCGCCCATGTAGAAACAATTCTTTTGGGTGTACTTGCTAATTGTTTTTTTCTGTATCATTTGTAGTAAGAATTCATTCGTGTAAATATAGAGATTTTTCTCCAAAAATTCAAAATTGCTATTTTATTCAAATCTATCCGCCCAAATCAAAAATTTTCTTACACCTTCCTCACCGAATTTCTTCAGACTTTCGACTGTTTGTTGAACTGTTCTGACCCGCTCGGGATGCGACTTTGAGAAAAACTTATCAGCATAGCAAACCACCTGTTCTTCAAGGGTTTCCGGCACATAATCAGCCAACGGCAATGGTAAATTCTGCGCTTTAATGTTTTCTTTTGTCAATCCCGTTCCAGTATGTCTTTCACAGACACGCGCAAGGTCTTCCCTGTGTTCTTTTCGCATCAAGTCTGCCCCCAATTTCCCATGCAGCAAATATGGCTGATTGCCATGACAATAAATGCCGGGTGCATCGGTCAGGAAGATACCAATATCGTGAAGCATTGCCGCCTCGCGAAGAAAATCCCTGTTAAGTTGCAATTCAGGATGTTTGTCTGCAATTTCTAATGCTTTTTGCGCCACTTGCTCACTATGATGAATAAGCAAACGGCGGAGCGGTGTGTCATCGGGATAGTATTTCAGTATGAATGGGTGCATAAAGGACAGGTAGTCTTATCCGATTCTTATTTCACTGCAAATATAAGTTTTTTTTAAGAAAAAAAGAAAAACGACCATTACTCAGGTCTGATGCCAAGTAACAGCCGTTCTCACATGTATTTTCAGAGTATCACTTAGTTTTATCCACTTTATTCGTTGGAAAAGTGCAATTCATTACCAAGAGCAGTAACATTTATTGGTTTCGAAGCATCCACATTCCCTCCGAGCAGTGCTTTGCTCAAGTCGTTTAGCAAGAGGCGTTGCAGGGCGCGTTTCACGGGGCGTGCACCAAACTCTGGGTCAAATCCTTCACGACTTATCAGTGCCACTGCATCATCTGCCACGTCAAGGACAATATTCTGCTCTTCCAGACGTCGCTTGATGGTGCGTATCTGCAAGCGGACAATCTGTTCGATCTGAGGTTGCGAAAGTGGCTGGAACATCACGATATCGTCTATTCGGTTCAGAAATTCCGGTCGGATGGTCTGTTTGAGCATTTCGAGCAGATGAGTCTCTGTTTCCTTGATGATTTCATCGGAAGTTCCTTTCTCCATCTGACTTTGAATATACTGGCTTCCCAAATTCGATGTCATGATAATTATCGTATTCTTGAAATTTACCACACGCCCCTTATTGTCAGTCAGTCTCCCATCGTCGAGCACCTGCAGGAGGATATTAAACACATCGGGATGCGCTTTCTCAATCTCATCAAACAAAAGTACGGAGTAAGGTTTTCTTCTCACGGCTTCCGTGAGTTGTCCTCCCTCGTCGTATCCCACGTATCCCGGAGGTGCACCTATAAGTCGGCTGACACTGTGCTTTTCCATGTACTCCGACATGTCTATACGTGTCATCATGTTTTCATCGTTGAAGAGATATTCAGCAAGTGCCTTCGCCAGTTCTGTTTTACCTACTCCTGTTGTACCGAGAAAGATGAATGAGCCTATAGGTCGCTTGGGGTCTTGCAATCCTGCCCTACTTCTCCTGACGGCATCACTAACGGCATTGATGGCTTCGTCTTGCCCTATTACTCTCTTGTGGAGTTCTTCTTCCAAATGTAATAGTTTCTCTCTTTCGCTCTGCATCATTCTGGTTACAGGAATCCCCGTCCAACGACTAACCACGTCTGCAATGTCGTCAGCAGTCACTTCCTCTTTTACCAAAGCATCTCCGCTTTGTCTTGTCTTGAGTTCTTCCAGGATTTTTTCATTGTCATTTGCCAATTCCTGGAGTCTGCCATAGCGTATCTCAGCCACTTTTCCGAAGTTCCCCTCACGTTCGGCACGTTCGGCTTCGAACTTGAGGTTTTCCATCTGTTGCTTGTTTTGCTGAATTTTGTTCAAGAGTTCGCGCTCTCCTTCCCATTTAGCCTTAAGTTCTTTCTGTTGTTCGCTCAACTCTGCAATTTCCTTATTCAATGCATCAAGTTTTGGCTGATCATTTTCGCGCTTGATTGCCTCGCGCTCTATTTCGAGTTGATTGAGGCGTCGCGTGATTTCATCCAGTTCTTCGGGCTGAGAGTCGCGTTCCATACGCAGTTTCGCAGCAGCCTCGTCCATTAAATCGATGGCCTTGTCGGGCAGGTGGCGTTCGCTGATGTAGCGATGTGAGAGTTGTACTGCGCTGATGATGGCATCGTCCTGAATTCTCACTTTGTGGTGGTTTTCATACCGTTCCTTGAGACCACGGAGAATACTGATAGCGTCCTCCACACTTGGTTCATCCACCATCACTGTCTGGAATCTGCGTTCCAATGCCTTGTCTTTCTCGAAGTATTTTTGGTATTCTTCAAGGGTTGTTGCACCTATGCTGCGCAGTTCTCCTCGTGCCAATGCCGGCTTCAGTATATTAGCGGCGTCCATAGCACCTTCGCTCTTTCCTGCTCCCACGAGTGTGTGGATTTCATCGATAAAGAGGATGATGTTTCCTTCAGCCGCTTTCACCTCATTAACAACACTCTTCAGGCGCTCTTCAAATTCACCCTTATACTTGGCTCCTGCAATCAGAGCGCCCATGTCGAGCGAATAGAGTTGCTTGTTGCGAAGATTGTCTGGCACATCGCCTCTGAGAATACGCTGCGCAAGCCCTTCCACAATGGCTGTCTTACCTGTACCGGGTTCACCTATCAGCACAGGATTGTTCTTGGTTCGTCGAGACAGGATTTGGAGCACTCTCCGGATTTCGTCATCACGTCCGATAACTGGGTCCAGTTTGCCCTCGCGCGCTTCGTCTACAAGGTTACGCGCATACTTTTTCAGCGCTTGATAGTTATCCTCACTTGAGGCAGAATCGGCTTTCCTGCCGCCTCGGAGTTCCTTTATGGCTGCTTGCAATGCGTCTTTGGAAATACCTGCATCTTTTAGCATCGTGCTGGCAGCAGACGGCGTAGTGAGCAATGCCATAAGCATAGGCTCTATTCCCACATAATCGTCGCCATCCTTATGCGCGATGTCGGCTGCGGTTTGCAATACCGCATTAGTTTCACGGTCAAAATAGGGTTCGCCACCCGATACTTTTGGCAGACGGCTCATTTCAGTTTCTACTACGTTTTGAAGACGTTCTCCATTCACTCCCATCTTACCAAAGAGAAAGCGCGTAACGTTTTCACCAACGCTCAATACACCATGGAGCAAATGTAACACTCCTATGGATTGCTGACCGTTCTTTTCAGCAACGTTAATTGCTGACTGAACGGCTTCTTGTGCTTTGATTGTAAAATTGTTGAAATTCATAGCTTTATTTTTTAGTTTCTAAAATTACAATGGCAAATTGAGTGCCAAAATGGTTTCTATTGGCATAAAAATAGTCTTTTAGTCAAGAAAGTTTTTTTAACTTTTGTAATTCTCAATTATGTATTAAAACGTTTTGAAACTCAAATTTTTAATGTATTTTTGCAAACTGAAAAGATAGGCACTACAAATACTTACGTATTTTGTGATGAAAAATTTTTATAACCACGGAGTAACTGAAAAATTATTATAACCACGGAGTAACAATAAACAATAAATAAAACAAAAATGACAAACAAAGTCCTTTTGCTGGCAGCCTTACTGACTACCACGACGGCTGTTACAGCGTTTGCAGATGATTATCCAATCAACTATGACAAATCTACAGACGTTACATATGTAGGTAGGTCGCTTAATAGTGTTTCGGTTGATGGAATCTCTGTTGATGTTCCAGACAACACGAAACTCTACAACAACGTGACGGATGAAAAACTTACCGTTCGTGCAGGGCAAGTAGTTACACCATCGGTATCATTTTCTGGACAATGGATGAACGCCTACGTTTATATTGACTACGATGGCAACAAGAACTTTGATGTTCAGGAGCCCAATACTGATGGCACACTTAATGAAGACAATGAACTTGTTTCCTATTCTTACTATGTAATTGGAGGTGTGCGCAAGAACAGCGCAGGCGAGACGTTGGCCAATGGTAACAACATCAGCCTCCCCACGTTCGTAGTACCTGCAAGTCTTGCACCCGGCACATATAAGATGCGTTTCAAAGTGGACTGGTGCAGCATCGATCCGGGAGGCTCTACAGTGTCCGGAAATGACATTGTAAAAAATGGTGGTGCCATTCTCGACATCGATGTTGAAGTGCTTGATAAAGATGCTGCTGGTTCAACAGTAAATTGGACTAACTCGGTAACAGACAACAATGTTTCCGGAGGTGTTTATTGGATAGGTGTTGAAACTCCGGGTATAGCCACAAAATACACCATGTCTTCTTTCTCTCTGAAGGAGGCAAGTGGTTACAAATCATCCACAAGTTATCTTGCCATTGCTAAGACTAACACCACAACAAGCGGAAGTCTTGCAGCAAGCGATGTGGTTGCAGTTTCCAACAATGCTATTACACCATCGAGTTCATCCGGTTCGATGGAAACTTATACATTCAGCACACCCGTAGAACTTACAGGTAGTAGCACGTATTATCTCTATTTTGTAAGTAGTAACATACCTGACGGGGGTAATTATACTTCTGTGGGACAGCGTATTCGCGTACTTACCAACACGACCTATGGTCCCCAACTGAATGCAGGCGGAACGGTTTATGACACACAGGCCCCGGTTTATCAAGCCACTCTTGCTTACGACAGTTCCGACAAGAGTTCCATGTTCAGTTCCACATACGGTGAGAAATGGGTACGTATAACTTCTGCCGAAAACAGCAACTATTCTTGGGATGCTGTACTTGAAAGTTCATACATTCCAATGACTAACACCAACGACGCGGGCAGCGAGGCGCAACTTTGGTGCATTGTGGGTACAGAGGACAGTTGTATGATATACAACCGTATGCTTGGAGAAAGTTATGCTCTGACCACAAACACTGTTCCTGTTTCCAATGGAACATACGTTTCTTTAGTACCAACACAGAATGCCCGCCCATGGAAAGTGGTTGACACCTATGCAGAATCCTTAGGCTACATATTCCGAGACAGAGAAGAAACTGGCAATTACGGTGTAAACATGTATGGAGGCGCTGGTATGCGCGATCTCAGATACTTCACATCAGGAAGTACAAATACAGGTAGTTTCTGGAAGATTTCAGATGCCTCTATTGAAATATCATTCACCATTGCCGGCCTTGACTCCATTTCAAGAGTTTGCCCATACGTAGGCAACATCGCATGTAGCGAAGGAACCATCAGGGTAACTGACAAGAACTTCAACACAGGAGCATGGACAAAGAAACTCTATGTGTCTGAAGGCGGCAATCTCACGCTTTCGAGTACTGCTGTAGGTACAGGTTTTGAGTTCAAAGGATTTAGTGTAAACGGAGGCGCAACCACTAACACTGTTAAAGTAGCCAAGACTGGTTCTGTGGATATTGTTGCAACATACGAAAACACTAATCCGGGTGTGAGATACCTTTACTTCAACGGCATTGAGCGCGACCCCATCGGTGTACCATATCGTATTCCTTCAATTGCATGCGCTCCCAATGGCGACCTTTTGGCATTCAACGATCGTCGTTATTCTGGTGGCGACATTGGTTCGGGGCACTTGGACGTGGTTGGACGTATCAGTAATGACAATGGCAAAACCTGGAACGAAGACATCAACTGGTTTGATGGCACATCATCTTGGGGCTACGGCGACCCGGCAGCCGTTTGCGACCGCGACTCCAACATCTGCTTGTTAGTAAGTTGCTCTGGCAACACGATGTTCCCCAACGGCACACTTTCAAGACATCAAGGCATGGCACACTGCATCTTGGTGCCCGACGGCACAGGCAACTGGGTTCGCAGTGAAGAAATAGGCGACATGGCAGAAGACATTTATATAGGTACATTCGCCAGCAACGTCAAGAGTATGTTCATTGGTTCCGGACGCATTGCGCAGTCACGCATCATAAAGAAAGACAAATTCTACAGGCTTTACTGTTCTGTCCTTGCTATCAAAGAGAGCAACAGCGCATGGGGCAACTACGTCATCTATTCAGACGACTTTGGCAAGACTTGGAGCGTATTGGGCGGCTATAACAGTTTCCATGCTACCGGCAACGAACCTAAATGCGAAGAACTTCCCGACGGAAGCGTTCTTATCAGTGCACGTAACAGTTATGGCAGAAACATCAATATCTTCTACTATACCAATCAGAAGAATGCCACCGGAAGTTGGAGTTCAGAAGTTAAGACAAACTCCTACAGCAGCGAAGGCGGCATCGCATACGGCAGCAACTCCTGCAATGGCGAAATACTCATGGTAAAGGCCGTTAAAGTTTCAAACAATGACACCATCACCTTGGCTTTACAGTCTGTACCTACAGGCAACAACCGCGAGAAGACTGCCATTTTCTATAAGGAACTCAAATCACGCGCATCACATTGGGCAACACCTGCCATCTTCGCAAAGAATTGGGCTAAGTATGAAGTGTGCGACCATTCTGCAGCCTACTCCACTATGATTGAACAGAAGGATGGCGTCATCGGTTTCTATCAGGAAGAAAGCCTTTGGGGCGGTAATTACGACATGGTATATGTTCCACTGACGATCGAGACTATTACCAATGGTCTCTACAAGACGATTGGGAAGAGTGAAGACGTGACAGGAATCAATTCCACTACAACTGTTGCTCCTACGGGACGCAATGTGATTTACGACCTTCAGGGACGTCGCGTGAACAATCCTGAAAAGGGCATCTACATTATCAATGGCAAAAAAGTAATGCTATAGGAGTTACACTTGATAATCAGTATATTCTAAACGCGCAAGGAGGTTTTCTCTCTTTGCGCGTTTTTTGTCAGTAAGATACACTTTTGACATTTTCAGAACCTAAAAATCGTGTAAAGTGGTTGATTATTGGGCATTTTAGCATAATTTAAGACATAAAATGTCGTTTGTTAAATAAATAAAGTCTATTTTTGCACCGAAATCCCTAAAAGATTTTTATGAAGACTTCAAGAAAAAGGTTAGTTTTGATTATAGCCATGTCTGCTTTTTTATTTGCACCGCAGAATGCGTCTGCCCAGAAGCATCATAAGAAGCACAGCAAAGATGACATGGAGCAGGTAGAAACAGAACCGGACGCACCGGTGAAGATGTCATGGCACGATGAGCCGTTGGAAACTCCCGAACTTGCCGACCTTTCAGGGCATGGCATAATTATGAACAACAAGACTTTTCGTGGCAACCGAAACAGCAACATCAACAACAAATTCACAGAGGGTATCGACATTTCGCACTATCAGGGTAGCATCAACTGGGACCTGGTTGGCGATGAGCCCATATCATACGTTTACATCAAAGCCACAGAAGGCGCCAATTATGTAGATAGTTACTATGAATATAACCGTAGCGAGGCACGGCGTGTTGGTCTGAGCGTTGGCAGTTATCACTTCTATCGCCCGAACGTTTCTCCTAAAGTGCAATTTGCAAATATGACACGCATAGTAAAGGCAGATGAGCAAGATTTGGTACCGCTAATCGACATTGAATTCCGCGGCAAAGAACCTAAATCACGTTTCATTTCCGACTTGCGCGAATTCGTTGAAATGGTAACAGAGCACTATGGCAAAAAGCCCTTGCTCTATACTTACCACAACTTCTACAACAACCACCTGCTCGGCGAATTCGGTGACTATCAGTTCATGATTGCCCGATATCAAAGTAATGAGCCATGGCTTAATGATGGAAAAGATTACATCATGTGGCAATATAGCGACAAAGGAAGCATTTCCGGCATTAAAGGAAATGTTGACCGCAGCAGAATTATGGGTAGTTACAAGTTGCACGAATTGGGTATGTAAACAGCCCTTTTTATAACAGAATAGATTAAAGAAGTCCTATTGGGCTTCTTTTTTTTAGAAATGAGATCACCCCTTCGCATGCGGACATAGTTTTTTATTCACAATTCTTTATTTCCATTTTTTTTGCCTATCTTTGCACCATCAATGAAAATACGAGAAGTGGCCGACGCCCTTGAAAGGTTCGCACCTCTGCCGCTGGAAGAAGGCTATGACAATGCTGGCTTGCAGATTGGATTAACAGATGTGGAAGTATCAAGGGCATTATTGTGTCTTGACGTTACTGAAGAAATTATAGCAGAAGCCAAGACTTGTGGGTGCAATTTGATAATTGCGCACCACCCGCTCTTGTTTCGTGGTTTGAAATGCATCTCCGATGCCAACTATGTGCAAAGATGTGTCAGAGAAGCCGTAAAGAACGACATAGCCATCTACGCAGCACATACGAATCTGGATAATGCCATGGCAGGAGTGAATTTCAAAATTGCAGAACAACTGGAACTTGAGAGAGTTTCTTTTCTGCAAAACATCTCACGGCAGGGAATTGAGGGCGGAAGCGGAATCATTGGAACAACTAAATCATCTATACCTACTGACGAATTTCTCCGGTTGGTGAAAGAGGCCTTTAGTGCTGATGTACTGATGCACAACCGTTGCACAAAGAAGAGCGTTCAGAAAGTGGCAGTTTGTGGGGGCGCAGGAGATTTCCTTCTCGAAGAAGCGCTGAAACAGGGTGCTGACGCATTCATCACAGGAGAGATGGGCTACCATCGCTATTTCGGTTTAGAAAAGCAAATACAGATTTGCGTTGTCGGTCATTACGAGAGTGAGCAATACACCATTGAACTGCTGCAAGAGGTACTTGCTACACTGTGTCCGGAACTCGAAACCATTAAAACGAAAGTCAACACCAATGCCATTTCATACCTTTGATTGACATGACAGAATAAAAGAGAATATAAAAACAAAACACTATAACTATGGCAAGAAAATCAGAAAATGCGGAAATGACCGTAGAACAGAAGTTGGAGGCACTGTACAATCTGCAACAACTGCTTTCACAAATCGATGAAATCAGGACACTTCGCGGAGAACTTCCACTGGAGATACAGGATTTGGAAGACGAAATTGAAGGCTTCACTCATCGCATTGGCAAACTTACAGAGGAAATAGAAGACTACAAGTCAAAAATTTCTTCAGGCAAAGCCAAGATTGCCGAAGCAAAGGCACTCAAGGAGCGCTATGAACAACAGATGAACGAAGTAAAGAACAACCGCGAATATGATATGCTCTCGCATGAGATTAAATATCAGGATCTGGACATCGAACTTCAGGAGAAGCGTATCGGCGAGGCAGAACGCGCCATAGAAGAGCGTCAGCAAACGCTTTTAGCAAGCAAATCTTCACTCAACGACCATCGCTCAGAATTAGACAGCAAACGCGAAGAACTGGGTAACATCATCGAAGAAACCCGAAACGAAGAAGAAAAACTTCGCGAAAAAGCCAATGCCATTGAGATGACCATAGACCAGCGCTTGCTGACTTCTTTTAAGCGCATCAGAAAGAACAGCCGCAATGGTTTGGGTATCGTCTGCGTTGAACGCGATGCTTGCGGAGGTTGCTTCAACAAGATACCGCCACAGCGCCAACTCGACATCCGTATGCGCAAGAAGATTATCGTTTGCGAGTATTGTGGACGCATCATGATAGACCCGGAACTCGCTGGCATCAAGGTTGAAAAACCAGCAGAAGAAAAGCCTAAAAAGAGAAGATTGTCTACAAAAAAGGCGAAAACTGAGAAAAAAAAGGAAGAAGAAGAAAAGTAATACAGACGTTACTGATTCACTTTATACAACGCATTCAGCACACTTTGCCGGATGCGTTTTTTATGAACTCTGCATACATAACAAGTAAATTCATCAAAGCCTATTAACAATCATTAAACATTGATTAAGATTTTTTAATTTTGATAATTTTATTGTTTTATATTTTAGCCATAATTTTGCTATGCTTTTAGAAATAACAGGCATCCGCTACGCCTCTTTTCTAAAGTTGGCAAAGGATGTTCTCCAAAAGAAAACAATTTGGCACATTTTGTGCATATACACCATGCGTGTCTATATTCCAAAGTGTCGATTGTTCACTTAAGCAAGAGAAAAGGTATTAAAATATAAGGAATGAAAAGGTAAAATTATGGACATTAAAAAATTCAAACAAAAAATAATTCTTATG
The DNA here is from genome assembly GCF_003265305.2 of Pseudoprevotella muciniphila. Lineage (NCBI taxonomy): Bacteria > Pseudomonadati > Bacteroidota > Bacteroidia > Bacteroidales > Prevotellaceae > Pseudoprevotella > Pseudoprevotella muciniphila. Next base: position 2,690,889 of record NZ_CP033459.1, on the reverse strand, counting down.
AAAAAAAGACTTTTTGGCATTTCAGTACTCGCTGTAATGCTGGGCTTCAATGTGGCATGTGCAAACACTGAGGCTAACGACAAAGATGGCAAGACTGCCACTCCCATTGCAGGCATACCAGGACAGCCTGTGGATCTTACCATTGCAGCAGAAAAAGCAGTGAATTCTGTTGTCAGCATTAAGGTTACGATAAACAGCAAGACGCAGAGTATTGAGTACTACGATCCATTCGAAGATTTCTTTGGCGACTTCTTTGGCAGAGGTAACGGAGGACGCCGACAATATCAGCAAAAAACACCTAAGAGACAAGGTTCAGGTTCAGGTGTCATAATTTCTCAGGATGGCTACATCGTAACGAACAACCATGTAGTTGAGAATGCTGACATTATTGAGGTGAAACTCAACGACAACAGAGAATTCAAGGGACGCATCATAGGCACCGACAAGACCACCGACTTAGCACTGATTAAGGTAGAAGCGAAAGACCTGCCTGCCATTACCATTGGCAACAGCGACAATCTGAAACTTGGCGAATGGGTACTTGCCATCGGCAATCCATTCAGCCTCACCTCGACTGTTACGGCTGGTATAGTAAGCGCCAAAGCACGTTCGCTCGGTGCATCAGGCGGCATAGAGTCATTTATACAGACTGATGCAGCCATCAATCCGGGCAACTCAGGCGGTGCACTTGTCAATGCTCGCGGCGACCTGGTTGGCATCAATGCCATGATCTATTCACAGACAGGGTCGTACGCTGGCTATGGCTTTGCCATTCCCACTTCCATCATGAACAAAGTTGTTGAAGATTTGAAGCAATATGGCACTGTGCAACGTGCTATGCTTGAGATTTCAGGAATGGACGTTACTAACTACATAGATCAAGAAAACGAAAAAGGCAACAAGGTTGACCTCGGCACACTGACAGGTGTTTACGTTGGAGAGGCAAAGGATGGTGGCGCAGCAGCAAAAGCAGGCATACAGAAAGGCGATGTCATCATCAGCATCGACAACAAGAAAATTTCCAAGTTCGGTGAAATGCAGGAGCTCCTCGTTAACCACAAGCCGGGCGACAAGGTGCAAGTGAAGTATCTCCGCGATAAGAAAGAACACACCACGACCGTTACTCTACGCAACGAACAGGGCACCACAAGCATCATAGAAAGTGTGGACTCGGACGACATGGGCGTAGGTCTTCGCGCACTCACCGCAGACGAGAAGTCAGAGCTCAATCTCCGCTACGGACTGCTGGTTGTTGCTGTGCGCGACGGCAAGATGAAAGAAGGTGGCGTAACGAAAGACGACATCATCATCCAAGTGAACGACAAACCTATGAACAGCAAAGAAGACTTCGAACAGGCTGTTCGCGAAGCCAACATGAGCACGGAGCGCGTACTCTGGATCAGGGCAATGAAGAAGAGCGGACGCCGTGTGTCTTATGCCGTAGAATTGGGCAGCAACTAACCCAAACCGGTTACTAAATAAAATCAGGACTCTGATTTATAGAATACCCCTATAGCAAAAAAACAACTGCAAATCGTACAGACTTGCAGTTGTTTTTTGTTATATGGGTTATAAATAAATTTGCTTTGCCTTCCCTGTCAATCCTCCACAGGATGGAGAGGTATTTCGAGTTGTCTGAACACCTCACTGAGTTCTTTCACTGCACGATCCACCTGTTCTTTTGTATGCGTTGCCATCAGGGCGACTCTCACGAGCGTGTCCTGCGGAGCACATGCCGGTGGGATAACAGGATTGATAAAAATGCCGTGATCAAAAGCGTACTTTGTAGCGAAGAAAGTCTTTTCCATATCGCGCACATAGAGCGGAATGATAGGACTTTCTGTATCGCCTATTTCAAAGCCGGCTTTACGGAACTCCTTCAGTGCATAACGGGTAATATCCCACAGGCGCTCTATGCGCTCGGGTTCCTGTTGAATGATGTGCAGGGCTTCCATAGCAGACGCTGTTGCTGCAGGTGTGTCGCTGGCACTGAAAATGTATGTTCTGGCATTATGACGGAGATAGTTGATGATAATGTTGTCAGCAGCAATAAATCCGCCGATAGAGGCAAGCGACTTGCTGAATGTACCCATGATAAGGTCCACCTCGTCAGCCAACCCAAAATGGTCGCACACTCCCCTGCCCTGTTTTCCGAACACACCAATACTATGTGCCTCATCAACCATGATGGAAACATTCTTGTACTTTTTCTTGAGTTCTACAATTTCGGGCAGTTTTGCCAAATCGCCCTCCATAGAGAACACACCATCCACAACGATAAGTTTCACGCAGTCATCTGGGCAACTTTGCAGTTTGCGCTCAAGGTCTGCCATGTCGTTGTGCTTGTATTTGAGTTGCTTCGAGAATGACAGCCTTCTGCCATCTACGATTGAAGCATGGTCGCGGTCATCACAGATGATGTAGTCATCCTTACCTGTAAGACAGGCTATGACGCCGGAATTAACACTAAAACCTGTGCTGAAACACAAAGCATCGTCTTTTCCTATGAACGCTGCCAGTTCTTTCTCCAACTGTACGTGAATATCGAGCGTTCCATTGAGAAATCTGGAACCGGCACAACCTGAACCATATTTTCTCAAGGCTCTCACGCCGGCTTCTATGACGCGCTCGTCACCAGTTAATCCTGTATAGGCATTAGAACCGAACATGAGGACTTTATGTCCGCCCATATCGACTTCCGTACCTTGTTTTCCGTCTATTTCTCTGAAATACGGGTATGCATCAACCGCCTTCACTCTTTGAGGCAGGTCGTACTTAGCCAATCTTTCTTGTAGAAGATTCATTTTATTTCGATTACATTTATCGCGCTATATGACATATAAATATGCCGTTCTTATAACTAAATGCGCAACATTGTTTCAAATTGGGCACAAAGATACGCAGATTTGTTCATAAATCTCACTTAAAATCTTAAAAAAAGCACGAAAAACCGCTTTGTGTGCAACGGTTTTCAGTTAATTTACACTGAAAATTGCAGATCTTTTTATTTCAATGTGCTTTAATTCAGGCACTTATATAGCAAATCAGAAGTCTTTCACCTACAAAATTCCGCACTGTTCACGCCACAATTCTGCAAACACATATTGAGAGATGAACAGAAGGGGTTTCGGATGCTGTTTCGAAAGATTTTATTGAGCCTTTTTATGCAAATCGCGATAAATGTGTATTTTTGCGTTATGAACGAGCGGAAAAAAATAATTTTCATCGTCAACCCCACATCCGGCACAACACGCAAGAAGCGTATTGTGGAAAAGATTGAGACGAAAACAGACAAAGGACTTTTCGACCCATCAATCCGTTTCACGGAATATGCTGGACATGCCACGCAACTCGCGGCTGATGCTGTAGGTGAGGGTGCGGACATCGTGGTTGCCGTAGGTGGCGATGGCACCATCAACGAAGTGGCTCGTTCGCTTGTTCATACCGACACTTCGCTCGGTATCATTCCTTGCGGCTCCGGCAACGGCCTGGCGCGACATCTGCACATACCCTTGTCCGTCAACTCCGCCCTACATATCATCAACACGTGCGAAATCCACCGCTTGGACTATGGTCTTTGCGACGGACGTCCTTTCTTCTGCACATGTGGCGTAGGCTTTGATGCATTTATTAGCGAAAAATTTGCCAACCACGGTAAACGAGGACCTATTTCTTACGCTGAGATCATGCTGAAAGAAGGTTTGAGATACAAGCCTGAACTTTACGTGATAGAGGACGAAGAAACAAAATTGCGTTATAAGGCATATGTAATCACCTGTGCCAACGCCTCACAATACGGCAACAACTGCTATATCGCGCCCCATGCCTCTATGAAAGACGGTCTGATGGATGTAACGATGATAAGCCCGTTCGGTGTAATCGGCGCGCCGGGCATCGTTATCGGAATGTTCAGCAAGACATTGCCAAGAAACAGCAAGGTTAAGACCTTCAAGACCCGAAAGATTTTGATTACTCGCGACCAGGAAGGGCCTTATCATTGCGACGGCGACCCATATAAAGGCGGCAAACAAATAGAGATAGAGATTGTGCCAAAGGCATTGAACATCGTGGTAAACCCGGAAGCACATAGCCCCTACCGACGAGTAAAAAACCTGCTGAGGACTGTGCGACTGAAAAAAGATTTTGACAAATAAACTTGACTATAAAACACCTATAAACAAGATATACTATGTACAATGGTTTCATTAAAGTTGCAGCAGCAGTACCGGAGGTGCGTCTTGCCGACTGCAAGCGCAACATCAACGCCATAGAAAACATGACGGCCCAGGCGGCTGCGCAAGGCGTAGAAATAGTATGTTTTCCAGAACTATGTCTTACAGGGTACTCTTGCCAGGACTTGTTCCAACAGCAACTTCTCCTTGAAAATGCTGAGACTGGGCTTTTGAGTCTTATGGAGTTCTCCCGTTCGTTTTCTATAGTAATGATTGTTGGGTTGCCCTTTAGCCATGAAGGCGTTTTATACAACTGTGCCGCCATTATTCAAAAAGGGAAAATAGCCGGCATAGTACCTAAATCGTACATTCCTAACTACAAAGAATTCTACGAAGAACGCTGGTTTACTTCCGGTCTAGAAATTCCTCGTGGCATGACAGTAAACTTCTGCGGTCAGACTGTCCCATTCGGCATAGACCTGATTTTCGAGATGTCGCATTGCAGTTTTGGTGTAGAAATCTGCGAAGACCTCTGGACTCAGATTCCTCCAAGTTCATATCTCACACTTCAAGGCGCAGAAATGGTGTTCAATCTCAGCGCAAGCAACGAAGTAGTCAGCAAGAATGCCTATCTACGCTCACTTATCCTCAGCCAAAGCGCGCGCTGCATCTCGGGATACATTTATGCCGGTGCCGGCTATGGCGAGAGCACACAGGACGTTGTCTTCGGCGGCTTGGCATACATCGCAGAGAACGGTAAGATGATGGCAGAGGGCGAGCGTTTCTGCATGAACGAGCAGTTGGTTATCGGAGAGATCGACGTTGCAGCCATGCGTGCATCACGGCGTGTGAACACCGACTTCCCTTTCAATCGTGCTAACAACACTGAACGCTACCGCCGCATAGAACTTGAACTGGACGACTACACATCAACGAACTTTGTGCTTTCGCGCACCATCGACCCATTGCCTTTTGTGCCGTCCGACAGCAGGCTCAACAAGCGCTGCGAAGACATCATCAACATTCAGTCGATGGCACTTGCACGCCGCATAACACACACTAAAGCAAAAACCGTTGTCGTCGGCATCAGTGGCGGGCTCGACTCTACATTGGCATTGCTGGTATGCGTCTCAGCCTTCGACAAGTTACACAAAGACCGCCATGGCATTGTCGGTATCACTATGCCCGGTTTCGGTACAACCGACCGCACATACACCAACGCTGTGAACCTCATGCAGCAGTTGGGCATCACCATGCACGAAATCAGCATCAAAGAAGCATGCCTGCAACACTTCAGGGACATCAACGTCAATCCCGACAATCACGATGTAACCTATGAGAACAGTCAGGCGCGCGAGCGCACACAGATTCTCATGGATATGGCGAACAAACTGAACGGCTTTGTCGTGGGAACGGGCGACTTAAGCGAATTGGCGCTCGGTTGGGCAACTTACAATGGCGACCAGATGAGCATGTACGGCGTAAATTCTTCCGTGCCCAAGACACTTGTAAGGCACCTTGTGCGCTGGTTTGCTGAAACTCATGCAGACGATGTATCACGAGCCACGTTGCTCGATATCGTTGACACCCCCGTCAGTCCGGAACTTATCCCTGCAGACGAAGACGGAAACATTGTTCAAAAGACAGAAGATTTGGTAGGTCCTTACGAGTTGCACGATTTCTTCCTCTATCACACGTTGCGCAACGGTTTCCGCCCGAAGAAGATTTTCTATCTTGCCAAACAGGCCTTCAATGGTAAAGACCAACGCGTCAGCCTGTACGACAGCGAGACCATTTGCAAATGGATGACCACTTTCTTCCGCCGATTCTTCGCTCAACAGTACAAACGCAGTTGCATGCCCGATGGACCCAAAGTGGGTTCCTGTGCGCTAAGCCCACGCGGTGATTGGCGAATGCCCAGCGACGCACAGTCGTCTGCGTGGATAGATGAATGCGAGGAAATAGAGGCATCGTTGGCATAGACTGACAATAGGCTTATAAAAAAAGCAAAAACAACACCGAGCGCTATGCTTCGGTGTTGTCTTTGTGTGGTAGATGGCAGGATGATTACAACTGGTCCTTCTCGATATCTTTGAAATAGTTGTATGTGCCGTGCTTGAGTTCTTCGCATGCAGGTTCATCGCATACGATGATGCCATGGCGGTGCATCTGAAGCACGCTGATGGTCCACATCTGCGTTACGGGACCTTCCACTGCTGCTTGCAGCGCACGGGCTTTGTTATGACCATTGCAGAGGATAAGCACTTCTTTTGCAGACATCACGGTGCCCACACCTACCGTTAGTGCGTGTGCCGGCACATTATTCGGATCGCCTCCGAAGAAACGGCTGTTGGCAATACGTGTATCAGTGGTAAGTGTCTTTTGACGTGTGCGACTGGTCAAAGATGAACCGGGTTCGTTGAATGCAATGTGTCCGTCGGGACCGATACCACCGATGAAGAGGTCGATGCCTCCAGCCTCTTCTATCATCTTTTCGTAGTGCTCACATTCTGCTTCAAGGTCGGGTGCGTTGCCATTGAGGATATGGATATTCTCCTTAGGGCAATCGATGTGGTTGAAGAGGTTCGTTGCCATGAAACTGTGGTAACTTTCGGGATGTTCTTCAGGCAGACCTACATATTCGTCCATATTGAACGTCAGGACATGCTTGAATGACACGCGCCCTTCTTTGTTTGCCTTTACCAGTTCCTTGTACATACCGATGGGTGAAGAACCTGTCGGCAAACCCAAAACGAAAGGTTTTTCTGCTGTGGGATTGGCAGCGTTAATCTTGTTGATTACATAGTCGGCAGCCCATTTCGACAATCTTGCATAATCGGGCTCAATGATTACTCTCATAATATCTGTTATTTTTTAGTTATATTATCTGATTAAGGAATAGTCTTGTTGAGGATATGCAAAATTAACCGAAAATCTTTAACCTGCAAAATATTTGTATTCATTTGTTATACAATAATGTTTTCATTGTTTACCTGTCTGAAAAATATGTTATCTTTGCAGTATCGGTAAAGAACGAGCATTGATTATGTCGTATAAGCAAGAACATATAAAGCCTTACGATGCTGCAGGTGAAAAGGGCGGACAGGTAGAACAGATGTTCGACAACATCTCGCATAGCTACGACTTGTTGAACCATTTGCTCTCTTTCGGAATAGACAAGCGATGGCGCAAGGCTGCCATAAAATCGCTCGAGCCCTTTCATCCTAAGCAGATTCTCGATGTGGCTACAGGTACAGGCGATTTCGCCATATTAGCCGCCAAACAACTCTCGCCTGAACGACTTTTAGGTACAGACATTTCAGAAGGTATGCTCAATGTTGGTCGTAAGAAAGTGAAGAAAGCCGGTCTGGAAAACATCGTTACATTTCAGAAGGACGACTGTATGAGCCTTTCGCTGGCAGACGATGAGTTTGATGCCGTTATGGTGGCATACGGCGTAAGAAACTTCCCCGACCTCGACAAAGGGTTGCGCGAAATGCGCCGCGTGATGAAGCCGGGCGGGCGACTCGTCATCATTGAACTTACAGCCCCACGAAAATTCCCCATGAAACAGTTGTTCTGGTGTTATTCCCACCTGTTCATGCCCGCCGTAGGCCGTCTGTTTTCAAAAGACAAACGCGCTTACAAATACCTTCCTGCCACTATGGAAGCCTTTCCGCAAGGCGAAAAAATGAAAGAAATCCTGACCAACGCAGGCTATCAGGATGTTACATTCAAGCGTTTCACCTTCGGACTCAGCACGCTCTATTGTGCAACAAAATAAATCATAAGAATAATGGACTTATACGGACTTATCGGTTTCCCCCTCGGCCATTCCTTCTCCGCCAGGTTTTTCACAGAAAAATTCAGCAAAGAAGGGCTTGATGCCCAATACAGGAATTTCGAGATAGAGAACGCGCAGGAAGTTCTCCGGATAGTCAAAAAACACGAAAATCTTCGCGGCCTCAACGTAACGATTCCCCACAAGCAGGCCGTCATTCCAATGTTGGACGCCATGAGCGACGATGCCATGGAGATTGGAGCCGTGAATGTCATTCGTATTATAAAGGAGTCCGGGAAAACTTTTCTCGAGGGGCATAACACCGACGTCATTGGATTTACCGAGTCCATTCGCCCACTCCTCCTGCCCCACCACCGCAAGGCACTCGTCCTCGGCACGGGCGGTGCGTCGAAAGCCGTCACGTTCGGGTTGCACAAACTGGGCATTGACACGCTCTATGTCAGTCGCAGCGCATCAGCAGGCAGAATCACATACGCCGACATAACACCGGAAGTCATGCAGGAATATACGGTCATAGCGAACTGCAGCCCCGTGGGTATGCACCCTCACACTGACGAGGCACCTGCCATACCATACAACCTCCTTAATGAGAAACACTTGCTCTACGACCTCGTTTACAATCCGCTGGAGACACAGTTCCTGCAACGCGGAAAAGCACAAGGTTCTACCACGAAAAACGGACTCGATATGCTTCACCTGCAAGCGCTGGCTGCGTGGGATATTTGGAACCGGAAATGTACGAAATAGGTCTCTTTGAGTACAAAAGACACAAAGGATTGTTAAATATTGTTAAATTTAGTAAATTATTTGTTGGTTTATTTGCATGTAAAATATGCGAATTTTAATTTTGTGTCAAAATAACACATAGCTCTATGTCATTATTCCCATTAGATAAAATCAAGCCCGAAAAAGAGGAAGAAGGTCGTTATTACAACAGCCACTACTTTAATTACGACGGTCAGCAACAAGTCAGGCTGGAATATAGATTTCCTAAATGTTCGCTTACGGCCGATTGTGTAGTATTCGGCTTCGACGGTAAGGATTTGCACATTCTACTCATCGAACGTGGCATAGAAGCCTTCAAAGGCATGTGGGCACTTCCCGGCGGTTTTATGAACCCCAACGAGACTATTGAAGAATGTGCAGAACGCGAGCTCTGGGAAGAAACGAAAGTTCGCGACGTCTATAAGGAGCAATTCGGGGTGTTCAGCGCGATAGACCGCGATCCCAGATGTCGTGTAGTCACAGTTGGATTCGTGGCACTTGTGCGCAAGTCGGATTTTGAAGTCATTGGCGGTTCCGATGCAAAGAAGGCTCAATGGTTCAAGGAGGATGAATTGCCGCCTCTTGCATTCGACCACGAAGAAATCGTAAAGGCAGCACGCAATCATCTCAAGGAACGCATGCGGATAGAGCCGATAGCATTCAACCTGCTCAACGAAAAATTCAGCATCAGCGAACTGCAACAGGTGTATGAAGCCATCAAGGGCGAGAACTACGACCGGCGCAATTTCTACAGAAAGATGATATCGTCGGGATATTTACAAAACGAGGGAAAGAGCGAGGAGCCTACGCCCAACCGACGCCCTGACCTATTTTCATTTGACACAAAACAATTTAAAGAAGACGAAACAGATAACCCATCTCAAACCGACTCGCTGCTATTCTGAACAAGCAGCACTCTAAAACTAAAAAAAACACAGAAAAACACAAAAACAGAAAACAAAAATCTAAAACAAACAAAAAAAAGGAAAAACTGAAAAACACAGCGCACCGCCCTTATCGAAGGGGGTAAAGGAGTGTTCTACGAATTAGGGAACATACCTGACTTGAAGAAGAATTATTCAAACCTAATTTGCAGGACACTCCTAAAAAAGACTCATCAAACATTTAACAACAATAAAAACATCAAACACTTCATGCTATGAAAGCAACATTTTTCAACCTAATCATTCTCGACGAGAGCGGCTCTATGTCCCACCTCGTAAGTTCCACCATCAGCGGGTGCAACGAAACCATCAACAGCATCAAGAACATTCAGGAAAAGAACGCTGACTCGCAGGAACACTATGTGTCAATCTACTGTTTCCAGTCATCTTCTGAAGTTCCCTCGCGATACCTTTGTGAGAACATTCCGGCTAACGAAGCAAAGCACATCTCCGACAAAGACTACCGCCCATGGGGATGCACACCACTCTATGACGCCATAGGCTTCACACTTAAAGACCTTGAGAAACTGACATCGAAGACTGAAGGCGCACTTGCATCAGTAACCATCATCACAGACGGCTACGAGAATGACTCACAGCACTTTACTGGAGCACAGATAGTAGAACTCATCGACCGCTTCAAGGAACTCGGCTGGAATTTCAACTTCATCGGTGCCAACATCGATGCAGCATCCGTAGCGAGAAGTTTCCATATCGACAACAGTATGCAATTCGAAGCGAATGAAGAAGACTCTAACAGGATGTGGAGCAGACAAAGAAGCAGCAGAGACTTATACTTCTCAAAGGCTCGGATGCGCATGAAAACTTCAAGTAGCATGAATGAGTTCCGCCAAAAGATGTATCTGTCAAGTCGCAATTTCTTCTACGATGAAGAAGAGCTGAAAGGACGTGTTACTCCGGATACTATCACATCGCTGCAGCCCGACGAGGTATTCGTATTCGGCAGCGACATGAATGGCATTCATGATGGCGGAGCAGCTGCGTATGCCGTGCGTCACTTCGGTGCCATCCGGGGACGAGGTGAAGGTCCGCAAGGACAATCGTACGCCATCCCCACCACATCATGCAGCTTCATGGAAACCCATCTCGCAATCGAGAACTTCATAGAACACGCAAGAATGCTTCCCGACACGCGATTCTACGTTACACGCATCGGTTGCGGAAATGCAGGCTACACCGATGAACAGATAGCACCCCTGTTCGTAGAAGCCATGTCAATCCCCAACATCTATCTTCCAAAATCATTTATCGACATACTGTTAAGGGGTGCTTAATAAAAGAGGGGAAATATACATCAGAAATTAACCCCGCGGCTTGTATGCAAAGCAAAAGGAATGAGAGGAACTTGGAGGTTCTGATGAGCCTCCAAAGTTTTTCTCTGCAAAAAGAATATTTTCATACCCTATGAAACACACTTCGTACCCCCCCCTGTTTTTTTGGGCTGTAGTATGCAATGTTTTGCACTAATTTAGCAGAAATATAAGAAACGAAAAACAATCTGACAGCACCACCGAGCATCAATGGACACACCACAAAAGCTGATTATCAAAAACTTCAATGAAGTTTATTATATCCCATTCAACGACATTGTGTATGTAAAAGCCGACGGCAACTACTGCGACATCCACCTCTCCAACGGACACGTGATAGAAACCGTGAGTTACCAGCGCGCCGAAGTGGCACGCATGATTGAGCAACAGGCACCCGAAATATGGAAACGCGACTTCGCACTCGTGGGACGCACGTACTTGATCAACCTTAACCACGTGATGCACATTCATCCTGCAGCCCGCAAACTCACTTTCATAGGCAATCCCTTCGGAACGGAAAAGAAAATCCAGGTGGAATGCACCCCACCAGCCTTGCGCGAACTCATTACCATCATGGAAAAACGCGATGCAGAAAGGCAAAACCCCATGCCGGCAGAATAAGAAAAGGAGAAGCTTCATGGCGGTAAAGAGAAAACTCATACCCTACAAAACACAGTTCGTACCTTTCCCCTTCCCGCCACCTCATTTCCTTCCCCTTTATCTCTAAATTTGTAAGACACAACATAGAATACGAACATTACTAACTTATTAAAATAAACACAATGAAAAGAATTTTAATTTTAATGATGGCTTTTACTATCGCCATTTGCTCAAACGCCCAAAACTCTAATAAAGAAATTATAGCAATGCGCTATTTAAGTCCCGAAATTGCCTCCAGTAGTAATTTCAAGGTGGGATCAGAGGTTAAAGCTCTTAGAGTAGAAAATGCAACAGACAAATCACTTATTACCTGCCCTATAATTTGTAAAGTAATGCAACGTAGAAAAAGCAACATTTTTGGACAAGAAGGATACATGGTTCTACGTCCACTTTACATAGAAACCCCTAATAAACTCATCCCTTTAGAACACGATGACATCTATATACGCGGCAAGAACAGATGCAATGTCAAATTTTGGCTTAGCTGGACTGTAATTATGGTGTTTGTACCTGGTACAGGAGCAAAAATCAAAGAAGAAGATCGATTTGTCCTTACACTGAAATAAAATCCTCACAATCTTGATGTATTGCTTTCTTAGAGGAGTTTTATACATATTCCCAAAACTGGAAGACGCTAAACAGTAATGCGATTGTTTTTATTAACCTCCTAAATACTCACAATTTATGAAAAAATTTTTATTTATTGCTCTGATGTCATTGATGACTCTGAGCATTGCAGCCCAAAAATTTACTATTCCGGCAGGAACAAGAGTTCATTGCAAATTGGTCAACAACGTACGTGGCGCGAAAGTAGATGTTGGCGACAAGGTACAATTCACTGTGTCGAACGATGTCATAGTCGATGGCAAGGTAGCCATTAAATATGGCACACCGGTAGTCGGTACCGTATATGAAGCCAAGCGTTCCTCATGGTGGGGAACAAGAGGTCGTTTAGGTATTAAACTCAATGAGGTTGACTTAATGAATGGATATTCAGTCCCACTCTCTAATGGCGACCTTTATGTTAAGGGAGATAATCGCACTACACTTTCGGTATTACTCTTCTGCTTTGCCGCTATACCCTGCTGTTTCATCTGCGGAGAACGCGCAGAAGCACAGGCTGGCACAGAAGTCGTTGCCCATGTTGCGATGGACACAGAAATCCGGTTGTAACAGATTTGCAATAATCTCCAAGAACTACGACAAAAGAAATTTTCTCACATTATCTTCAAATTGACTACTATCGGGTGTGGCATAATGCCATTGTCACACCCGATTTCAACCTCAAATCTTACTATAATCTTCAACCTTATAATCATTACTAAAAATGGCTATTTACAGATGTACATACTGCGGGCATGAATTGGAAACAGGCGACCACTTCTGCCCCTACTGCGGTTCACCTTCCAGACTTTACAAATCATCTCCCGAAATCTCTACGAAACATACGAACGACAACGGAATATATAATGTCATAAAAGCAGTTACACAGGGCATTATTGCCATTGCAGCGGTCGTTTTCATCGGTTTCTATTTATATAACCAATGGGATAGCAATAAAAAATCTGATGAAAGCATTGCTCAAGAGTACAACACCAATAAACCTGATCAGAAGACTTCAAATTCCCCACAAAAAGAAGTTTCTCACAATCAATCAGACAATAACACTAATAACAATGATTACATAATCGAAAAGGAAAACGTTTATGTACCTCCTACAACCCCTGCGAAAAGAGTTGGTTCTCAACAAATCGCACCTGTGAATAAACCACAAAAAGATCCTATCTCAAACAACGGCTACAACAAAAAAGAGACTGTGACTCCTACGCCAAGCGTCTCACCAGCCATAAATACAGGTACCCCTGTTTCAATAAAATGGGGTGAAGAAACGTACTCTCAGACAAAATATCTTCAAACAAGCCTAAGAGGGAAAATAGGTCAATATGGCATCCATTTATTTCTTACGACCGACAAATACAATGTTGAAGGATGGGGCTACTATGACAACCATAGCGACCAGAATATACGGCTGAGAGGGTACATTGAAGACGATGGCAGAATGATTCTTGAAGAATACGAAGGGAAAACCGAAGCAAATACCGGACGCTTTACCGGTTCTATCAACAGCAACGGCACCTATGCAGGAACGTTCATTAACAAGCCGTCTGGAAAGGTCTATGGTTTCTATTTTGAGAAAAATAACGAAACAATGTAAAGTTCCAACTTTTGAAAAACAACATTGAAGATTACTTGAAATCCGACTCCGGCTGTAATCCGTTTTTGCGGTTACAGCCAGATTTTTTCAATAAACCGCGCAGATGCACATTGCATAATGAGAAAATTTTATACATTTGCAAAAATTGTATTTATAACTCTTAAAAACAAAAATTATGAAGATTAAGAATGTTTATTTAGCGCTGTTTGCGCTTTTGGCATTGTTTATGTCATCTTGTACGGACGACCTGAAGTATGCCAAGATGATTCCTGATGATGCATATTTCGTTATGCGTCTCGACGTGAAGCAGACTGTGGAGAAATGCGGTCTGCAGGAGAACTCCAAGGTTAAGAAAAGCCTGACAGATGCACTGAAAGAGAGCGACCTCAGCCGAGATTTGCGCGACAGGATTGAACAGATTTTCGATAAGCCTGCCACATCTGGTCTTGACCTTCGTAAACCCGTATTCCTCTATGCAAGCAAAGATGGTTCGTACGAAGAAACGGCTGTCGTCGGCGCCCTGCACAGCGAAAGCGATTTCGCCGACCTCATCAACGCCTTTGCCAAAGAAGTGGACTCTAAAAAGGTGAAAGAGACGAGCGACGGCGTGAGTTACGTGGAAGCCGGCGGCTCATACATCGTTTTCGATGACGATTGGTTCTATTGCGGCGACATTAACGAAAACAAAGACTCTGAAGCCTTTGTTGCTGACATCGCAAAGAAGATGGATAAAAACGATGCGCCTTCCTTCGCTGATTCTGAAGAATTCAAGAAGATGGGCAACAGCGGTGGTGTGATGCAGATTCTCTTCAACGGTAAAGGTCTTGACAAAATTGTAAAAGAAGAACGCATCAAGCAAGTCGATGAACTGCTTCCCAAAGACGTGAAGTTGAAGGATGCCACATACATGTTCGACCTTACTTTAGACAACGGCGAGATGGCGGTTACTGGTGAATTCCTCACTACATCGAGCCAATGGACAGAATACCTTAAGAAGAATGACGAAAAATTGGGTGACGTGAAAGGCGACTTGCTGAAATACATTTCAAAGGACGGTCTTTCTGTTATTGCAAACATCAATGGCCAGCATATTCTTGACGCACTGAAAGACGCGGGGCTACTGGAAGAATCGGGCGACAACAATGAAATATATAAATTACTGCCCTCTGTGAATGGCGACCTCGCCATAAACATTACCGATGTCAAGATGCAGGAACAACTGCCCGTCATGTCTGCCTACGTACAGACGAAGGACGATGCGATAGTCAACCTATTGGCACAAATAACAGAAGGACAGGCACAGAAAGTAGGTGAACAAGAATACCTCATTAAGCAACCGGGCAACGGTGCTGCTGGCGCAGGCGCGTTCAATGCCAGTTTCGGCTACAAAAACAACATATCGTACATTGCCATGGGCGAGTCGCCAACAATCTTCACCCAACCTGCCAATGCATACAGCATGAACGACATTAAGGGCAAGAAACTTTACGTGCGCTTGGGATTTACAGCACTCGAAAAGATGGCAAACAGTGATAATTCAGAAGATGCAGAGATAGTCAAAAAATTGGCAAAGATTTGCGACTATGCTGAATTATTCTATGAAGGACAGGGCAAATATGTGCTCCGCCTCGTAACGAAGGACAAGGCAAAGACACCTGCAGCGAGCCTGATAGACCTCGCCTACGACCTTTACGACGCCTTCAACAACCGAGTAAGAATGTACGAGCCAGACTATTCTTCTGCAGACACATCAAATAAGGAAATGGACTTGAATTGAATGATTAAGAGTGAAGAGTGGCGTTAGTCACTCTTCACTATATTTTCCAAAATATGCATCGCTCTCACACCGACAGCAGACATACGCTTGTTTACAAACTGCTTGGCAAGCAAATCAGCGCTTGGCAGATGGCAGGTTTCACGCTTGCCAATCTGCTGGGCATGGCTATTATTTTGATTGCCGTTCAGTTTTATGTAGATGTAATTCCTCTGCTGACGGGTAACGACAGTTTCATGAAACCTGAGCAGATAGTAGTGAACAAGCGTGTGAATATGGCTCGCACGCTTACTGCCTCTCCTCAGGTTTTTCGCAAGAGCGAGATAGAAGAGTTGCGCGAACAGCCATTTGTGGAAGATCTGGCACTTTTCACACCATCGCGCTATGGTGTATATGCCACCATTGGCAACAAACTTCTTGGTATGCAGTACTCAACAGAAATGTTTTTTGAGTCGATACCGAACGAATACATCGACGTGGACCTCTCAGAATGGTCATACACGCCTGGCGACAGCATCGTTCCTATAATTCTTCCGCACAATTACCTCAATCTTTATAATTTCGGCTTCGCTACGAGCCGGGGATTACCGACCATATCAGAGGGCACTGTTAAGAAAATCGGGATACAGTTATTCTTGCAAGGCAACAAAGGTCAAAAACACCTGTTAGGCCGTGTTGTTGGCTTCTCCCGACGGCTGAACACCATTCTCGTACCTCAACCGTTTATGGATGCCATGAACGAAGAACTGACAACAAAAAACGTGCAGGACAACACGTACGAGAATAATGAAAAGACAAGTGCCTCGCGCCTTGTCGTCCGCGTAAAAAACCTTGCAGACGAAAACATTACCAAATATCTGCAAGAACACAACTACGACACAGAAGGCAATGATGCCGACGCATCGCGTGCTGCCACGTTTTTCCGTATTATCGTAGTACTTGTCATGGTCATAGGACTTGTCATCTGCACACTCGCCTTCTACCTGCTCCTTCTCAGCATATTCCTGCTCCTTCAGAAGCATACTGAGAAAATCGACAATTTGCTTTTGATAGGCCACTCCCCGAGCGACGTTGCAAGACCATTCCATCTGCTCGCCTTGGGCATCAACGCTCTGGTGCTTGTTTTGGCTGTTGTTTTAACTGTTCTTTCCCGTTCTTATTATTTACCCATGTTTGGCGACCTCTCACCGAAATATGAGGCTGCCGGCACTGTTCCCAGTACCATCGTCGGACTTGTACTATTCGCACTTATGGCTGTGCTTAATTTCAGTGCTATACGCAGGAAAGTCTTGTCTATTTGGGATATGCACAAAAACTAAAGGGTTGTCCGAAAACAGGATTTTGCCACAGCAAATATCACACAGAGTTTTCCTTTTTGGAAAACTTTTCAGTTTTTGTAAAATTTTATTTACCTGAATATCAGCAAATTGTTGTTTATTTTTGGAAAACTTTAAAATTCCCACGCATTATGTTTTGTTAGTTTAAATGTTGTTTGTAGTTTTGCAAAGTTTTGCGAAAAGAGACATTAAAAAACTAAAATATTCATAATCAGTGGATCTCAAGACTTATACTTACGAAGAAGCCTTTTCTGCTTCATTGGACTATTTTGCGGGTGATGAACTCGCCGCTCGCGTATGGGTGAACAAGTATGCGATGAAAGATTCTTTCGGCAACATTTACGAGCAGTCGCCAGCCGACATGCATTGGCGTATTGCAAACGAGATAGCCCGGATTGAAAAGAAATACGAAAACCCACTCTCAGCACAAGAGATCTTCGACCTTCTTGACCATTTCCGCTACATTGTTCCTGCAGGCAGTCCGATGACGGGCATTGGCAACAATTTTCAGATAGCCTCACTCTCCAACTGCTTCGTCATAGGCATTGATGGTAATGCCGACTCCTACGGCGCCATCATGAAGGAAGACGAGGAGCAAGTGCAGTTGATGAAGCGCCGTGGGGGTGTGGGACATGACTTGTCGCAAATTCGCCCAAAAGGGTCGCCCGTAAAGAATTCCGCACTCACATCTACCGGCATCGTACCCTTCATGGAGCGCTTTAGCAACAGTACCCGCGAGGTGGCTCAAGACGGCCGTCGAGGAGCCTTGATGTTGTCTGTCAGCATCAAGCATCCCGATGCAGAAGCATTCATCGATGCCAAGATGACGGAAGGCAAGGTTACGGGGGCCAACGTAAGTGTTCGTATAGATGACGATTTCATGCAATCGGCTGCTGAGGGGAAACCTTACACACAGCAATACCCCATCAAGGGCGACAGCCCACTTGTAAAAAAAGACATCGATGCGCAGGCACTATGGAAGAAAATCGTTCACAATGCTTGGAAAAGCGCTGAGCCAGGTGTACTGTTTTGGGACACCATCATTCGCGAAAGCATACCCGACTGCTATGCAGACCTCGGTTTTGAGACCATATCCACCAACCCCTGCGGCGAAATACCGCTCTGCCCATACGACAGTTGCCGCTTGCTCTGCATCAATCTCTATTCTTACGTAAAGAAGCCCTTTACCCCAGAAGCCACTTTCGATTTCGACCTCTTCAAGAAACATGTGCAGGTTGCACAGCGCATGATGGACGACATCATCGACCTCGAACTTGAAAAGATTGAGCTGATTATGGCAAAGGTTGAGAGCGACCCACAGTCAGAAGAAGTAAAAAGCACGGAGCGCCACCTTTGGGAAAAGATTTACCGCAAGTCGGGTATGGGGCGCAGGACAGGTGTCGGCATCACTGCAGAAGGCGACATGATAGCCGCTCTCGGTCTGCGCTACGGCACACAGGATGCTACCGACTTTGCTGTAGAAGTGCAAAAGACTTTGGCATTGAATGCTTACCGCTCATCCGTAACAATGGCTAAGGAACGCGGCAGTTTCGAGATATTCGACGCAGAGCGCGAGAAGAACAATCCGTTCATTCTTCGTATCAAAGAGAACGACCCTGCGCTATACAAGGATATGGTAAAATATGGTCGTCGCAACATTGCTTGCCTCACCATTGCCCCGACTGGTACAACGAGTCTTATGACACAGACCACGAGTGGAATTGAGCCCGTCTTTATGCCCGTATACAAACGCCGTCGCAAGGTTAACCCGAACGATCCGGAAGTTCGTGTGGACTACGTGGACGAAACTGGCGATGCTTTTGAAGAATACATCGTTTACCACCATAAATTCATCACATGGATGCAGGTCAACGGCATCGATACGGAGAAAAACTACAGCCAGGAAGAAATTGACGAACTTGTTGCACGTTCTCCATACCATAAAGCCACTGCTAACGATGTGGACTGGCTGATGAAAGTAGAGATGCAGGGCGCCATTCAGAAATGGGTGGACCACAGCATCAGCGTCACGGTTAACCTGCCCAACAATGTGGACGAGGAACTCGTTGACCGCCTCTACATGACAGCCTGGAAGAGTGGCTGCAAGGGTTGTACGATTTACCGCGACGGTTGCCGCAGCGGCGTGCTCATCAGCGTTGACGACAAAAAGAAGAAAGAGAAGAAAGCAGAAAGCGAACTTCCGCCATGCCAGCCGCCACAGGTCGTAGAGCATCGTCCAGAAGTGTTGGAGTGCGATGTTGTGCGTTTCCAGAACAATAAAGAAAAATGGGTGGCTTTCGTCGGACTTCTTGAAGGTGTTCCATACGAAATCTTCACCGGTCTGCAAGACGATGATGAAGGCATTGTGCTTCCCAAAACCGTAACTAAGGGGCGCATCATCAAGCACACTGGCGCAGACGGCAACAAGCGTTACGACTTCCAGTTTGAAAACAAGCGTGGATACAAGACTACTGTTGAGGGATTGTCTGAAAAGTTCAACCCTGAATACTGGAACTACGCAAAACTGATTTCTGGTGTTTTACGCTATCGTATGCCTTTGGAGCACGTCATCAAACTCGTCAGCCAACTGCAGTTAGGCAGTGAGAACATCAACACATGGAAGGTTGGTGTGGAACGTGCCTTGAAGAAATACATCACCGACGGCACAGCAGCGCGCGGACAGAAATGCCCCAACTGCGGTCAGGAATCACTGGTATATCAGGAAGGTTGTCTCATCTGCACCAACTGCGGTGCATCACGCTGTGGATAACATGCAAATTGAGCAATGCTTTATTAGCCTCAACAATATGAAGTTCTATTCATATCATGGGGTCATGCCTGAAGAACGTGAAATGGGCGGATGGTTCACAGTCTCGGTGAAGATGAAACTGAACAACTGCGAAGCAGTTGAGTCGGACAGCATATACGATGCAGCGGACTACTCTGAAGTTTACGAAACAATAGCGAAAGAGATGAAAGATCCTTCCGACTTGATTGAGCACGTAGCAGGACGAATCGCTGAAGCGATATTCGATGACTTTTCATTAGTAGATTCTGTTACAGTCACTGTGCAGAAGGACAATCCTCCCATTGTGGGAGCAGTCATGGACGGTGCTTCAGTAACAATAACCGCTAACAGAGAATAATCCTCTACAAAGGAAGTAGGAAAGGTTGGGACAGGGACTTGCTTTTGCATCCTGTCCCTTTTTCTTTTTTGCCTACGGCTTTAAACTCAGGCATAAAAAACACATTCCACTTACCTCACGGCAAATGGAATGCTCACCTTAAAAAACTATTGTAAACTATTGATTGAAGAGTATTTTTACAATGCAAAAGTAAATATCGTTTAGAAATAAACCAAAAAAAACGATTCGGTTTTTTAAGTTTTAAATATTTTTTGCATTTCAAACTTACCTTCCGGTCAATAAGTGGTCTGTTTTAGGATAAAAATATCTAATTTTGCCAATACAAGTCAAAAAATCAATGAAGAAGGTCGCATATCTCATACTGTCAATGCTTCTTACATCTGTAAAAGTTTCAGGTCAGGAGCGATTGACAAACTTGCCAACGTACTATTTAGAGACATACGATGGGTTGGACATTACGAGCAGGACAGACTACAAATGGGGCAGTCTGACTATCGTTGATGATGCCGGAACGCGCTTTATCGACAGTCTTAGAATCAGAGGCCGCGGCAACTCCAGTTGGCTGAACATGAAGACAGACAAGAAGCCTTACCGACTGAAATTCAACACCAAGACCCGATTGCTCGGTCAGCCCTATGCCAGTGCCAAGAATTGGGTGCTTCTGGCTAATGCAGACGACAAGAGTTTGATTCGCAACGCACTCTCACAAGCGCTGGGTAAATGGATTGGTCTGCCTTACAACCCACCGATGCAGCCCGTAGATCTCTATATCAACAACGAATATTATGGCACCTACGATGTCAGCGACAAGATTGACGTCAGGAAACGCCGTGTAAACGTTGAGGAACAAGAGTTGATGGTACGCGATGACACCACAAACATCACAGGCGGCTACCTCCTTGAAGTAGACGGTTTCAAAGACACCGATGCCACATACTTCAGCACTCTGAATGGCGTCAATATCAGAATTCACAGCCCAGAACCCGACAGCATCGTTGAGCGACAAATCAGTTATATAAGTGAACACGTTCAAAAGTTCGAAGACTGCCTGTACGAAGACCCTGTCGGCGATTTCCGCACATACGTTGACACAACCACCATGCTCCAGTGGTACCTTGCCAGCGAGATAACGGCAAATCTCGATGCGCTCTGGAGCATATACATTTACAAGCAAAAGGACGACCCACGACTATACTGGGGTCCGTTATGGGATTTTGATATCGCTTACAACAACACCACGCGTGCAGGCGATGTCAGTCAGTCGCTCATGGCAGATGTAGGATTCGGAAAGAGCGTAGGCAAAAAATGGGTGCTGCGCCTATGGGAAGACGGATGGTGGAAGAATGCTGTAAAAAATCACTACGAGAAGATTTACAACAATGGACTGACAGAATTCATGATAAACGCTATCGATTCAATGGCTACCAATATCAGAACTTCTGCCGACAGGAATTTTGAGCGTTGGGATATAAATAAACGTGTATATGAAGAGTTGGAACTCTTCAACAGTTACGAAGAATACACAGAATGTCTGAAAACGTTTGTCAGAAAGCATAACGACTACCTGTTGGAAGCCTTCGAAAACCGCGCTCCCACCCCGCCTACAGCCGCATTCACAGCCGATACAGCCTATTACTACCGATTGGTCACACGCGGGGATGCTTCGTACGTGATGGACGTGGTTGATCAGAACTCTACTGAAGGAGCACAGGTATGTCTGTACGAGAACCTACCCTCGCACGATACACAAAAATGGATAATCAGGCAAATCGGAAACAGATTCATGTTTATAAATGCCGTAAACGGTCTGGCACTGAGCGATTACAACAATAGTGAACCATATTCTTACAGTTTGGTGCTCTATCAACCCGACGAGCAAGACAATCGCCAACTATGGGAAATGGTCGCCGTAGGAAGAGAAGGATTCTACAACATCTACAACACCTCAACAGGTCGTATCATCGACATCCGCCATGCTACATACAAGAACGGGACAGAGATTATCAGTTACACACCCAGCAGCAAGGATTCTCTCTTTTCCAACAGGCTATGGCTACCAGACAAAGACGAACTCATACATCACAAGGATTCAGCGGACGCAGACAGCACCATCACACCGACGGATTCCACTTCCACTGGTATATTGGCAAACCAAGCGTTGATCTATGCCTTGAGATACGCCCCGACCGCAAAGACTTTGCGCATCATTGCAAACGACCGCACACTGCTTGATTTCGACATACACATCTATTCTCTGCAAGGCAGACGCGTAAAGACGTTCCGCGCATCAGACGAATGTTCCGTGGCAGAACTGCCGAGTGGCATATACATCGTGAATTGGGTGACAGGAGGCACAGGACACTCAGCAAAACTCAAGATTGAATAAGTAAGCAATAAATCTGCAAAAAAAACAGGCCGCCGTTTTTGCGTCCCGTTTTTGTTGATTGCTGTCTGAAGATGATTACAACAGAGAGGCTATGAAGTCCTGCAATTCTTTCTGGTGTGCCTCTACACTCTTGAGAAGTGCAAACTGGTTTCTTGAGCGCACGAGGTTGTGCGTAGGATACTTGATGCCGAAGTAGGTATCGCCATTGATGTAGTCGGCAAGGAAACGCACGAGTTGCATGTAGGGGAACAAAGCGGCTGCGTATGGCAGGTTCTCTACCTCTATCGGTGTGAGGAACGCACCGGCAGTTTTGAGGTATCCCTTAGTAAATGCCTTGAAGATGTCCACGCGGAAATCAATAGCATCTACATTTGGATCGTCCTCTGCCAATGGGTTGGCAGCAGAGCGGAGATAGTCGCCGTAGTCTGAGAACACAAACGAGGGCATCACAGTGTCAAGGTCGATAACACAGAGCACACTGCCATCCTTGTCGAAGAGGATATTGTCCACCTTTGTGTCGCAGTGGCAGATGCGCTTGGGCAACTTGCCTTCGCGATAGAGGCGCTCGCTCTTGGTCATCTCTTCTTCACGCTTTGCAATTTCTTCCAGCAGGTCCTTTACTTCGGCAGCGCGTCCTTTTGGGTCTGCTGCCACAGCATCACGAAGCTGCTGCAAGCGGAACTCTATGTTGTGGAAGTCCTTGATGGTTTCTCCGAGTTCTATAGGAATATCTGCAAGCATAGCCTGGAATTCACCGAACGTTTCGCCCACAGTTGCAGCACTTTCGGGGGTTACTTCAGAGACAGAGAGCGTGTCGGGGATGAACACCATGATACGCCAATACTTTTCTCCATCGAAATAGTAATACTTATCTTCATCCTTGAGCGGAACGAATTCCAGGACTTTTCGGTTGATGTCAGGCGTATTGGCTGCTTCAAGTTTTGCACGGATGTGGTTCGTTACAGCCACGATGTTGCCCATGAGCATATCGAGGTCGGGGAACACGGCATTGTTCACACTCTGCAACACATAGTCCGGTGCATCTGGCTCAACCGTCTTAACTTTGTACGTGGTATTAATCAGGCCATTACCGAGAGGCTTCACCTCTTCGGGAGTGCCCTTGATGGCAAATTTGCCAACGATATCAAGCATTTCTGACATGGTAATTGATATTTAAAAGGTTTATAATATTTCGATATGCAAAAATAATATAAAAATTGAAAAATCGGAAAATCAAGATAAATTTAAGATGGAAACATTATCTCCAAATGTGGCTCTTCCAGTCATAACAAATTATATATAGACTTTGAAACGACAAACCTTGCCGTTATCGGCAAAAATAAGTATTTTTGCATTGATTTCAACAAAAATTTGCCGATAGCATGGAATACGTCTCTGTCAAAGAGTTTGCCAGGAAATATGGCATTAGCGAGCGTACAGCCCGCAATTATTGCGCCATAGGTAAGATTGAAGGTGCTTTTCAGACGGGAAAGACATGGAACATTCCTGTTGATGCCGTCTTACCACGAAAAGGAAAGAAGAAATTGTCTCCCTTGCTTTCGCGTTTACGCGAAGAAAAGGAAACCAGGTTAAAAGGAGGCATTTATCACCGGACGCAGATAGACTTGACATACAATTCCAATCACATTGAAGGCAGCCGCCTGACAAAAGAACAGACTCGCTACATCTTTGAGACAAACACCCTTGGCATCACAACAGAATATACGCACATTGACGATATTCTGGAAACTGTCAATCACTTCCGTTGCATTGACTATATCATCAACCACGCAACTGACAAGATTACGGAATACCACATCAAGCAACTGCATCATATTCTGAAAACCAACACCTCTGACAGTCAGAAGTCATGGTTTGCTGTCGGCGATTATAAAAAACTTCCCAATGAAGTGGGCGGTGCAGAGACCGTGCTACCGAAAGATGTGCACAAGCACATAAAGAGCCTTCTTTTGGAGTATCAATCGATAGACGTCGTTGACTTTGATGATATTTTGAATTTCCATGTGCAGTTTGAGCGGATACATCCGTTTCAGGACGGAAATGGCCGCGTAGGTAGGTTGCTAATGTTTTGGCAATGCCTGCAAAGTGGCATTGTTCCGTTTATTATTAACGAAGAACTGCGATTCTTTTATTATCGCGGCATACAGAATTGGGGGAAGATAAACGGATTTCTACGCGACACGTGCCTCACGGCTCAGGATTCTTATAAGGTATTGCTTGACTATTTCAGAATCAAGTATTAAGGGAATGTCCTATAAATAAGAATACACTTTATTTCTTGAACTGGAATAGTTTCTGTCCTTAAATTCAAATAAGAAGTGCAAGACTCATCCTGTGGGATTCACTGATTGAAATGTAAGTCAGAGACATCAAGTAGCAACATAAAAGCAAAAGGGAGACTTTCATCTCCCTGAGATTAACTACTTTTGTGTTGCATATGAAATATAAACAGCTAACCTCGCAGCAAAGGTACACAATCCAGAACGGATTAAAGCAAGGATTGAGAAAAAAGATGATCGCAAAGACACTATTATTCAAAAAAAATGTTTATACGTTTGAATTTCTTTTTTTTTTTGTAACTTGCGCCTTGAAACGAACAACTATATCTATTTTTTATCATGAAAAGGATACAATTATTGCTTTTAGCACTTTTGATAGGTGCATCCACGGGTGTTTATGCTCAGCAAGACAACGAGCAGCAACCTCCACAAGGCGCACCTGCACGCCCCGGCGACAAGAATGGTCCGCGCCATCATGGTCCGCGTGAACTGAAACTTGCAGGCATTTGGCAGCAAGTACAGCGTAACAGTGCAGACCAAACACTCGTATATCTCCCTGTTTGGAGAGTGATGCAAGGCGATGGCCATTTCCTCTCATTCGTTATTGCAAAGCCCAATGCTCCGGCATTCCTCATTATGGAAGGTAATTTCCATTCTGCAAAGCGAGACGGTCTTTTCCTTCAGCGTGTTCATAAGAGTCTGACCAACCCTGAATTGGAAGGACTTGAGATTCCCATCGAATATGTACTCATTGAGCCCAACCTCATGGAAATCAGATATATGATTCCAAGTCAGGATAAGCCCATCGTGGAGTCATGGGAACGCATTCAGATGAAAGTGCCCGAAGGCGTAAAATAAAAGAATGTCCTGTACAGAAACTCCAGAGCAAACTTAAACCGCGCAGGAAGTATCAAAATATACATCAAAAATGAAAGGCATCGCACTAACGATGCCTTTTTTAGTGTTCGAGGTGTTTAAGGCGTTTTGGTGTTCATGTTTATATATATTTGAACACTTGAACGCTTTGGGTTCAAGCGGATCATCTTATCATTTCCGCAGGTATAAGCGAATAATCGAACATCACTTCCGAATGGTTGTCCCACACGAGTTTCTTTTCCACCACTTCACCTGTATCGTGCTCAACTGTTTCCCTGTAGATTTTTGAGATGCGATAGAACTTTCCGTTATCAGCCTTGTGGAAATGGTGGTTTTCTTCAACGAGTCGGTATCTGTATGGAAAAAAATCTGTCGTTCTTAGTTCTGCATACAAATAATCATCTTCACACCATGTGCAGAGTTGAATGGGCAGATTAGTATCGTTTCTGAACCGGTAGTCTATAAAATTGTAGTTGACTGATGTTCCTGCACTATATGGCACACGTATGCCATCCGGGTCGGGTGCCAGTGCGTCTGAATGGTGATGTATTTCCGTTATGGTCAACGGACTATGCAGCACAACCAGGTTTATCGTATTAGCCAGATTGCACAATCCCCCGCCCATTCCTGAAATCAGTTTGCCGTTTACGATAACACGACCTTCTTTGAATCCATTGCGTTTTGACGTTTTGCCTACGTATTTCCAAAAGGAGAATGATTCCCCGGGTTGAAATACCAATCCGTTCATCTTGCTGGATGCCAGACGTATATTATCTGCCTTGTTATCTTGCAGGACAGGGTCTATGCCCGGTCCTTTCTTTATCATATAGTTGCTATTGCTTGATAACAAGACCGGCAGTTTTTCCTCTGCGCGTTCATTTGAATACACTTCTTTGCTCAACACATTCCTTATCTTTCGTTTCATTATCTCCTTCCGGAGCGATATGGCGTATGTCAGCGGGCTTATTTCGCAAAAAAGTTTCTTTGCCATTGGTTTGTTTGAACAATGCTGTGATTGTACGATTACTTAGCCGGAAAAAAATCAATTAAGCACTTTACAACACTTTCTGCATTGGGTTTCTTGATTTCACAAGCATATTTCTGATGCGACTGTTTTTCAATAAAGAATTGAAGATGGTCTCCAAAATAACTTTCAGCACTATATGTCATTTCCACCCTTCGCACTCGACTCATTAAAGGTTTAAGGTCATCAGGATACTGCTGATAAATCGTATCGAGTGCCATCTGTAAATACCGTATGGAATTCACATGTCCGTTAATATCAAGGTCGCCGTACATGGCATGTGTATCGCGTACTGCACCATCTGTCTTCACTCTGATTCGGGAGGGACCATCGATGGGTATCACCTGAGTTTCCACAGCATCATGAAAACTGCCGTTGGGCAGATGTTGCAAATCCGCCGGCATACGCGTATCCAAATCAATGAGTGCCCAAATGCTATATGCATGGCCGTATGCGCTTCCGTCAGGCTTTTTAATTGAAAAAAGGCGGTCTGTAAACTGACGATAGATTTTGCTTACCCACGTAGTGATGTCATAACATTCGCCCGTTCTTGGCATATCGTACATTTCGATAACCAAACGCGAGAGCACCCAAGCATGCTTTGCTGTCTGCATGTCGCTGAATCCAAAATGGTGCGAAGAAGCGCTGAGGTTAGCCACCCGCAACAGATGGTTACCAAGCACGCTCCATGAGAGTCTGCCTGTAACATCTTCCGTAAAAGGTTCGACAGTGAATTTATAAGTATCCATTAACCTTGTCTGATTTTTGCACAAAATTAAACAAAAATATATTTCTTGTATAACCTTATCAATGAAAAACGGCCTGCATTATCACTGCAAGCCGTCTTTTTGAGATGTGTTGCGCTATCTGTTTAGTTGTTCTCCGGGCGAAGTTTGCGAACAGTTTCACCGGTACGCCACATTTCGCTGTCTCTCAATGCAGCGAGTTCTGCCTCAAGTTTTACACGATAATCAGGCTGACTGTTGCTGTCGATACTGCGCTGTGCCTCCTCGCCTGTAGCCACACTCTGATAGAGTTTTTCCATTACGGGCTTGATAGCATCGTGGAAAGGACCCATCCAGTCGAGAGCACCACGCTGTGCCGTTGTGGAGCAGTTGGCATACATCCAGTCCATGCCATGTGCGCCAACCATAGGAAGGAGCGACTGCGTGAATTCCTCTACTGTTTCATTGAAGGCTTCTGAAGGTGTGTGGCCATGTTCACGGAGCGTTTCGTACTGTGCGAGGAACAGCCCCTGAACAGCCCCCATCAATGCACCGCGTTCGCCTGTAAGGTCGCTGAACACTTCGCGCTTGAAATCGGTCTTGAAAAGATAGCCTGAACCTACACCGATACCTACGGCGAGTGTGCGCTCTTCTGCGCGACCTGTTGCATCCTGGAATACAGCGTAAGAACTATTCAAACCGCGTCCTTCGAGGAAGAGTGTACGCAGAGAAGTTCCAGAACCTTTTGGTGCTACCATGATAACGTCAATGTCTGCGGGAGGAATAATTCCTGTGCGTTCCTTATAGGTGATACCAAAGCCATGTGAGAAATAAAGCGCCTTACCTGCTGTGAGGTGCTTCTTCACGTTGGGCCACTGTGCAATTTGTGCTGCATCGCTTAGAAGATAGCAAATAATGGTTCCGCGCTCGCAGGCTTCTTCTATGCTGAAGAGCGTTTCGCCGGGTACCCAGCCATCCGCAACTGCTTTTTCGAATGTCTTTCCTTCGCGCTGACCTACGATAACCTTGAAGCCATTGTCGCGCAGGTTGCATGCCTGTCCGGGACCTTGTACACCATATCCGATTACGGCAATGGTCTCGTCTTTCAGGACTTCGCGTGCCTTTTCCAAGGGAAATTCTTCACGGGTAGCAACTTCTTCTATTACACCACCAAAATTGATTTTTGCCATTGTTTTGTTTTTTTTAGAATTTATATTATTTGTTAATCTTCAGTTA
Organism: Pseudoprevotella muciniphila; assembly: GCF_003265305.2. Taxonomy (NCBI): domain Bacteria; kingdom Pseudomonadati; phylum Bacteroidota; class Bacteroidia; order Bacteroidales; family Prevotellaceae; genus Pseudoprevotella; species Pseudoprevotella muciniphila. The sequence continues at coordinate 2,662,196 of NZ_CP033459.1, read as the reverse complement.
TTGCTTCTTTCTGTAATTTTCTGACTTTCAGGAAACTGTTGAGTTCTTCATGGCTCGACTTTGTTACAGCCACAATACCACTCGAAACGAACTGCAACATACATCCATGGTCGCGGAGAATATGCCGTAGTTCCACTATATCGCTTGGCAGTCCTTCAATAGAAACAATGGAATAAGTGGCGTTTACCTCCACTATCTTTGCTTCATGTTTTCGGATAGCCTTTGAAATGTCGTGATCTGCGATAAGTTTCGATGTTTCAATCTTATAGAGTGCCTGTTCCATCACATAGACATGGTCCTCTGTGTAGAAACGCGCGAGCACGACATCTATTTTCTTCTCTATCTGCTTGACCACCTTCTTCATCGTTTCAAAGTCGCTGCGACACGTTACCGTATAACGGTGCAGTCCTTTAAAACCCGATGGCGACACATTTAGGCTCTCTATGTTCAACTGACGACGTGTAAACACATTAGTAATCTGGTTCAGAACACCGGCAAGGTTCTCGGAGAAAATAATCAGTGTGTACCAGGTCTTACCATCGTTGACAACCGGAAACTTTGATATCTTGTTTTCTGGCACATTGCTACTGCCAGACATCTCAGATGCAAAAATATTATCATTCATCATAGGTTCTAATCTTCTAATTTCAATACCATATCGTCAACATCATGCCCCGGGAAGCACATGGGGAACACATTGTCCTCCTCCATTATTGCACATTGCAGCAAATATGGTCCGGGTGTGTTCACCATCTTCTCTATCTCGGCCTCCAAGTCTTTGCGCTCTATCACAGTTGCACACGGAATGTTGTATGCTTCTGCAATTTTCTCATAGTCGGGGTTGAGCATTGGCGTGAATGAATACCTGCGCCGGAAGAACAGTTGCTGCCATTGGCGCACATTGCCAAGATAATTATTGTTGAGCAGAATGATTTTCACTGGCGCACCCTGCTCCATGATGGTACCCAACTCCTGTATAGTCATCTGAAGTCCGCCGTCTCCAAGGAACACACAAACTGTTCGTTCGGGCGCACCAAATGTCGCTCCTATGGCTGCAGGAAGGCCATATCCCATTGTGCCCATACCACCAGAAGTTACCACGCTGCGACACTGCGTAAACTTGAAATAACGTGCCGACATCATCTGGTTCTGCCCCACATCGGTTACCATTACCGCCTTGTTCTGTGTGAGTTCCGAAACTTTACGTATGACTTCACCCATACGCAACGGTCCCTCTTTGGGGTGAATTTGCGGTTCGATGACCACACGGTTTTCTTCTTCATCGTAGGGCCGGAAAGCCTCTCGCCATTCTTTGTGCTCCTTCTTTTCGAGGAGAGCCGTAACGGCTGGCAAGGTGGTTTTACAATCACCGAGCACCGACACATCTACAGGCACATTTTTATTTATTTCAGACGGGTCGATATCGAAATGGATTTTCTTGGCTTGAGTGGCATAAGTGCTGAGTTTTCCTGTGATACGGTCGTCGAAACGCATACCTACGGCAATAAGCAAGTCGCACTTCTGCGTCATTTTGTTCGATCCGAGACTGCCATGCATACCCAGCATACCCACGTTCAGCGGATGGTCGGAAGGCAGCGCAGACAAGCCCAAAAGTGTACATCCTGCCGGCATACCTGCCTTTTCTATGAAAGCGCGTAGTTCTGCAGTTGCATAACCGAGTTCTACGCCCTGCCCTACCAAAACAAGTGGTCGCTCTGCCTGATTGATAAGACGCGCGGCATTTACAATGCTTTCTTCATCCGTTTCGGGCACGGGTATGTAACTGCGGATAAAATTTACTTTCATCGGTTCATACTCGGCTTTCTCCACTTGTGCGTTCTTTGCAAAGTCGAGCACTACCGGTCCCGGACGTCCGCTACTGGCTATATAGAAAGCACGGCTGACCGCCCAAGCCACGTCCTTTGCATCGCGTATCTGGTAAGCCCATTTGCAGACAGGCTGCATCATGTCCACCACGTCCACTTCCTGAAAAGCGTCGCTACCAAGCAGAGAAGCACCTACCTGACCGGCAATGACAACTATCGGTGTGCTGTCGATCATCGCATCAGCCACACCCGTAACGGTATTTGTTACACCAGGTCCGCTCGTAACGAGACAGACACCCGTCTTTCCGCTCACGCGAGCGTAACCTTCTGCAGCATGCGAGGCACCTTGTTCATGACGCACCAATACGTGGTTGATGCGATCTCTGTAATCATACAGGAAGTCGTATGTGGGCATGATGGCTCCACCGGGATAACCGAAGATGGTATCTACACCTTCGTTTATCAGCGATTCCATCAAAATCTGACCTCCACTAAGTATTTTGCCCATTGAGAATGATTTGTATCTGTTGTTGATTAAATTTCTCTTACTCCACCCTTGTCGGCACTCGTGACCATTGCAGCGTATGCTCTCAGGGCTTTCGACACCACCCTCTTGCGTTTGAGCGGCACTATAGGTCGCGCTGCCAGTTCTTCATCGGAAAGCAATACGTTAATCTTACGATTAGGGATGTCTATCTCAATGATGTCCCCATCAACTATTTTTCCGATGTTTCCTCCTGCTGCGGCTTCAGGCGAGATATGTCCGAGGCTCAGACCGCTCGTACCGCCCGAGAAACGTCCGTCAGTGATGAGCGCGCAAGCCTTGCCGAGATGGCGGCTCTTGAGGTATGATGTGGGATAGAGCATTTCCTGCATACCAGGTCCACCTTTCGGTCCTTCATGCGTAATTACCACCACATCTCCAGCCTTCACTGTTCCGTTGAGGATGCCGTCGCAAGCATCCTCCTGACTATCGAAGACACGTGCCGGACCTTTGAAGTACCAGCAACTCTTGTCCACACCTGCAGATTTGACCACACAGCCGTCTTGTGCGATATTACCGAAAAGCACAGCAAGCCCGCCATCTTTGGTGTAAGCATGTTCTATGTCGCGAATGCACCCCTCTGCACGGTCGGTGTCGAGTGTAGTCCACACAGCATCCTGAGATCCCATTTCTGTTGTAAACTTACCGCCGGGGGCACTGGAGTAAATCCGCTTGGCTTCTGCGTCAAGTTTTTCTGCGCATATATTGTATTTCTGGATGTCTTCTCCAAGTGTAGCACCATTCACTCTGATGGTATCGCGATTGATCAGCCCACCCTTGTCGAGTTCGCCTATGATGTTCAGGATACCGCCGGCGCGACCACATTCCTGCACACTGAATTTCTGTGTATTGGGAGCCAGTTTGCAGAGGCATGGCACCTTGCGGCTCAAGGCATCGATGTCGCTCATTTTGAAATCCACACCTGCCTCTGTTGCAACGGCCAGGAGGTGGAGAATCGTATTCGTTGACCCCCCCATGGCAATATCAAGCGTCATGGCATTGAGGAATGCCTCGCGTGTGGCTATGCTTTTCGGTAGTACGCTTTCATCGCCCTCACCGTAATACTTCATGGCATTCTCCACTATTTGTCGTGCAGCATTTTCAAACAGGCGGCGACGATTGACGTGCGATGCCAATATCGTACCATTGCCTGGCAAGGACAATCCGATGGCTTCCGTGAGCGAGTTCATGGAGTTTGCAGTAAACATGCCTGAGCATGATCCACAGCCCGGACAAGCACGGTTTTCTATCTCTGCCAATTCTTCATCACTGATATCTTTATCTGCACCTTTCACCATTGCTGTTACGAGGTCGATGTTCTCCCCTTTCCATTTTCCGGCTTCCATAGGACCTCCGCTAACGAAGATGGTCGGTATGTTCAGGCGCATCGCAGCGAGCAGCATGCCTGGCGTTACCTTATCGCAGTTGCTAATGCAAACCAACGCGTCTGCCTTGTGGGCATTCACCATATACTCCACACTGTCGGCTATGATGTCGCGCGAAGGGAGTGAATACAGCATACCGTCGTGCCCCATGGCTATACCGTCGTCCACGGCAATCGTATTGAATTCTGCCGCATAGCAACCAAGCCGCTCTATCTCGCGTTTCACAATCTGACCGGCATCGTGCAGGTGCGTGTGACCGGGAACAAACTGTGTGAATGAATTTGCTATGGCTATGATGGGTTTGCCGAATTGTCCGCGCTTCATACCGGTAGCCACCCAAAGGGCCCTCGCACCTGCCATGCGGCGGCCATCGGTACATAAACTGCTGCGCAATTTAATCTTCATATTTTGCGTATTGTCCATGTCGTAATGTATCGTCGTCTTTTCAAAAACGCAAATTTAGTCAAAAAATACCATTTTTTCAACCTTTCGCAGCATTTTATTCGTTGATTTGTTATTAAAATCACCTAAAAACGAGCATTTTGTTACATATAGGCTACAAACAAGCGAGAATGAACGCCTCGGTACATCCTCGCTTCTGAATCTCTTTCCGGTCGTTCAACCTAACAACTACCCTATCTTATGAAAAGCAGTTCACGATATTTGGGCAGCGTCCACATCTCGTCCTCCACGATGAGTTCGAGTTTGTCGATATGGCGCCGTATTTCTTCGAGATAGGGCACGATGTTATCATGATAGGCAATCGCCTTTTCGCGTATGTTCTCAATGAGGTTCGCCTGCTTTCTTGCCTCCACCATTTTGTCTGCCTGTTCTGCGATGGTATTGGTGTGGACATTTATTTTCTCAATGAGGTCTATATTGTAGGATGTCAGTCGCTTTGCATCTTCTGTTGAGAATGCCGATTGTATCTTCTGTACATTGTCCACAAGCACCGTCTGATATTTTGTGGCAACAGGAATGATGTGGTTCATGCAGAGGTCGCCGAGTACACGACTCTCTATCTGTATGCGTTTCTGATACGTTTCCCACTTTATTTCGTCGCGTGCTTCGAGTTCATTCTTGTGCATCACGTTCATGTCCTCAAACATCTTTATGCTCGAAGGCAACAGATAGCGGTCAATGATGAGCGGCACACTTGTTTCGCAGTCGAGTCCGCGCCGGTTGGCTTCTTCTTTCCATTCGTCCGAATAGCCGTTACCTTCGAACACGATTGGTTTGCAAGCCTTAATATCCTCGCGCAGGACATCGAGGACAGCCCCGATTATGCTCTGTCCACCTTCAATCAAAGCATCCACACGCTGCTTGAAGAGCGTCAGTGCCTCTGCCATTGCAGTATTGAGCACTATCATCGCAGCAGCACAGTTGGCACTACTTCCCACTGCGCGGAACTCGAAGCGGTTTCCTGTAAAAGCGAAAGGCGATGTGCGGTTGCGGTCGGTGTTGTCCACCATGATTTCGGGTATCTGCGGAATGTCGAGTTTTATGCCGTGACGACCTTCAATGTTGAACAGTTCCTCTGTCGTTGACTCCTCGATTTTTCGCAGGATCTCTGTTATCTGCCTTCCGAGGAATGCGCTGATGATGGCAGGAGGAGCCTCGTTGGCACCGAGACGGTGGGCATTCGATGCGCTGATGATGGAGGCTTTCAGCAGACCATTGTGTTTATATACAGCCATAAGCGACTCTACGATAAACACGGCGAAACGCAGGTTATCCTCCGGTGTCTTGCCCGGACCGTGGAGGAGTGTACCGGTGTCGGTTGTGAGCGACCAGTTGTTGTGCTTACCACTTCCGTTGATACCAGCAAAGGGCTTTTCGTGGAGCAGACAATGAAAACCATGCTTTTTGGCTATCTTTCGCATCAGCGACATCAGGAGCATATTGTGGTCCACCGCGAGACTGCATTCTTCAAAGATGGGCGCTAACTCAAATTGGTTTGGTGCTACCTCATTATGCCTTGTCTTGCAGGGAATACCGAGTTCCAATGCCTGAATTTCAAGGTCTTTCATGAATTCTGCCACACGTTCGGGGATAGCACCGAAATAGTGGTCGTTCATCTGCTGGTTCTTTGCAGAATCGTGCCCCATCAGCGTACGCCCTGTCAGCATCAGGTCTGGGCGCGCACCATACAGGTCCTCATCTACGAGGAAATACTCCTGTTCCCATCCCAAATTGGCTGTAACTTTCGTCACATTAGGATAGAAGTATTGTGCCACAGCAGTTGCCGCCTTGTCGAGTGCAGCAAGGGCTTTTTTCAGTGGGGCTTTGTAGTCGAGTGCCTCTCCGGTATAGGATATGAACACCGTCGGTATCATCAGCGTGTCGCCGATGATGAAAACTGGTGAAGATGGGTCCCATGCCGAGTAGCCGCGTGCCTCGAACGTGGAGCGGATACCGCCGTTGGGGAACGACGATGCATCGGGCTCCTGCTGTATCAGTTCCTTGCCCGAAAAGTTTTCTATCATACCTCCCTTGCGGTCGTGCTCCACGAATGCATCATGTTTCTCTGCCGTGCCTTCTGTAAGAGGTTGAAACCAATGAGTGCAGTGCGTAACGCCGTTCTCTATTGCCCAGCGCTTCATGCCATCAGCCACTTCATTGGCCACCTCCATCGTCAGGGGCGTTCCCTCGTCGATGGCTTCGCGAAGTTTCGTGTATGTGCTTAGCGGTAGATACTTGAACATCTTTTCCTGATTGAATACGTACTTTGCATAGTATTCACTCGGACGTTCTGAAGGTACTGCCACTTCCAGAGGACGTTTTTTTGAAGCGGCCTCCACGGCTTTAAATCTTAATGATGTCATAACTTGTGTATGATTAAAAAACTATTTGCGCCAAAAATGTAATTCAAAGTGCAAAGATAGTTCAAATTGTGTTAGTAGGGAAACAGACTGCAAAGAAAAGTTAAGGCGTAACAAAGTAAAGGTAAGTTCTTTTAATTCTGATAATTTTTATTTCAATCGATTTGCAATTCTTTTCGTACATTTGCATAAAATTGCAAAGATATGATTGAAAACAGACGAAGCATACGTAAGTATAAGGATGCAGTTGTTGACGATGCGTTGCTCAACAGGCTGCTGACAGAGGCGGAGCGGACGCAGACGATGGGAAATCTGCAACTCTACAGCGTGGTGGTAACAAGGGATAAGGACATGAAGGCGCGTTTGGCGCCCTTGCATTTCAACCAGCCTATGGTGACGCAGGCACCTGTTGTGCTGACATTCTGCGCCGATTTCAACAGGACCGCCGAGTGGTGCCGCAACAGGAAGGCGATGCCAGGTTACGACAATTTCCTGTCATTCTTCAATGCAGCGAGCGACGCGTTGCTCTATTGTCAGAATTTCTGCACATTGGCAGAGGCAGAAGGACTCGGGCTGTGCTATCTCGGCACCACGATATACATGCCGCAGCAAATTATCGACGTGCTGAAACTGCCGAAGTTGGTTTTCCCCGTAGCCACGATAACGCTCGGCTGGCCCGACGAGACTCCTCCGCAGACAGACAGACTGCCCCTAAGTGCCATACGTCATAACGAGACTTACCAACCCGTCACGTCGGAGAGCATCGACCGCGACTATACGGCAAAAGAAAACCTGCCCGAAAATCAGGAGTTCCTGCGCATCAACGACAAGGAGACCCTGGCACAGATCTTTACCGACATCCGCTATACGAAGAAGGACAACGAAGCCATGTCGGAAGGACTCTTTGCTGCCCTCCGCCATCAAGGATTTATAGAATAAATCAAGTTTCGTAAGTTGTCAAGCATTCAAGCATTATAATATCAGAAAGTCTTATTTTCAAGAATTGAAGACGTGTTGTTGAGCGTATGCGAAAAATTATAGAATTTATTCCACTACTGATTATCTGAAAAGGGCAGATTGGAAGATGTTGGTTGTACAGAGAATAATAATTCTCAAATTCTCAAATTCTTGACAACATGATAAATAATTACTCGCAAAAGTTGAATAGAAAAACAAAAGAATATAAATATATAAATAAGAATGAAAAGGACATTATTCTGTTGCGCAATGGCTATCTGCGCAATGACCATCCAAGCACAAGGCGAAATCACAGTAGTGCCCCAAATGAAGAAAGGCGATGTGCGCACGTATATCACAGAGGCCAGCACCAATGGAAAGGTTGACATATCGCAAAATTCCACCACACGATTCAAAGTGGTCAATGCTTCAAAGAAAGGCTATGTTATAGAACAAAACACATCCTTTCCTGAAGATGGCTCCGGTCTGACCATTAATGGCATGTCTTCCGCAAATTCTATGTTAGGTTCCGTTGCTGCATTTATTGGAAACACCCCAGTTCTCATCAACCTGGATAAAAACACTACACCCGTTGGCATAAAGAACTTCAAATACATCAAGGAAGAAACAAGGAAAAATATAACTGAGTCTTTCAACAAGGAGGCAACTAAAAGTGGCATTAGTTCCAATGAGGCACTTATGGTCATGCAGGGGCTTACTAACCTGATTATGGACTACATTACAGAAGCGTCCGTTCTCGATGGATACAAATTCAACGAAAGTGTACTGACGCTCAACGGGAAAACCATTAAGGACGGCGATACAGAGATTATCTCCAACTTCAAGGGATTCAAGATGCATAAGACATACGCAGTTGAAGGCAACAAAGTGATTGTTGACGCAAAACTTAATCTGACGAAAGAAGAAACAAAGCAACTGCTTACAGAGATGTTTAGCAAGATAAAGCCAATGATGTCCGAAATGGCACCTATCCTCGATATGGTTATTGAAAGCGGACAAGCCAAGATAGAAGTGGTTTCAAAGAATGTTTATGAAATCGGCGAAGATGGCTGGGTAGAAAAGTTGACCACAGACGCAACCGGTTCTTTTATTGGAGAACAGACCTCTATGAAAACTATAACAAAACTGAGTGTTGAAAAATAAGAATTCAGGATTATGAAGAAAACATTTCTTGCAGCAATACTGATATGCGGAGGTACGGCATATAATGCATATTCAGCAGAAACCGACACACTGACCATCCGCGACTGCGTTACCGGCGCGTATTACCCCGAGTATGTCTATGGCGTTACGCCCATGGCAGACGGTGAGACGTACAGCCAACTTTCAGACGATGCCACACGCATCATCCGTAAGTCGTTCAAGGACGCCTCTGAGGTGGGCACCGTGTTCGACTGCTCTGCCGTTCCGGGCTGCCCCGTAAGGCGCATTGGTGGTTATACCATGTCGCCTGACGAGAAGACAATTCTGTTCGAGACTCAGCACAAGAGCATTTACCGGCACTCCTACACCGCCGTGTACTACGTATGCAACCTTGAGACGAAGGAAATCCGCCCGCTGTCGCAAGGCGGACCGCAGCAGCAGCCGCACTTCTCGCCCGACGGCAAGAAGGTGGCATTCGTAAGGGAGGGCAATCTCTTCATCGTGGACCTCGCTGCTAATACAGAGACGCAGATTACTACCGACGGGAAGTTCAACGAAGTCATCAACGGCCTGCCCGACTGGGTAAACGAGGAAGAATTTACCACAGCCTGCTCGTTCGACTTCAGTGCCGACTCGAAAAACCTCGCTTGGGTGCGCTACGATGAGAGCCAGGTGCCCATCTACAGCATGCAGATGTTCAAGGGACTGATGCCGGAGCACAAGGAGAATGACGTCTATCCGGGGAAATACGACTATAAATATCCCGTTGCGGGCGAGAAGAACAGCGAAGTGTCCGTTCTGTCATACAATCTGGACAACGGTGCCACCACGAGAATGAACGTGCCCTTGGAAACCGACGGATACATACCCCGCATCCGATTTACGAGCGACCCTGCCAAACTCGCCGTCGTTACGCTCAACCGTCATCAGGACCGCATGAACATCTACATGGTCAATCCCTCCGACGGCACTGCCTCGCTCACTCTGAGCGAAACGAGTGACAAATACGTCAAAGAAACCGCCTATGAAAGTCTGAACTTCTATGGCGACAAATTCGCATACATCTCTGCTCGCGATGGTCACCAGCACATCTATCTCTATGACCTCAACGGCAACCTCGTGCGCCAAGCCACGAAAGGCACGGACGATGTGACGGAACTATACGGCTACGACCCGAAGGCAGACCACTTCTACTATGCCGCCAAGGATGGCAGCCCGATGCGCCAGGCGGTGTTCTGTGTGGACAAGAAGGGCAAGGTAACAAAACTTTCTAAAGAAGCAGGCGACAACAGCGCTACGTTCTCTGCCTCGATGAAATACTTTATGAACGTCTATTCCTCAAGCACGAATGTCCCCGTCACCACCCTTTGCGACAACAAAGGCAAGATGCTCTCCACACTCAAGGACAATGCCGCCTTGGCGAAGAAAGCCGAGACCGTTCTCGGACAGAAGGAATTTTTCTCTTTCACCACATCGGAGGGCGTCCTGCTTAATGGTTGGATGGTAAAACCGCGCAACTTCGACCCCACGAGGAAATATCCCGTCGTGATGTATCAATACAGCGGTCCCGGCAGTCAGGAAGTGAAAGACGCCTGGGGCATGGGATTCTTGGGACAAGGCGCCGTGTTTGAAAGTTATCTTGCACAGGAAGGCATCATCGTGGCATGCGTTGACGGGCGCGGCACAGGCGGTCGCGGCATCGACTTCGAACAATGCACCTACCTCAACATCGGCGACAAGGAGTCGAAGGACCAAGTGGAAGCCGCTATCTATCTCGGTTCACTGCCCTACATAGATAAGGACCGCATCGCCATCTGGGGTTGGAGTTTCGGCGGTTTCAACACACTCATGTCGATGTCGGAAGGACGCCCCGTGTTCCGTGCCGGCGTAGCAGTAGCAGCACCAAGCAACTGGAAATTCTACGACACGGTATATACCGAGCGCTACATGCGCACACCGAGCGAGAATCCCAACGGTTATGCCTGCAACCCCATACAGCGCGCCAGTAAACTGCACGGCGACCTCCTCCTTATCCACGGTACAGCCGACGACAACGTACATTTCCGAAACTTCACGGAAATGACAGAAGCCCTCGTGCAAGCCGACAAGCAATTCGACCAAGCCATCTACACCAACCGCAACCACAGCATCTACGGCGGAAACACCCGCTATCAACTCTTCACGAAGATAACCAACTTTCTCATGGAGAAACTAAAATAACCACAGGAGTTAAATCATAATGTGGGCGCAAGCAGATTTGCTTGCGCTCTTTTTGTAATTGTTCAATTGAGCGATTTGGGTTAAAGACAAAAAAGTTGTAAATTTGCAGTTCGTTAATCTTTATAAAAAGATATACATTTGGAATCCGACTAAATGAAAGAATCTGAACTGAATAAGATAAAGAAGAAATACGAAATCGTGGGCAACTGCGATGGCATGAATCATGCCATTAAAATTGCTTTGAAGATTGCGCCAGTTGATTTATCTGTGCTCGTCATCGGTGAGAATGGTTCTGGCAAAGAGATTTTCTCGCATATCATCCATGATAGTAGTAAAAGGAGCCGGAAGAAGCTGATGGCGATTAACTGCGGTGCGATACCTGAAGGGACGATTGATTCAGAACTTTTTGGGCATAAGAAAGGCGCTTATACCGATGCTTTGGAGGACAGCAAGGGCTATTTCGGCACAGCAGACGGCGGCACACTTTTTCTTGACGAGATTGGCGAGCTGCCGCTGGGTACTCAGTCGCGCTTGCTGCGTGTGCTCGAAACGGGCGAATATCTTCCTGTTGGTGCCACAAAAGTGGAAAAGACGGACGTACGCATCGTTGCTGCAACGAATGTCAACTTGCTTGAAGCAGTGGAAAGAGGCAAATTCCGAGAGGACTTGTATTACCGTTTGAGCGGCATCACCATCCGCATCCCGCCTTTGCGCGAGCGAGGAGGCGACATCATCGACCTTTTCCGCCACTTTGCCCTCAACATGGCTCAAAAGCACGAGATACCCCCTATCCGCATTGAGGAGAGCGCAAAAAAAATGCTACTGAACTACAACTGGCCTGGCAACATTAGGCAACTGAAGAACCTTGCGGAATCGCTTACAATTCTTACAGAAGAGCGCGTAATTTCAGCAGAGATTTTGAAAAAGCACCCACCATTCAACACAAAGAAGAGCTTGCCGCGCCAACTTGAAGACAATATTGACTATAAGAACATCGTTCCAATACTTTTAACAATGTACAAAGGAATGAGCGATGACATCAACAAAATAAAAGAGGCACTGAAAAATGCGGGAATTCAAGTTGATAAGAAAAAAGAATTACCTCCTACAAAAGATGTACAGGAAGCGATTGTGGAAGAAGTGAGAGATACAGAGCAGAAAAAATAGACACACATACATTATTCACTCAATGCACATGCACCCAGCCAAACTCATAACAGCACTTTTCTGCCTATTGCTGACAACGGCATGCACCGTGAGCTACACGTTTACGGGCACGTCGATTAACTACGACATCATCAAGAGCATACAAATAGACAAGGTCAACAACCGTGCACCATACGGTTGGGCTCCTATGGAGGCGATGTTCAACAACAAGCTGCAGGACAAATATGCCAATCAGACTAAACTGAAACTCGTGAAGCGCAAAGGCGACCTGCACATAGCCGGTGAAATCACTGCCTACGACCAATACAACAAGGGTATTTCATCGGACGGCTATTCTTCGCAAGTACAACTGAAGATGACCGTAAACATCCGTTTCGAGAATTTCCCCAAGAATCAGCAGTGGGAGCGGCAGTTTACGGCTACGACGCAGTACAACTCCACGCAGCAGTTGTCGAGTGTACAGGAAACGCTGGTGAACGAGATGATTGACGACCTTACCGACCAGATTTTCAATGCTACCGTGTCGGATTGGTAAAATTAAGCATAAAAGCAACAATACATCATTTTGAGAATTTCGGAATACATCAACAGACCGGAGAAACTCGACAAGCAAACACTTTTCGAGTTGCGCACATTGTTGGCTAAACACCCGTACCATCAGCCGGCACGCCTGCTCTTCCTCAAAAACCTGTTCTTGCTCCACGACGCCACCTTCAGCGAAGAACTGCACAAGTCGGCACTTTTCCTGCCCGACAGGCGGGTGCTATTCGACCTTGTAGAGGCGAGCAACTACGACATTAAAACAGAGAATGAACAAACGGGCAAAACAGAAAAATCTACAAAGGGTAAAGACAGCACAGACAGCATCATAGACAAATTCATCAAAGAGACGGAAAAGGCTGAAGGGGGCGGCAGCATCGACCACAAGCCTACAGCAGCTGATGCTACCACGAATTACATTGAGTTCCTCAACAGACAGAAAGGTCCGGAAAACAAGAGTCAGAAGTCAAAGAAAGAGCAGAGTCGCGGCGACAGACTCCTGAACGACTTTATAGAAAGCGGCGGCATCAAAATTAAACCTGAAGAAAAGGAACAGCCTACTCAGGAAGGTACTGATAACACTAAGAAGGAAAAGGCTGAAAAGAACGCACACAAGGAAACAAAGGACTCAAAGAAAAAAACTGCAACAGAAAGCATCCTTCAGGAGACGGACGACAGTTATTTCACAGAAACTTTGGCAAAAATATACATCAAACAAGGAAAATACGAGAAAGCACTTGAAATTATCCGCACTTTAAGTTTGAATTATCCGAAAAAAAATAGTTACTTTGCAGACCAAATCCGATTTTTAGAAAAATTGATAATAAATAGTAAAAAAAATACATAAAAAAATGTACTCAGTAATTGTAGTTTTGGCAGTAATCGTTGCCGTACTTTTAATTTTCGTTGTACTCATTCAAGAATCAAAGGGAGGCGGTTTGGCTTCCGACTATGCTTCAGGCAACAATCTGCTTGGTGTAAAGAAGACAACCGACGTTGTGGAGAAAGCCACATGGACACTTGCAGGGCTCCTCGTGGTGCTCAGCGTAGCAACAACATACGTTGTTCCGCGCGAAAGCAGTAGCCGTATCGGCAGCGTAACCACACCCACTCAGGCTCCCCTCCCCGGACAGCAACAAGCGGCAGGTCAGAACGCCGCACAGCAGCAAGGTGCCGCACAGCAACAGCAGCAACAAGGCAATACTGCTCAAAAAAAATAAAAAGGACAAAAGAAACGACTTTTGAGGTTCGGGCATTGATTCGAGCCTCATTTTTTGTACCCTTATCAGCCTCACTATTGCAGAGTTTTCCGTATTTTTGCGTCAGTTAACAGTAAAGACATGAACATACAATTTAGGACCAATAATCTTTCAGATGCCAAGCAAGCGCTGAAGAACGGTTGTAAGTGGATACGACTAAACACAGCAGGCATTCCGGACAACGACTTACGCCCCCTTGCGGAAGAGATGCTGAAAATCTGCCGCAAGAACGATGCCACTTTCATCATCGACGACAGCCCGGAATTGGCCAGGGAAATAGGTGCAGATGGCGTTCACTTCAACAATGGGGCATCGGTAGCAAAAACACGCAGAGCGATTGGTGAACAGTATCTCATCGGTGCCACACTGAGCACATCAGAGGAAATTTGTCGGGCAAAAAAGGAAAGTGTTGATTATATCGACATAGGCCCTCGGGAAAAATTCAACACAGAAGAATTACGCAATCTCATCATCAGGCTTTATGAAGCAGACGTAATGCTTCCGTTGTCGGTTTACGGCAACATCGTGCCCGACGACATCCCAACGCTTTCTGCCACAGGACTGCGCGCCATAACGACATCTGACCTGTCATTCCTGAAAAAGGACATTTGGGACATCATAAACCGGTTCAGTTGACAAAAACTTTTTCACAAAATCTTCATAACAGTTCTCGCAAACCACTAATATTTTATAACTTCGCAGCGGAAGCATCAAACACCTTCATTTTACAAGTATGGCAAAAAAGAAAAGTTTCGTAAGCATTGCTGACATCACGAAAGAGCAGATTATGTATCTCATTACGATGGCAAGCGAGTTCGAAGCCATTCCAAACCGTAAATTGCTCGATGACAAAGTGGTTGCAACGCTCTTTTTCGAGCCTTCCACACGCACACGCCTCTCTTTCGAGACTGCCGCCAATCGTTTGGGCGCACGTGTCATCGGATTTACCGATCCGAAAGTAACCAGTTCTATAAAAGGAGAGACGCTCAATGATACCATAAAGATGGTAAGCAATTATGCCGATGTCATCGTGATGCGCCACCACTTGGAGGGTGCTTCGCTCTATGCCAGTGAGATTTCATCTGTGCCCATTGTCAATGCCGGCGATGGAGCGCATCAGCATCCTTCGCAAACAATGCTCGACCTCTATAGCATCTATAAGACACAGGGCACGCTGGAAAACCTGAACATATATCTCGTCGGCGACCTGAAATACGGTAGAACGGTACATTCGTTGATTATGGCGATGCGCCATTTCAATCCCACGTTCCACTTCATTGCACCCAAAGAACTGGCGATGCCCGAAGAATACAAATTGTATCTTGACAAACACGGGATACATTACGAAGAATACGAGGACTTCAACGAGGACATTATCAGCGAGGCAGACATTCTGTACATGACACGGGTTCAGCGTGAGCGTTTCACCGACCTTCAAGTGTATGAGCGCGTGAAGGATGTGTACATACTCAAGGCCTCTATGCTTGGCAAATGCCGTGAGAACATGAAGATTCTCCATCCGCTGCCCCGCGTAAACGAAATAGCCTACGACGTTGATGCCAATCCACATGCTTACTATTTTGAACAAGCACAGAATGGGTTGTACATGCGCGAAGCAATCATCAGCGATTGCCTTGGCCTGACACTCGAAGATGTACAAAATGATGGTAGAAAGCAATAGAATATAATCTGACAAACATGAATAAAGAACTATTAGTCGCTGCCATCAAGAACGGCACAGTTATCGACCATATTCCCTCTTCTAAATTATTCGAAGTCATCAATTTGCTTAACCTGAAGTCGGTTTCCTCCTCCATTATGATAGGTTGCAACCTTCAGAGCAAAAAGATGGGCAGCAAGAGTATTATCAAAGTAGCCGACAAATTCTTTACCGACGCCGAACTCAATCAGTTGAGTGTCGTAGCGCCAAACGTGTCGCTCTGCATCATTAAGGACTATGAAGTAGTGGAAAAGAAGCCTGTGAAACTCCCCAAGGAATTACGCGGCATCGTAAAATGCGCCAATCCCAAGTGCATCACGAACAACGAACCCATGGACACTATTTTCCACGTAAGCGACAATAAGCATTCTGTCAAGTGCCACTATTGCGAGTGGGAACTGGATCTTGACGAAGTAAAACTGGTTTAGACTACGTATTATGAAACTTAACTGGAAACCAGGAACAATGATTTATCCACTGCCGGCGGTACTTGTTTCTTGCGGCAGCAAGCCTGAGGAATATAACCTGCTGACCATTTCCTGGTGCGGAACTTTGTGCACAGACCCTGCTATGTGCTACATTTCCGTACGCCCCGAGCGCCATTCATACGACATCATAAAACGCGATATGGCTTTCGTTATCAACCTGACGACAGAGGAGATGGCATTCGCAACGGATTGGTGCGGTGTGCGTTCCGGGAAAGACTATCACAAATTTGAAGAAATGGGCCTTACTCCGGGAAAAGCCACTATGTTACCCTGCCCCATCGTTGAAGAATCGCCACTGAGCATTGAATGCCGTGTGCGCGAAATCATATCACTTGGCACACACGACATGTTCATCGCAGAAGTTCTAAACGTACTTGCTGACGAAAAATACATGGACAAGGAGAGCGGAAAATGGCATCTTGAAAAGTCTAATCCTTTGGTATATCTTCATGGCGGATATTACAAATTGGGAGATTTTATAGGTAAGTTTGGCTGGAGCGTAAAGAAAGAAGTGTAAGATTATTTATATCATATAATTCAGACAATTAACAATAATACACATAATTTATGGATAAAGAAATATTTGATCTAATTGAAGCCGAGCATCAGCGCCAGCTTCGCGGTATGGAACTCATTGCTTCTGAGAATTTCGTGAGCGATGATGTTATGCGTGCCATGGGTTCATGGTTGACCAACAAATATGCTGAAGGTTACCCTGGCCATCGTTATTACGGAGGTTGCGGTGTCGTTGACCTGACTGAGACCATCGCCATTGAGCGCATCAAGAAACTTTTCGGTGCAGAATATGCAAATGTACAGCCGCACTCCGGTGCACAGGCAAATGCAGCCGTATTCCTCGCATGCCTTAATCCTGGCGACACATTCATGGGACTTAATCTCGACCATGGTGGCCACTTGAGCCATGGTTCTGCAGTTAACACATCCGGTATCCTTTACCATCCCATAGGCTATAACCTCGACAAGGAGACAGATCGCGTGAACTACGATGAAATGGAGAAACTTGCATTGGAACACAAGCCTAAACTCATCATCGGCGGAGGATCAGCATATAGCCGCGAATGGGACTATGCGCGTATGCGTGCAATTGCAGATAAGGTTGGCGCCATCTTCATGGTTGACATGGCACATCCAGCCGGTCTCATTGCAGCAGGACTTCTCGATAACCCTGTAAAATATGCACATATCGTTACCTCTACCACTCACAAGACACTTCGTGGTCCGCGTGGCGGCATCATCCTCATGGGTAAAGACTTTGAAAATCCTTGGGGAAAGAAGACAAAGAAAGGCGAAATTCGCATGATGAGTTCGCTGTTAAACAGTGCAGTGTTCCCTGGTATCCAAGGTGGTCCTTTAGAGCATGTAATAGCCGCAAAAGCAGTTGCCTTTGGTGAAGCCTTACAACCTGAATTCAAGGCATACGCCACCCGTGTGAAACAGAATGCTGCAAGACTTGCAGAAGAAATGGTAAAACGAGGTTTCGGCATAGTGAGCGGTGGTACAGACAATCATAGCATGCTTGTTGATTTGCGTTCAAAGTACCCGGATCTGACAGGTAAAGTGGCAGAAAACGCACTTGTGGCAGCAGATATCACCGTAAATAAGAACATGGTACCCTACGACACCCGATCAGCATTCCAAACAAGTGGAATACGTCTTGGCACACCTGCCATCACCACTCGCGGTGCTGACACAGACATGATGGTTGTCATTGCAGAACTCATCGAGAGAGTGCTCAACTCACCTGAAGACGAGAACGTCATTGCAGGCGTACGTACAGAAGTTAACGAAATGATGTCTGCATACCCTCTCTTCAAGATGTAACACACCCACTGAAAAAACTAAAACAACGGCAAGCATTGCATCGCGCTTTGCTTGCCGTTTCTTGTGTGCCCGCTAAGTTCTACCCTGTAACATATAGGCACAAAAAAAGGTCCGCACTTGGCGGACCAGAATAAAATGGCGGCGACCTACTTTCCCGCAGTTATGCAGTATCATCGGCGCGACCGGGCTTAACTGCTCTGTTCGGAATGGGAAGAGGTGGAACCCCGGCGCTATAACCACCGTAAATAACAGTGACATGTCAAAACCGAAAACAATCTGATAAAAAACAATTCTCAGACCAATCTTCATGTATCATACAGCGCTTAGTATCTGCGCCATAATAAACAGTAAGTTTCGGGCAATTAGTACTGCTCGGCTTTGCCGTCGCCGACTTTACACCTGCAGCCTATCAACGTCATCGTCTATGACGACCCTCATAAGGAAATCTAATCTTGGGGCCGGCTTCGCACTTAGATGCTTTCAGCGCTTATCCGATCCCGACATGGCTACCCGGCAGTGCACCTGGCGGCACAACCGGCAGACCAGAGGTCAGTCCGACACGGTCCTCTCGTACTAGTGTCAGAGCCCCGCAAATTTCCTGCGCCCACGATAGATAGAGACCGAACTGTCTCACGACGTTCTGAACCCAGCTCGCGTGCCACTTTAATGGGCGAACAGCCCAACCCTTGGGACCTTCTCCAGCCCCAGGATGTGACGAGCCGACATCGAGGTGCCAAACCACTCCGTCGATATGAGCTCTTGGGAGGGATCAGCCTGTTATCCCCGGAGTACCTTTTATCCTTTGAGCGATGGCCCTTCCATACGGAACCACCGGATCACTATGCTCTAGTTTCCTACCTGTGCGGCCTGTCGGCCTCCCAGTCAAGCGCCCTTATGCCATTACACTCTGCGGCCGGTTACCAATCGGCCTGAGGGCACCTTTAGAAGCCTCCGTTACGCTTTTGGAGGCGACCACCCCAGTCAAACTACCCACCAAACGCTGTCCGCGCAACAAGCGCGTTAGAAACCAAACAGCGGAAGGGCCGTATTTCAACGGCGGCTCCATAAATACTGGCGTACCTACTTCATAGCCTCCGGCCTATCCTACACATCCACGGCCCGGTCACAACGTTAAGCTGTAGTAAAGGTTCACGGGGTCTTTTCGTCCCATCGCGGGTAATCGGCATCTTCACCGATACTACAATTTCACTGGAATCACGGTTGAGACAGTGTCCGGATCATTACACCATTCGTGCAGGTCGGAACTTACCCGACAAGGAATTTCGCTACCTTAGGACCGTTATAGTTACGGCCGCCGTTTACTGGGGCTTCAATTCAAGGCTGCACCCGAAGGATGACCTCTCCTCTTAACCTTCCAGCACCGGGCAGGTGTCAGGCTGTATACGTCTTCTCTGTAATTTGCACAGCCCTGTGTTTTTGGTAAACAGTTGCCTGGACCTATTCTCTGCGCCTCACTAAAATGTGAGGACCCTTTTTCCCGAAGTTACAGGGTCAATTTGCCTAGTTCCTTAACCGTGAATCTTCCAAGCGCCTTAGTATATTCTACCCGACCACGTGTGTCCGTTTACGGTACGGGTGCCGCAACGGTTAAGCTTAGCGGATTTTCTAGGAAGCATGATTACCTCCACTCGCGCAGCCCGAAGGCCTTGCGTACTTTCAGAGTTCAGCTCAGGGGGTGGATTTGCCTGCCCCCATCAACACCTACATCCTTAAACGCGCTATTCCGTCAGCGCGCGGGAGTGTCACTTCTCCGTCTCCACATCGCCCGTTGCGGCAGTAACGGAATATTAACCGTTTCTGCCATCGGCCTCGCCATTCGGCTTATCCTTAGGACCCGACTAACCCCGGGACGATTAGCGTTGCCCGGGAAACCTTGGTCTTTCGGCGGGAGGGCATCTCACCCTCCTTATCGTTACTTATACCTACATTTGCTTTTCCCAACGCTCCAGCGCACATCACCATGCGCCTTCAAGGCAGAAGGGAATGCTCCCCTACCGATACACAATAAATATGCATCCCGCGGCTTCGGCAAATGGTTTAATACCCGATTATTATCCATGCACGGTCCCTCGACTAGTGAGCTGTTACGCACTCTTTGAATGAATGGCTGCTTCCAAGCCAACATCCTAGCTGTCACCGGAACCACACCTCGTTAGTCTAACTTAACCATTATTTCGGGGCCTTAGCCGGCGGTCTGGATTCTTCTCCTCTCGGGCGTGGACCTTAGCACCCGCGCCCTCACTCCCAATCTTAACCTGCACGCATTCGGAGTTTGTCCGGACTTGATAGGCGGTGAAGCCCTCGCATCCGATCAGTCGCTCTACCTCATGCAGGAAACAATCGGGGCTGCACCTAAATGCATTTCGGGGAGTACGAGCTATCTCCAAGTTTGATTGGCCTTTCACTCCTACCCTCACCTCATCCAGAAGCTTTTCAACGCTTATTGGTGCGGGCCTCCATCCCGTGTTACCGGGACTTCACCCTGGACAAGGGTAGATCACTTGGTTTCGCGTCTGCCGCACGTGACTAGCCGCCCTTTTAAGACTCGCTTTCGCTTCGGCTGCGCGCATCATTGCGCTTAACCTCGCCGCGTACGACAACTCGTAGGTTCATTATGCAAAAGGCACGCCGTCACCATAAAAAATATGGCTCCGACCGCTTGTAGGCGTACGGTTTCAGGAACTATTTCACTCCCCTGCACGGGGTGCTTTTCACCTTTCCCTCACGGTACTGGTACACTATCGGTCTCTTACGAGTATTTAGCCTTGGCGGATGGGCCCGCCGGATTCACACAGGATTTCTCGTGTCCCGCGCTACTCAGGATACAGCTATGTCACAGATAACTTCGCGTACGGGCCTGTCACCCTCTACGGACGCACTTTCCAATACGTTCCGCTCGCCATCTGATGTACAATAACGCTGTCCTACAACCCCACAAGGGCCGGAACCCCCGTGGTTTGGGCTAATCCCCGTTCGCTCGCCACTACTTGGGGAATCACTTTTGTTTTCTCTTCCTCCGGCTACTAAGATGTTTCAGTTCGCCGGGTTCGCCTCCCAAAAAAGGGATGACAGTACTTCATACTGCCGGGTTGTCCCATTCGGAAATCCGCGGGTCAAAGGCTATTTGCGCCTAACCGCGGCTTATCGCAGCTTGTCACGTCCTTCATCGCCTGTAAGAGCCTAGGCATCCACCGTACGCCCTTTCGTACTTACTTGTCTATATCACATCATACGGAAATGAAAAAAAACATTCCGTAAAACGCAAGACGCATATACTAAAAGCTGTACTTCTTTTCAGATCACCTTAATGAAATTGTTTTCTTACGATTGTTTACGGTTTGTACAACATGTCATGGATCGCTTCGGACTACCACTATCAATAAAGTGGATTTAAGTCCGGGTGTGGAGAATATCGGATTCGAACCGATGACCCCCTGCTTGCAAAGCAGGTGCTCTAGCCAGCTGAGCTAATCCCCCTTCGGCGGTGCTAATCGATATTAGCATTCGTAGTCCCAGGCAGACTTGAACTGCCGACCTCCACATTATCAGTGTGGCGCTCTAACCAACTGAGCTATAGGACTGGCAACGCCCGGGCCGCAACGGGGCGGCGGGCTTAAAGGGATGACCAATCTGCATTTCAGTATCTTCATGCGAATCTGCATCTTCATACGAAAACATGGCTCCATCCCGCCGTTATATCCAATAAATCCAATTACCGAAAGAGACAGCACAGGAAAGATGGGAAAAAACATCTCCTGAAAAAATAACTATATCAACTATATCACCAAAGCCTCCAGAAAGGAGGTGTTCCAGCCGCACCTTCCGGTACGGCTACCTTGTTACGACTTAGCCCCAATCACCAGTTTTACCCTAGGCCGATCCTTGCGGTCACAGCTTTCAGGCACCCCCAGCTTTCATGGCTTGACGGGCGGTGTGTACAAGGCCCGGGAACGTATTCACCGCGCCATGGCTGATGCGCGATTACTAGCGAATCCAGCTTCGTGGAGTCGGGTTGCAGACTCCAGTCCGAACTGAGGAGGATTTTAACGGATTAGCGTCCTGTCACCAGGTAGCAGCCCTCTGTAACCTCCATTGTAACACGTGTGTAGCCCCGGACGTAAGGGCCGTGCTGATTTGACGTCATCCCCACCTTCCTCACATCTTGCGATGGCAGTATCTGCGGAGTGCCCAGCATAACCTGATGGCAAACGCAGAAAAGGGTTGCGCTCGTTATGGCACTTAAGCCGACACCTCACGGCACGAGCTGACGACAACCATGCAGCACCTCTATGGCGGTCCCGAAGGAAATCAGGCGTCTCTGCCCAACGGCCACCACAGTTCAAGCCCGGGTAAGGTTCCTCGCGTATCATCGAATTAAACCACATGTTCCTCCGCTTGTGCGGGCCCCCGTCAATTCCTTTGAGTTTCACCGTTGCCGGCGTACTCCCCAGGTGGGATACTTAATACTTTCGCTCAGCGGCATACAGTATATCGCATACCGCGAGTATCCATCGTTTACTGTGTGGACTACCAGGGTATCTAATCCTGTTTGATACCCACACTTTCGAGCCTCAGCGTCAGTTGCGCCCCCGGCACCTGCCTTCGCGATCGGAGTTCTTCGTGATATCTAAGCATTTCACCGCTACACCACGAATTCCAGCGCCGCTGTGCGCACTCAAGATATCCAGTTTCAACTGCAGGTGCGACGTTGAGCGACGCAATTTCACAGCTGACTTAGATACCCGCCTACGCTCCCTTTAAACCCAATAAATCCGGATAACGCCCGGACCTTCCGTATTACCGCGGCTGCTGGCACGGAATTAGCCGGTCCTTATTCATGCGATACTTGCAATATGCCACACGTGGCACACTTTACCCTCGCATAAAAGCAGTTTACAACCTGTAAGGCCGTCATCCTGCACGCTACTTGGCTGGTTCAGTCTTGCGACCATTGACCAATATTCCTCACTGCTGCCTCCCGTAGGAGTTTGGACCGTGTCTCAGTTCCAATGTGGGGGACCTTCCTCTCAGAACCCCTACCCATCGTAGGTTAGGTGGGCCGTTACCCCGCCTACTGCCTAATGGGACGCATCCTCATCCTGTACCGATAAATCTTTGCTTTCTCTGTCATGCAACAAAAAAAGAACATCGGGCATTAATCCTACTTTCGCAGGGCTATTCCCGTGTGCAGGGTAGATTGGATACGCGTTACGCACCCGTGCGCCGGTCGCCATCACAGAAAGCAAGCTTCCTGCATGCTGCCCCTCGACTTGCATGTGTTAAGCCTGTAGCTAGCGTTCATCCTGAGCCAGGATCAAACTCTTCATTGTAAAAAAATATAATAAATTGTTTCCTTGGCTCGGTGACTAATTATAAAGTCTTGGATCAAATGGAGTATCGAATACTTCAATTGACGGAGATGTAAAAAAACTTTTTTACCCTTTCTCGCTCATGTACAAAATAATATGAACAATAAGCAAGAATCTCTCTTGTACTTCTCTTTTCAGTAATGGAAAAATTTCAAAGAACGATATCTTAAAACCGCCCATTTTTCAAAAGCGGCGACTGCAAAGATACGGCGAGTATTTTTACCAACAAAGAAATTTTGATATTTTTTTTATTTTTATTTTGATTATTTCTTCAATCACCTGATTATCAAGCATTAAAAATTTCCCATATTATTTTGTTTGTCAACTCCAGATTGCACTTTCAGAAATTATTCACTCGTTTTGCCATGCTTATATATGCAGTTTTATTTGGTATGTTTTGTTTATTCTGATTATTGTTTACATCCTTCATATATGTTTCATGTTGGTTGTTTTATGTTTTTGTTTGTGTACCTTTGCACCATATAATATATGAAGCGTCATGAAGAAATACTTCTCCTTTGTTTCCTTACTGATGTTTTGTGTTTCCGCATACGGACAATTACCACGCGTATCGCTCAGAGACATTTACGGCAACATCGTTTTTACTGATACCATATCGAATAATGGAAAGCCTATTATCATCAGTTTCTTTGCAACTTGGTGTAAGCCATGCATACGGGAACTCAATGCGATCAGCGAGAATTATGCCGACTGGCACAAAGAAAGCGGTGTGCGCGTCATCGCAGTATCTATAGACGATGCTCAGAATACTCAGAAAGTAAGACCTCTTGCAGATGGCTATAGTTGGACTTTCGATGTGCTTCTTGACCCTAACAGTGAATTTTGCCGTGCGATGAACGTTCACACCATCCCTCATGTTTTCGTTATTGACGGGAAAGGCAGGATTATCTATAGTCGAAACGGATACAGTGAGGGCTGCGAAGAAATTCTATACGACAAAGTTCTTGAAAATGCATACCCTGCTTCTGAAAAATACGTTTCTAAGAAAAAGCAATAATAAACTCTTATGTTCAAGCGCTTACTACAAATATTACTGATTGTTTTTGTATCACTGCCTGTTAATGCTCAAACCGACAGTATCATAAACGGAAAGAAGGATGAGAGTTTGTTGAGTGGTCTGAAATTTTCCGGTAGCATACAGAGCGATGTCTTGATTCCGGAAAAGGACCGAAAAATCAGGACTGGGGAACATAGCAACTGGGCACTCTCCAACACATACGCAGACCTTCGCCTAGCAAACAGGCACATAGAAATTGGCGGTCGTTTTCAATTTACGGAACATCCTCTGCCGGGATACGAAAAAGAGTTCAAGGGTTGGGGCGTGCCTTATTTCTACGTTAAAGGACACCTTAAACGGGCAGAACTGACTTTGTGCGACTTTTATGAACAATTCGGATCGGGTCTCATTCTCCGTTGTTATGAAGAACGTGAACTTGGTGTGGATAATGCCCTGCGTGGCGGGCGGCTCATTCTCCGCCCTATTGAGGGATTACAAGTGAAACTCATTGGCGGTAAACAGCGTCGTTACTGGCACCACAACAAATCCTTTGTTTATGGAGGGGACATTGAAATGGAACTATCGCATTGGATTAAACCACTGCGCAACAGGAACACGATTTTGACCATAGGCCTTTCGGGTGTAAGCAAGCACGAGAGCGATGAAGACATCCTATCTATACGGCCTACGGGCGAAAAGGATGCCTATGATGCCGATATTATCGGTGCATACAAACTCCATTTACCTAAGAACACTGGTGGTTTTGATATTCGTGCTGACTTACAAACATCACGTTGGCATTTTCTGGCAGAATATGCCCAAAAGAGCCATGACCCCTCATTCGACAACGGCTACACTTACCGACACGGAAAGACACTACTCTTGTCGGCATCATATTCGCGCAAAGGCTTAAGTGCTTTGCTACAGGCAAAGCGTAGCGAGGACATGAATTTTCGGAGCAGACGTTCTCAAACCGGTAATTCATCCTTCATCAACAACCTGCCCGCATTCACGATGGAACACACTTACTTCCTTGCATCTTCATATCCTTATGCCACACAAAACGTTCCTGGAGAATGGGCATTTCAAGGCTCTTTGAGTTATAATTTCATTCGTCACACCTTACTTGGCGGCAAATATGGCACACTTATAAGAATTAATGCCTCCCATACTTGCGGCATCAAGACAAATCCACTCTGCGACATGAACGGTGAGCCAATAACCGACCTTAAAGGCACGAAGGGGTATAACACCTCTTTCTGGAAATGGGGCACACATTCCTACTATCACGACATCAACATTCAATTTGAAAAAAAGATATCCAAGAATTTTAAATTGAACGGTATGTTTATGAATCAGTTGTATAACACTTCTGTCATTGAGGGAGAAGGCGAAACCGTTCATGCGAACATCTTTGTTCTTGAAGGCAATTTCAGCATCAGCCGAAAGGTAAAACTAAGATGTGAGACACAATATTTACGAACCAAGCAAGACGAAGGAGACAGGTTATATGGTCTCATTGAATTAAGTCTCCCACCCCATTTCATGTTTACTCTGAGCGACGAGTGGTGCAAGAGGGTTAGTGAGGCAAAAAATCCTGATTTAACACACGCCGTCCACTACTACATGGCTTCGATAGCCTATACACACGCATCCCACTCGCTCATAGTGGGATATGGGCGCACTGCGGATGGTTACAACTGTACGGGAGGTGTTTGTCGCTGGCAACCTGCGCAGAAAGGATTACAACTCTCTTATACTTTCACTTTCTAATCCTTATTATAGTTATGAAATTCAAGGCTACGTTATTACTCACTTTACTCCTTATATTATTTATCTATTCTTGCGACGATATTTCAGAAGAAAACCGTTTTTCTGTAATTCCTCTACCTATAGAAACGAGCAAGAAAGTATTGATAGAGGACTTTACCGGTCAACTGTGTCATAATTGCCCATACGCTGCAGAGACTATCCGCGACATCCAACGTCTTTATGGAGAAGACCATATCATAGCAGTGGCCATCCATGGTGGCGACCTGTCAATCGACGAGACCACAAATCCTCTCGGTTTAGCCACACCCCAAGGCACTGCTTATCAGAGATATTGGGGCGTCAATCATTGGCCTTGTGGCATGGTGGACCGTAAAGGCATTCTCGAACACACATCCTGGAGCGGAATGGTTACTCAACGTTTACAAGAGTCCCCTCAAGCAACAATTTCCATTGCCAACATACTTGATACAGAAAACAACAGATTGAAAATTGACGTAACGACTGAAGCAGAACAAGACTTTATCGGCAAACTGCAGATATGGCTTACAGAAGACAGCGTCTGCTGCCCACAGATTATGCCCGACGGAGAAATTGATGGTTTCTATTTGCACCGCCACGTTTTCCGCGCAAGTGTGAATGCACCTTACGGCGATGACATTTCCATGACTGCAGGCTCAAGACAAACAGTCTGTTACGAATATCAACTCAACGACATGTGGGATACATCACAACTTTACGTTGTTGCTTTTATCTACAACGACAGTGATGGTGTTTTGCAAGCAGAGAAAGCAAAGTGCAAATAGTTTATGGTATGTCCTATCAATTCTGATAATTGCGTATAACCTTCAGATATGTTCCATGTTGGTCGTTTTATATTTTGTTTCCGCATCTATAAAACGTCTCAACATAATTAACAGAATACACCTCATGTATCTTGGTTTGCCTCACATTCCTTCAAAAAAACTCAACATGCAAGCATTTATTTCAAAATTTGATGTAATTTTGCATGATAAGACTTTTTAAATATGCTAAACAACAGTTTGTACATTATCTTCGCTTTCTGCCTGGCAGCAGGACTGGGCGCCATGATTATGCCGAAGATTTTGTTTATTTCCCAAAAGAAGAAACTCTTCGACCTACCAAATAGCCGTAAGGTCCACGACACGCCCATTCCTCGTCTCGGCGGCCTGTCGTTTTTTCCTGAAATCATTATTACTTGCGGTTTCATTGTAGGCCTACGTTTCCTTTTAGGCCTCTCCATCGACTCTGCAGGTCCACAAGAGGCTACAATGTGCAAGTACCTTATGCTCATTGTAGGCATGACCATTCTTTATTTGATAGGCATTTGCGACGACCTCGTTGGATTGAGTTATAAGCCCAAGTTTTTAGCACAACTGATTGCAGCATCATTTCTTGCCGCGAGCGGAACATGGCTAAACACACTAAACGGTTTGTTTGGTATCTACGACATTCCTGCTTACGTGGGCATGCCCATTACCATTTTCCTTGTGATATATATCACAAATGCGATTAACTTGATTGATGGTATTGACGGATTGGCGAGTGGTCTTTGCTGCATAGCCTTAGGAATTTTAACCATCATCAATGTTTATCACCAACAATACTATTTTGCTCTCTTAGGGGCGAGCACATTTGGCGTGATAGTACCTTTTTGGGTTTACAACGTTTTCGGTAATGCCAAACATGGTCACAAGATTTTCATGGGCGACACAGGCAGTCTGACCTTAGGCTTAGTCCTCGGTTTTTTGGCGATTAACATGAGTCAGAACATGACAGGGCGCCCTAATGACGTAAATCACACAATGATTATCGTTTTCAGCACACTCATTGTACCAGTATTTGATGTTGTACGCGTAGTTTTCCGCCGCGTGATCAACAAGAAGAATCCATTCCTTCCTGACAAGAATCATTTTCACCACAAATTGCTCCGTACGGGCATGCGTGCACGCTGGGTGATGATAACTATTTTGCTTTTCAGCGGTTTCTTCATCATTATCAACACTTTGATGACGAAAAACATCAACATCAATATCATTGTAGTCATCGATATTGCGGTTTGGGTGCTTTTCCATTGTATCGTAACACACTTCGGCAACAAGCACAAGCGCGAAAAAGAGGCGAAAGAGAAAGCAGCAACAATGTCATAACAAAAACAATCCCCATACGACAGATGTTTGTAGCAGTTGCGAAATGACAACCACAAGCATCTGTCTTTATTATCATGATAAACAAACGGATTGCATCCATTCTCATATTCCTTTCGCTTGCTCTTGTTACGCTGACAAACAGTTGTAAAGACGTTTCAAATACAGCCCAAGACAACAAAGGCGACACTTTACGTTTGCGACATTCCGAATTATTGCAAATCGTCAGGCATGAGGGCTACACAGAAGTCATTGTGAAAGATGCGTGGCATAAAGATAAGGTTCTGCATCGTTACAATCTCATAGCATACACAGACAGTATTCCCAAAGACATGCCTACAGGCACTGTAGTACGAACACCTCTCAAACGCAGCATCACGTTTTCAAGTGTTCATGCCAGCCTGCTTCATGAACTCGGTAAAACAGGTAGCGTGTGCGGCATCTGCGATTGCAACTACATTCTTTCTGATACGCTTAAGAATTTAATAAGCAGCGGTAAGATGACTGATATGGGTCAGTCGCTGCAGCCCAACATTGAACGCATCATAGCATCGAATGCCGATGCACTGTTGGTATCACCTTTTGAGAATAACACCTACGGCCCGATTGAAAAGTTGAACATTCCTATCATAGAGTGTGCTGATTATATGGAAACCAGTCCTTTGGGCCGCGCTGAGTGGGTGATTCTCTTTGGAATGCTTTACGATTGTGAAGCGTTGGCAGACAGCATGTTCAAAGAGATAGAGACGTCATACAACTCATGGAAAGAAAAAGCAGCCCGAACTACTTCTCGCCCGACTTTGATTGTTGATAAAAAGACAGGCCCGGTCTGGTACATGCCAGGCGGCAGGAGTACGATGGGCCGTCTCTATGAAGATGCCGGATGCCGGTACGTCTTTGCCGATTTAAGGGAGAGCGGGTCTGTGAGCCTCAACTTCGAGACGGTCTTTTCTAAAGCCTCTGATGCAGATTTATGGCTGATGAAATATGGGTCCCCGAAAGACCTGACTTACCGCTCACTCTTGACTGACGACAAGCGCTATGCAGAGTTCAAGGCCTTCAAGACGAGGCACATATATGGCTGCAACACGCTAAACGTTGCATTTTTTGAAGAAACGCCGTTCCATCCTGAGCGGGTACTGAAAGAAGTGGTTGCGATTGCTCACCCGGAGTTAGGTTTTGACAAATACAGGTATTTCAAAGCACTAAAAGAATAAGCATCCCATGGCCAGCACTACCTCACATACGAAGTCATCGTCATCGCGCACCACATTCCATTTGTCTCTGCAAATGTGCCTTTTCGCTGTGCTTGCGTTTTGCACTATAGCCTTTGGGAGCACAAACATACCATTTTCCGAAATCGTTGGTGCATTGACAGGTGGAGAGTGTAGCGACACGAGCCACTTCATCATTATTGAGTCTCGAATACCACAACTCGTTACAGCGGCGTTGGGTGGCACTGCTCTGGGCTTGAGCGGTCTCGTGATGCAGACCATATTCTCCAATCCGCTCGCCGACCCTTCCATACTTGGCGTTAATTCAGGTGCAAGTCTTGGCGCGGCTATCGCCATACTACTCCTCGGCGGCAGTTTCATGGCAGGCGAAATGTTATTGTCGGGCTTCATGCTTACGGCATTGTTTGCTCTTGCGGGTGCTGTGATTGTCATAGTTCTGCTCGTTGTTTGTTCCACATTCCTACACAACAACCTGATGCTTCTCATCGCAGGTGTGATGATCAGTTATCTTACGTCCTCTGTTGTATCATTGCTCAGTTTCTATTCCACTGATTATGGCGTTCAGTCGTATGTATTTTGGGGTCTTGGCGATTTCAGTGCCGTAACAAGCGACCGCCTTATTCCCTACTCCATCTCCATCCTTGCAGGTGTCTGCAGCATCATTCTTCTCGTCAAGCCTCTCAATGCGTTGCTTTTAGGCGAAGACTATGCCAAAAGTTTAGGTATTCGCTTGAGAAGCGCACGCACGACACTGCTTTTGAGTGTAGGATGGCTCTCAGCCATTGTAACAGCCTTTTGCGGGCCGATTTCATTCATCGGACTGGCTGTGCCGCATGCTGCACGTTTCTTATTTTCTACGTCCAACCATCGCACTCTTATCCCTGCCACATTGCTACTTGGCTGCAACACAGCCCTGCTCTGCAATGTCGTATCACATCTCCCGGGTTCCAATATCGCACTCCCCGTCAACTCACTGACATCTCTGCTTGGAGTTCCCGTGGTGCTTTATCTGCTTATCAGGCGGAAAAATATATAGAAAATTATTTAGCAACATTTTTTAATATTGTTTATATATTTTTCACAAAATTTTATTACTTTTGCGTTTGAAGTCGTAATATCGGCTTGCCATTGCACTATTGCAGTGAACACAAGGCCGTCAGCGATGCTTTGCAGCATTTTGCGGCAGATATATAATAATTAAAAACCAGAACCTTTCCTTAAAATCAAATAAGACGCACTATGGTAATAGACTCAATGAGCAAATTCTACCAGACGCACGATTTCTGGATGGAGCATGCCAAGTTTTCAGTCCGCCGTTCATTAATGGACAATATTGACTGGAGTTATCGCCTCATAGGCATCCGAGGACCTCGCGGTGTTGGCCGTACTTCTTTCCTCCTTCAATTTGCGAAGGATAATTTTGCGCCATACATGCATCAATGCCTGTTCATCAGCATGAACAACTTCTATTTTCAGGGTTGCGGCATAGTGGACTTTGCAGGCGAATTTGTTCGCAATGGCGGACAGGTGCTTCTCATAGACCAGATGTTCAAACTTCGCGGTTGGAAAGAGCAACTTATAGCGTGCTACAACAAGTACCCGCGTCTCCGCATTGTATTTACAACCACTTCCCTGACCGACAGTGAAGAAGAAGACAGTGAACTAAGCCAGGTATG
Organism: Pseudoprevotella muciniphila; assembly: GCF_003265305.2. Classification (NCBI taxonomy): domain Bacteria; kingdom Pseudomonadati; phylum Bacteroidota; class Bacteroidia; order Bacteroidales; family Prevotellaceae; genus Pseudoprevotella; species Pseudoprevotella muciniphila. Next base: position 2,631,005 of record NZ_CP033459.1, on the reverse strand, counting down.
CCGTTTCTACCACCTCCACGGCTTCTCGTTCCGCGAATACATCAATCAGCAGACCGACAACAATTTTCCTTCCTACAGCCTTGAGGAGATAGTAAACGACCACGAACAAATCGTTCGTTCCATTCTCCATGAGGTTGAACCTTGGGATCATTTCGAGAAATACCTCCGTCATGGTCACTATCCATTCTACATCGAGAACCGCAATTTCACGGAGAGTTTGCTCAAGTCGATGAATAGCATGATAGAAACGGACATTTTGCTCTCCAAGCAAATAGAACTGAAATATCTGTCGCGCATCAAGAAGTTGCTCTACTTGCTTGCCATCTCTGAAGAGAGTGCGCCGAATGTAAGCAAACTTGCAGAAGAAATCGGCACATCGAGGGCTACCGTGATGAACTACCTTAGATACCTTGAAGAAGGACGTTTCATTAACCTGATCTATCGCCCCGGCGACGTATTCCCGAAGAAACCCGCAGCAGTCAAGTTGCACAATACCAACCTGATGTATGCACTCAATGTGCCCAACATGGACGAGCAAAACATCTATGAAACTTACTTAGTGAATTGTCTGTGGCGTCACCACAAGGTTAACAAAGGCAGACGTCCCGGTTTCTTCCTGATAAACGATGAATACGACATTTGTGTTTGCGACAAACTGAAACGCATCAAGACTCCGGGCGACACGGTTTTTGCCCGTTACAACCTTGAGTCGGGTCTCGGCAAAGACATCCCCATCTGGCTTTTCGGATTTGCACATTAACACAGCAAGCGACATGCCCCTCATCCGGCTCGCGCATATATCAATGACAACTTATATATTACAATAACATAACCGTTTAATAACAGCCTTCAATTTTGGCTCTCCTCGTTGGAGTGTCAAGTTGCAAGGCCTTTTCACATTTTATCAAAATGGCAAAAGAAAAGAAAATGATTACTTGTGACGGCAATCAGGCCGCCGCTCATGTAGCCTACATGTTTTCTGAGGTTGCAGCCATCTATCCCATCACACCGTCATCGCCTATGGCTGAACACGTTGATGAATGGGCAGCACAGGGCCGCAAGAACCTCTTTGGCGACACAGTGCACGTTCAGGAAATGCAATCGGAGGGCGGTGCTGCCGGTGCCGTCCATGGCTCGCTTCAAGCAGGTGCGCTTACCAGTACATTTACGGCGTCTCAGGGTTTGCTCCTGATGATTCCAAACATGTACAAGATAGCAGGCGAACTCATTCCGAGTGTATTCCACGTATCAGCCCGTACCATCGCCACCCACTCTCTCTGTATTTTCGGCGACCACAGTGACGTCATGGCTTGCCGCCAGACAGGTTTTGCTATGCTTTGCGAAGGCAGTGTACAGGAAGTAATGGACCTCTCTGCAGTGGCTCACCTTGCTACTATTGAGAGCCGTGTGCCTTTCATCAATTTCTTCGATGGTTTCCGCACATCGCATGAATACCAGAAGATTGAGGAAATTGACCAAGAGGAACTCCGTCCGCTGATCAATCAGGAAGCACTTGCAGAATTCCGTGCCCGTGCACTCAATCCCGAACAGCCCGTAGCACGCGGTATGGCAGAGAATCCAGAAACATTCTTTGCTCATAGAGAAAGTTGCAATAGTTACTACAACGCTGTGCCTGAAATTGTTGAAAAATACATGGCAGCAGTGAGCAAGATTACTGGTCGCGAATACAAGTTGTTTAGCTACTACGGCGCAGAAGATGCAGAAAGCATCATCATCGCTATGGGTTCTGTAACAGAGGCTGCTCGCGAAGCTATTGACCACATGATAGCCAAAGGCGAAAAAGTGGGTATGGTCAGCGTACACCTCTATCGTCCTTTCTCTGTAAAGCACTTCCTCGATGCAGTGCCTAAGACAGTGAAGCGCATTGCCGTTCTCGACCGCACTAAGGAACCAGGTGCAGAAGGCGAGCCTCTCTATCTTGACGTAAAGAGTGCATTCTACGATGTTGAGAATCGTCCTCTCATCATTGGTGGTCGTTATGGTCTTGGTTCATGCGACACCACACCAACGATGATTATTTCTGTATTCGACAACCTTAAACTCGCTGAACCGAAAGACCACTTCACTCTCGGCATAGTTGATGACGTTACATTCACGAGTCTGCCTCTTGAAAAAGAGATGGCACTCGGTGGCGAAGGCATTTTCGAAGCCAAATTCTATGGTCTCGGTGCAGATGGTACAGTAGGTGCTAACAAGAACTCTGTAAAGATAATCGGTGATAACACAGACAAATATTGCCAGGCATACTTCTCATACGACTCCAAGAAGTCTGGCGGTTTCACTTGTTCTCACCTTCGTTTCGGCGACACACCTATTCGTTCCACTTATCAGATTAAGACGCCTAATTTCGTAGCATGTCATGTTCAAGCATATCTACACATGTACGATGTGCTACGCGGTTTGCGCGACAATGGTACATTCCTTCTCAACACCATTTGGGAAGGCGAAGAACTCGCAAAGAATCTGCCAAACAATGTGAAGCGCTACTTTGCAGAGCACAACATCACAGTTTACTACATCAATGCTACCAAGATTGCTCAAGAAATTGGTCTTGGCAACCGCACAAACACCATTCTTCAGTCAGCATTCTTCCGCATTACGGAGGTAATTCCTATTGACCTTGCCATTGAGCAGATGAAGAAATTCATCGTAAAATCATACGGTCGTAAAGGTCAGGACATCGTTGACAAGAACTATGCTGCCGTAGATCGTGGTGGCGAATACAAGCAACTCGCTGTTGATCCCGCATGGGCTAACCTTCCTGAAGACGAAGCCATTGTACGCGACGAGCCCGAATTCATCACTAACGTCATGCGTCCTATCAATGCGCAGAACGGCGATTTGCTCCCTGTAAGTGCATACGCAGATAGTATTGATGGTACATGGCCCCAAGGAACTGCAGCCTACGAGAAACGTGGTGTGGCACCATTCGTGCCAGTATGGAATAGCGAAAACTGTATCCAATGTAACAAATGTTCATACGTTTGTCCTCACGCTTGTATCCGCCCGTTCGTACTCGACGAGAAAGAGGCTGCAGGCATCGACGTGCCTATGCTTGAAATGAAGGCTCCTGCAGCGCTCAAGGGCATGAAGTTCCGCATTCAAACCAGTGTTATGGACTGTACAGGTTGCGGCAACTGTGTTGACGTATGTCCTGGTATGCGTGGCAACAAGGCTCTTGCCATGGTGGCACTCGACACACAACTCGAAGAAGATGCCAACTGGACATATATGGTGAAGAATGTGAAGTCGAAACAGACGCTCGTTGACATCGCATTGAACCCCAAAAACTCACAATTCGCTACCCCACTCTTCGAGTTCAGCGGTGCGTGTGCAGGTTGCGGTGAAACACCATACGTAAAACTCGTTTCACAACTCTTCGGCGACCGTCAGATGGTAGCAAATGCCACAGGTTGCTCTTCTATCTACTCCGGTTCTATTCCTTCCACACCTTACACCACGAATGAAGAAGGTCAGGGTCCCGCTTGGGCAAACTCTCTCTTCGAGGACTTCTGCGAATTCGGTCTCGGTATGGAATTGGCGGGTAAGAAGATGCGCCAACGCATTCAGAAACTCCTTGAAGGTGCCATTGCAGAAGACGAAACTCCTGCAGAATTCAAGGCAGCAGCCGAAGAATGGATTGCAGGCAAGGACGACAGCAAACTGAGCCGCGAGGCAGGCAAGAAACTTGAGCCTATGATTAAGGCTGCCGCAGAGAAAGGTTGCGCTACATGCAAGCAACTCGCCGAACTTACCCACTTCCTGACCAAACGCAGCCAGTGGATTATCGGTGGCGACGGTGCAAGTTATGATATCGGTTATGGTGGTCTCGACCACGTACTCGCCAGCGGAGAGGACATTAACATCCTCGTGCTCGACACCGAAGTATATTCCAACACTGGTGGTCAGGCATCAAAGGCTACTCCTATCGGTGCCATTGCACAATTTGCTGCTTCAGGTAAGCGCGTAACGAAGAAAGATCTTGGTCTCATGCAAGCCACATACGGTTACGTTTACGTTGCACAAGTGGCTATGGGTGCAGACAACGCACAGTGCCTCAAGGCTATCCGCGAAGCAGAAGCCTATCCAGGACCTTCACTCGTCATCGCTTACGCACCATGTATCAATCATGGTCTGAAGATCAAGGGCGGCATGGGACGTTCTCAAGAAGAAGAAGCACGTGCTGTGGCATGCGGTTACTGGCACCTCTGGCGCTACAACCCAGAAAATGCTAACGAAGGCAAGAATCCATTCACGCTCGACAGCAAGGCACCGAAGTGGGAAGACTTCCAGGACTACTTGCAGCACGAAGTACGCTTCTCATCACTCTCTAAGGCATTCCCCGAGGAGGCTGACGTACTGTTCCAGGAAACCGAGAAAGCTGCAAAGCGTCGCTATCAAAGTTATATCCGCAAGACACAGGAAGACTGGAGCGAAATCATCTGATGCACTTCAGTTATCATACTGACAACGGGCGCGTTTCATTCCGGAACGCGCCCGTTTTTTTGTCATTACGCGTTTTTTACGTAACTTTACACAAAAATAAGCCTATAATGCTAATTTGATGTAGCACTTGAGAAGTTTGTCTACGGATAATCCATGGCCATCTTTGGCAAGAAAATTGTTGGCAAAAAAATGGCTACACAGAAAGACTTCAAGTAGAAATTCAAGCCATGACAAACCAAACCTATCGTCCACGCAACCCCGGGCACGACTATTATGGTGTAGGTGTCTATCTCGTCACATTGGTGGTGAGCCGGAGGGAGGCTTTGTTTGGACAATTAGGCTGTAAACCTACCGCTCCGAGAGTGATGTTGTCGCCGTTGGGTGAGGCAGTGCAGCAGGCGTGGGAGCAGTTGCCGGAAAAGCAGGCGGAGCATGGCAACCGTGTGACGGTACATGCGTGCGTCTGCATGCCCGACCATTTCCATGGTGTGATTGAGGTGCTTGAGCCCATGGCGTGGAGCCTTGGCGATATTATGCAGACCTTCAAGGCGGTATGCACCAGTCTCTGGCAGCGGCTGCAGGGGCTTCCTCCGTCCGTCAATCGTCCGATATCGGCCGATTGCTTCAGCGACGAGGCTCCGGCATGGCTGCGCGAAAAAGCCCTGAAATGCGACAGCGAGGGCGAACTTATCCGCACCATGTCAAAGCGCGAGCGTCGCGAATACTATGCCATGCCGGGACGGGAACATTGCCCGCTGTTCGACGAGAACTACGACGACACGGTATGCCTCAACGAGCGGCACCGTGAAGCCATGATAGCCTACGTCAACGACAACCCGCGGCGAGCCATCCTGCGGCATGCGTTGCCGGACGTGATGCAGCGTAGCCTGCATGTGCAGATAGGCGAGCGCTCATACGGGGCTTTCGGCAATCTGTTCCTGCTCAGGTGGGCAAACAAGATACAGGTGCATTGCCACAGGAGGCATCCCGACAGCGGTCTGCCTTACGAACAGACCGACGACTACGCCAGGCAGCACCGCGAATGGGTCAGTGCCATCGTTGGTGGCGGTACAGCCATCGTAACACCGGGCATCTCGCGCGGCGAACAGATCATGAAGAACGAATGCCTGGAGAAGGGCTATCCGCTCATTCACTTGCAGGACACACCGATAACCTCCTTTTGGAAACCGGAGCGAAAACGTTTTGATGCCTGCGCCGATGGCAGTCTGCTCATACTGGCGCCGTGGGGACTCGACGAGATGAGACCGGTGGAGGGCGTGCCGGCAAACTCAGACTACAGCCGCTTCCATAATCTCAACACAATAGCGGCAGAAATATGCGCCTTTACAGAGAATGCGAGAATAATCAGAAAACCATAAAACGATGTTCTAACAAATAAAACACATTGACACCATTCATGCCGTAATTACGCCACATACGGCATAAGGCAGATAAAATAATAGAATGGCCGAAAAAAAGAGTATAAAACCGAATGATAATCAGAGAATAGGAGTTCTCTTCGTCTGTCTTGGAAACATTTGTCGTTCTCCGGCGGCAGAAGGGGTTTTTGCTTCGACTGTTGAGAAGGAAGGGCTTGCCGATGCATTTTATGTAGATTCTGCCGGCACTTACGGGGGACATTCCGGCGACCTCCCCGATTATCGCATGCGGCAACATGCATCTGCCAGGGGTTATGACCTTACGCATCGCGCCCGACTGATTAACTCTGACGACTTCAAACGCTTTGACGCTATAGTTACGATGGACGAGTCGAATTACCGCAACATCTGCCGTATGGCGCGAACAGGAGAAGAAGAAAGAAAAATACTGCGCATGGCGGATTTTCTTGTCGGTTTCGACAACTATGACGAAGTGCCAGACCCATACTACGAAGGTCCTGAAGGATTTGAACTCGTACTCGACATGCTCGAGGCAAGTTGTGAACGGCTAATGGACTATTTACTCGATAATATTACTAAACAATAAAGTACATTATGAAAAGAATTCTCTTACTGATAGTAGCAGTTATCTGCCTGACAGCATCCGCACAAAAGAACATTTATGGCTTCTATGCCCTTGACGCTAAAGAACGCGATGTTTCCATGTCGGCATACAAAGGCAAAGTAATTCTCATCGTAAACACCGCTACAAAATGCGGTTTCACACCACAATACACAGAACTGCAAGCCTTTTACGAAAAGTATAAGGACCGTGGACTCGTCATCCTTGACTTTCCTTGCAACCAATTCGGCAATCAGGCACCAGGCTCAATGAAGGAAATACAAAATTTTTGCTCTGCCAACTTCAACGTTACATTCCCGCAATTCAGCAAGGTTCTCGTCAATGGAGAAGGAGAAACTCCCCTATTCACTTTCCTAAAGAAAAAACTGCCATTCAAGGGTTTCGACACTTCTAACCAAACTGGAGCCTTTATGGACAACATGCTTCGTAAGCAAGATGCCAACTATGATAGGAAAAGCGACGTCAAGTGGAATTTTACCAAATTTCTGGTAAACACTAAAGGTAAACCCGTCATGCGCTTTGAACCTACAGCCCCCATCAGCGAAGTGGAGGCAGCGATTATAAGAGAACTCGCAAAAGTAGTGGTAAGTGCTATCAAATAAATAAGAGAGCCATCAGCATTGCGGTGGCTCTCAAACATTATTTCACGAATTTGATGCTTTGGTGCTTGGCTTTGCCATCGTGTATGGCTATGATATAATTGCCTGGCATAAAGTTTGATGTGTCGTATGTTTTTGCGGCGTCTTTTCGGTCGATGTATGCTCCGGAGGCATTGTAAACAGTCAGAGTTGCCGGTTGTCCGAGTGTGAGAATACCGCCAGACCATGAATAGTCCTGTGCAACAGCGTGAGACGCCACGGAGGTCAGGTCTCCTTCGTAGATATCGAGAGGCATATCGAAGCAATAGCCTTTCGTGAGTGTTCCACAAGGAGTGGGTTCCGGACGCCAAGCATCTGCATAAACCAATCGCATCTTTGTCTTGCCGATTGCCGCATTTTCCGGGACAGTGACAGAGAAAGACTTGTCGAGGAGTTCTGTGTTAGCCGTATTTGCTTTTCCTACGCGCTCTATAAGTTCATCGTCCACAAGACTGAACACCGAGTCGTTGTTCCAATCAGCATATAATGCAGCCCTGCAATAACGCAAATCGTCGCTATTCTGCAAGGCTGTTGTTTCAACTTTGAACGTTGAGCCTTTCTTCACTTTTACTATTCCTGGCATTTCTGCAATTCCATTAGACGGAGGCGTGTTTACTGCGAATGTTTGGTTGATAGTTGCATCGGATGTACTCACTTTTGTGAGATAACGATTAGTGTAACTATTTTTGATTTCCTCCACTTTTACATCGCAATAATCTGTTATTTCCTGCACAGGCTCCGGTGCCCCGTTCAATATGCTTTCAATATAATTCACTGCATAGGAAGCGGGATAGTTGCTATCCACTGCTCCAGAAGCAAAGAGTTGGAGAGCATCTTCAAGTTTCTGCAGTTTTTCTGTTTCTCCGGCAGTCTTATATTGCTTGCGGAGGATGCGCACTTTTTCTGTGCCTTGTATGCCTTCTATAAGGCGTTCGAAACGTATGCTTGAACGTCCTCCCGGATAGATGCAATAGGTGTCGCCTGCTGGGAAGAGTTTGAAACGAGAATCGCGAAGCGGATCGTCCACCCAGTCCATATATGACCAATGAAGCAAGCCTTCAAAATCGTTGGCAAGGCTGAAGAATGGAAGATAGGCTCCTTCTGCAGGCGGGCTGTTGGTAAAAATGTTTGGTGCGTATTCCGAGCAGCAATAGTAAACCGTTGAGTGGTATCCTTTTTCGCGTCTTACTTTCAGTTCCGATTCTGTGAAACGAGCGGCTGAATTCACACTGTAGTCGAAGAGTTTGTCTGCGAGTTGGCTGTGATGATTGCCTGCGAGCGACATCTTCATTCCAGGTACAGCCGTCTGTAATATCTCGTATGCCTTGAGCATATCGGAAAGTTCTCTTTCGTCCATTGCGATACATGTTTTTTCGTACCACCCTTTCTCTTTGAGGTGTGCCGCAAAGGCTTTCAGGAACGGTATCCATAAGTCGGAATATTCTGTGCTCGACACTTCGCACTTAAGGTTAACATCCTTACCCTGTGCTGCGTCATAGTACTTGAACGTCTTGTCCCATGGTATCATCGAATAACAGTTGATTTGCTGATTGATACCACAAGATTCCATAAACTCCACCCATCTGTCGAAAATGGTATAGTCGTAACTCCAGGTACCATCTGCGTTTTTGGTAGTCTTTACCATTTCATCGTGCTTGTCATTACTTTGCACTCCCCATGGCTCGTAGAACAGGATAGCCGTTACACAGCGTTGTCCCGCACGAGCGAGCAATTCCATATAAGGACGCATAGCATCGAAATGCGCTTGACTCCACTTTTGCACCTTATAATAGCGCGGCACACTGTATGGTTGCTGCCAGAAATCCAAATGGAATGTTTGTTCTGACGGAAGAGGAAGTGTTTGGTCAACGACATTTATGCGCAATGTCAGTGTTTTCAGGATTTTACCTGTTTTGCTGCTTGAAATATCGAGTGTTGCAGTATATTCGCCTGATTCCGCATCGCGTGGTATTTCAAGTGTTATCCAAACAGGGCGTGTGCTACGTCCGTAGAGCACTTTCGTAGTCTCAATATCTATAACATCAGGGCGATGCAATGTTGTGGACGTTTTTGGATTTGTTCCGCAACCTTTTTTATCATCTGAAAGCACGTAATTCACAAATCGCGCCTGCCCTTGTGAAGCGGGAATGATTTTATTTCCTTTCTTCCACTCGCTCAAGGAGAGTTTCAGTGCATCAGTGGTATTTTTTCCAAAAATCAAAGCTTCTGCAAACACCCTTTCACCGCGCCATCCATATACTACCGTGTCTGTCTTCAACTTAATTGCAGGCACCTCTTTTTTCTTGTAATGCACATCTTTCGATGCCCAACTGGCATGAAGCCCGTCTTCGATTTTTTCCCAACCGCTCAAATCGTAGGTATAATTGTCTGTTATCTCTGCATAGTCGGCATTGATACCAATCTGAGCCTTTACAGACGTAATTGTTATGCATCCAAACAGGAATAATGCTAACGTTCTATTTATATTCATCGTTATATTTTTTTAGGTATGAATTTATTGTATTAAAGCGGATTGCCCTGCTCATCATAGTTGATGAATAGGAAATCGTTATAGGGATATTTCTGTACATGGAGTTCCCTGATTTTCATATACATCAACTTTCGTAGTGCTTCGATGTTCTGCTTTTCTCGTGCAGAAATGAAAATACACTCTCCATTGAGTTTTGCCATCCACGTTCGTTCCAGTTCGTCGAGCGATATATTCTCCTTCGTTGCTGGCGTAAGGTCGTCGGCTTCCTTCTCAACCCATTTGTAGGCATCCATTTTATTGAATACAATCACGATGGGCTTTTCTGCGCACCCAAGGTCTGCGAGCGTGCGGTCCACCACTCTGATTTGGTCCTCAAAATCAGGATGGCTCACATCAACCACATGAAGTAGGAGGTCTGCTTCACGCACTTCATCGAGCGTGGATTTGAATGAACTGACAAGTTCGGTCGGAAGTTTCCTGATAAAACCCACAGTATCACTAAGCAAAAAAGGTAAATTATTGATTATCACCTTTCTTACAGTAGTGTCGAGCGTTGCAAAGAGTTTATTTTCCGCAAAGACATCGCTCTTCGAGAGCAGGTTTATAAGTGTACTCTTACCCACGTTGGTATATCCCACGAGTGCCACACGTATAAGTCGTCCTCTGCTTTGGCGCTGGGTGGTCTTTTGCTTGTCTATCTCAGCAAGACGTCTTTTCAGTAGTGCCATGCGGTTAAGGATAATACGCCTGTCCATCTCCAACTGCGTTTCTCCAGGCCCGCGCAGACCTACACTACCCTTTCCGCCGCCGGAACCCGAACCGCCACCTTGTCGTTCCAAGTGCGTCCACATACGCTGCAAGCGAGGCAGCATATATTGATTTTGTGCCAGTTCCACCTGTGTTTTGGCACTCGCCGTCTGCGCACGCATGGCAAAGATGTCGAGGATTAGCGATGTGCGGTCGAGAATGCGCACATGGAGTTCCTTCTCAATGTTACGCAACTGTTTTGCAGTGAGTTCGTCATCGAAAATCGCCAAGTCGATTTCATGCCCAGCGTCTTCTTCTCTTTCTATAAACTCTCTTATTTCCTGCAGTTTACCTTTACCAAGATAAGTTACACTGCTCGGACCTGCCGCACGCTGTGTAAAACGCCTTACCGTCGCAGCACCAGCCGTTTCTGCAAGAAATTCCAACTCATCGAGATATTCAGCGGTCTTGCGCTCGTCTTGTTGCTTGGTAATCAGTGCTACGAGCACACAACGCTCTTTTCTTTCCTCTGTTATTTTTGAAGTTTCATTGTTCATTGTTGCAAAAATACTAAGAATTTGCGGAATAACAACGAAAACTATAAAACTGAAAATCGTGCATTTTTTGAAAGAATAATATGCGAAATCTCATTTTTTATTTATAATTTTACCGATTAAATGGGTTAATACGGCTTTACCGAGATTAAAAAACGCTCCAACTTGCTGATTTTGTGCGAAGGAGGGAAGATTTTCGATAAAAGGTTGACAATGAGAGAGCGAATCAGACCCACTAAGTTTCATCCAAATAAGAATAATAATAAAAATGACATATAATGAATTACAACTGGAAGTACGAGGCGCCCGAGGCATCCGCTGTCGGCACGGCGACCCGTCTTGCCAAAAAGTTAAACATCCACCCTATCTTGGGCAAACTTTTGGCAGACCGCGGGATTACCGAAGAGGATGCTGTCCGTCGCTTCTTCAGCCCCAAACTCACCTACCTGCACGATCCGTTCCTCATGAACGACATGCAGAAAGCGGTGGACCGCCTGAACAAGGCGATGGGTCGGAAAGAACGCATCCTCGTTTATGGAGACTACGACGTGGATGGTGTGACTGCTGTTGCATTAGTATATAAATTCCTGCAGCAGTATTACTCAAACATAGACTATTACATCCCTGACCGTTACGAAGAAGGCTATGGCATTTCGATGAAGGGTGTTGACTTTGCCGCAGAAACAGGTGTCAAACTCATCATCGTTCTCGATTGTGGCATCAAGGCTGTTGAGGAAATTTCCTACGCAAAGGAGCGAGGTGTAGATTTCATTATCTGCGACCACCACGTTCCTGATGAAGAATTGCCGCCTGCCGTTGCCATACTCAATCCCAAACGTGCGGACAACCATTATCCTTACGAGCACCTGAGCGGTTGCGGTGTAGGTTTCAAATTCATGCAGGCTTTCGCCGAGAACAACGGCATAGAATTCAACAAGGTAACATCACTACTGGACCTCTGCGCAGTAAGTATTGCGAGCGACATTGTCCCCGTAACAGGCGAAAATCGCATTCTGGCTCACCACGGCTTAAACTGCCTGAATTCTACACCATCCGTAGGTTTACAAGCAATTATCCAGTCTTGCGGTCTGCACGGCAAGGAACTGTCGATGAGTGATATCATTTTCAAGATAGGTCCTCGAATCAATGCATCGGGACGTGTACAGAATGGCGGAGAGTCGGTAAAACTGCTTGTAGAGAAAGACTTCAATGCAGCCTTGGAACAGGCCGCTAACATCAACCAATACAACGAGCAGCGTAAAGAACTCGACAAGGCCATGACAGAAGAAGCCATGAATCGCGCCAAATCACTCACAGGCTTCGAAGAGCACCATGCCATAGCCATCTACAGTAAGGATTGGCACAAAGGTGTTATAGGCATTGTTGCATCCCGCCTCACCGAGCAGTTTCATAAGCCAGCCGTCGTACTTACCGAAAATGAGGGGTTTGCCACTGGCTCTGCCCGCTCTGTAGGAGGTTTCGACATCTACAAGGCAGTGCAGCAATGCGCAGACCTTCTTGAGAACTTTGGCGGACACACCTATGCGGCAGGCATGACGATGAAAGTGGAGCATGTAAACGAATTCTGCACGCGTTTTCTGGAATATATCGACAGTCACATCGAAGAGGTACAAACTCAGCCTATTCTGAACATAAATGGTATATTGGAGTTCAGCGACATCAACTTCAATTTCTACAAACAACTCAAACGCTTTGCACCATTCGGGCCCGGCAATGAGAAGCCCATTTTCTGTACAAAGCGAGTGTATGATTATGGCACCAGTAAAGTAGTTGGTAGAGGGCAGGAACACATAAAACTGGAACTCATCGACGACAGATCAGGAAAAGTAATCAACGGTATTGCATTTGGTCAGAGTTCGCAAGCAAGATTTATCAAGACCAAGAATGCTTTTGACATCTGCTATACAATAGAAGAGAATACCCACAAAAAGAACGAAATCCAACTTCAAATAGAGGACATACGTCCTTCATTATGACATTTTCTGACGAGAAATACCGACAAATACTCCGCGAGAATTGGGGCTACCCCGATTTTCGCGGTATTCAACTCGACATCATCCGCAGCATAGGCAGCGGACACGACACGCTGGGGCTCATGCCAACAGGTGGAGGCAAGAGCATCACGTTCCAGGTGCCGGCTCTTTCTATGCCTGGCACATGCCTGGTCATAACCCCGCTGATTGCCCTGATGAAAGACCAGGTCAGCCACCTGTCGCGCCGAGGCATTCCTTCGCTCACCGTTCATGCAGGACAGTCGAGACAAGACATGCTCCGCAATTTGGACAACTGCATCCTGGGCGACTACAAATTTCTGTATGTTTCTCCCGAACGGCTTGAAAGCGATATTTTCATTACGAAACTGAAGCGTATGAACATCAGTTTCATCACGGTGGACGAGTCGCACTGCATTTCACAATGGGGTTATGATTTCCGCCCATCATATCTCCGTATTGCAGAAATCCGTCGGTTGTTGCCAAATGCTCCTGTTCTGGCACTCACGGCTACTGCCACACCTGAAGTAGTGAACGACATTTGTAGCAAACTCACTTTAGATGCCAAAGACGGGCTGCACGATTTCAATGTCTTCAAAATGTCGTTTGAACGCAAGAACCTGCGCTACATCGTGCGCCCTGCCGAGGACAAATTTGCCATGCTCCTTCATATTCTCAAGAGTGTGGATGGTCCCTCAATCGTCTATACCCGCAGTCGCGACGGGAGCCGGGAAATAGCACAACATCTCACGGATAGCGGAGTGGAAGCCATCTTCTACCACGCAGGCCTGAGCAATACGGAAAAAGATGTACGACAGCACATGTGGCAGGACGAAAAAGTGCGGGTGATGGTGGCAACCAACGCCTTCGGCATGGGCATCGACAAACCTAACGTACGCCTCGTTATCCATGCCGACGTACCGGACAGCGTGGAAGCCTATTTCCAAGAGGCAGGACGGGCCGGAAGAGACGGAAAGACATCATACGCCGTACTGCTCTTCAACAACAACGACCAAAGGAAACTCCTCCACCGCATACCGGAGACCTATCCTGAAAAAAAGTATATTGCACGCGTCTATGAGTCGCTGGGCTCGTTCTATCAACTTGCAGTGGGCGATGGTTTCGACGTAACATACGAATTCAATGCACAGAAGTTTTGCAGGATTTTCAAGTTCTTCCCCACCACAATGACAAGCGCGCTCAAAATTCTTGACAACGCAGGATACATATCATACCATGAAGAGGAAGAAAACCGCTCGCGCCTCATTTTCATCCTGACACGCGACGAACTTTATCGCATTCACCATCTGCCCCGCCTAACGGAAGACATCATCCAATACGTCCTGCGAAACTATACGGGCATATTCAGCGATTACGCCTACATAGAAGAGGACCGCATAGCACAGGCATGCGATTGCACGGTGAACGACGTGTACGAGGCACTGAAAGCCGTAACGTATCAGCGCATTCTCAACTACATACCGAAAAAGAACATTCCCCATATCACATTCCGGCAACGTCGCGTAGAAACCAGGCATCTCCACATTCCGAAGAATGTGTATGAGGATCGCATCGAACAGTTCTCCAAACGCATAACATCCGTACTTGAATATGCATCGGGGAATGGCACTTGCCGCAGTAAATATCTATTGGCTTACTTTGGTGAAAAAGCAGGGGATTGTGGTAACTGCGACGTCTGCATTGATGACAAGCGAGGCAAGGACTATCTCATACTCGCAGAGCGATTTTTGAAAATTCTTTCAGACGGAGAACCACATCTTCCTTCTGATTTTAATTACGACGGATTCTCGGATGTAGCAAGAAAAAAGGCTATAGAATGGCTTATTTCTGAAGAAAAAATTGAATTCAAGGACGGAACGTTCCGTTTGAGATAAGATACATAAACCGCCGCTGCTATAAACAACGGCGGTTAATTCATATATTGATAAGCAATTCGTTACTCCTGCGGCCATTTCACAGGGAACGTAAAGTATGTGTTAGGGTATGGTTCGTTTTTCAGCGTAAAGTGCCACCATTCCGTGCTAAGCGGTTTGAAGCCATGACGAAGCATGACGTCCCTCAGGAGCATACGGTTGCGGTATTGGTCTTTTGTTATTTTGGTGTACGATGGGTGGGAACGAACACCGAAGTAGTCGAACGTACCGCCCATATCAACATCTTTGCCTGAATCAAGGTGTACTATGGTCAAATCCACCGTACTTCCTCGGCTATGACCCGACTTCGAGGCGATATACCCTTCCTTGAAGAGGACAGACTTGTTTTTTTCCGGATAGAAATCCTTTTTCATTTTCGTATCTTTCAGGTCTTTTGCCCATCTCACGAAATGGCTTACGGCTTTCTGTGGCCGGTAAGTATCATATACTTTTATCCGATACCCCTTCTTCATCAGTTCTTCATTGGCTGCCTTAAGTGCTTTTGCGGCCTCTAAAGTCATAAGCGCCAAAGGCTCCTCATAGCCATCAACGCGTTTGCCTACGAAGTTGTAGTCGGTATAGTATCGGATTTCTTGCGTTATTTCAGGCGCAAACTCTTTGAGTGAGACAAATCCCTCCTTCGACACTGTGTAATTCTGCGCGGCAGAGTCGATGGTTTCCTGTTCTCCTACGGTATCAGTCGGTACTGTATCCTTTTGAGCCGTTGGTGTTGCAACGACATCAGTCGCGGTTTTCCTAACAGGTTCTGCCCTGCAAGCCGACAAGTACAGCAGAGCAAGAATGAATACAGAGATAAAATACGACCTTTTCATTGCTTTTTATAAACATATTAATGTTTTGCAAGTTTCAATTGCTTGAAGTTAACGAAGTTATTGAAGTTATCGCTTCGCTCGAAGTTAACGACGTTACCTAATGCTGATGTTTTTATCTTTCTTTCTTCTTTTATTATTTATCATCCCAAAGTATTGCCACTGACTTCGTTAACTTCGAGCGAAGCGATAACTTCAAAAAGTTGAATTATTCACCATAAATTTCTGCCAGTTTTTGCTGCAGTCCTTCACCATGCAGACCATTGGCGGCTATAGTGCCGTCGGGAGCAATAAGGAGTGTTTGCGGTATGGCAGTAACACCATAAACTGCAGCGGCTTCACTCTTCCATCCCTTAAGGTCGCTCAAGTTGTGCCAAGGCAGATTCTTACGTACGATAGCACCCTTCCAGGCATCTGCAGCATTATCAAACGAAAGGCCTACTATATCGAAACCTTTGGGGTGATACTTTTCGTATGCTGCAATCACGTTTGGCACTTCCTTCATACATGGCCCGCACCATGAAGCCCAGAAATCAATAAGCACATAGTTGCCTTTGCCCACATACTCGCTCAGTTTGTGCATCACACCTGCTGTATCTGCCATTTCAAGGTCGGTAAAAGGAGTACCCACCTTCTGACGCTTCCAGCCATCTATTTGTTTGACTACTTTTTGAGCCAATGATTCTTTCATATAGGCAGGATTCTTCTCTTGTAGGTCTATGATAAAATCTTGATCCAAGAGCGAATACACGCTAAAGAGGGTGTATGCTGGATAACGCTTGTCTATATTGTTCGTCAAGACTTCCTTTGCCTTTACTCCCAAATCTTCGGTTAACTTTTGGTAAGACTGACGATATTCTGTCACCAAATCTTCTGGCACATCCTTGCCCGCCTCTTGGTATTCCCTGATGCGTTCAACAGTCTTTTGTAAAGATTCTGCAGCATTGAGTTCTAACTTCTGCCAAGCGTGAAGGCCTTCGTTATCTGCATTGCCCTTTACAGTCATATTGACCAAATCTACTTGCACATTGCCTTCAAGGAAAACTAAAAGCTGGCGCTGCACTTTACTGCCAAGAATAACACCTGCGAAATGGTCTCCTGCAGCATCACCGCTGAAAGAGAAATTTCCCTTAGCATCAACTGCCACAGAATCCACCGTCTCCGTTGAAAGGTTGCGAAGATACACCATTTTCTCTCCTTGAGGTGCCACACCTGTAATCTTATAGTCCTGCGCTGTAGCGGACAATATGATGCCTAACAGCATCATCAATAAAAATAATTTCTTCATAAGTTTTGAATTGTTGTTTTGGTTATCAATAGTTTCCGCTGAAAACGCGAAAAAGATGTAATTACTATTTTTATTTTGAGTTTATTTTTCTAAAAATATGCTTCTATAGTTTATACCCTCTTACTCCCACAGCGGTTGGAAGAATTCTGGGCGGTGGTAGTCGGGCGATGGGGTGTTGATGGGGAAGCGGGTGACGAAGTGGGGGGTTGGTTGTTTGTCGCCACATTTGTAGATATTGCCGATGTAGTCGGTGCGTTTGCCATCGTCGTGGAGTTCGGGAAGGAGGGAGAAAGGCACTATGAGGGAGAGTTCCCATTCTGTTTCTTCGTTGAGGGTGCCAATGGGTTCGTTGCCGAGAGTGCTTATTCTCGATACTTGCGACAGGATGCTTGGTGTATAGCGCAATCTGTAGGCACGGCCTTCTCCACAGCCGATGAGGAGTGTGCCTACACAGTTACACTCAATGTTGTAATAAACATCCGATTCCGGCGCTTTGATGAAACATTCCACACAATCGTCTTCCCACACCGAGCCGTTGTCCACGGCCTCCACTCCGCGCACTGCGCTCTCCTTCACACGATAGTTGAGCAAGAGGGCATCTTCGGTACGGGCAAGCCGGAACGTAAATTCCGGTCTATAAGGAAAGTCTTTCGCCCAGTTGAGCGTTGTTACGGGTTTGAAAGGCACGTTGTTTTCGTCAAACCACCTTGAAACGTCTTTTGCTGAATGGGTCATAATCGTAATAGTTTTTTTGTTCTTATCATTTGTAACGCAAAAATACAAAATTATTTATTTACACACTAAAAAATAAACACGCAACAAGAAATGTTCGCTATAATTAGTGAACCTCAAGATTTTCGACTTCTCGCCAGCAGGCGACTAAAATGGCAGTTCGCCTCACTGCACTCACAGAAAGTATCGCTGAAATGAGTATTTGTATTAACTTTGCATCAAGCTACAAAAACATCGACACAATGTTCCCCACAATCCCCTCTTTCAACATATCCAACACCGGTCAACTGATTTTCCTGCTCATCCTGCTCGTTTCCATCGTTTTCGTTTTTATTTCGCGGCGCAAGATGTCTGAACGGCTGTGGAAATCGGCAGTGGAGAGCAACTCTGTGGAACAACTCATCGGCATGGCAGCCATACAGATGAATTACCATTTCCACACTGATACCGATTATAGCGGTCAGACAGTAACGCATTTCATGGTGCCTTTCCTCGGCGACATCGCCTGCAAGCGTACGTTCGACGGTACACCTATATTGTATATAAGCAGATTGAAAGAAAGCACACTCACCTCGCGCAGCAGGGCAGATGCACTACGCGACTGTTTCAACGACAATAACAACGGCGAGCACCTGGAATACACCGTAGAGGGGAATAAGTTGTTTTGGTCGCTGACCTTAACCCTAAACACACAGATGGTCCAAACCAAGGAAATGGCAAAGCGAATGCTTCGCGGCTATATCAACCGCGCAAAGGAGATACAGAAAAGTCTTGAATAAGGACATCGCCAAATGTCGTACATTATTATAATATCAAGTTTTGTTATTCAAGAATCAGAGAATTATAGAATTTATTTCTAAATCTTGAAGATAAAACAATCTGACATCAAATTGTCTTACTTTACTTGATCCTTTACGTTCAAACCGGTTTGGGCTCAAACATGTTTTTCATCTGGAGGAAATTCCAGGCATTCTCATGCTCAAGGAGATAGAGTTTTCGCTCAAGTCCTCCGGCATACCCTGTCAGTTTACCTCTTTTTCCTACAACGCGATGACACGGCACAATAACGGAAACGGGATTTCTGCCCACCGCACTACCCATGGCCCTGGCGCACCCGCCGCCTATTCCGGTCAGCGCTTTCAGGCATTTGGCAAGTTCTGAATAAGAAATCGTTACACCCATCGGGATGATGCGCAGGAGTTGCCACACATTCTTCTGAAATGGTGTTCCATAAAACTCAATGGGAAAATCTATTTCGGGGTTTTCGCCTTGAAAATACTTATCCAACCACTGCATAGTTTTCTTCAAGACTGGCGCAGGTTTTTCTACCATTTTGACATTAAAACCTTCTGCAAAATGTTGCTGTCCTACAAACCACGCACCGGTAAGCGCACGCCCACGCGCACAAAGTACCATTTCACCTATCGGCGACTTGTACACAACCGCATTATGGACAACAGCCTTCTTCATGCCTACAAATATACTTCTTTTATGGATAGGAGCAAAGAGATTTAGTGTTTTTTTCTCACCCAAAGTTGCCTTTTGTTGTCTGTGGACAAGAGATAGGGCTTGGCGGTATAGACTTTTTCCTCGGCCGTCGTTGAGAATCGCACGTCGTAGAAGAACATCTGGGACTGTTCGTCCTCTTCAGAACTGACGATTTCTTCGGGTACGGCATCGGCGGGCAGCGTATCGAAGGTATAGAGCATTGGACCTGAGCGCATTATGAGGCTGTCGCCGTGTTCTTCAAAATGCGGGTCGATGGGAAGGATGAAATAGACTTCATCGTTCGTTTTCCATGTCCGCTTCACTACTGCATAGCCGTTGATGATTTCGTAAGGCGTGTCGTGCCCGTTGACATACAGTGGCATATCCGTGGTTACCCATTCAGGAATACGGAAACGCATGGTGAGTGTCTGCCCTTTTGCGTCTATACCTCCGAAGCGGAACTTCACCTGCGCGAGGAAGGGCATGTTCGTGACTTGGTCGATACGGACATCAAAGTCCTTTGTTGCTATGTGTGCATAACTGTTGGAATACAGATTGACATATATGCCTTGCTTATCTGTGGCGTATGTGCAGCATGATGCCACGAGCATGGCAGTTGCCGCCACTCTGCGGTCGATTACCGTGGAAAGCCCGAAGAACGTTTCGGGAACGGCATTGTACAATGCACGCTCCACGATATTCATATAATGAGCATCGGCGGTATGCAGGAAAAGGTCTGCCGCTTCGAAGATGGCGCTCGCTGCACCGAACGCTTGCGCCTCGCCCACTTCATCGCCTGCACCGCCTACGATGTTTACCGTGGGCAAAATCTTTTCCTGCCAACGCTTCTGCCGCGCCTTGAAACGATTTTTGTCTGCCTGTGGTCGCCTGAACTCGGCATCTTTGTCCACAAAGAGCGGAAAGAGGCGGAAATTGGTGAAATCCTTGCTCATATAGAACACACTGTCGGCATCGACGTAGTGCAAAGGTCTTTTCAAAGGTTTTTGTGCATTTGTGGCAATCATTCCGCTGAAAAGCGTTAACAACAGCAAAAAGACGGTTTTCTTCATGGTTGGTGAAAAGATTATTTTTGCAAAATTAACTATTTTTCAGTTTTTTTCCCTAATTTTGCGCCCGTAAACAAATTCTAATCCCCAAATGGACGATTATCACGCGGAAACTTTTAACAGATAGGACTGGAAGCATCGCAGCCCGTTGCCTCCATGTCTATAAAAACGAAAGGAGGACAACCCAATGCGAACTTACTGGAACTACAACCAAGGACTGCGTATAATGGAAGACTGGAGTCCAAATTGCTGGACACAGGTAACTTGCCCCACCACAGAAGACGAAGCATTCCTCGTTGAGGAACTGAAAATCCCGGCTTATTTTCTCGATGACATCCGAGACAAGGATGAACGTGCCCGCTACGACTACGACGAAGGCTGGCAACTCATCATCTTGCGCATACCCTACGTGCGCGAGGTGCAGTCGCGCACACCCCACACCACGATACCACTGGGCATCATTCTGAAAAAGGATATCTGCATCACGGTGTGCAATTTCGAGACGAACATGATGATTGACTTCGTAGCATACCAGCAGAAGCGCAATCTGGGTTTCACTGACTCTGTGGACCTCGTTTTCCGTCTCTTCCTGTCGAGTGCCGTATGGTACCTGAAACGCCTGAAGCAAATCAACAGCCTGATTGAAGAAGCAAAACAGAACCTTGAGGACAGGGTAATCGACAATGAAGATCTTATCAGCCTTTCCCGCTTGCAGGACAGTCTGACCTACTTCGTTACATCTATCCGCGGCAACGAGACATTGCTTGCCAAACTAAAGTTCAAACTGCCGGTTGACGAACTTGATGCCGACCTTATCGAAGACGTAAACATCGAGATTAACCAGGCTCGCGAAACGGCAAACATCTATTCCAACATTCTCGACTCCACGATGGAGACGTATGCCAGCATCATCAACAACAACATGGGAGGTGTCATGAAAATGATGACATCCATCAGCATCGTCCTGATGTTCCCTACGCTCATAGCCAGCATCTTCGGTATGAACCTGCTCAACGGCATGGAGCACGAAGTATGGGGATTCCCGCTCGTAGTGGTTGGATCCATCGCCATAACAGGACTATTCTACTGGTTCTTCAAACAACGCGAATGGATTTGATTTGCAAGTACACATATCGTGGCACAATAAAATCAATAAGGAAAAGTTAAGGAGCGTTCTAAAATTAGGCTTGAAAAAAAAGCACAAAAGTTTTGCCACAAAGAAAAAATCGCTTTATTTTGTACTCTCATAAATTATTCGAATAATATCATGGACGAAACAAGACCTATCTCAAACGAAGAAGTTCAAGAAGAAATTCAAGGAACTGTACAAGAAGAAACTGTAGAAGAAACCACAGAAGCCGCAGTTGCATCAGTAGAAGAAGCGCAACCTGCAGAGACTCCCGCGTCTGAAACTCCTGACGAGGAAGCACCTGTAGAAAAGACTACGGCAGAGGCTGTTCCGGCAGAAGAGATGCCTGCAGAGGAAACGCCTACTGAAGAAGCACCGGCAGAAAAGGAAACAGAAGAGGAACCGAAAGAAGATGCTCCCAAAGAGAGCAAAGTGGAAGAAAGCAGTCTTGCAGAGTCATCAACAGAAGAGACTCCTGCCGAGGAATTACCGGCAGAGCCTGAATATACCACAAAAGAAGAAGTCATTGCACGCCTTAAGGCTATTGCTGACAACGAGGAACAGATAGACCGCCAGCACCTGGAAGTGTTGAAGCAGGTGTACTATCGTATCCACAATGCAGAAGTGCTTGCTGCACGCGAAGCATTCGTAGAAGCAGGCGGTGTGGCAGAAGAATTCACACCCACAGTTGACCCCACGGAAGAGGAATTCAAGGCTGAGATGAACCGCGTGAAAGAAATGCGCGCAAAAGCAGCAGAACAAGTAGGACAGGAAAAGGAAGCCAACTTGAAACGCAAACTTGAAATCATCGACCGAGTAAAGGAAATGACGGTGGATGCTGACGTGGCAGACAAGTCATACAAAGAATTCAAGGAACTTCAGGCAGAATGGAAAACCATAGGCGAAGTGCCAGAAGGAAAGGCCACAGAAATATGGAAATCCTATCAGATGGAGGTGGAAAAATTCTACGACCTGCTTCGCCTGAACTACGAATTCCGCAACTACGACTTCAAGAAGAACCTTGAAATAAAGACTGCCATTTGTGAGGCAGCCGAACGTCTTGCTGATGTGGAAGACCCCGTTTCAGCATTCCACCAACTGCAACAACTACATCAGCAGTTCCGCGAGACCGGTCCCGTGGCAAAAGATCTCCGCGAAGAGGTATGGACACGCTTCAAGGCTGCATCAACAGTAGTGAACAAGCGCCACCAAGAGCATTTTGAAACACTCAAGGCTCAGGAAGAAGAGAATTTGGCAAAAAAGACTGCGCTTTGTGAAAAGATGGAGGCTTTGGATCTTGAAAAACTCAAGACATTCGGCGATTGGGACAAGAAGACCAAAGAAGTGCTCGACCTTCAGGCAGAATGGAAAACCATAGGTTTCACACCGAGGAAGGTAAATGCCAAGATTTTCGAGCGGTTCCGCACTGCATGCGACAATTTCTTCCAGAAGAAGTCAGAATATTTCAAACAACTCCGTGAGACATGGGCTGCTAATCTTGCAGAAAAGACCAAGCTTTGCGAAGAGGCTGAGGCACTCAAGGACAGTACTGATTGGACTGCCACGACAAACAAGATGATTGAGTTGCAAAAGCAATGGAAGACCATCGGTCCTACTGCCCACAAGGTTTCAGAGGCTGTATGGAAACGGTTTAACGATGCATGCAATGCCTTCTTCAATGCAAAAAATGCCGTACTTGGCAACCAGCGCGAAGAAGAGAATGCCAATCTCGAAAAGAAAAATGCCATCATTGCAGAATTGGAAAAGATTCTGGCTGAAGGCGCTGAAAATGCCCAAGAGAAAGTTCATGAACTCACTGCACAGTGGGGAGAAATCGGACATGTTCCCTTCCGCAAGAAAGATGCCATCTACAAGAAGTACCGCGAGGCTTTGGACCGTCTGCGCACAGAGTTCCACATCAATGCAGGCAGACGCAATGTAGAAAATTTCCGTAACCGCATGGCAGAAAAAGGCGGTAGCCAGTTGGAGCGTGAACTCAGCCGTCTGAAAGCAACTCTCGAAAGCAAAGAAGACGAAATCAAGAACTACGAGACCAACCTTTCTTTCTTCAGCAGTAAGTCGAAAACCGGCAACGCACTTGTAGATGATATACAGCGTAAGATTGGAAGACTGAAAGAAGATCTCAAGATTATTCAGGAAAAGATTGCAGCCGTAAAAGAACAGATTAAGAATGGCGGCAAACCTAAAGAAGAACCCGCAACTGCAGCAGAGGCACCAGAAGAGTCCGAAGCACCTACAGCGGAAGCAGCAGAAGAGGCTACAGTAGAAGTAGCCGCTGAACCTGAGGTAACAAAAGAAGAGGCTGCAGAATAAAAAAGTTCTAAGTTAATATTCTCAAATCCCGAAATGGCTCCATGCTATTTTGGGATTTTTTCATTATAAATAACTGACTTTGCTATCGATTGGTAAAGAAAAAGACGTTTACATCATGACTTATGTCATAAAAATATTACATTTGCAAAAAGAAAACAAAATCTTTATCTGATGTTATCAGCACCGATAATAGGCATAGGACGACACCGCTTAGGCATAGACGGCGAAGGTGTGACCTCATTGGTTGCATTTCATGGTTGCACACTGCGTTGCAAATATTGCCTCAATCGGCAGTGCTTTGATCCAGACGGCATTTGGAAGACGCTAACAGTAGATGAAGTTCTTGAAGCCGTCATGCCCGACAACATATACTACCTTGCTACTGGTGGAGGACTGTGCTTCGGCGGTGGTGAACCCTATCTTCATGCAGAGTTCATCAAGACTATTTGTGATGCAGCACCGAAAGGATGGATTTTCACGGTAGAAACAGCGCTTAACTATGACCGTAAACGCTTAGAGCTCCTCCTACCCTACATCAACTATTACCTCATCGACATTAAGGACACCAACCCTGACATATACCAGCGCTACACAGGCCGCAATAATGCTATTGTACTTGAGAATCTGAGATGGCTACTTAATCAGAAGGAAGACATGGCTGATTGCGTAGTTATCCGACTACCACTCATCAAGGACTTCAACACGCTTGCTGACGTAGCAAAAAGCAAGGCTTTGCTTCAAGAAATGGGCTTCAGAAAATTTGATGAATTTGTGTATATTACCCAACCCGAATAAACCTTTCTAAAAATACAAAGTCAAAAGAATAGTTATAACAATACTAATTATATAAACTCTACATATCATGAACAACGGCAAACACATCTGTAAGAAACTAAAAACGATTCGCAAGCAGATTGCGGTGGCTAACGATATTGAGTATGAACCCAATGTTTGTACTCACAAAGGCGATTGTGCTGGTACCTGTCCAGCCTGCGAAGCAGAAACAAAATACATTGAAAGTCAACTTATTAAACGTCGCAAATTAGGCAAAGCCGTATCAGTAATAGGCATTTCCACTTCTTTGGCATTAGGTGTAGCAGCAGGTGGACTAAGTTCATGTAAATCTACTCCAAATGGGATGTTCGGAAAAGACGTCATTCGCGGGAAAATGCCAGCAGAAAAAGTTGAAAAAAAATCACATGTTTTAGATGGAGATGTAGAAAGAGTGCCCGAAGGTTATATGCCAAATCCAAACGCGAAAGTTACTCCCGACTCTGCTAAATCTTCTTCGCCCGACAGCACCTCAAAAAAGACCTATTTGGTAACGAAAGAAGAAATGGAATCCTTAAAGAAATAGGTTTAGGATAAGTATCATCAAAACAAAAGGCTAACGGAAGTTAGCCTTTAATTTTGCGTTGCACTTTGTCAACTAATTTTCTATAATCAGCATCAATGGAAAGTTGATTTTCGACTTGTTTGCATGAATGCATAACAGTTGTATGGTCACGTTTGCCGATTTCCTTGCCTATCTGCAAGTAAGGTAAGGAAAGCATCTGCCGGCAAAGATACATAGCGAGTTGTCTGGCACCTACAATCTCTTTCTTCCTGCTCGTTGAGGCGATATCCTTTATCTTGACACCGAACTCAGCGCAGACCTGCTTACAGATTTTTTCAAGCGTAACGTCTTTCTTGTTCTTCTTTATCGTTTTTGCAATGATTTGTTCCGCCAATTCGCAATCGATTTCACGATTCAAAGCAATGCTGTAAGCCATCATTGAATTGACCACTCCTTCCAATTCGCGAACGCTGTCGCTCACATTCTGTGCTATATAGTCTATGACTTCTTCGCTCACGGTCAGTCCGTCAACGTATGTCTTGCTGATAAGGATATCCTTCCTCAGTTGTATGTCGGGGCGTTCTATCTCAGCCGTCATTCCCCACTTGAAGCGTGTCAGCATACGTTCCTCAAGACCTTCGAGCTGAGAGGGTGCACGGTCGCATGTCAGGACGATGTAACGTTTGTTCTGGTGCAGATGATTGAATATGTGAAAGAACACTTGCTGTGTCTTGGGAGTAGTAAGTTCCTGCACATCGTCTATAATCAGAACATCTATAGTCTGATAGAATGCCACAAAGTCGTTAAACTTATTGTTTTTGACCGATTGTGTGTACTGCGCCTGAAAGACGTGTACCGGAACGAAAAGTACCCGCTTTGATGGATGTTGCTGCAACACACTCATACCTATGGCATTAGCGAGGTGCGTCTTTCCTATTCCACTTGGACCGTAAATAAAAAACGGATTGAAAGTTGCCTGATCCGGATTTCGGGCTATTGATTTCGCCACAGTGAGCGCCAACCTGTTGCTCGTGCCCTCCACGAAATTCTCGAAAGTATAATTCCAACTTAGGTTGGAGTCCAATTTGGGCACCTTTGCAGTTCCGTACGGCTGTTGCGGTTCCTTTTTTGTGGTTTCTGCGTTATCTCTGGGTATACTGTAAAGCAGCCGAACATTAGTGCCGAAAGTTTCATAGAGGCCTTTCTTCAGTGCCTCGATACAATGTTCTTCAATGAATTCCTTTACAAACTCATTGGGTGCAGAAACAGTAAGGTCGTTATCGTTATACGAAACGAACTTTAGGTGTGCAATCCAAGTGTCGTAGGTTTTCTGTGTTACCTGCGATCGCACTATTTCAAGACAGGATGTCCATAGATGTTCTCCTGAGAGTCCCATTGCAATTAGGTAGGTTAGTGTTTACATTAAGATATGTCAACGTTGCTATTTCTTGTCCTTACGACCGAACACTGAAAAATGCACATAGCGTTTAGGATGTGCCTTCAGGTCTGTCAGGAGGCTGTCTGCACTTTTGGCTGTTGCGTTAAGACTGCTTGCTGTTGCGTTAAGATTATCATATAACTGGCGGTCGTTGAGCAACATGCCGGCTGTGTTATCCTTGCTATTGAGTTGACGGTTCAGGTCGTTGATGGTATTGTCGAGCGAAGACGAAAGCGTATTGACATTAGTAAGCAGGTGCTGCAAATTCTTCGAAAGTTCACCAAGGTCGCCTGTAAATCCACTTACATTGCTTGATATATTCTTCAAGTCGGCGGAAACTACGTTCAAATCCGACAGCATACGATTAACATCTTGCACAGAACTATTTACATTGATTTTTGCAAGATTATCCGTAAAAGCCTGTACATTGGCACCTGATGCTTTCAGCGACTGTGCAAGATTGCCTATTTCACCTTGCAACATCTGATTGAGAAGGATAGTCGATTTGTTGAGGTTTGCCGAAGCATTACCAGCATTCTCGAGTGTTTGAGACAGCGCTGGATTAGCAGACAAGGCATTGATGTTGGCTAAGATAGAATCAAGTTTTGGCAACAGGCGAGCAACGTCGGGAACAAGTTCTTCACCTTTGTCCATAAGCCCCAGATGAAGCCCGCCCTTTATGGTATCACCTTGAGCAAGCAGATCTGTGGGATTTGGTCCAAGAATCAGATTCATCGTTACACCACCCATCAAACTTGTCTCCAGTTCTGCACGTGAACCTTTTGGTATCTTCATGTTTTCATTGAGGTCGATACCTACAATGACGCGGTTCATGTTCTTGTAGTCAAAATTCAGGCTTACGACAGATCCTACAGGATAGCCGTTGGCATAAACAACATTTGTCTCTACTATTCCTGCCGTATTTGCAAATTCCACATAGTAGATATTACGCGTTTTAAACACATTTCTCCCTTTCAGGAAATTGATGGTAAAGAACAACAATACCACGGCAACTATTGCTGTAATCGCTATTTTTACTTCTTTTGTAAAGAATTTCATATTGTCCTTATTTCTACTATTATAGTCTTATTGGAGCAGAAAAACAGTCTTCCCAAGATCTTTCTCCCGGGCGTTTTACGTTCTGCTTAAAGCGCTGATTTACTTTCTTATTTCGTTTTCTTTTGCAATGAAAGGGCTTCCTGCACACTAACTCGTTTCCCGTCCACAAATGCCACGACAAAGGCATCGGGGTACTTCTCTTTGAGTTTGTTACATAGACGACGAATCTCATTATAGTCGGTCGTAGATCCAGAAGTGTATTTATATGTCTTTCCGCCATCACGATAGCATGACACATTACTCAACCCCTGTAATTGCCTGTCATTAGCAGGTAGTTCAGTTGGCGAAACCAAGAACTGGACCTTGTAGACAGGAACATTACTTTGTGCATCTTTTTTATTATCGTCCTCTTCTGTCTTGCCCACTCTCGTTGGAGATTTTGCTTCATTTACTGCATCTTTCCGAGGTGGGTTTGCAGATTGTGGTTTAGTAGGTTCTTTCCTGTTGCTTTCCTCCTGCTTCCTATCCGTTGCTGAAGGCTTTGACGAAGTTTTTTCTTCTTTTTTCTTAGGCAGGTCATCCTTCACTTGGTTATTAGGCTCAGACTTTGGCGAAGCCACTATAGACACGCGCTTCACATCAGTCTTAGCATAAACCTCCAGATATTCTGCAATACCATTATAGATACTGGCAGCAAGGTTTCTTACCCCTTCTTTCGAGTTGAGGTATGTTTCCTCTTCTGGCGTAGAGATAAAACCGAGTTCGGTAAGTATGGCTGGCATCGACGTTTGACGAAGCACAAGAAAGCCTGCCTGGTGAACGCCTTTGTTTTGCCGCCCTGCACGAGAATAGTACTTCTGAATGCTTTTGGCTAAGAACACACTCTGTTTCATGAATTTATCCTGCATGAATTCGAAGATGATGTAACTCTCCGACTTACTTGGATCAAAACCTTCATAGCGCATCTTGTAGCCCGATTCCATTCTGATTACAGAGTTCTCGCGTTTCGCCACTTCAAGATTAGCCGCTGCACGATGCATACCGAGCGTGTATGTTTCCGAACCATAGGCTATCCTGCCTTCTGGAAGAGCGTTGGTGTGTACTGACACGAACAAATCCGCATTCGCCTTGTTGGCTATATCTGCCCTCGTCTGTAAGGGGATGAACACATCTGTTGTGCGAGTGTAAATCACCTTGACGTTGCGACAATGCGTCTTGACGAGTTTACCCAATTCAAGGGCCACCGTCAGATTGATGTCCTTTTCCTTCGAAAAAGCGCCACAAGCGCCTGCATCGTGTCCGCCATGTCCAGGGTCAATAACAAGCACAAACTCCTTTGCCATGGATTTTACACCAAAAGCCATGAAAAGCAGCGCGATGACAACATATTTGAAGGAACGTTTCACCATTGCGACTGCGAAGTTACAACTTTTAAAACAAAATTCGGGTATCTACGGAATGTTTTAACAGATAAAAATGGTGCTTAACGCAAGTGTTCTTGCCGCCCAAATGCTGCCAAACCTTTAAGCGTGCCTTTGATAAGTAATATCGCAAGAATAAAACTGAAGACATCTGCCACCGGCAATGCTATTTCCACGCCAACCAGTCCACAAACGCGCGGAAGAAGCAGAATAGCAGGAATAAAGAAAACACCTTGTCGGGCAGATGCTAATACCACAGCAGGTCGCGCTTTGCCGATGGTTTGAAGTGTCATACTGCTCATGGTCATGAAAATATTCAAGGGATAGACCAGAAACTGATAGGTTAAAGCAGCCTTTCCCACTTCCACTACATCAGGAGCATCGCGAAACAGCCGGACAATATCTTCTGCAAACCACACGCCAAAAGCAGAACACAGTATAAGTCCTGATGTACCCACCTTAACACAGAACCAGAAAGCATCAAGAACACGTGTATATTTCCCTGCGCCATAATTGAATCCGCAGAGCGGTTGGTAGCCTTGGCAAAATCCGAGGAAGAATGCATAAATAAAGTGGATAACCCGCGTTACGATACTCATACCTGCAATAGCATCATCGCCATAAACGCTGGCAGACAGATTGAGCAGAAGTATGGCGACACTCGCCAATCCTTGCCGAGCCAAGGAAGGCAGTCCGCCTCTGCATATCTCGCGGAAATATGCGCCTTTTAATGTTATGTTCTTTACCGAAATGGGCACTATGCCGCGCCGAGTGGTCATTATCCACAAAACAAGCAGGCTCACACTTTCACACAGCACCGTTGCCCAAGCAGCACCTGCTATGCCCCACCCCATTACAAAGATAAAGACTGGAGCAATCAAGATATTGAGAACGGCACCGCACACGATGCCTACCATGGCATATCTAGCATTACCCTGATAACGCAACAGGTTGTTCAGGAAGAACGAAGCCGCCATGATGGGCGCAGAAAACAGTAATATGCTCAGGTATTTTTCTATGTAAGGTTGTATGGTGGGAGTTGAGCCGAGCAGATGGCATAGCGGTGTCAAAAACAATTCACCTGCAATCATCACGACAATGCCACATACAACGGTAGTAAAAAAGCCTGTTGCTGCCATGCGCTGAGCACCCTCCTCGTCACGTTTTCCAAGTTGCCGCGAAACATAATTCCCCGCCCCATGTCCAAAGAAAAAGCCCAAAGCCTGAATGATGGCCATGACAGAAAACGAAATTCCTACGGCAGCGGTTGACTGTGTATCGATTTGACCAACGTAGAATGTCGTTACCAAGTTGTAGAGCGAGGCAACGAGCATACTGATAATGGTAGGAGTAGCCAGTTCGTAAATAAGTTTGGGAACTGGCGTTTCCGTCATTTTGATATAATGCCGGTCGGAAGTAGTCAAATCAAGTCGTTCAGACAATGTCTTGGGAGTTTTATACCTTCTCAAACACAGCGCACGCCCAGCGGTTCAGACTATGTACACGAACCAAATGCAGATTTTGCCTAAGGGCTTCTTCTTTCAACACCGGGACATCCTCCTCATAAAAACCGCTCATGAAGATTTGTGCACCAGACTTCATCACTTGCGTGTATGCCCCCATGTCAGCCAAAAGGATATTGCGATTGATGTTTGCCAGGACCAGGTCGAACGGTCCTTTTTCTTTCAGTACATTTGCATCGCCTAATTCAACGTCTATATTTTCAACACCATTGAGGGCGATATTCTCTATGGAATTATCTACACACCATTCGTCGTTGTCTATCGCCACACAATGCGCGGCACCGCACATTTTTGCCAAAATAGCCAAGATACTCGTGCCACAGCCCATATCAAGCACCTCAAAACCACGGACATCTGTTTTAAGAATTTCGCTCAGCATCTGCGAAGTCGTGGCATGGTGCCCCGTGCCGAAAGACATCTTTGGATTGATAATGATGTTGTACTCTGCAGTAGGCACATCTTTGTGCATGGTGCCATACACCACACACCTGCCATCCACGACAAGCGGCTGAAAGTAGTTTTCTTCCCATAGTTTATTCCAGTCTTTGTCCTCTGCTTCTGTCATCGTATATGAGATTTCTACATTGGCAACAGGAAAACTCCTGAGGGCTGATGCTAAGTTTTTTTCATCAAATTCAGCCACTTTGATATATGCCAGCAAGGGATTATTCCCATCTACCGTCGGTACAAAACTGTCAAAACCTGCCTCGCCGAGAACAGCGCTCAATACGTCCTGAAGGTCGGACGAAGTAGGTTGCATCGTAAATTTAAATTCGTAATACTTCATTGATATAGTGCTATTTTCTTCGTATTCTCCATTCTTGTGGGTACATATTGTTTGCCCTGTTCCCCAAATTATTGACAAATCCGAGTGAATGGTCTTCGTAAACTACATTGACATAGCCTCGTGGAACATCTGCCGGCAGACAGAGCGTCTCTCTGCGAAGGTATGACAGGGCTTCATCCAAACTGAGGGACACTCTCGGGAAAACCGCTTCGTCGAAATCCAAGGCAAGAGCCAACGGATGTTGCGGTACTGTTTTCTTGCCTTTTATTTCTTCAGCCATCGCTATACCTGCGGAAAGGCAGCGTACTATTTGTCCGACAGCAAGCACATCATCTGCTATAGATTTTCTCACTGCGGTAATAAGTGTTTCGCAGCTCCTCAAACCAACAAATTCATCATTATTCTTCAACCATTTGGGGAAGTCCACCAAGGGTCGGTGTTTTATTTTCATTTTCTGAGTACCCGATGGCGAAGTCTTTCGCAACAATGCTATAAAAAAGCCCTCACTGCGCGTAAGATGGGGATAGAAATGATAGCCGAAGGGTGTATCCACGATACCCCAGGCAGGGTCAATGCTCAACGGCACCACTTCCGCACCAAGTTCTTCGCAAATGAATTGAACATTCTTCTCATTTTCTTCATCATTGAATGTGCACGTGCTATACACGATCCAACCACCGTTTCTCAGCGCGGGCCATACGTCAGACAGTATTTTTCGCTGACGTTCGGCACACATTGCCACATTCGCCATGCTCCACATTCGTCGTGCGTCGTCGTCCTTACGGAACATGCCTTCGCCCGAGCAGGGCACATCTGTTGCTATCACATCGAAAAAACCCCGCAATGCAGCAAACTCTTCCGGATATGCCTGAGTAACAACCACGTCTGCATGACCCCACTTTGCTAAATTCTCAGCCAAAATCATGGCACGCTGACGCAGAGGTTCATTGGCGACAAGGAGTGCTCCTTCCGGCAATAACGACCTCCACAAAGTGCTCTTACCGCCAGGTGCAGCACAAAGGTCAAGCACTCGCTGCGGTGTCTCGTCAAAGGCATTATAAGCCTGTTCCAAAAACATAGAGGCTGCCTCCTGAACATAAAAAGCACCCGCATGAAGCAAAGGATTGAGCGTAAATTCAGGCCTTTTGTCGAGAAAGCGCCCCGTGGTGCACCAAGGCACAAGCTCTGCTTCCGAAAATAGCGAGGAACGTTTCGCCGAATTCATGCGCACAGAGACAGGACTCGCTCTCTCAAGACTCTCTGCGAGCCTTAAGGCATTTTCCGAACCTATGAGACGTGTCTGCTGAGCAATAAATTCGTCTGGTATCGAGGGGCGGAGTTCCAACTTATCTGATTTTAATTCGCAAAGATAAGCAAATGCCGCCGAAAATTCATAAATTTGCACAATTTAATGCCAACAGTATATGCAAGACAACGCGAAGGAATTGCTGCCTTTAGTGGACGAGGCTGGTCACATCGTCGGTTGTGCCACACGTGGCGAATGTCATTCCGGCAGCGGATTGCTGCATCCCGTGGTTCACTTGCATGTGTTTGACGATAGCGGGCGGATTTTCCTTCAGAAACGCCCGCCATGGAAAGACATTCAACCGGACAAATGGGATACCGCCGTCGGTGGCCATGTTGATTATGGCGAGAATATTGACGATGCTCTCAAGCGTGAGGTACGCGAGGAACTCGGACTGACAGTCTTTACACCACATTTCATCCGACGCTACGTCTTCTCCTCCAACCGCGATCGTGAACTGGTACACGTTTTCGCCGCCATAACGACTGAATCACCGAAGCCATCTGCTGAAACCGATGGCGGGCAGTTCTTCACGACAGAAGAAATTGCAGAAAAAATTGGCACCCATTTCTTTACACCCAATTTCGAAGGCGAATACCAAGACATTATCCTCCCCTGGGTAAAACAACAAGAAATAAACAAACAAAAGATATGAAACAATACCTCGACTTGCTACACCGCATAACAGAAGAGGGTGTAACGAAACACGACCGTACAGGCACAGGCACCATCAGCGTCTTCGGACACCAGATGCGTTTCAATATGTCAGATGGTTTTCCACTACTTACAACCAAGAAACTGCATTTAAAATCGATTATTTACGAACTCCTGTGGTTTCTCAAAGGCGACACGAATGCGCGATACTTACAAGAACATGGCGTGCGCATTTGGAACGAATGGGCTGATGAAGGTGGTGAGTTAGGTCCCATCTATGGCTATCAATGGCGCTCGTGGAAGGACTATGACGGAGGGACCATAGACCAGATACAACAAGCGGTGGACACAATCAAAAACAATCCTGACTCACGGCGCATCATTGTCAGCGCATGGAATGTAGGCGACCTGAAGGCCATGCACCTCCCACCATGTCATCTGCTTTTCCAATTCTACGTAGCCAACGGCAAACTATCACTGCAACTCTACCAACGCTCGGCAGACACTTTCCTTGGTGTGCCGTTCAACATCGCTAGTTATGCCCTGCTGCTACAAATGATGGCACAAGTTACGGGGCTTGAACCGGGAGACTTCGTACATACAACAGGTGACACACACATATACACCAATCATCTGGAACAGGTAAAACTGCAAATGACACGAACTCCACGGCCACTGCCCAGAATGGTCATCAATCCCGACGTCAAGAACATTTTCGACTTCAAATACGAAGACTTTATACTCGAGGGCTACAATCCGTGGCCGCACATCCCAGGAAAGGTTTCTGTATAACAATCATTATAAACCTAAGTTCACAATATGATATCCATCATAGCCGCAGTAGCCAGGAACAAAGGCATAGGCTACAAGAACCGTCTGCTCTATCACATTTCAGCTGACTTGAAGCGTTTCAAGGCACTCACAACTGGCCACACCATCATCATGGGGCGGCGCACC
The DNA here is from genome assembly GCF_003265305.2 of Pseudoprevotella muciniphila. Lineage (NCBI taxonomy): Bacteria > Pseudomonadati > Bacteroidota > Bacteroidia > Bacteroidales > Prevotellaceae > Pseudoprevotella > Pseudoprevotella muciniphila. The sequence continues at coordinate 2,596,791 of NZ_CP033459.1, read as the reverse complement.
TACGAGTCTCTGCCCAAAGGTGCTCTTCCTAATCGACGCAACATTGTACTGACGCGCCAGAAAGGCATCAGTTTTCCGGGATGCGAAGTGTTCTCTTCATTAGAGGATGCATTGGCACATTGCGATGCAGAAGAACAAGTTTTTATAATAGGAGGTGCCTCGTTATACAAAGAGGCTCTACCTTATGCCGACAAACTTTTATTGACACTGATTGATGCTGTTCCAGAACGTGCCGACGTATTTTTCCCCGATTTCATCGAGGAAAATTGGACTGTCGAACATTCAGAATCTCACCATCCGGACGAAAAGAATGCCGTACCATACACCTTCGTAGATTATGTCAGAAAAGAAAAATAACACGTCAATACGTGCAACATTTTTAATATCGCTGGCTTTGATGCTGAGTAGTGTGTCCCTCCCTGCTCAGACAAATAAAAAAACGACAATCCGCATCATCGAATCGAGCGATATCCACGGCAACTATTTCTCATACGACTTCATAGAAAAACAGCCTACGGAAGGCGGCCTGTCACGTATCGCCACATACGTTGATGAGCAACGCAAACTCTTATCTGAAAAGAATGTTCTGCTCCTCGACAATGGAGACATCCTGCAAGGACAACCCACTGCTTACTATTACAACTTCATTGATACGAAGTCGCAGCATGTGTGTGCTGACGCAATGAATTTCATAGGCTACGATGCGGCAACTATTGGCAATCACGACATCGAGACAGGACACAGTGTCTATGATCGTTGGACTCTTGAATGCCATTTTCCTGTGCTTTGTGCTAACGCTATCGACACTCGCACGGGACTCCCCTATTGGAAACCCTATACCATCTTTGAACGCGGCGGTGCACGAATTGCGGTACTCGGAATGATTACCCCCGCCATTCCCAAATGGCTACCTCAGAGTTTATGGAAAGGCATGGCCTTTGAAGACATGGTGGCATGCGCAAGAAGATGGATGCCCACACTTCGCGATAAAGAGAAGGCAGACATTATCGTCGGACTATTCCATTCGGGCATTGGGCATGAAAAACTGATTGGGAGCGTCAATGAGAATGCCGCCCTGCAAGTGGCACGCGAGGTGTCAGGCTTCGATATCATTTTTAGCGGACACGACCACCGAGCATCGAAACACATAGTTAAGAACACAGAAAATAAGGAAGTTCTTGTCATCAATCCGGGGAGCAACGGCAAGAACGTGGCTCAGGCTGACATCGCCATTTCACGAAAAGGCGAGAAGAAAGTTTCAGGTGAAATCGTAAGCCTAACCAACGTACAACCACTACCTGCATATATTAACACATTTGCACCACAGGCAAAGGAAGTAAAAACGTTTACAGAAAAGAAAATTGGAAATCTCTCCACCACCATTTCATCGCGCGAAGCCTTTTTCGGACCGTCAGCATTCATCAACTTGATTCAACAGATGCAGTTGCAACTGACTGGTGCTGACATATCGTTTGCTGCACCTTTATCTTTCGACACCCACATAGAAGCAGGCGACATTACCGTAAGCGACATGTTTAAGTTATATCACTATCAGAATTATCTCTACACCATGCTCCTCAAAGGTAGCGAAATAAAAGACTATCTGGAATATTCATACGATGGTTGGGTTAACACCATGCACAGCGCGAATGACACGATGATAGCATTCCGTCAAAACCCAATGCAATATGCAGAAGGCTGGCAGAGACTGCGCACGCCATCATACAACTTCGATTGTGCTGCGGGAATAGACTACGTCGTTCATTTAGACAAACCGAAAGGACAACGGATTGAAATCAGCGGCATGAGCAATGGTAAGCCTTTTAGCCCAGACAGTATCTACTCTGTTGCTATCAATTCCTATCGTGGTAATGGAGGCGGCAACTTGCTCACAAAAGGAGCCGGCATACCGAAAGAAGAACTGCCGCAACGCATCATGACAACTACCGATCGAGACTTGCGCTACTACCTGATGCAACTCATAGAAAGCACGCCTGAGCTTAGGATTGAAACACCAACAAACTGGAAATTCGTTCCTGAAGATTGGGCAAATACGGCCCGCGACAGAGAAGAACGATTGCTATTCAAATAACTGCTCAGACAACTTTATTTCTAAAAATAGTAAAAAATAACGTATAAATTTTGCAATTATAAAATCTTGACGTAAATTTGCAGCCGCAAACGGGACGGGTAGTCCTGAATGCACCCAAGTTTGGGGTATGGTGTAATGGTAACACTGCAGATTCTGGTCCTGCCTTTCCTGGTTCGAGTCCGGGTACCCCAACAAAGATAATCGCTAAGTAATCAAACACTTAGCGATTATTTATGCTCAATTTGTTTGGATTTAATATGACTGCTCGTGTACACCGCTTACTGCTCTGCCGCTCGGATCGTTGAGCTTTTTGAACGCCTCGTCCCATTCCCTTGCAATAGCAGTGGAGCAAGCCACACTCGCCTCCTGAGGTACACTCAATGCTGCGGAATTGCTTGGGAAATGCTCTGTAAATATCGATCGGTAGAAGTATTCCTCTTTGTTAAGCGGAGTGTTGATAGGGAAGCGTTCTGCTGCATGTGCCATCTGGTCATCGGTTACTTGTTCCTCTGTTATTTTTTTCAAAGTATCTATCCATGAATAGCCCACTCCATCGCTAAATTGCTCTTTTTGTCGCCATGCCACCTCATCTGGCAGAATATCGCAGAATGCCTCGCGCACAATTTTCTTCTCAATAGTTTTTCCGGGACACATCTTTGTCTCAGGATTGGTACGCATTGCCACATCAAGAAATTCCTTATCGAGGAAAGGCACACGCCCTTCTACCCCCCAGGCAGAAAGACTTTTGTTCGCCCGCAAGCAGTCATACATATAAAGCTTCGAGAGTTTCCTCACCGTTTCTTCATGAAAATCCTTTGCCGACGGGGCTTTATGGAAATAGAGATAACCTCCGAAAATCTCATCCGCACCTTCGCCCGATAGCACCATTTTAATGCCCATCGACTTGATGACCCTTGAAAGAAGATACATCGGTGTTGAAGCTCGCACAGTGGTTACATCGTATGTTTCTATGAAATAGATGACATCGCGAATAGCATCAAGCCCTTCTTGGATAGTATAGTTTATTTCGTGATGAACAGTGCCAATATGCCCTGCTACGATTTTCGCCTTTTCGAGGTCGGGCGCTCCCTTCAGACCCACAGCAAATGAATGAAGTCTGGGCCAATAAGCGCGTGTCTTTCCATTGTCCTCTATACGATTTTCAGAATAAAACTCTGCCACGGCAGCAATAATACTGCTGTCCAAGCCCCCGCTCAGCAAGACCCCATACGGCACATCCGACATTAGCTGACGTTTTACGGCACTGCACAACGCCTGTCTTATTTCATCAACTGAGGCAGCATTGTCTTTTACGGCTTCGTATGAGAACCAATCACGTTTATAATATCGCTTCATCTTGCCCTCCCTGCTCCAATAATAATGACCTGGCAGGAAGGGTTCATAGCGTTCGCATTGTCCTTCGAGAGCTTTAAGCTCCGATGCCACATACACTTTCCCGTCAGGGTCGTAACCTATGTAAAGCGGTATCACCCCGATAGGATCCCGAGCTATCAGAAACTCGTCGCGCGATGTATCATAAAGCGCAAAGGCGAAGATACCGGAAAGGTCTTCAAGGAAGTCTATCCCTTTCTCACGATAGAGCGCAAGAATCACTTCGCAGTCGCTCCCTGTCTGGAAATCATACTTTCCTGCAAAAGCTTTTCGTATTTCCCTGTGGTTATATATCTCGCCATTCACAGCAAGCACTTGTTTGTCGTCGGGCGAAAAGAGTGGTTGCTTTCCGCTCTCCGGGTCAACGACACTCAACCGCTCGTGTGCCAGAACGGCGGTTCCTCCACACCAGATACCACTCCAATCTGGTCCGCGGTGGCGGATTTTCTGACTCATCGACAAGGCTTTTTTTCTCAGTTCGGGGGTTTGTTCTTTCACATTGAAGATTCCAACTATTCCACACATATTTTCTTTTCTGTTATTGATTGATAATTGTTTTTATAAGATCCATAAAAAGCGGATGCGGTTTCAACACTGTGCTCTGATATTCAGGATGAAACTGCACACCCACATACCATTTTAGCGCTGGCATTTCTACTATTTCCACAAGATTAGTCTCAGGATTTTTCCCTACACACTTCATACCATTCTTCTCGAAGACGGACATATAGTGGTTGTTGAACTCATACCGATGCCTGTGTCGCTCCTTTATATGTGTTGCACCATATATCGCAGCTACTTTCGAGTCTTCTTTGAGTTCACAGCCATAAGCACCAAGTCGCATGGTGCCACCCATTTGAGAAATACTTTTCTGTTTCTCCATCAAATCTATGACATTTGCCGGCGTCTGTTCATCAATTTCCCTGCTGTTCGCGGTTTCAAGCCCAAGGACATTGCGTGCAAATTCTATAACCATCATCTGCATACCGAGACAAATGCCTAAACATGGCACATCAGACTCTCGCGCAAATTGCGTCGCACGTATCTTCCCCTCTGTACCCCTGCTGCCGAATCCCGGACAGACAACTAATCCGTCCTGCGCCTTTAATGCAGACCATTCCTGAATGTGATTCTGTTCCAACTGCTCTGAATCGATGAAAGTAATCGCCGCTTTTCGGGAGTGGTACGTAGCAGCATGTACGAGGCTCTCTTCTATGCTTTTATAAGCATCATGAAGACTGTATTTTCCAACAAGTCCTATGCGCACCTCCTCCTTTGCCGTGCGCTGAAGATTAAGATAATTGTTCCATGGTCCCAGTTTTGGTGTTTCGCCCACAGCGAGCCCCATACGCTCCAGAATGACAGCATCGAGTCCCTGCCGCTGCATATTGACAGGAACTTCATAAATGCTCTGTAGGTCTTCACTCTGTATGACACATTGGAAAGGCACGTTGCAAAATCCGGCTACTTTGCGACGCAAGCCGTCGTCCAGGTGCTTTTCAGTGCGAAGAATAAGGATGTCGCATTGAATGCCGTTACTCTGCAATTCTTTCACACTGTGTTGCGTAGGTTTTGTTTTCAGTTCGTCAGCCGCCTTGAGATAAGGCACGTATGTGAGATGCACACACAAAGCATCCTTGCCAAGCTCCCATTTCAGTTGCCTGATAGCCTCAAGAAATGGCGCACTCTCTATATCTCCTATCGTACCGCCAATCTCTGTGATAATAAAGTCATAGCCACCTTTCTCAAGAAATCTTATCCTTCGCTTTATTTCATCGGTGATATGAGGAACAACCTGAATGGTGTGTCCCAGAAAATCACCTCGGCGCTCTTTTTCGATAACGGTCTTATAAATTCTCCCCGTGGTCTGTGAGTTATGCCTCGTTGTCTGAATGCCAGTGAACCGTTCATAGTGTCCGAGGTCGAGGTCGGTCTCCATACCGTCTGCTGTAACATAACATTCGCCGTGCTCGTAAGGATTAAGCGTGCCGGAGTCGATATTGATGTAGGGATCGAACTTCTGAATGGTTATCCGGTAGCCTCTCGCCTGCAAGAGTTTTCCTATTGAAGCAGAAATAATGCCCTTTCCGAGGCTACTTACCACGCCTCCCGTCACAAAGATGTATTTCGTTGCTGCCATAAAAAAGCTGTTTTTTTCTTTTAATTTGCGTGCAAAATTATAATTATTCTTTCATTTCAAAACATTTTTCAATATTTTTCTTTAATTTTTCTATTATTTTTTCATTTTATCTTGAAAATGTCTTATATTTGCAGACGAAATCCAAACATTATTTTATCGAATGGGACGAAAAATTCACTTCACAAAAATGCACGGCATCGGGAATGACTACATATACATAGACAGCTCCTTATACAAAATAGGCGCCCCAAATGCTTTTTCTACACAATGGAGCGACAGACACAAAGGCATTGGCAGCGATGGTTTAGTACTCATAGGCAAACCCACAATAGGAGGTGCCGATTTTTCCATGCGCATCTTCAATGCCGATGGCAGCGAAGCCATGATGTGCGGCAACGCTTCCCGATGTATAGGAAAATACGTTTACGAAAAGGGACTTACCCGCGAGAAACTAATCAGACTTCAGACGCTCTCTGGCATCAAAATGCTTGATCTGCAAGTGGACGTCAATGACACTGTTACTTCGGTTACAGTAGATATGGGCGAGCCCATTCTTGATTGCCCTGAACAGTTCTGTCCAAAAGCCAACCTGCCCGAAGGGACATTCGTTTCCATAGGAAATCCGCATTACGTCATATTTACGGATAATGTGGATTGCGTCGGAGTTCTGGGTAAGACTCTCGAGTGCCATACGGCTTTTCCTGAGCGTTGCAACATAGAATTCGTACGGCTCAACGAAGATGGTAGCCTCCGCACCCGCGTATGGGAACGCGGAAGCGGTATCACGATGGCTTGTGGCACTGGTGCTTGCGCAACGGCTGTGGCAGCCGCACTCACCCACCGCTGCGGAAGGACGAGCAACGTTGTGATGGATGGCGGAGCACTCCACATTGAATGGAGGGAAACAGACAATCATGTTTACATGACTGGACCTGCCACATTTGTATTTGAAGGTGAAATCGATATTCCATAAAACATATCAGTCATGGCATTTGTAAACGAAAATTTCTTAAAACTTCAAGCTAATTATTTATTCGCCGACATTGCCGGAAAGGTAAAAGCATACAAAGAGGCATGTCCCGACGCAGAAATCATCAGTTTAGGCATAGGCGATGTAACGCAACCGCTCTGTCCCGCTGTATGCGAAGCCATCAGAAAGGTGGCAGACGAGATGTCGTCCTCGCCTGGCTTCCATGGCTATGGACCCGAACAGGGCTACGCTTTCCTGCGCGAGGCCATCCTCAAGAACGACTTCCTGCCTCGTGGCATAGACCTCTGCATAGAGGAAATATTTATCAATGACGGCGCCAAAAGCGATACAGGAAACATACAGGAGCTCATCAGTAGCGATGCTGTCATCGGCGTTACCGACCCTGTTTATCCCGTCTATGTTGACTCCAACGCCATGAACGGACGCACAGGAGAAAAGGACGCGAGGGGAAGATGGTCAAACGTGACATATCTGCCATGCAATGCCGAGAATGACTTTATACCGAAGTTACCAGACCGCACCATCGATGTGATTTACCTCTGTTACCCCAACAACCCCACAGGCACTGTCATCACTCGCGCAGAACTGCAGAAATGGGTGGATTATGCCCTTGAGAACGACGTCATCATTTTCTACGACTCAGCCTACGAAGCATACATCCGAGACGCTGAGATACCGCATTCGATATACGAAATCAGTGGCGCACGAAAATGCGCTATTGAATTCCGCAGTTTTTCCAAGACTGCGGGTTTTACGGGTGTCCGCTGCGGCTACACCATCATTCCGAAGGATGTTACAGCCAAGACAAGGCAAGGTGGCAGCATAGCTCTCAATCCCCTATGGCTGCGTCGGCAATGCACGAAGTTCAATGGCGCCAGCTACATTTCACAGCGTGCTGCCGAAGCCATCTATACGCCAGAAGGCAAAGCGCAAATTCGCTCTGTCATCGATTACTACATGCACAACGCCGACCTCATGGTTTCCACCTTGCGCGGTCTCGGGTTCGATGTTTATGGCGGAGAAAATGCACCATACGTATGGATGCGCACACCCGCCGACATCAGTTCGTGGCAATTCTTCGAGGATATGCTACTGGGTGCCAATGTGGTTTGCACGCCAGGCGCCGGTTTCGGACCAAGTGGAGAAGGATATGTCCGCTTTACAGCCTTTGGCACACATGAAAAGACAGCAGAAGCCTTACGGCGCATCAGCGAATGGACAGAGGACCTGCGCAACAACTGACTAACTTCATTTTACAAAAAAAAAGCCTTATCTAAAACTCATAAAAAAAAGAAAAAAACTCCTTATTTATAAAAAAATGTTAACTTTGCACTTGGTAGAGTGTAACGTGGCATAAAAACCCGTGAGTTTATACTCTGGTACGGGTTTGCATGCGTTGCCTTTATCCTTGAGAGACATAGTGTTCTCGAGCAGAAACAGGTTCTGCAGCGAGAGGGAGAGATATTGTGCTATCTCCCCATCGCTTTGCTTCTTTTTTCAGACGATTTCCAAGTTGCATCCTGTATGCCACAAACTTTCGTCAATTCAACATTACAAAATCACGTTTATAAAGAAAAAAAAATAAATTAAATCATAATGAAAAAAATCAACTTATCCCTATTGCTACTAATTGCAGTAGTGCTTTCCTCCTGTGTTTCCATGAAGAAAATGATTTATCTTCAAGGCTCAGAGGATTTGGTCAACATGCCCCAGCGGATTGCCGACACTTACGCTATTCGCCTGAAACCGAACGACATCGTTTACGTTACCGTTACAGGCTACAACGAGGAACTGATGAAGCCTTTCAAAAATTCTCAAATGCTTGGCACAACCACATCATCGGGGCAGCAAGGTGCAGGCTTTCTGATTGACCCACAAGGCTATGTTACCATCCCCTATGTTGGTAAGATTCTGGCATCAGGAAAGACAACAAGTCAACTATCCGAAGATATACGTAAACGTCTCATTGCGGAAGATTATATGAAAGAGCCCAACGTCACAGTACGAATGGCTGATTACAAGATCAGCGTAATGGGCGAAGTAAAAAATCCCGGACAGAAAACTATCACAGGAGAACGCGTTACCATCCTTGAAGCACTCAGCATGGCAGGCGATCTCCCCGAGACCGCTCGAAGAGACAGCATTCTCGTTGTTCGCGAAGACAGAGGACTGCGTAGTGCCTATTACATCGATTTGACGAAGAGCGCTGACATTTTCAACTCGCCAGCCTACTACCTGCAGCAAAACGATGTGGTTTATGTGAAACCCAACAACACCGCTCGCGTAAAGGGAAGTTCCACGTTCTCTACCCTTGCAGCAGCAGGTTCAGTCATTGGTATAGTATCATCTATCATTGCTCTAATTGCCGTATTCACAAAATAAGGCTCTCGTATTCAAAGAAAAGTACTTAATTCATAACGATAAAATCCTGAAAAAGTGGAATATATCAAAGAAACAACCGAAAATTCTTCTTCAAAGAAGAAAAACGAAGGTGGTATCAATCTGAAAGACGTTGTCGGTCTGATTATCGGCAACTGGCATTGGATTCTGTTGTCCACTATCATTTTCCTTGTTGGTGCACGCATGTATTATGCCACTCTGACACCCACTTACAAGAGTCAGATGGTCATGCTTTTCAAGACCAACGAAAACAAGACCAAGTCGCGCAACGACGTGATGGGCGACATTGTAGTAACCGGAGGTCTGTCGGGTAGCGGTGTGAGCAATGAACTCTATCTGCTTAAGACGAACCAACTGATGCGTGGTGTAGTAGAACGTCTTCATTTGGACGTGTCATACAGTTTGAAGGGAGTTTTCCGCGATCATCCTGTTTATAACACATCGTGTCCGATTGAGGTTATATTCACCAACGAATTCACAAAGCCGGTAAGTTGCGAGATAAAAATCAAATCTGCAGATAAATACCAAATCATTTCTGTCAATGGGCAAGACGTCAACCCGCAGACATTCACCTTCGGGCAGAAGGTAACATGCAATGCAGGCAGCATGATTGTTACCGCCAAACCCACCACTGCTCACAGCACAGGCAGCACTGTCATCGTAAATCGACTTGGCCTGTTCAATGCCGCCGCACGTTATCAGGGACAGATTGCAAGCGAACTCGTCAGTGAAGAAACGCAACTTATCCGCCTGTCAAGCACTGATCCCATACCAGAACGTTCAGACTCCATTCTGCACGCGCTCTTCGATGAATATTCCAAATCAATCATTGAGGACAAGAATCGTGTAGCAGTAAATACTGAACGATTCATAGATCAGCGTGTCGGTATCATCGGCCAGGAACTTGCCGACGTGGAAAGCGATCTGGCTGATTTCAAAAAGCGCAACAACATTTTTGACGTTACGTCGGGTAGTTCTCAATACATGTCGCAAAGCAGTGCTGCCGAAAAGAAAGCAGTTGAGATAGAGACTGAAATTTCCATTGCCAAGGCCGTGCGCGACTACCTGAATGATGTTTCGAAACGCGAAGACCTTATTCCGGCTGTTGGGGGGCTCAGCGACATTGCCATCCAGAGCCAGATTCAGAAATACAACGAACTGACCCTCGAACGCGACCGTGCCAAACTCAATAACACGGCCCGCCATTCCGACAACAAAGAAGTTACGCTTCTGAACAACAATCGCACTTCGATGCGACAGGCGTTGCTCAATTCTATTGACAACCACATCGCACAGCAAAACGTCCGCCTGGACCATGCCAAGGCAGAACTCGCCACAGCCGATGCCAATTTCAGCACCATGCCCCAGTTGGAAAAGACGGCACTGAGCATTATGCGGCAGAAGAGCCTGAAAGAGAACCTCTACAACTATCTGCTCAATAAACGCGAAGAAAATGCTCTGCAAAAGGCGATTACCGAAGCCAACGTGCGCATTGTGGAAGAGCCTACCGGTGGTGCCATTGTATCACCTAACAAGTCGCTCATTTATGGTGTAGCACTCATCGTCGGTATGTTGTTACCTGTTTTGATTCAACTTCTGCGCTTCTTCTGGAATACGAGTGTTCGCGGTCGTCGCGACATCGAGGATTACACCACAATTCCTATTCTTGGTGAGATTCCTTCTCTCGACAAGAAAGACAGTAGCAACATCATCGTGTTCGACGAGAAAAAGCACAGCCAAATCACAGAAGCCTTCCGTATATTACGAACAAACGTGCTCTTTGTGGATAAAGAAGCCAAAGTATTCCTCCTTACTTCTACCATCCCCAACGAAGGTAAATCGTTCGTATCACGCAACCTTGCTGTAGCGATGGCTATCCAGGGCAAACGTGTTTGTCTGCTCGACACCGACCTTCGCAAGCGTACACAGAGTAAACTTATCGGAACTCATGCAGCACATGGTACGAGTACATATCTTTCAGGCATAGACGATGATATCAGCGAAATCATTGAAAGAGATTCTTTCTTCAATGGAGTTGACTGTATCTTTGCAGGTCCGAAGCCACCTAATCCTACGGAACTTTTCACAAACGAGCGCCTCGACAAGTTGATTACTCAACTTCGCGAGATGTACGACTATATTCTTATCGACTGTGTGCCAAGCCAGATTTTGGCAGATGCAAAACTTTTGGCACACGTGGCAGATGTTACATTATACGTGATGCGTACCGGTAAGATTGACCGCCGTTATCTTCCCGAACTGGAGAACATTTACCAAAGCAAACAATTCAACCACCTTTGCCTCATCCTTAACGACTGCAAAACAGTTGGTAGTAAATATGGCGGCTATGGATATGGTTACGGCTACGGATATGGTTACGGCTATGGATATGGTTACGGCTATGGATACGGCTATGGTTACGGCTATGAAGACAACCAAGTCGATGCACAGAAGGGAAAGACGGGTACTCGCAAAGGACTTCTCGAACGCTTGTTTGGTAGTAAGAAGAAAAAGAAAAAGAAACACCATAAGAAAGGATGATTGTTGAGAGATTTCCCGACTGTTTTCATTCTTTCTTATAACATAAACTCTGCAAGCACTTCGGATGCGGATAGCCGTTTTTACACATTCTTTGGATGTAAATTTCGGCGGGATATTGCAGGCTTACGCTTTGCAACAGGTGTTGCAAGAGAAGGGGCACGATGTCACGCTCATCGACTGCCCGTATCATTGGCACTTGCCGGCATGGAAAGCACCGCTTGCTTACTCTTGGCGCTTTTTCCGCAAATATGTCTTGCGCAAGCCGGTATATATCCGCAACGAGCGGAGGTTGAATAGCGAGTTCGATGCGGTGATGCAACGCATCACTCCCTTTATTGAGCACAACATAAGACGCCGCATAGTACGCCGTTTCAGCGAGATAAAAGAGGGCGAATATGATGCACTCGTGGTGGGTAGCGATCAGGTGTGGCGCCCACCATTTGTGGAACGCATCGCTGATTACTACCTCAACTTTGCATCCGGTTGGAAGGATGTACACCGCATTGCCTACGCAGCCTCTTTCGGGACTGAAAAATGGGAATACACACCTGAAGAGACTGCTGTTTGCAGTGATTTGATACGTTTGTTCGATGCCGCTTCCGTACGCGAGGACAGCGGCATTGAGTTATGCAGAAATCACCTCGGCGCGAAGGTACAGCAGATGCCAGACCCCGTGATGTTGCTCAATGCCGATGACTATCGTCAAATCGTTTCGGAAACACAGCCTGAAGCACCGTCGGGTAATTTGCTCTGCTGTTTCCTTGATGCAACAGAAGAAAAGACAGCCCTCGCCAGCCGCATAGCCCGCGAACAAGGACTGACACCATTTGCAGCAGTGGCGCCAGTGGATGGTAATAAGTATCCGTTAGAGGCGCGCATTCAACCAAGCGTGGAATGGTGGCTGAACGCATTTAATTCGGCAAGATTCATTCTGACAGATTCATACCACGCAAGCGTTTTCGCCATCCTTTTCGACAAACCTTTTGTCTGCATAATCAACAAGGAGCGCGGCGCGGCAAGATTCAGCAGTATTGCCCGGCTTTTCGATATCCCGCAGAACTTTCTCAACAGTCCGAAGGAATACAATGCGAACTGCGACTACGAACTGCCACATGAGCGCATAGCCGCCACCCTTTCGGAACAGCGAAAAAGGGCTCAATCTTTTCTTGAGAGTGCTTTTAGTTAAAGGTTAAACTTGAGTCCACAGTTCAAGTGAAAACTATTTGAATGTCCGCAAATTCTCGCATAGCACGAAACACGCTTTACCTTTATCTGCGGATGTTCGTGCTGCTCATCATAGGCCTCTATACGAGTCGCGCGATATTCAATGCTCTCGGTGATGCGGACTACGGCACCAACAACGTAGTAACCGGTTTTATCACGCTCTTCACGTTCCTTCATGCCACGATGACGGGCGCTACGAGCCGATACATCACCTTTCACCTTGGCAAAGGCGATACAGAACGTTTGCGCGACGTATTCTCGATGGCAACGAAGATTCATGTGTACATTGCACTTGTCATCGTTCTTCTTGCCGAAACAGTTGGTCTTTGGTATGTCTGCACGAAGATGGTAATTCCCGACGGGCGCATGACGGCTGCCCTCGTGATTTATCAGTTGAGCATAGCCACCACCTTCCTGCTCATCATCTCCTACCCTTACGATGCAGCCATCATAGCCGCCGAGAAAATGGGCGCTTTCGCCTACATCAGCCTATTTGATGCAGGTATGCGCCTTGCGATGGCAATCATCCTGCCCTTCGTCACGTGCGACAGGCTCATCTTCATGGGCGTTTGGCTATTCCTATTGCAAGTGGCAGATCGTATTATCTATATAGTATATTGCCGCAGCAAATTGCCTTTCGCACGCTATCGCCATACACGAGACAGAAAACTTTTCCGCGAGATGTTTGCCTTTGCAGGCTGGAACACCATCGGCACAGCCACCATACCGCTCTACGCGCAGGGCATCAATCTCGTACTCAATTTCTTCTGCGGTGTTACGGTGAATGCCGCGCGAGCCATTGCCGTGCAGGTGGAGACCTACGTGAGTATGTTTGTGCGTAACGTGCAGACTGCCATCAACCCGCAGATTACGAAGAGTTATGCCTCTGGCAACAACGAACGCATGTACACTCTGGCATACGCCTCGAGCAAGTACTCGTTCTTTATCCTCTGGATCATCGCCCTGCCACTGATGATTGAAGCACCATACGTGCTTGAACTTTGGCTCGGACGCTATCCCGACCATTCCGTCAGTTTCCTGCGCATCATACTCATCATCAGCCTGTTCGATGCCACCACCACGCCCATCATCACGATGGCACTGGCGCATGGCGACATTCGTAACTATCAGATAGTAACAGGCGGCACACTCCTGCTCGGTTTCCCTCTCACCATAGCAGCCCTGAAACTCACGGGCAGTCCGGAAGCCGTTTTCTGGGCGCAACTGGCAGTATTCCTCATCGCCATAGGTGTGCGTCTCGTGATGCTCCGCCGAATGATGCCTATCAACATCAAGGATTATCTCTTGAGTGTATATGGTCGCATCCTGCCCATAGCAGTGCTCAGTCCGATACTCCCCATATTAGTACACAACACCATAAGCACTCCCCTACTGCGCTTCTTGCTGACCTGTGTCATAAGTACGTGCGTAGTCATTGCACTCGTCTATGCACTCGGCATGACCTATAGAGAAAGGAGTTATGCGGTTGAAAAGATACGCAGTAAATTCGTATTATTAAAGTAAAAATGCCCGAAGAACCCTCATTAAAACAGAAGACCGTTAAGGGTGTATTTTGGAATGCACTCGGAAACTTTTCTGTGAAAGGTGTACAATTTGTTGTCATGATTGTAATGGCGCGATTGCTTACACCAAAAGATTATGGTTTGCTAGGTATGTTGACCATATTCATTGCCATTTCTGGCAGTTTCGTCAGCAGTGGTTTCGGTTCAGCACTTATACGTAAACAAGATAGAACAAACGCGGACTGCTCCACTGTATTCTACTTCAATATTGTGGCGGCAACCTTCTTTTATATTCTTCTATTTTTTGCAGCTCCTTACATTGCCGATTTCTACAACGAGCCGCAACTCACCGATCTCACGCGTGTCATCAGCCTCACACTTATTATCAATGGCTTCAACCTTGTACAGGAATCATTGATGACCGCAAAAATGAACTTTAAGACCACTGCAAAAATTTCATTAATAACTGCTATTGCATCTGGTGCAGTTGGTCTGACAATGGCATTCAATGATTTCGGATGTTGGGCATTGGTCGGTCAACAGATTTCGTCCGCGATATTCAGAGTTCTACTCTTTTGGTATTATTCAAAATGGCGCCCCGCCTTTGTCTATTCATGGAAGTCTTTTCGCGAATTGTTCGGTTTTGGGTCTAAATTGCTTTTCTCAGGATTACTTGATACTACATACAATAACATTTATCCTTTGATTGTCGGCAAATTATATAGTGCAGCAACTTTAGGTTTTTATACACGCGCTGAGAATTTTGCGGCATTACCTTCTTCAAATGTAACAAACATCATTCAAGGTGTTAGTTATCCTGCGCTCTGCACGCTGCAAAATGATGATGCGCGCCTCGCCACAACATATAGAAAGTTTATCCGCATCTCAGCATTCGTTATTTTCCCTATGATGATGGGATTGGCTGGTTGCGCTAAGCCTCTTGTTATAACGTTAGTTGGAGAAAAATGGTCATTCTCGATACTTTTGCTCCAAATTATCTGCTTCAGAATGATGTGGTATCCCATCCATGCCATTAACCTCAATCTGCTTTTGGTTAAAGGGCGTTCCGACTTGTTTCTTAGACTTGAAATCATCAAAAAGTGCATCGGTGTATTTTTCCTCGTTGTTTCAGCACCTTTCGGCATTGAAGCGATGTGCGTTGGTGGTATTTTTTCGTCTATTTTCTGCCTTGTTGTCAACACGTATTATACAGGTAAAATCATTCATGTGGGATTCTTCAGACAAATGGGTGATATGTCGAAAACAATTATTCTCAGTTTAGCAATGGGAACATTGGTGTTCTGCATTTCCACGTTCTGTCCTATACAATATCTATATAACCTGATTATAGGCATTATAGCAGGTACATTGTTCTATATAGGGATGGCTCGTATGCTACGATTCCCTGAATTAAAAGAACTTATTGAACTCAGAAAGAATAAAGAGAAAGCAAACAAATAAAACATAATGCAAATTACAGTAACATCTCCATTACTGCCAGATTTGGACGAGTTCCACAAACTACTTCAGCAAATTTGGGATAGCAAATGGATTACCAATAATGGTAGTTTTCATAAGCAATTGGAAGCCGCTTTAGCAGAATATTTGAAAGTGCCATACGTTAGTCTTTTTACCAATGGTACGTTGCCACTGATTACAGCTCTGCAAGCGCTTCGCATCAATGGCGAGGTAATCACTACACCATATAGTTTTGTTGCCACCACTCATAGCATTTGGTGGAATGGTTGCCGTCCTGTGTTTGTTGACATAGAAGAGGAAACTTGCGGTATAGACCCTGATAAGATTGAGGCAGCCATCACTCCAAAGACCACAGCCATCATGCCTGTGCATTGCTATGGCAAACCTGTGAAGATGAAGCAGATTCAGGAAATTGCCGACAAGTACGGTTTGAAGGTGATTTATGACGCTGCTCATGCTTTTGGTGTAGAAGTAGATGGCGAGAGCGTGCTGAAAGCTGGTGATATGAGCACATTGAGTTTTCATGCTACGAAAGTTTATAACACTCTTGAAGGAGGTGCCTTAGTAATGCAAGATGAGCAAACCAAGAAACGCACAGATTATCTCAAGAATTTCGGTTTTGCAGGAGAAACAGAAGTTGTTGCTCCTGGCATTAACAGCAAGGTGGATGAGGTGCGTTGCGCCTACGGCCTTCTGAACTTAAAACAGATAGATGACGCCATCGCAAAGCGTCAGCAGGTAGCACAGGCATACCGCGTGGCATTAAGAAACGTTCCTGGTGTGCGTTTCTTTGAGGATATGCCTGGTGTTCGCCATAATTATAGTTATTTCCCTATCTTCATCAACGAAAAAGAATATGGGATGAGCCGCGATGAACTATATTTTAAACTGCGTGAAAATGACATTTGGGGAAGGCGTTACTTCTATCCGCTTATCAGCACTTTCAGTACATATCGTGGTTTGCCAAGTGCCTCTCCTGCAAATTTACCTGTGGCAACAAGAATAGCTAACGAGGTGATTTGCTTGCCTATGCACCATGGACTTACTGACACAGAGATAAATCATATACTAGATTTAATGGTAAAATAATGGGCCAGAAGAAATTAATGCTCCTTGGTGGCTTACGCTACCTGAAACCAGTAATAGATGCAGCACATAATCAGGGTTACTATGTGATAACTGCAGACTATATACCGAACAATATTGCTCATAAGTGGAGCGATGAATATTGTAACGTCAGCATCATAGACAAAGAGGCGGTTTTGCGTGAGGCACAACGTCTGAAGATAGATGGTATTATGTCTTTTGCATGCGATCCTGGTGTGATTGCCGCAAGTTATGTACAAAACAAGATGCATTTGCCTTCATTTGGTTCGTTTGAATCAGTGGAAATTCTTCAAAATAAAGATAAGTTCCGCGAATTTCTTGCAAAAAATGGCTTCAATGTGCCTCAAGCAAAAGGTTTTGATAGCGTTGAGGATGCAATGCAAGATGTTAATTGGTGTCCTTGGCCTGTGATTGTTAAGCCAACTGATGCTGCTGGAAGCAAGGGAGTAAGCCGTGTAGATACGAAAGAAGATTTAAGACCTGCATTAGAGTATGCCATGGAGCATAGCATATCAGGTCATATTATTATTGAGGAGTTTATTGAGAAACAAGGATGTTCATCCGACACAGATAGCATGTCTGTGGACGGCAAGTTAGTGTTCACTAGTTTCTGTGCTCAGCGTTTTGACGCACAAGCCACTAACCCATATACCCCCGCAGCCTATTCATGGCCTTCCACGTTCACAAAGGAACAGGAAGAGTATCTCACTTCTGAGATACAACGATTGATAACACTGCTTAATTTGAAAACTGTAGTATATAATATTGAGACACGTGTAGCACCTAATGGAAAACCATATATTATGGAACTTACACCGCGAGGAGGGGGTAATCGTCTTTGTGAGATGCTTCGCTATGCAACTGGAGTGGATATGATAACAGCCATTACTCGCGCCATAGTAGGAGACCCCATCTTGGAAACCATTGAGCAAAAACCTTACAACGGGCACTGGGCAGAAATTATACTCCATGCAGACCAAAGTGGCCTATTTGACCATATAGAGATTAGCAAGGATTTACCTGCTGAAATTGTTGAGGAAGATTTATGGGTAAAGAAAGGAGATAGGGTTGAAACATTTGAGGGAGCAAATAATGCAATTGGAACACTGGTTCTTAAATTCCAAACAGCAGAAGAACTGGAAAAAGCCATTACCAATCAGCATATCTGGTTGAAAGTAGTAGTAAAATAGATGGAAGCAATAGGCGGTTACTTTTCGTTAGAACTTCCTATCCAAGAGGAATTTCATAAAAATTCTATACGTCTTAATACTGGACGTAATTGTTTGGAGTACATCCTACGAGCACGGGGTTATAAGAAGTTGTATGTACCTTATTATACATGCGAAGCAGTGATTGAGCCTATCAACAAGCTGGGCATACAATCTGAATTCTATCATATAAATATTCATTTTGAGATAAAAGACCATTTTAGGCTAAAGGATGACGAGGCTCTACTTTATACCAACTACTTTGGACTGAAACAACGCTATGTTGAGCAGTTGGCAGAGAAAACGGGCTCTCGCTTAATTGTTGATAATACACAAGCCTTTTATGCTAAACCCTTACAAGGTATAGATACGTTCTATACTTGCCGCAAATTCTTTGGAGTAGCAGATGGTGCATATCTCTATACTGATATGTTGTTGGATGATGAATTTGTTCAGGACAAATCCTACGATAGGATGGCACATCTGTTAAAGCGCATAGACCTCTCTGCAGAACAAGGCTATGTTGATTTTCAAAAAGTTGATGATGGCTTGGATAATCAGCCTATTCGCAAGATGTCTAAGTTAACTCAGCGTATCATGCAGTCAATCGACTATGATGCTGTGGCAAAGAAGCGTAGAGAGAATTTTTTGTATTTGAATAAGTCACATGGCAGAGAAAACAACTTGAAGTTATCACTTGATAAAGATGCCGTCCCAATGGCTTATCCTTTCCTTGCACCAATCAAAGGATTACGTGAGAAGTTAATTGAGAATAAGATTTTTGTAGCACGCTATTGGCCTAATGTGTTGAATTGGACTACTAAAGATGATGTTGAATACTTTCTTGCATACCAGCTGCAACCACTACCTATTGACCAGAGATATGACAAGGAGAACATGAAAAGAATTATTGAAATTGTAAAACAATATCCGATATGAATATTAAAGGAAAGATTGTTATGCTCCGTGCAATGACACGGAATGACATGCAATTAATTTGCGATATGTTTAATGACACAGAATTGGAAGATGTAGTTGTCGGATGGGCTTTCCCTTTGTCTATTGAGCAGCAAAATAAATGGTTTGATAATAGCCTTTCTTCAAATGGTCTCAATCACCGTTTTGTTATTGAAACAAAAGAGGATGGATCCATTGGAATTGCAACTTTGACTGATATAGATTGGAAAAACCGTACTGCTATACATGGGATAAAATTGGCTAATAAACAGTTTTGTAGAAGAGGTATTGGAACGGATACCGTCATGGCTATTATGCGTTATGCTTTCGATGAGTTAGGACTACATCGGCTTGAGAGTTGTCGGTTTGATTCCAATGCAGCCTCAAAACACCTTTATTCAAAATGTGGATGGAAAGAAGAAGGTGTTAAACGAGAATGCATCTATAAGCATGGTGTTTGGCGTGATTTGACAATGATAGGAGTTTTAGAAAGTGATTATAAGAAACTTATAGAAGAAAACCATTATTGGAATCTGTAAGTATTAGACACCAAACCATGAAACAAAAATAAGTATGTTAAAATAAAGATTGTCACAGTTGTTGGCGCAAACGGAACAAAATAGGTACCAATGTATCAGAATTATTTGCGTCATTAGGCGGGACTATAGTGTATATGGTGAACCGCGACAAAGAGAAAATTAAGAAGATCACTCTATATTTTGAGTATATTTCCTTAGAAGAATAAAGATGAGATAAGGAAATACGTTAAACACAACTATACAAGACTAAAAGGACGAATCTTCTTAAACAAGAAAGTTTAAAATTTCTTCACACCAACGAGAATAATATGAATATGGATAATGAGATACTGGTTTCTATACACTGTTTAACATACAATCATGCACCTTATATTCGTGAGTGTCTTGATGGTTTCGTTATGCAGAAAACGAACTTTCGATATGAGATTGTTATCCATGACGATGCTTCAACAGATGGTACTGCTGACATTATTCGCGAATACGAAAAGAAGTACCCAGACCTTTTTAATGCCATCTACGAAACAGAGAACCAATACTCAAAGTACAATGGAGACTTTTATCAAATCCAAAATATTTTACAAAAAGCAATTAAAGGTAAATATGTAGCCTATTGTGAGGGCGATGACTATTGGATTGACCCATATAAGCTTCAGAAGCAGGTGGATATTCTCGAAAGCGACCCTGAGTGTAGTTTGGTTTATACTTCTTATAGAAGATATATTCAAGATGAAGATAGATTCATGGATGACGTTATTGTTGAGAAAGAGGGATACTTATATGAAAAAATGTTTTCACATTACGAAGAAGACAAAATTAATGTATTAACACTTACTGTATGTATAAGAAAGGATATTCTTGAAAAGCTTCCCCCCATTCCCCAAGATGCTTTCAGTGGCGACATTTATTTATGGATGACAGCTAGTATAATGGGAACGTTTAGAATAGTGAAGGATATCACAAGTGTATATAGGATATTACGCGAGTCTGGTTGTCATTTTACAGAAAAAAGTCAAATTTACAAGATGTTTAAAGATACAGGGAAGTTAAAAATTGCAATGTTAGAGTTCCACCCCATCAATAATATAGTAATAATTAATAGTGTAAAATTTAGGTATTTGAATCATTTAATTCATTATTCACTTCTTACAAATAATTATGAAGCGTATAAAGACTTTTACAATGAAAAAAAATATTTTGGTAAATTTAAGCACCGCATAAAACTTTTTTTCTACTACTTCTTTAGAGAAAAACATCTGTTCAAGTGTATTTCTTGGTTATATAGAGTATATAACCACTGATTATAATTTGCTAAAGAAAATCCCAAAAAGAGTAAAATTATTTACAATTGTATAAACAAAATATTAAATAACATCTAAACATTCCGTTCAATAACATTATGAATGGAAAAGCCAAATTAAGTAATAAGATGAAAATTGTTCATTTCTGCTCATCAGATAACGGAGGAGCGGGAAAAGCTGCACTACGTCTGCATAAAGGGTTATTGCAAAACGGTATAGACTCAACCCTCTTAGTAATCCATAAAACGACCGGAGAAAAAGGTGTTGTTCAGTACAAGCGCAGTTTGTTGAGCAAAGTAATTACTCATTCGGGCATTCCATATCGTCAGAACAAGTACAATAGATTCATAAAATTGCACAGTTGTGATTATGAATGTCTCTCTTTCCCAGAAGCCATATACGACATATCCGATTCTCGTCTTATCCAAGAAGCAGATATAATTAATCTGCATTGGGTTGGTAGTTGCCTTAATTACAAATCGTTTTTCAGAAAGATTAAACAACCTATTGTTTGGACGCTTCACGACATGAATCCATTTTTGGGGATTGCCCATTATATGGGAGACAAAGAAAAAAACACTGAACATTTTGAATTGGAAGAGAAGATTAGATTGCTAAAACGCGATGCTATACACCAAAACAAGAATTTGACCATCGTAACTCTATGCGACTGGATGAAAAGATGTTCTATACTGTCTGAAACGTTTTCTCCATACGAGCATTATATTAATCCAAACAGTTTGGATACTAACATCTTCAAGTTTCGTGAAAAGAAAGAGGTTCGCCGAGAGTTTGGTCTGAACACAGACAAACCGTTTCTAATGTTTGCATCGCAATACACCACACATTTTAGGAAAGGTTCTGACATCCTTGCTGAAGTAGCTTCAACGAATAATTTTGATTGCGAGTTTATAATAATTGGACAAGGAGAGCCAAAAGGCATCAATGCGAAAACACATTATTTAGGAAGCATCCAAGACGAAGAAAAATTGGCTAAGCTATATGCCGCTGCTGACGCATTTATCCTCCCAAGTCGTGAAGACAATCTCCCAAACACAATGCTTGAATCTCTTTGTTGTGGGACACCTGTAATATCTATGCCAAATGGTGGTATGGCAGAAAACATCCAAGATGGAGTAAATGGATATATATCTAAGACTATTGATGCAAAAGGTTTGGGCGATGCAATTACCGCATTTATTGACAATAAAGACAGATTCAATAATAAAAAAATTGCGGTAAATGCTCATAAGAAATTTGCTCCTGATGTTCAAGCAAAGAAGTATATAGAACTTTACACCAGTTTAATTTATTAAATATGAAGTTATTCAGCCTAATAAAGTCTCTAAGACTAATTCCTCATATACTAGTCTTTTATACAAGAAACAAAAAAGATAAATCATTGTTAATTTATGAACGTGATATATGGCTTAAATTAAATAGATTCGAGAAAAAAGGATTAAGAGGATTTTTGTTTTTGCTAAATATCTTTCCCGAATATCGTTCACTATTTTACTATAGAACTAAGGCGAGTTATCTTAGACACTTCGCAAAAGGACAAACTAACCTATATTTTCACACACCATCTGAGTTGATAGGAAGAGGCTTAATGATTTGGCATGGATATGGAACTGTTATAAATGCACAATCTATTGGAGAAGATTGCCAAATATGGCAGCTATGCACTATAGGAAAAAAAAACACGGAACCAGTCGAGAATAGGCCTATTGTAGGCAACAATGTCAAAATATGCACAAACTCACTTATTATAGGTAATATAAAAGTTGATGATAATTGCACAATTGCTGGTGGTGCCGTAGTTTTAAAAGACATCCCTAAGAATGCTATTGTAGCAGGGAATCCTGCAGTTATAAAAAAATGTGTATTATGAGATTATCTATCATTACAATAAATTTCAACAATGCAGATGGCTTAAAACGCACTATCGGAAGTGTGCGAGCTCAGACTTATAGAGATTTTGAGCACATTGTGATAGATGGTGCTTCAACGGATGGTAGTGTAGATATTATCAGAAAATATGCCGATGGTCTCAGTTATTGGGTATCGGAAAAAGACAATGGCATATACAATGCCATGAATAAGGGCATTTTAGCTGCAAAGGGTAAATATACTTTGTTTCTTAATTCAGGAGATTATCTTTATGCTGATGATGTTTTGGAGAAAGTTTTTGAGAATGAGTTTGATGAGGATATTGTGAGCTGCGGATGTCATGATGTATGGGAAAACGGTACAACCATAGACCACTATCCACCAAAAAGAATCACTCTTTATTCTGTACAACATTCATCACTATCACATCCATCTACATTCATAAAAAGAGATTTATTCAATAGGACCACATTGTATGATGAATCTTATCGCATCATATCAGATTGGACTTATTTTGTACAATCGCTTATTTGGAACAATTGTTCATATCGGTATTTTGATATATTGGTAACTACATTTGTATGCGATGGTGTAAGTAGTACTAATCACAAAGCTGGCAATATAGAAGAGGACGATTATATTTCGAAACACTATCCACGTGTGTGGGAAGATTATTTCATGGATGAGTGTGTATTTAATTCCATACGATGGATATACAATCAGAATCACATTATAAAAAAAATATTTGTATTCCCTTTCCGTTGCATTAACAGTGTTTTCAAGCTGAGAAGAAGATTGGGTTATAAAATAAGAATAAAGAAAACGTAGTAAAAGAAATCATGTTTCCCGAAATTTCAGTCATTGTAGCAATATATAAGGCAGAGCTCTATATTGAAAAATGTATAGAGTCTCTCTTGTCTCAAAGTTTTAAGGACTTTGAGATTATGTTGATAGATGATGGAAGTCCAGATAAGAGTGGTAAGATATGTGATAGTTATGCAGAGCAAGACCCGCGAATAAAGGTGTTTCACAAAGAAAACGAGGGAGTTGCAGCTACAAGACAGTTTGGACTTGATAAAAGTACTGGGAAATACATCATACACGTTGACCCTGACGACTATGTAGATCCAGATTTTCTCTATGAACTTCATCATTCCGTAACTGAAAATAATAGCGATATGGCTATTTGCGATATCATATATGAGAATGGAGAGAACATAAGTATTAGTAAAGGTATATTTGAATTCCAAAATGGGATGTCCAGTCTTGAAATTTTAAATAATTTAATAAAGATTCAAAGTGCTGGACCATGTAATAAACTTGTTAAGGCTTCTATTATTAAAGATAACAACTTCAAATACAACAATGAGTTGTATATACAAGAAGATCTCATCTTTAACACAAGATTACTTAGCCTTGACATTAATGTTACCTATGTCAATAAAGGACTATATCATTACGTTGTAAACTCTAACCCTAATTCAATCACTAAAAATACCCAATACGATAAAGCATATTATAAATACTCTAACGACATTCTTAACTTAATTTTATCGATTTTGAACGGACATGCAATTTCAAAAAAGATAATTACATCATATAAATCGCACCAAATTGTTAATTTATACAATGCGCGAATGCTTTCTTGGAGCGATTTCACAAGATACTTCTTTAGATATAGAAAGGCTGTATTAGCAAGTGGAAATTACCCTAAATCAAAAGGTATTCTTTGTTACCTATCGTGTTGTGGCTTATACGGATTAATTAAGACAATTAATCACCTTAGAAAATAAACGAAGACTCAAGAAACCATGACCTTTTCAATAGTGATTCCAACATATAATGGCGAGCGTTACATTGAAGAAGCCTTGCTTTCTGCACTTAATCAGACACGTCCCGCTAATGAGATTATAATCTCTGATGACAACTCGTCAGACAAGACATTATCTATTAGCGAAAAATATGCAGACAAAATAAAGATTTATAAAAATGAGGCTGGTCCTTCTGGCTTCGTAAATGGTTGGAACAATGCTATTAAATATGCCACATGCGAATATATTTCCATTCTTCATCAAGATGATTTATTAGCACCGACTTTCCTTGAAGAGGCAGAAAAAGCATTAACTGCACATCCTGAATGCAAGCATTTCTTCGTGCCTTGTAACTACATAGACGAGAATGGAAAAATAACAAAAGAACCAAACTATTGTACCAATAGGATAATTGTTTATTCTGCAGAGGAATATATCGATGCTTACATCAATTTAGGGACTCCCCACGTTCATCGCTGTCCTGGAGTTATTACCCATAGGGACATATTCAAAGTGTGCAAATATCGCAAAGAGGCTGGAATGATTGCCGATGACGATTTTTTCTTTCGTGTGGGAAGATATACTCCAGTTCTTGGATTGATGAAACCTCTTTCTTCATATAGATTACACAAAGAAAGCGAGAGCGGACATCTTTCTTCTGCAAAAATGGAAAGTACGCTTGTTGTAAATCATATTTTCCTAATCGAAGAATTATTAAAACAAGAAGACAATTCTAAAACCTTATTAAATTATCTCATAAAAAGTACTCAAAAACATAGTTTTCATGAGTATATATGGTGTTTCCGCAATAAAGATGATGAAATGCACAGAGAATCGTGTACACATCGGAAGAAGATGAGGGAGTTAGGCATCAAGTGGAGTTTTAAAAGAAGAACACTTGCTTTTATTCTTGACATTTTAGGTTTTAAGCTTAGTTGTTCACTTGCACAAAAAATCTTTTAACTTATGATTAAGACTACCAAAGGTACACACTTAGCCCATCTTGACTTCCTTAGAGGACTTTGCGTTCTTACTGTTGTAGTCTTCCACTGCTATGCATTTCTCACTCATGGTCATTTTCTAGCAATGAGAGAAACGTATTTGCAGTTTGATAGAATCAACTATTGTGGACCTATTGTTATTGCGATGCCTCTCTTTACATTTATTTCAGGCTACTTATACGCTTATCTGAGAGGAATAGGGAAGTATTCAAAGGATAAACCATTTATCAAAAATAAGGTTAGAAGGCTCTTGCTGCCGTTCATATTCTTTGTTACATTTTTCTGCATCACAACAGAATTTCAACAAACAGACCTTACGACCCTAATAAAACATATTGGACACTGCATCGCTTTTGGTGCATACAACCATCTTTGGTATCTACCTGTCTTATTTTGGTGTTTTATCATTATTAGAATTTTTGAAAGGCTATCAAATTCCAAAATAGTGCTACTTCTCTTTTTGGTCATAGCATATATTTTAGCATTTGTTATACCGGTTTCTGGCTTTCTTTTTAACCTTGGGAAAGTTGCGCCATGGTTTTATTGGTTCTTACTTGGATATACGTATTTCAAGTTTAGAGATAGCCTCATGTTGTTATTTTCCAATAGGAATAGAAAAATCACATTACTTTTGTTAGTTTGTGTTTGTGAAATAGGACTTATTCATTTCTTCGGTTTCCCAGACTATAAACGACCGCAATTTATTGCATCTGAATTTGTTATCATTTCTATATTTATCATTGCGTTGTTTATCGTATTCGAAGATTTGACAAAGAGTGAGAAAATAGAAAAGATATTTACGAATAATCTTGTCAAATCTATCAGTAAATATAGTTTCGGTATTTATATATTCCATTATTGGCTTGCGCCTATTATTATTTCTTCTACAGCAAAGCGTGTCTTTCATTTAGAAGCATTTGCAGAACATTACTACATATTCCCAATAGTTTTCAGCATTGCTACATTCATAGCATCATACATAGTAACGTACCTTTTTCAAAAAACGAAGTTAGGAAAATATCTATTAGGATAAAGATTATATGAAAAACTTTATTCGCTATATACGCATTTACGTAATTCGCCTTTTGGCAAGAATTTTAGGCAAATCGGGCGACATCGGCGATAATATATTGCTCATTGCACCACATCCTGATGATGAGATTATTGGGTGCGGAGGCCTTATTCAGAGATACACGCCTGGAAAGTGTGTAAATGTCGTAATACTTACTGGCGGTGGGGCATCGCATCATGGTTGCTGCGACACTTCTGCTGATGATATCAAACGCGAGAGGCGCAATATGGCGCAAAGAATCAATGCAGAGATTGGATTACCTAAAGGGTGTCTGCATCTGCTTGATTTTGAAGACGGAAACATTTCCACTGGAGATTCGGTGCAAGAAGCCAAGTTGCTGAAGATTATTCAAGAAGTTCAGCCTGATGCCATCTTATTTCCTATACAGCAGGGCGAGGGATGGTCTGACCATATTGCAGCAGGAGATATTGTAAAACGACTAATCTCTGCACATAGCATTAAGGTGCAGTTATACGAATACTGTGTATGGTTTTGGTATTACAATGTGTGGAATATTCGTTGGCGAGATGCACGCGTTTTGAAAATGACTTCAGAACAATATCAGAAGAAGTTGAAAGCCATTTCAGACTATACTACGTCAGTTGCGCCATGTGGCAAGCCATGGTCGGGCGTTCTACCTAAAGTATTTCTTAAAGCCAACTCATGGTCAATGGAGTTGTTTTTCAAAGTAGAGAAATAAGTGAAGATTAAGCAAGCTATTATATTAGGTGATGCCACGAATAACACATTGGGAGTTGTACGGAGCCTTGGTTTAAAAAAAGTACCTCTCATTCTAATTCTAATTGCAGAAAAAGATCCGTGGTTCGTGTCAGAAAGTAAATATGTGAGACATGGTAATTTGTATCGCATAAAAAATATCGAGGAATTAATGCCCTTGCTCTTAAGCATTCACAATTCTGAATACGAGCAATCACTAATGTGTACTTTTGATGAAGTAGCCATGTTTATTGACAAACATGAAGAAGAACTATCTAAATTGTTTCGAACACCTGCTCGCGGAAGTCACATCCTACAATATTTCAATAAGGCGACTTTATGCGATTTAGCAGAAAAATGTGGACTTGAAGTACCAAGAACTATAATCTATAATCGTTCAGAAGATATTCCGACCGACAAAATCACATTCCCAGTAATGATTAAGCCCTTACACAGCATAGAAGGGGCAAAAGAGGATATACACAAATGTAATAATAAAGAAGAATTACAATCAGCATTACAAGCGGAGAGTAATTGTCCAAAATTCGTCATACAAGAATATATAGAGAAAGACTTTGAACTTGATGTGTTTGGAGTGAGAACTGAAGAAGGCGTGATAATACCTGGAGGCGTAAGAAAAATACGTCATTTCCCAGCTGGGACTGGTGCTGGAGCATACGGAATCTTCCTACCTACAGACGAACTCAAACTTGATATTCCTAAAATCAATGAGTTATTAAAACAAACTGGTTATTATGGTCTTTTCAGTATAGAATTTCTGCGAAAAGGAGAACGGAGTATCTTTATGGAAGTCAATTTTCGTAACGATGGAATTGCTTATGCTGCCACCGTAGGCGGAGTGAATCTTCCTGAGATATACATTAATCCCATTTCAAATGCCCCAAAAGCCAGAAAGAATTATATGATGAATTATTCTATTGATTTTTTATATGTTAAATCAGGAGAAGTTCCTCTTCGTACATGGCTTCGCGATTTCTTTCGCACACGCTGTTTCATAAATTTCAATCGTCACGACACTCGTCCTACACGTTGCTATTATTGGCACAAGATTAAGAGCAAATTTTATAAAAACAGATAGGAAACCACAAAAATCCATGCGCATCCTTATTTCCATTCCCTGTTTGCTGATTGGTGGCACTGAGGTGCAGACGTTGCAGTTGGTGCGGGCGCTTGTTGGTGGCGGGCATGAGGTAACTACTGTTTGCTATTTCGAGCATACGGAGAGCATGGTACGGCAATATGAGGCTGCGGGGAGTAAGGTGGTGTTGCTTAGTTCTGATGGGGTGCGACCAAAAGGGATATTTCGGACGATTGACTTCCTTTGGAAAGGACTGCGTAGGGCAGTTAAGGATGTAAAGCCCGACGTGGTGCATGTGCAATATATGGCACCAGGTGCCTTGCCAATCTTTATCTATAAGTTGCTGGGCGCGAAGAACATCATCGCCACGTTACACACCGCAGCGGACATCTACCCCAACCTGCGGCTCATTCATTTCCTGCAGCAACACGTGGGGCGTGCTTTTCTCTGCATCACGGAAATTGCAGAACGTTCGTTTTTCGGGTCATCGGAACTGTTTAGCGAGAAAAGCATTGTCGGCAAACGCAACCATTTCACCATACACAACGCCTTGCCGCCACATATCCCCCTACGCTCCGAGCCGCGAGAATTCTCCGAAGGTAAGCCAATAACGATTGGCGTGGTCAGCCGCTTGGAGCGCATCAAAGGTATGGATCTGGTCCTGCCGGCATTCCAGCAACTGGCTGCGAATACCGAGCGCGAAGTCCGCCTTCTTGTGGTGGGCGATGGCAGTTTGCGGCAGCAAATGGAGGAAGGAGCGAAGGCGTCTCCCTTTGCCGACCGCATCACTTTTATGGGTCGTCAGGCGCCTGACGAATTGCCGGCTGCATACGATGCCATCGACGTTCTCTGGATGCCCAGCCGCAGCGAGGGCTTCGGGCTGAGTGCATTAGAAGGTATGGCACGTGGCTGTGTAGTTGTGGCATCCGATGTAGGCGGTTTGCCCGAAGTCATAGGTAAGGACGGAACTTCCGGTATTACCGTGACAAGCGGAAATGTTACGGCATTGGCAGATGTCTCGTGCGGACTCTTGCAAGATTTAACTCTGCTCCGTAGCATGTCGGCATGTGCCATCAAGCGTGCCGAAACATTCAGTTTCGAACGCTATGCCTTGCTCCACAACCGCCTCTACGAGGGGCTTTAGAGAGTGTCCTAACGGGCAGAAATTGAACAAATTTCTATAAAAAATGACGATTTTTTTATGGAGGAACATCCTCCATGTAATTGCCATAAATTATCCACAAATAAACTGATAATGATTATTTAAGAAAATTTATGATAATTCACGATAATTCGTGTAAAAAACATTTCACACAAATCCTCATGAATTAGCCACGGATTTATCATATAATTTTTCTGTGAATATTAATTCTGAATAATTTCTCGTGCACCGCACGACTAAATTAAAACAAAGTGACAGCATTAAACTACATATACTTCATTATTCTAACCATATATGCGTTCTATTTGCTCAATGCAAAACGTATTGTTGTAAAAAATCCACTTAATCGCGAGCAACTCCTTGCACTGACCGGTCCAGAGGCACTTTGGATTCTGCTTTTCTCCACAGGAATCTTGTCATTAGGCGCAAGGGGGGCCATCGACCTTTCAGCCATCCGCATGATGTCAGTAGAACTCTTTGCCATTGTGGGGCTGTTATATGTCAGCAATAAACCGATTTTGGGTTTTGCCGGTTCTGCGTTCATTATTTTCTTGATTTGGGCGGTCATCGGTTTGTTCTACACTTCTTCGTTAAGTTTTGGTATCAGAACTATATTGAAATACATATATCCGCTTCTGATGATGCTGTTTGCTTCTGCTGTGGTAAGGGATAAAGAAGTATTCTATAAAGCCACTATTTTTGCACGAG
Organism: Pseudoprevotella muciniphila; assembly: GCF_003265305.2. NCBI lineage: Bacteria > Pseudomonadati > Bacteroidota > Bacteroidia > Bacteroidales > Prevotellaceae > Pseudoprevotella > Pseudoprevotella muciniphila. The sequence goes on along the minus strand of NZ_CP033459.1, from coordinate 2,566,440 downwards.
GACTCGCTATAATAGTCTTTATTATCAGTTTTATCCCATACGCTGTGTCTATCTTACCAGTCTTTGCATACGGTACGGCTCTCGCCATAAATTTTATTTTCATGATGGCGCTTTCATGGGCAATGTATTTCTTCTTGGGCAAGCGGAGAATTGATTTGCTATTATCATTAGCATTCCTTATACCATGTTTCGTATGGGTATTCAGAACAAGTATTGCCGGTAGTGGCATTGCGCTCATGGTTTTCTTCTTCTTCAAATACAAGTTACGTTCTCTTCCAATCGTCTTGTTTATTATCATCGCAGGTGTTGTCGCTGTTTTTACTATTCCAAGCCTGCGTGAAAAAATGTTTCGAGATAAAGATGTAACTCTCGAAGAATTCCAAGAAGGTAAGTTGAACCAAGATGACGTAAACGATAATGCACGTTATATGATTTGGGATAATCTGAAAAAACACCAATACTATGGGAAAGAGGCAATTGGTAGCGGTACTGGTTCTTCGCAGAACTATATGTATACGGCTCCACGGAAAACATTCGGAGGTATCAAAGTGGCTCACAACGAGTTTCTGATGATTCTTTGCGATTTGGGCATTATCGGTCTAATACTCTATTTGCTTATATTCTTCTTTATGATTGTTCATTGTTTCATTGTTTACAATCGCAAAGACTATCCTGTCTCCATCCGATTAGCAGCCATCACTTCAGGAGGTGCCATCGCGGGTATGATATTCACGATGTATTCAGATAACACCATTCTCTACTCTATGGCCACGTTAGGCTATCCGTTTGGATTCTACGGCATGATGCTCGGGCTACTAAAAACAGAACGTGAAACATAATATAGTTTTACTAATTATATGATTAATTCATGGCAATTTATGTAAGAATTTTCTCCACAAATTACCATAAATACCCATGTAAATTCAACTATATTTTCTTCATTTTTTTAAATATCTGTTCAATTTCTGCATGTGAGCGTACTCTCATAGCCAATGCTCTTCAACACCCCGACATATTTCTATTTTCTCATTCCCACACTGATTGCTTTCTATACACTGAACAGTTTCAGCACTCGGTGGAGAAATATTTTCCTATTAGCGGCATCGTGGTTTTTCTATGCACAACTGCATTGGTGGTATCTGTTGCTTTTAGGCTATGCAACGGTTGTGAATTATGTAGGAGGGTTGTGGATTGATCGCGAAAGAGAAAGAAAGGGGAAGGTTAAGGCGGCACTTTGGACGACGGTCATATTGACGCTGGCGGCACTCGTTGTTTTTAAGTATTTCTATATCTTTAACTCAAACATCATGCTGCCGGTAGGCATGTCGTTCTTCACGTTCATGGCACTGACATATAGCATCGACATCTACCGAGGCAAGATACATGCAGACAAGGACTTAATTAAAGTTGCACTCTTCATCAGTTTCTTCCCCACCCTACTCTCTGGTCCCATTGAGCGTGCACAGAACATGCTACCACAACTCAGCCGTCGCATTCCTTTCCATAGTACAAATCTGATAATTGGCGCACAATGGTTCATTTGGGGTCTGTTCAAGAAAATCGTTATCGCTGACCGACTGGCAGATTATGTCAACATGATTTATGCCGCCCCGGAAGCGCACAATGGTGCCACACTTGCATTAGCGGCATTCTTCTACAGTTTCCAAATTTACTGCGACTTCAGTGGCTATGCCGATATGGCGATTGGTAGCGGGCGGATGATGGGATTTCGCATCATGCAAAACTTTCGCCTTCCCTACTGTGTGCGTACCATTAAGGAGTTTTGGCGTCGTTGGCACATCTCGCTCACATCATGGTTCACGGAATATGTGTATATTTCTCTCGGCGGCAACCGCGTGAGCAAGGCGCGGTGGATGCTGAATATTTCGTTGGTGTTCATTCTTAGTGGGATATGGCATGGTGCGACGGCGGCTTTTGCCATCTGGGGAGCACTCCATGCAGTGTACTACCTACTTGAGAAATACTTTGGTCCGAAACAGCCAAACGTTCTGTACCATATTCTGATTTTCATACTGATAACCTTCGCTTGGATTTTCTTCCGCACAGAAGATGCTACATTGTCCTGCCAAATCATTTGGCGCATCTGCACGGACTTTATGCACACGCCCCTTCTCGGCAGCTCGGCATTCACTACCATCCTCACAGCCTGCTTGCTCTTAGCTTTCATTGTGAGAGAATTCGTGTCGTACAGAGTCGGAAGCGAAAAGCGGAGCATCGCAGAACTTGTCTTCCTGCTCATCTTCATCGCCCTGTTCAGCGTTACCTCCGAACAGTTCGTATACTTCCAATTTTAGTTGGTTCAAAAGACCTATTAAACTTTGCTTGAATTGAATTTGTCTTTTGGTTTTTTTTTACACGAATTATCATGAATTACCATTAATTTTTATTCATTTAATTATAACATGCCACAGGACTATAAGCAATTGATATATAATATCATCGGTGCAGCAATGGAAGTTCACAGAGAATTGGGTTGGGGATTACAGGAGCCTATATACACAGAATCACTCCATCTTGAATTGCTTAATCGCAGTATAGAAAACGATACAGAGAAACATTTGCCATGTTACTACAAGAATCGTCTATTAGAGAAATACTACCAAATGGACATTGTAGTTGGCGATATAGTTGTAGAACTAAAATCTGTAAGTTCACTCCTGCCAGTTCACCGCGCACAACTATTCAATTACATGCGCCTAACGAAGGCTCCGCTTGGACTGCTCATCAATTTTGGAAAGCCAAGTCTTCAAAGTGAAAGATATGCTTTTATTGAAAGAACAAACGAGTGTGTTCTGCTCGACAAGGACTTAACACCTATCAAAAAAGAAGATATTTAATGAAAATAATTCATGGTAATTCATGATAATTCACGTAATAAAAGAAAACTTAAATAGAAGCATATTAATGAATTTTAAGTTTGTTAATTGTAAGTATATTAAACACAACATTAGAATAAAAGATTAGTGTTTAGAAAAATAAAATACATATTAATAATAATCATTGCATTCGTGGTGGCGGACCGTGGCATAGGGTGGTTCCTGCGCACAGGAACTGACAAATACTATGGTTTGGATCAGCACTCGGAGATTCTGATGATTGGTCATTCGGAATTGATGCTCGCTGTGGATAAGTCCGCCATGGAACAGCAGACAGGCAAGAAAATATCCAAATATTGCCGTCAGGGCGTGAACATCCGCGACCGCTACGAGATGGTGATGCATTATTTTAGTCTGCCCGTAGCCGACTCTCTAAAGACAGTCATCTATGGCGTAGATCCATTTCTTTTCAACGATGCCGGTGAACTTTCCAATAATTCCTATAAACTATTCTATCCCTTCATAGGCGAAGATAATTTCGACGTCTATATTCGCAATAACGCCAAAGACGACTTTGACTATTATGCCCACAAATTAATATGCTGCAGCCGATACAATGACGAACTCATCAACTGCTCTGTTCGCGGCTGGCTCAAGAACTGGGACAATATGAAATTCGGCAAGGTAAACATCAAAAACACAATTGCAGCAGCCAACGAGGGAAGAATTACAAAAATTGCGCCCGACACGGCACAAATAAGGGTTTTCAAAGAAACCATCAACTATATCGTCGGCAAGGGCTACCGAGTGGTATTGCTTAACACACCCAACGTATTCCCACTTATAGCATCCAACGGCGACGCCTACCGTAGCATCATTAAGATGTACGAAGAAATAGCAAAACACCCACAGATAGACTTCTGGACATTCGACAAAGAAATATCAAGACAATATGACCTTTTTTTCGACAACATCCATCTTAATAACGAAGGACAGAAAGTTTGTTCGAAAAAAATCGCTAATAAAATTTTAGAACTTTCTACATCAAAATAAGCCGTTCATACTGTGATTTCAGTAGTAATCCCCCTATACAATAAAGAGCAATTTATCCAACACACACTGGAGGCTGTTCTTGGTCAGACATATCAGGATTTTGAGATTGTCATCGTGGACGATGGCTCTACAGACAATAGTGTCAGCGAAGCGAGAAAAGTGAATGACCCACGCATCCGTATTGTCAGTCAGGAGAATGCTGGTGTGTCTGCGGCACGTAATCGCGGCATAGAAGAAGCTAGATATGATCTTATTGCCTTTCTCGATGCTGATGACGAGTGGAAGCCAACCTATCTCGAAACGCAGATGGCGCTCGCCGAGAAATATCCGCAATGCAATGTCTTCGCTACCAACTATGAATTCCGAGATGCAGAAGGAAACACGCGCCCGACTATCATCCGCCGCTTACCCTTCGATGGCGAAGACGGCGTCGTGACCAACTATTTCGAAGTGGCCAGTCATTCGCATCCACCAATTTGCTCTATCACCATCATGGTTCGCAAAACTGCCATTCAAGAGATTGGAGGATTCCCTGTAGGAATAGCAGCGGGCGAAGATTTGTTAACATGGGCTCGCCTTGCTGTCAGAAACGATATTGCCTATTCTAAAAAACCATTAGCGGTATTTATCAAAGAAACTTTTGTCTTCAACACAAAACCAAGGCGTAGGCCTGCAGACATTGACATTGTGTCTCAAGAATTGCGTATCCTTAAGGAATCGTTTCCTCAAATAAAGGGCATAAAAAGTTATATTTCGCATTGGCACAAGATGAGATGCGCCATTTATTACCAATTAGGCGAAAAAAAGAATAGCATCAGAGAAGCGCTGAAAGCATTGAAATACAATGTTTTCAATTACAAACTATACGCGTATATTTTGATAAACATTATTCCTTTGAAAAAAACTCAATAAAGAATAATGATGAAAATTGTCAATGTTACACATCATTACACTGACGGATGGGGTTATCAAGACAATCTTCTGCCTAAATACCAAAAACTGGCAGGAGACAACGTTGTGGTAATAACAGACACTTGCCATTTCCCTGTATCAATGAGCCAAGAAGACATTGACGAAATATTGAAGAAGGGAGATGAGTACACATTCGATGGGATAAGAATAAGAAAGATGAAGTGCTCGCTAAATACGACAAATTCATCTTTTTTTTGCAGGGGGGTGTACCGCATTCTTAAAGAAGAAAGACCTGACATCATCTTTCATCACGGCATTGACAGTTCTTCACTCGTTGTCAGTACAATTTACAAGATTTTTCACCCAAAGACCACTCTTTTCGTAGATAGCCACGCTGACTATATCAACCAGTCGAAAAACAAATTATGGTTGCTTTGCAACGATAGTATATGGTTGCCTTTTATAGGTTTCATTGTTAGTCCTTTTGTCAAAAAGTTCTTTGGTGTATCACCTTTAAGATGCGAATATCTTAACAAACGATATCGCATACGAAAAAAGAAGATAGAACTTTTACCTCTTGGCGGAGACACGGAACTTGTTGACAGTATAAAAGATTCACGCGACGAACTACGCAAAAAGTTCCACATTCCTACAGATAAATTTATCATTGTAAGCGGTGGAAAAATGGGTAAAGATAAGGGTACGTTGGAACTTATTGAAGCCGTAGAAGAATTAAAGGAATCCTATCCCGACATTTGTCTATTGCTTTTCGGTAAATGTGATGATGCTGTAAAACAAAAGATAAACAATAATAAGGATATTATTTCCATAGGTTGGTGCAACAGAATAGAGACTCTATCATTGCTAAAATTGGCAGATGTTGCAGTATGGCCACTTCTTCATACTTCACTGATAGAGGATGCCATATCGTGCGGGACACCGCTTATTGTCAAAGAATCAGGAAACACAAGTCATTACATAGAATACGACAATGGCATCTACCTCAAAACAGGCAATAAAGAGGAGTTAAAGGATGCCATTGAGACTATAAAAGAAGAGGGGTTCTACATCAATAAAAAGCACAATGCAGAAAAGATGAAAGATGCTTTCAGTTATCATGCTATAGCAGATATGATAAAGAAATATCAAAAATAGTCTATCAAGCATTCAAGATTAGAAACATTTATCTTTTCAATAGAATACACAAATCTCTAACTCAAGCAAAATATACAATATGACACAACGCGACTTATCCATAGATTTTATGCGCTGCATAGGTATGGTGCTTATCGTTTTAGCACATAGCATAAGTCCAGACACAGTTCTTTTTCACGTTCGTGCATTTGATGTGCCATTGATGGTTTTCGTTTCCGGACTTTGTTTTGCAGGCAAAGAGATTCATTCATATAAATCATTTATTTGGAAAAGAACAAAAAGACTGCTTATTCCAACATATCTTTTTTTCATTGCCTATTTTTTATTGGTTCTCATCTTCAAGTTAGCAGGAATAGATTTTGGCATAACAAGGAAACACGTCATTGGAAGTTTCTTATTAGAGACCGGATATAGTTGGGGCTGGATTATTAAGGTATTCCTTCTTGTAGCCATCTTAACCCCTTTCATGCTTTGGCTGAGTAAGTGTATAAAACAATTCATTGCAATATTTTGTCTGTTACTGATTGCTCTGCAAACTTATCTTGTAAGCACTAAATTTTGTATGGACAATTATTTCATTAGAGAATTTGTACTGTATGGTTTGGGATACGGCATTGTATTTCTTGCTGCGACAGGGTTGAAGGAACGTAACATCAAGGAAATAACAATTTGGTGTATAAGTATTGTATCTTTATTCATTTACTACCATATCAACAATGGCTGGAGCGGGATAATACCAATCAACAATTATAAATATCCACCAACGTCTTATTTTATATTTTATGGCATAGGTATTTCTTTACTTCTTTATCAATTAAGAAAATTCTTCACTCCTTTTATAAATAAATTTACAGTATTCATTGGATCACACACCTTGTGGATATACTTATATCACACACCATTCTTTAACGTTTGTACTAAATTAAATTTTAGTTGGACAATAAAATTTCCCATTTTACTTTTAGGTGGTATTGTTTTAGCATATTTACAAGAAAAAGCGGCGATTTGGCTTAACAAAAAATACCCTTGTGGTTTTTGGAAATATCTTATTGGCTAAAGGTATAAAAAGAAATGAAAGTCCTCATAGCACATAACGCCTACGGTAAGTATAGCGGTGAGGAGGCCGTTGTTGACCGTATTGCGGCTATTTTGGCGGCTCATGGAGATGAAGTATGTCGCTATGAGCGCACTACGGCAGGTGTGCGTGAGTCTTTGAGAGGCAAAGTGCGAAGTTTCTTTGCCGGGATATACTCGCCGGACGGTGTACGCGGTATGCGTGAGGCGCTGGAGCGAGAGCAACCGGATGTGGTGAATGTGCATAATGTCTTTCCTTTCATCAGTCCGGCGGCATTAGCGGAATGCAAAAAAGCGGGAGTACCTGTTATTATGACGGTACATAATTTCCGATTGATATGCCCTACAGGACTTTTTATGCGAGGCGGGTTACCTTGTGAAGAATGTTTAGAGCGACATAGCGAATGGGGGTGTCTGCAACATAATTGCGAAGGGAATTGGCTGAAATCTTTGGCATACACCCTACGTAGTGTTCATGCAAGACGCACGAGAGCTTTTCTGGACAATGTAGATGTTTTTTCGTGCATCACGGATTTTCAGCGACAGAAACTCATCGCCGCAGGGATACCTGAAGGAAAAATTGCCGTCAACCCGAACTTTCTTGACGCTACGACAGAGCCAGAGTATAAGGTAGGCTACTATGTGGCATATTGTGGTAGGCTAAGTTTTGAAAAGGGATTTGACCTGTTATTGGAAGTGGCACGCAAACATCCTGATATACCTTTCAAGTTCGCCGGTGCCTTGCGGGAAGGCAGCATAGATGAAATGCCTGGAAATATTGCTCTAATGGGGCATATTTCTGGACAAGAATATGAGGATTTCGTAAGAAATGCTCGTTTCATCGTGATGCCCAGTCGTTGCTACGAAGGTTTTCCTATGGCGATTCTTGAGGCTGCAGCCCAGGGTAAACCCACCATCGGACCCGACCATGGCGGTTTTAGCGAGATTATCGGCAAGGGAGGAAACGCCATCGGCAGACTCTTTAAGCCTAACGACATCAACGACCTGGAACAGCAAGTCGTGCGCCTTTGGAACGCACCAGAAGAAGAAATCACCACGCTCGGACACGCAGCCTTTGAAAAACTCACGACTCAATACAGCTCCGAGCAATTCTACAACCGCTTCCGCTCAATCGTAAGTCGTGCTACGCACGAGAAATGTCAAAAAAAATAATTCAAATTACCAAAAATTATATGGTAATTCATGTTATTCTATGCTCGCTTGCCTTAGCAAGAATTATATGGAGGACTACCCCACGCAGAGCAAGACTAATCGTCAAAATCCGCTAAATCACACCGACAGAATAGTTCGCGATAGAACCGATGGCGGCAAAGCGTTGCAGAATTACCAAGAATAATAAGTTTCATCCGCGCACGCGTCATCGCTACATTCATACGACGCAAGTCACGAAGGAAACCGATGTCGCCTTGTTCGTTGGCTCGCACAAGACTAACCACTATAACATCGCGCTCCTGTCCTTGAAAGGCATCCACTGTGTTAACCGTGATTTGGCGGCGAAGTGGTTTGAGTGTTGCACACTGACGAATAATTTTACGTAGATATTGCACCTGCGCGCGATAGGGCGAAATAACGCCGATATCGACGCATTCATCTAACAACCGCCGCATCCCCACGCGGTCGGCATATTGGCACAACACACGCACTGTGAGTTGTGCCTCTTCTTTATTTATGCGACCATAGCCATTACCCACAAACTCTTCGCCGCTATCAAGCACTGCGGTATCCACCCATTGCAACGGGGCATCAAGGTCGGACAGAATACTCCGATGATGTACCTCCGGTGCTGCCGTGAGTTTTCCGTCATAGAACCAATCAGAAGAGAAACGCATAAGTTCCTCGTTCATTCGATACTGCACAGTGAGCAACCGCACACATTCAGGAAGTTTCTTCGCGGCATGTTCCATCAGCGTCACTCCGAGACCGCTGCGCATCGCCTCCGGACATTTCACCGTCGGTGGCAACTGCTGATGGTCGCCAGCAAAGACCACACGATCGGCTTTTTGTAATGCAATCCAACAAGCCGCTTCAAGTGCTTGCGCTGCCTCATCAACGAAGAGAGTGTGGTAGTGTTGACCAGACAGCACAGGATTAGCAGCACCAGCGAGCGTACACGCTATGACGCGCGAGGTGTCGAACAAAGCATAGCGGATGCGTATCTCAAGTTCATCAGCCCGCTCACGCAAACGCGAAATCTTCTGATGGAAATTCGCTGCACGCTCCTTGCGCGGCGACGACAGGAGTTGCCGGACATTGCGGCGTATCTGCCAAAGTTGTGGATAATCGGGATGGTCGGCGAAACGGCGTTCGTAGGTCTGTGCCAGCATCTTGTCAGTAACGCGAGTGGGGTTACCGATGCGAAGGACAGAGATGCCACGGTCGTAGAGTTGCTCCGCTATCCAATCCACTGCCGTATTGCTCTGTGCGCATACCATGACTTGCGGTTCGCGCCGCAGCACCTCACTAATCGCTTCAACGAGCGTTGTGGTCTTACCCGTACCGGGAGGGCCGTGAACAATGAGTACATCCCGCGTACGCAATACATCGTTCACTGCCCTTTCTTGCGAAGGATTGAGCCAAGGCAGACTGACAGGCATGCGCGGAGGCGCAAACTCGGGTTTCACACCGCCATGAAAAATATCGCGCAGGTGTGCTACCCTTCCCTTCTCCGCTGCCATTGTACGGTCTATCGCATCGAACATGAGTTGATAGGTGCGTTCATCGAAGTTACGCTGCACACCAAGACGCTCTGCATTCTGCAAGACTGCGGCAGCATCCTCATGAGGTAAACAAACGACCATGCGGTCACCATCAACATAACTTACCGAACCCGAGAAGTTGACATAATGCAACATCCCTGAGGCATCTTGCTCAAAGAAAGTAAGACTGCGACCATACTCGAAATTATGCTCAATTTCAGTATCGTCTATCCGAAAAATCTCTATAACGAGGCGGTTGAGCGAATTGTAGTAATATCGCCCCACGCTCACCGGATACCAACACTCCCCTCGCTTCACCTTGCGGTCGATGCCCATTGCCTCCGTCTCACGACGAAATTCCTCCTTCTCATGTTCGTATTCCATGCGAAGGAGGGCACGCTGTTTTTGCAAAGAAAATGAATTATGTTTGGTTGACATAAAAACGACTCCACTCTAAAACAAATTCATTAACGCCCTGAATGAAATCTGACGAAGTTTGTCAACAAGCACAGACAACAGAAATACCCCTATTAGAACTGCTAATACACAGAAAAACGAGCCTTTAGAAACATTATGTGCCCATGTGCATAGTGTATCAAAAGTATTCCTTATATAAACATGCAGCAAAAAAACAGCAAATGCTGAAGAAGAGAAGAACAATATGCTTCTTCGCCACTTATTTGATATTTGCAGTTTTAGGAAAAACACAAAAAGACAGACACTTTCTATAATCACTATTGGATTCAAAGTGCCTAACGGACTATGATCGTACCCCATATAAAGTTCAAACAGAAATATTGATGTCAGCATAATAGCGCAAATCAAATATCCCGCAAAAGCATACCATTCTTTTATCTTTTTAAGATATTCTTTGCTTTTTCTTAATAGTCCTCCTATAAGATACATTCCACCCAAACTTACAAAACTCATTCCCTCGTTGAATTCTGGCGAACATCTCAAAATGTATCCCATGAATGTACTAAATCCATAAAACACCATTATAAACGTTGCCAACTGACGGACAGAAACTGTAGCAATATATGCTTCCAAAACGGGAGCAATCATATAAAGGCCTAAATATGCGATTATAAACCAAATAGTCGTAAATTTTGTCAAAAAAAATGATAAGATCCCTTTCGGCACCGCTGTCTCTGTTATTAAAAATTGAGATGCGATATATGCTACAAGTATGAAAAACAATATCTGAAACATTAGATTACTAAATGACTTCCACTTCCAGCGGATGCCAAAATAACCTGAAATTAGTATAAAGCAGTTAACACATACCACAACAAAAGATTGAATAATAATGGTAAGACTTACGCTACCCGAATCAGATTGCCACAACTCTACTGTAGGAATCCCTCTAATAGGAAGGTCATAATGGATAACGAGAACCATGAACATGGCGACTATGCGCAAAAGTTCAAGATTCAGAGCCCTTTGCTGAGGATGTTTCTTTTCCTGAATTATCGGACAGTTTGCCGTCTCTCTGTATTTGCTCATAATTATACAATCTTATTATCCAAATTATTTACGCTTAGACTCCAATTATCCAACAATACGTGCTACTAATTGGAGTCTTCCAAAAAGTGTAAAATATCTATTGAATTCTCAGTCCAAGGAAAGTTCCTAAGTATCGTGATTATCCAAGAAAGAAACAACATCTTGAGAATTTTTCCCTAATACGGTATGGTATATCCTCCGAAGGGCAGCATAGAGCGATGGAGTCCGAAGCCGTAGTTTCTTGAGGGCTCATAGGGATTATAACCCGCATAGTAGTCGCCATCGAAGTAGGCATTTTTCATGCGCGCCATTTCTACGGCTATTCTCAGATTACTGGTCTCTCCGAGTTTAATGTCTGCCATTGCACCAATCCGGTCAATCGCCGGCTCGTCATAGAAAGGATAAGGCATCATCCTGCGCGAGGGATGGTTCATGAGACTCTTCGTGAAATAGGCATAAAGAGTGAAACGGTCGGAGGGCTGATAAGCCACTATACCCGACACACTTGCGCCTACATTGCGCACCGGTCCCCATGTGCTGTGCATCCCTTGCAGAATAACGGCATAGGAGAAATTACGATTGAGTTTGCCGGCGTATGCCAACGATATGCTTTGTCCAAAGCCTGCTCCTTTTGGTGTATGCCTGCCCGATGCTACAGTAACACCGGCGGAAAGTTGTACATTGAAGCCCTGATGAAGATGCCAGAGATCATAAGCACCACCATAATACCCGCCGAACATATATGGCGAGCCATACAGACCATTATACATGGGCATGGCTATGCTGAAAGGTGTGTCATCCTTTCCACATTCCTCATTCGCAGCATAACCACCCTGACTGTATGCCTGCTCTGCGAATGCCGAATCCTGAACAGCATATTCCTGTGCCATAGCCGGCACAGAGAGGAGGAGCATAAAGACTGTGAGCCATCTCATAGGTTTTGTCGTTTGAAGTTTTTTATGATTGTTAGTCGGCTTACTCAATTTTGCGGAGTACGATAGTCGCCTCGCGGTCAGGACTGACGGATACTATGGAAATCGGAGTGTCGAGCGCACGCTCTATGTAATCGATGTAATCCTGATACGCCTGTGGAAACTCTGAAACAGTACGAACACCTGATAGCGGGGTTTTCCATCCGGGAAGTTCTTCATACACAGCCTCCCAACCTTCTGTGTCGTATGGCATGGTGGTGATCGTTTCTTCTCCCTTGCGGTAAGCCACGCAAACCTTGATTGTATCGAACTCGTCAAGCACATCGCCCTTCATCATGATAAGGTCGGTTACACCATTTATCATGATAGTGTATTTCAGTGCTACAAGATCGAGCCAGCCGCAGCGGCGATTACGACCCGTTACAGCACCGTATTCATGTCCGATGTCGCGGATTTTGTCGCCAGTCTCATCGAAGAGTTCCACTGGGAATGGTCCTGCGCCTACACGAGTGGTATATGCCTTAAAGATACCGAACACACGGTCAATCTTATTCGGTGCGATACCAAGACCAGTACAAACGCCACCTGCCGTGGTGCTCGATGACGACACAAAGGGATATGTTCCGTGGTCTATGTCAAGTTGTGAACCTTGTGCGCCTTCTGCAAGCACAGTCTTGCCCTCTTCGAGATAGCGATTGATTTCTATCTCCGTATCGGTTAGCCGGAATTTGCGCATATAGTCCACACCTTCCATCCACAAACGTTCTTCATCAGCAATGTCGTAATCGGTGAAGTTCATGTCGCGAAGGATTTGTTCGTGGCGAGTCTTGAGACGAGCATATTTCTCTTCAAAGTTTTCTAAAATGTCACCAACGCGAAGGCCTATACGCGCAGCCTTGTCGCTATAGGTGGGACCTATGCCCTTACCCGTGGTACCCACCTTGTTCTTGCCTTTAGCAGCCTCGTAAGCACGGTCGAGCAAACGGTGCGTAGGCAGGATGAGATGTGCGCGGCGACTGATGTGTAAGCGTTCTGTAAGACTATAACCTGCGGCTTCCAATTCTTTCGCTTCTGCCATGAAAAGGTCGGGCGCAATAACACAACCATTACCGATGATATTCAACTTACCCTCGTCGAAAATACCGCTTGGTATAGACCGCAGCACAAATTTCTTGCCGTCGAAAATGATGGTATGACCAGCATTAGGTCCCCCTGCAAAACGTGCTACTACATCATATCGTGGTGTGAAATAATCCACAACTTTTCCTTTTCCTTCGTCACCAAAGACGATACCTAAAAGTGCATCTACTTTTCCTTTTGCCATAATTATTCTTTGCGGCAAACTTATTTTGCCTGCTTCTTTATTTTACTATTTATGGTACAAAAATACAATTTATCCGTGAAGTAATGCATCATGTAACATTGTTTAACAAGATGCACGACGATTATAACCTTTGATTTTCAAAAAACATACATCCTACATTGTGAAACGGTTTCCGCCCGTTATTCCCTCCCCTAAATTTCCTCCACTTTCACGATGCCGCGCGACACGGCAAACACAGTCAGTCCGGAGAGTGTCTTGATATTGAGTTTTTCGGTTAGATTCTTTCGGTGAGTGATGATTGTTGTCAGGCCTACATTCAGGTCGGCTGCCACCTCTTTGTTGGTTTTTCCGAGCACAAGGAGTCGGAGCACCTCCGTTTCACGCGGCGTCAGGGCAGTTTGCTTTAGAGGCGACTGTGCCACCCTAACCGGTTCGGGTTGTTCCCTGTGAGCACCATGAACAGACTGTTCGAGCCTCATCAGGCTTTTGACCAATTCGTTGTGGGGCACACTGATGTCTATCTTACGAAACTGCGCAGGTATATTACCTGCTGAGTCGCCTTCTACGAGAAGAAGCGTTTTGTGCTGATGGCTGATGAAAAACTTGGGATTCTCGAGGAGTACGCTTGCAGTGATGAAATAATGGAAATACTGCTGCTCATCACCCTCGTCCGACATTTCCTTGTAGTTGCGGAAAATGTTTATACTCGCCATTGGCATCATACCCTGTATAAGCCCCGAGAGGCCTACTGCAGCGAGCGTATTCGGTGATATTATGGCGATAGCAGGTTTCAAGCAATCGACTTCTTAAGCGGTTATTGATAAAGGATGACCACTTTGATATAGTCCTTGAGATGGGCAATTTTTATTCCGGCATTGTTCTGCGAGTCGTTGAGAAGCAAAAGCGTTCTGCGATTGGCTTCAAGCGTGGGACCGACACACATGCCTTCATAGTTGGCGAGTTGTACGCTGGGCGGGTTGACCTTTGTGCTGAAAGAGGTGAGTTGTCGCTTTTGCACAAACTTTGTTATATCGAAATTGCGCAGGCTCTCACTCTCTTCCACGAGGTTATCTTTTGTGGGCTCAACGGTAAAAATTCTTATGAATGTCTCGCCGCGTAATTTTGTGGTCGAGACATTGGCTTCACGCTCCATGACGAGCAACGTGCCATCGGGCAACACCGTCATAGCCGGCACACCATAGGCATAGTGCGTGCCGTCTTTCTTGGTAGTACCGACATTCATGCGGTAGGCATACTGACCAATACACTTCAGGCTGTCGTTGAAGCACAATAGTCGCATCACATTGAGGATACTCGGTGTTTGCGGAGAGGTGTGCAGACCGTCTGCGGGTAGTGTGGATTCTGTCATGGTCCAGAAGCAGTGGTTCTTTTCGTCGTAAGCCAATGCTTCAAAACCGAGATTGGCAGATATCTTATCCTTGCCGAACATGGCAGGCACCTCAAGACGACGCCCGGTTGGCTTACCGTCCATGGCATACTCAAGAATCTCCTGATCGCCTTCGCCACAAATGAAGACAGTGTTGGCTGGTTTGAAATAGACAATATCTTCACAATCACGCAAACTGATGCCGTTATGATTCACTTTAGGAGTAGGATTTGCAAAAAAACCTTCGTCTTCAACGTTCGTCACGATACCTGTTCCTGAGTTGAGTTCTATTTTCCATATATGGAATCCATCGGCGGAATCTTTGTCGCTTACGACAGCATAGCGGTCATTGCCAAGCGGAGTGATACCGCTATAATTACCTGGTGCGATTGCCCATTGTGACAATTTTTGCTGTTTGAGAAGTTCCACACGCTGCGCTGAAACGGTCAACGCTACGATACTGAGTGTCAAAAAAATTATTTTTCGCATGATTCTTTTCTTATAAAACCTAATGAAAACTTTCGTTAGTCTTCCTTCGGTATGTCTTTGATTGCAAAGTTACGATTTATTTTGTATTTATAGGTTTTTAGGGGTATCAGAATGCCAGACGCGTCTTATACGTCTTTTCGCCTTCGTAAGTATGTATGGTTAAAGCCAGAGAGTCTTTGCCCGACTGCAAATCTCCTGCATATTGATAAACAGGACACGACATGAACAGTTCCCGTGTGTAATAGGTGCCATTCCCATTTTGGTCGTGATAAAGCATAATCCGCTTCACTCGCGTGCCATCCTCGTGTGTATCCGTACCTTGATCAATGAACGTGAAATAGTGCGTATTCCCTTGAGTGAGCAATGCTAACCTGAGATTGACATATCGCCCGCCATTCCAGAAAGCAGACACGTTCACAGGGTCCGTTTTTTGTTTGCCCTCTTCGATTTGTCTCGGCATAGGCGCCAGCACCTCTACATATTGTGTTATCGTTACCCTGTCTTCTCCTGCAATATAAAGTGCCTGCACACGATAAACACTATCTGCCGTCAGACCGCTGACGTCGTTAGTCAGCGAATATCCGGTGCCATCATCGAGACGGAAAGTCTGAACCTTGCCATTATGATTCGTCCTGAACTCACCGAGAGCGTTGGTATATGCATCGAGAAAGCCGTCATCATCGTTGCCGCACGAAGTAAGGCATAGCATAGCAACCAAAGACACAACGAAAAATATGAAACTATGACAATGCGAGCGAAGTGGGGTGTAACGAGTCATTTACTTATATTATACTTTTGCACCTATATAGTTTTTCAAAGGGTTTGCATACATCTCAAGGATACGGTTGCGCAGGAAGTCCTCATCCTTGTCCGGCAAATCAACCAGTTTTACCCTACTTGCCAGATATTTCTCGAAACGTGCTTTTTCTTCAGGGGTATAATAGTTGCTGTTATCTGTACCATCGAGGAGGTCTGCTGCCACATAATTCCCCGGGAAAAGTTTGTAAGACGAGTGGATGCCTTTATCTATACGCCGCACCACTTCTGCAAAGAAATCACCTTTAGGCAAGCCTGCCAATTCCGGCAGCCAGGCATTGATGCACGGAGCAACCTGATAGTGGATATCGCCCTTAAAGCCGAAAATACCTGTCTGCATATTCAGCAAATCGTCCTCACGGCTCTTTACATGTGCAGGATTGTCGCGTTTTTGCTGCATCTCCTTGGCTTTCAGGAAGTCGCATGGGTCGTACTCGTAGGAGATGGAGAGTGGAACGATATTGATCTGCGAAAGGCATTCAGCAGGAGAACCGTTTCCTGCCATCGCCAGCATTTTTATGAGCGACTCCTGCGTTCGGTCGTTGGAGTCCTTTGCCCTGCCCTCTCGCTGAGCGATCCAAAGGCTGCGTTTCTTCTCGTTGATGGCAAAGTGGATGTAGCC
Source organism: Pseudoprevotella muciniphila (assembly GCF_003265305.2). Classification (NCBI taxonomy): domain Bacteria; kingdom Pseudomonadati; phylum Bacteroidota; class Bacteroidia; order Bacteroidales; family Prevotellaceae; genus Pseudoprevotella; species Pseudoprevotella muciniphila. Next base: position 2,549,616 of record NZ_CP033459.1, on the reverse strand, counting down.
ACTAAGTCGCTTACTGCTCGCCAGCATCTCACGCATACCGAGCGAACGACGGACAATAAAGGCCCTGTTTACCCGCACGATTTTTTCTATCCACGGATATGCCAACAGGTTATCGCCAATAGCAATCTCCACCGTATCCTCAAAACCATCCTCCAAAAGCAACAGGCTCAGAATGGCTGAGTCGAGCACTATATCTCGATGATTGGAGATATAAGTGTAAGCACCCTTCTTGTCTGCGAGTGCACTGACATTGATACGGTACGATGTGGCGGCCTTACTGAGCAAGTGCTTCAGTATGGGATAAATCAGCCGTTTCTGAAAGTCGAGGTTGGTCTTGCAGGATAACAATGCTCCCTGTAAGTCCTGCTGCGGCATATCGCCCAAAACGGGAAGCAGGTTCACTACAGAAAGAAACTGCGAATCTGCCAACAATTCCTTGAAAACCTCTGGAAGTTCCTCGGGCTCGTAAGGTCTGATTTCATCATATTCAGATGGTATATTCATGGCTGGATGTTTTGTTTTTAACAAATACGTTTATAACTGCAAATCCACTCCCCTTTGCCAACCTCTCCGCCGGTTATTTACCTTTCAGAAGCGCCCCTCAATGATCTGGCTGAGCACGTCCTTGATATCGAGACCTGCTGCCCGCACTTGCTGCGGAATAAAACTCGTTACCGTCATCCCGGGCGTGGTATTTATTTCGAGAATATTTATTTCCTCATTGCCGCGTTCACCGCTGAGAATATAGTCAATGCGAATAATACCATAACAGTTGAGAATGGCATAAATCTCTTTTGTCAGATTTGATACACGAGCGGCAGTTTCATCCGCTATACGTGCAGGGGTGATTTCGTCCACTTTACCATTGTATTTTGCATCGTAGTCGAAAAACTCCTGTGTTGTAACCACTTCCGTAATGGGGAATGTGATGATTTCCGTACCATTGTGGTAACAGCCACACGTTACTTCCGTGCCGACCATGAGTTTTTCAATCATCACTTCATCGCTCTCGTTCATGGCTTTGTCTATGGCAGGCGCCAGGTCTTCCAAAGTTTTCACCTTCGTAATACCAAAACTACTGCCACCGGCATTGGGCTTTACAAAACAAGGCAGACCTAAACGCTCAATAATGGCTTCATCAGCAGGACGCGCCATACCTCTGCGTACTAGAATGGAATCGCTCAGGTGGAATTGGGAATATGCCCTCAGGAAATTATTAAGGGCGAATTTATTGAAAGTCAGCGACTCCACTAACACATCGGAGGTGGAATAAGGCAAGCCAATGAGGTCGAAATAGCCTTGAAGAATTCCATTTTCGCCAGGTGTCCCGTGAATGGTGATATATGCGAAATCGAAATTATGTTTACCATCGGCTGTTGTGAACGAGAAGTCGTTTTTGTCGATGGGCAGACGCTCACTACCATAATGCACGGTCCATTTGTCGCCTGCCATGTCCACCACGAGACAATCGTACTTTTCATGGTCCATGAAACTCATCAGCCCGTCGGCGCTTCTCATCGACACATCGTGCTCTGATGAGTCGCCGCCTGCAACTATTGCAATTCTTCTTTTCATTTCCTTTTTTATATTTGTTTATTATTATCCTTTTCTGAATGTCAGGCATTTTTCAGCCCACCAATGTAAGTACGCCACCGGTTGAGCAACGCAGCCATATCAGCGGCAGGTTCGCTCGTAAAGTCCAACTCCTGACCCGTTACAGGATGGCGAAAGCCCAGAGTCTTGGCATGAAGTGCCTGACGCGGACAGATTTCAAAACAATGGCGAATGTAGGTGTTGTAAGTACCCGACTGAGTTCCGCGAAGTGTGCGGTCGCCACCATATCTGGCATCATTGAAGAGCGGATGCCCTATGTGAGACATGTGGGCTCGTATCTGATGTGTCCTGCCAGTTTCGAGCACACACTCCACTAATGTGACGTATCCAAAACGCTCAAGTACACTATAGTGCGTCACAGCGGGCTTACCTATCTCGCTATCTGGTGGAAATACAGCCATCTGTAATCTGTCATGCGGATTACGCGCGATATTCCCTTCAATCCTTCCTTTTTCCGATGCCACATTGCCCCAAACGAGGGCCTGATACTTGCGGCGAGTGGTTTTGTTGAAGAACTGTATGCCAAGATTCGACTTTGCTTCAGGTGTCTTTGCTACAACAAGCAGTCCAGACGTATCCTTGTCTATGCGATGCACTAAGCCTACCCCCGGGTCATTGGGGTCGTATTGGGGATTATCACGAAGGTGCCATGCCACAGCATGCACAAGTGTACCGGTATAGTTGCCGCACCCCGGATGCACAACGAGCCCCGCAGGTTTGTTGATGACCATCAGGGCTTCGTCTTCATATACTATGTCGAGTGGGATGTCTTCTGGAACGATAGTGCTGTCATACCGCGGGCGGTCGAGCAACATCGTTACAACATCGTGGGGTTTAACGCGATAGTTACTCTTAACCGGCTTATCATTTACATGGATAAAACCTGCCGTTGCAGCCTGCTGAATTCTGTTGCGTGAAGTGTTAGGCAGATGGTACATCAGGAACTTGTCCACACGGAGCAGTTCCTGTCCCTTGTCCGCCACTACCCGAAAATGCTCATACAGCCCCTCGGCTTCTTCACTGACCGCATCATCGAAATCTTGCAATCCTTCAAAATCGTCCTGCATCTGGGCTACGGTTTTAATTTGTTGCCAGGCTTTAATGCAGTCTTGATGTCGTCTATTTCATTCTCGAAACCAATGTATTCAGGATGGTCAAGAATAACATCACCTTCACCCAGACTTCCCAATTCAGTTACGAGAACTGTGTCCGTCTTGAATTCGGGATCTTTCGTATATTCCTCGCCATTGAAGACTTCAACTTTCTTTCCATCACCCACTACAAGAACAACCGGCGTTACAACTGACACCAAATCGCCTGCCATGACATTCTTGCCATTCGACTTGACGGCAATCACCCAATCGCGGTCGGGACTCGGCACATATTCCACTTCGCCAAGTTTGAAACCTTCTTCCAACAAACGCGCCTGTGCCTCACGAAGTGAAGAATTCTCTGCAAGGTCGGGCAATGGTTTGGGAAGCGGGTGATCGGCATTAACAGAGAGTTCTATAATTCGTCCGGGTTTCACATTGTCGCCCGGGCGCAACGACTGAGTCAATACCACATTTGCTTTCAAAGAATCTACAAAGCCCGTATCGGAAACTTCAACCGTGAGTCCTGCATCTTCCAGAATTTTCTTGGCCTCGTCGTACGACTTGCCAAAAACGTTTGGCACTTTTGTGCTTTCGCCATGATGAGTATAACCGCTAAGCATGTTATACCCAAAATAAATCAGCAATGCCAATATTACCAACATGCCGAGACAGTTGAGCGAGGTGAGAAGACCAGGTATCTTCCTAAAGATATTCATATCGAAGCGTATAGTGTTAAACTTTTTGCTGTGGACCATTCTTACCAATCCACAATTCTATGCGCAAAATTAGCATAAAAAAATGAGAGAAGTATTGGTTTTAACAAAAAACCTACCTCTCTCCTTAAGATTAGTGCCAGCATCAGCCGACGAGGTTACCGGAAACGTATTATTTCTTTCCGTGTACTTCGTCTGAAACTGTCAATTTCTTACGGCCCTTTGCGCGGCGAGCCGCCAACACGCGACGTCCGTTAGCCGTGAGCATACGCTGACGGAAACCATGCTTGTTGTTTCTTTTTCTGTTGTGCGGTTGAAAAGTTCTTTTCATTTTCTATCTTATTTTTATTGTTTGCTTGTTATCATTATCCCCTATTCAACTCACAATTACATCTGCAAGGGATACTTTCGGGCGGCAAAGTTAAGCATTTATTTTTACTCCGCAAATTTATTCCTTCTTATTTTTACAAATATCCGTTCTTTCTCCTCCAGAAATATTGCCAAATTCTGAACACCGGGTGCCAAAGCACTTCTGAAGGATAGTGTGTAAGAAAGCGGAAATTGCGTCGCTGCTTGCGGAAGAAATAATGCTTACGCGATTCCTTGTCGCTGCCTTTATAAAGATACCGACTGTCATGATGCCCGAAATTGCCTGCCTCCATGATTTCATCAAGAAAGAAACGCCCCTCCCGTTCATTAGGTTCGACGATGAGGTATTCATCCTCCAAACCAAAAAGTTCCTGCTGCACATACATCATGGCAGCAGCGAAACGGAGCATTTTCAGTCTCCTGAGCACTCTGACAGTCTCAGCCTTCGTGGCAGCATCAGTCTTGGAATGTTTCAGGACAAAATAATAGTCGAGCACTTGCCGCAGACCCACGCCTTCATCAAGAAGATGGCGATAGGTGTGGACAAGGATATAGATACGGTTGAACGACACCGACGACACGGCTATGCGACCGGCTCCTTCCGGCAATTCCACCTCATGCTGCATCTCTTCTGCCTCATGCTCGCTGAAATATGCCTGAAGGCGCTTGTTCGTGAAGTAGGAATACATCCACGATGGCATAAAATGAGCCTCGACGGAGACGTCTTTGAACACTGGAAAATCCATGTGATGGTAAACAACAGGCATAGTCGGGAAATAGTGGCGCACATAGTCCACCACTTTCTCACGTCCGCCGGCTATCCAATAGTCCAGGTCTCCAGGTGTACGGAGCAACGGGTCAGGATAGAGTTGAGCCACGCCTTGCCCCTTGAGCAAGACGTTGTTGAAACCATCTTGTTTCAGCCTTGCATACAATTTTACAGCCGCTGCGTTCATGCGTCGGTTTATCTGCTTGATCCGTTCCACCATAGCACACCAACTAAGCATAAATTCAGCATCGGGCTGTTGCTCCTTAGGCAACTTTGTTACACCGTAGTAAAGGGGACCTATAAGCGTCTGTTCCTTAATCTGTTGCAGCAAAGTCTCCCACTGTGCTTCATTCAAGGTCTCGCTCAAAGCCGCACGTTTGCCGGTGGTAACTTCTATCAATTCGAAGAATGCTTGCATATCTCGTATATTTCTTACTCTGTACGCTTCAGGGTGCACACAATCGGATAATGATCGGACAAGTGGACATCGTCCCTGATTTCACATGCAACAGGTTTCCACCATTCCGAGGAAAAAACATTATCAATACGCACATAGAGCGCATCTTTATTGAAAGTTCGTCCTATACCATTGCCAACCGCCTTGAAACAGTCCTGGAGGTAATCGCTAATTCGTTGGTGTGCATACGACACAGGAGTGTCATTAAAATCGCCTGTCAGAATAATATTCTCGCCTTGATGGAGTTTCAGATAGTTACAGATATTATCCACCTGGCGTGCCCGTAGTTTCCCTGCGGCACACACTGATGCGATGAGCGAAGGAAATCCTGCATTGTTCGTTTCTTTATGAGCCACATCGATGACATCTTTCAACAAGAGGCGTTCTTCTGCAGAGAGCCGAAGACTCGGCATGTGGGCATTGACCACGATAAGTGTATCTCCTTTCGGCAGTTCCACTTTGAAAGCGCAGCAAATATTGTTGCCTGTGGTATCAATCGTTTCATACGACAGAATGGGATACTTTGAAAACACGCCTACCCAACTATGCCAATACACACCTTTGTTCTTCATGAAATATGGATAATTCCTTCTCGCAGGAGCAATCAGACATGTATCTACGACCTTTTTGAACGAGCCCTCCTGAAAACTCACGATATCAGCATCACAAGTGTCAAGAAAAGCCCTGAAAGCGTGGAGCGACTTCTCTCCTTTGGCGGCAAGTCCGAAACCTTGTACGTTGTAAGACATCACCTTCAGTGTTTGACCTTTTACCTCTTCGGCTGACACAGGCAAATTCAGCGGGCAATAGTTCCTTATGCTCGGTATATTGCAGCATAAAACAGCAAAAAGCACGAGGGCGAGTTTGCGATTATAAAACAGCACAACCACCGTCATCGTCAAAGACATGACAAGCCACAGCGGAAAGAGCAGGCAGAAAACGGAGACATACTGACACCTTTCAGGGTTAATATATACACTGAGAGAGCATAGTGTAAGGAGAAATACTGAAAGTATGGCCACAAATGTGGCTACCCATCTCATAACTTTCAGTATTTTCCTTACATCCATTTTTCTCTTTTCGTCCCTATCGCCCTTCACCTTACTTACTATTTTACCTACTTAATGCTCGTAAAATTCTTCCTTCTTTATCTTCGACTTGAGCCATTTCAAGGGATAAGCCCTCACTTCAGAAGGACAAAGCCTGTAAACACTTAAATGCCGCTTAACGGCTTTGTAATATGCCTTTATCCTTTCCCACTTGTGCTTTGTCTTGAAATGCTGCAGGATGTCATCACCAAAATTGCCAGCCACAATCACATCGCGAACTAACCATTCACCATCTTTACGCGCCTGAGTTGTATCAACAGGGAAAGGGAACATTTCAGCATTCATGCCCAGATAGTTTACACAGAGGCATGCGAATGCAGTTGCTGCACGCTTTATCGGAAGATACTCCAAATCGGCAGCAAACTGTTTGCTATCGATATACTTCTGATTTACAGTGAGATAAACCGCCCAATCGCACACTTGTCGCAGTCCGATGCCCACTTGCAGGAAATGGTGGAGCAGATGCAGGAAGATATACACGGCATTGGTCTGATGCGAGAGAGTGGGAACAGTTATGCCTTTGTGGACAAAAGCAGCGTTAGTGTATTCGTCTTGCCGGCCTTGCCAAATGCGAAGTTTCTTCTTGTTCTTATTATTATAAAAATCTACGAAGACGCGATGGTTTTCCACCTCAATTTCACCATACTTGAAACTGCTGTGGTATGATGTTTCCATCTCGAGAGCGAAGCCCGAATCCTCAATAAACTTGGTAGTTGTCTGATAGTTTTCTTCACCAAAATAAAGATCAATATCGCCCGGCTGACGATGTCGGGGCTCGCGATAATACTGAGCGATACCTTGTCCTTTCAGCAATACACCCTCAAAACCTGCCTTGCGAAACATGGAATAAACCTCCGTTACACCATCATTGAGCATATCGTTGGCATTCTCTATCTGCATCACCAAAGAGAGCCATTGCATATACTCGCTCTTCACAGGGCGCATATTCTGAGGCAGGGAAGAGATACCTTCAAGAACTACACCAACCACAGTCTGAGCACGTGCCAAACGCTGTATTTCCTGCCAGTCAGTAAAATTCTCAAAGAGACTCACGTCTATCGGATGGCCCCACAAACCTGCCCGCAAAAGCGCAAAAAAGCAACTTAAGGTTCTGTCCATTTTGTTATAGAATGGTTAAATTGAAGTTATTATCTTACTGCAAAAATAACATTTTTTGACGATAAACTTCTAAGTTTCAAATGAAAAAAGCGAGAACGATTGCTCGTTCCCGCCACATATTAAAAAGTTTGTATGGTTTGATTATTGTTTAGCGGCTTTCTTGGCAGCCTTTTCTGCAGCCTTCTGGGCTTTTTCAGCAGCCTTAGCCTTTGCTTTATCGTACTTTTCCCATACGTTGTCAGCCGCAGCCTTTTCCTTCAACTTGGCAGTAAAGTCCTTTGCAACTCTTTCTGCTTCTGCTTCATCGTCGGCATTAGCGAAAGCATGACGAAAACCCTTTACAACGTTCCATTCACCACGAGTGAAGTCGGGGAATGCTACGCTTGCACAGTTGTTGTCCATCGAGAGTGTGCCAAGTTCAGCAAGGCAGCACCATTCAGCAAGGTCGTAAACGTCCATATCGAGAGGCAACCCGTTCTGTAAGCAATAAACAAGACGGCTGTCCATGATAAAGTCCATACCACCATGACCACCTACTTCTTTTGCCAATCCACCATATTTTTTCAATATGGGGTGTTCGTATTGTGCTTTGAGTGCATCTTGTTCAGCCTTAGGCATGAAGCCATGTGAAGTCAAATTGTCAAATTTTGGCTTATGTCCTGTAGCCTTGAGTTGGTTGGCATCAATTGCATAATGTTCTTCTGGATACTTTGTTGCATATCCACGAGTTCCACTCAACTTATAAAGGCGATTGTATGGTTGCGGATTCATTACATTGTGCTGAATTTCAACCACTTTGCCGTTTTCTGTACGCATAAGCGTTGTCGTGTTGTCGCCGTTGCGGAAGTTGTTGCAAGGCCTGCCGGTCTTCTTCTCCACATATTCCTTGCCGTGAGCACTCTTGGTGTCCATGGCAACGAGGGTGGTGAAACGGTCGCCACGGTGAATATCCAGAGCCTGTGCCACAGGGCCAAGTCCGTGAGTAGCATAAACGTCTCCACGGTTTTCCATGTTGTACTTCATGCGCCAGCCGAGTTGGTCGGGATCGCTGCCGTCAGGGTTCTTCCAGTAATCATCCCAGTAGTCGTCGAGGTTGTGGATGTAAGCACCTTCGGCACGAAGCACTTCGCCGAACACGCCATGCTGAGCCATATTGAGCGTATTCATCTCATACCAGTCGTAGCAGCAGTTTTCAAGAATCATGCAATGCTTGCGTGTCTTTTCGCTGAGGTCGATGAGTTCCCAGCACTGTTCCAAATTCATGGCAGAGGGCACTTCGATGGCAGTGTTCTTGCCATTCTCAAGAGCGCACTTTGCTACAGGGAAGTGATGGTCCCAGTCTGTTGCCACATAAACGAGATCTACGTTAGGCAGTTTGCATACTTCTTCATAGCCTTTTTCGCCACTGAAGATTTGTGCTGGAGGAAGACCTGCCTTGCGGAGATACTTTTGACATGCTTCTGCACGTGCCTCAACGTAGTCGCAGAGGGCTACGATTTCTACACCAGGGATGTAGGTAAAGCGCTCAACGGCACCGGGGCCACGCATACCAAGGCCTACGAAAGCCACGCGAACAACAGGAAGTTTCTCAACAGTAAGACCGAGTGCAGACTTCTGTCCTGCCGGACGTGCCGGAGTATCAACTACGATAGTACCCTTGTTCCAATGCCACGTAGTAGAGGGAGACAGCGACTGAGCCACAGACTGGATGCCCAATGCCATCGCAGCAACCACCACGAACGATAAAACTTTCTTGAATTTCATAATTGTTGTATAAATTGTTGTATATTAAGATTAATTATTTCAAAGGACAATCAGAGACCGTTCTGCTTGAGAATTTCATTCACGTTATTAGCAAATTCATCTTCCGGATCGACAGAGAGAATGGCGGAGCAGTATTTCTTGATACTTGCCACATCGGGAGAATCTTTATCTGTTTCAACACCGAGGAGCATCTTGTTGGCACGAACGTAGTGAGCCTTGTTCACATCATTGGGCTCTCCCATCTTGTTGAGTGCGAAGACGAAGTATTCAACCATCTTGTCTGTGTTCTGAAGTGCGTTGTAGTACTCTGCCATCATAAATGTGCCGCGATACTGTTCGTCCACGTCAACCATAGTTTCGTAATTGTCGTAGATTTCCTCTGCCTTGGCAAGAGCGGCTTCCTGCTCTGCTCCTTCAAGTTTGAGTGCCTTGTTGCCATAATAGCCTGCGAGGAAGAAATAGTCGGTGGGTTGTACGAGTGTATCACCTGTTGCGATGAATTTCTCACACATTTCGATGGCCTTGTCATAGTTACCTGCTCTTGAATAAGCATCAGCTATCTCAGGCAACAGGGTTGTGGCTGCACGAGGCTCTTTCTGAATGGCTTTTTCTGCCCATTTGATGTATTCATCATACTCCTGCTTTGCTTTATAAGCCTCTGCCAGATAGGCATAATCGCGATAGTTGTATGAAGTGTCGGGCAACTCATTATTGATGACAAAGTCTGACTTCTCTATAACGCGGTTAATGTCTTCTTCGCTAAGGTTAGCATACCTTGTACTGATGATAGCATCGATAATGGAACGCTTGAAGAAAGTATTCTTCGGGAATACTCCATTAAGTTCGGTAGATAGAGTTTCAACCTCATCATACTTTTCATTCATGCGGAGCAATGCCACATAATTGATACAAGAGTTTTCGTTGAGGTTGTCAATATCGTGAGGAACAATCTTGTAATAGTTCACGTAATTCTCAAGCGCCTTGTCGTTCTGGCTGTCACCATAATAGATGTCGCCGAGATAGCGGCTTACCATTACGCTCGAGGGAGCCACCTTGTCCATCATCTGCAGATATTCCACACACTTTGCAGGATTGGTATCTTTGTAAAGATAGGCAGCCATTGTCATGGCATAAAGGTTTTCAGGGTCTTTGCTCAAAGCCTCGTCATAATACTGCGTAGCCTTACCGTATGCACGGATGCTCTGATAAATATCGCCCAACTGAATCATTACGCTGGGATCTTCGGGAAAGAGTTTATAGGCACGCTCTGCCGTCATCTTTGCTGTTGGAATGGACTTCTTCTGAAGGAAGTAGTTGGAGAGACCTATCATCTGATATGGCTTCTTCTGCACTTTCTTATACAATTTCTCAATCAATTTTGTGGCTTTTTCAGCATCGTCCATTTCAAGGGCGAGTACCTCGTCTGCCATCAGCAAAATTGAGGAGTCCGGTGTTTCGGACTTCACGTACTTTTCATACTCAGCCTGTCCAAGGGCGTTCTGTGAACCCAAGATGAACACGAGGCCCATGATAACACTGTAAATCAGTTTCTTTCTCATTGGTTTGTTTGTTATATTATTTTAGACATTTTTGCGTGAATGCAAAATTACAAAAAAAACGCGGCAAACTACAAACTTTACGGATTTTGTTGCATGATGTTGCGAATTTCTCGATTTTGCTATCACTTGTTATTATATAACAATGACAACTTTCTTTCTCTTAGGTTTAATTCTTTATCGCCACACTCTTGACAAAGACAGGGCTATTGGGAAGCAACTGCGAGTTTTTGCAAATGATGAGTTGCCCGCGCTCACCCTTGAGGAAGTGGTAGAAAAGTTTGAGTTTGCTCTTGACAAGCGGGTCTTTACATACGGCATAGACACGACGCACAAGTGGGTAAGCACCCGTGGCAATATAATACTGATACGGATGTTTGTATTGCGCACTTGCAAGCGGTAGCGCACTGACCTTCATCACATTGAAACCCAGCCCATTGAAATTGGCGAGCGTAGAGTCGCCTCTTTCCTTCAGCCAATCAACACCTACCACACCTATCACATTGGGGTCGTGATTCACGGCTTCAATCACTTTCTCTGCGCTGCCTTGCGCAAAGGCATTCGGGGCAAGGTCCTTGCCATTATTCAGAGAGTCTTTCATATAGCGAACTGTGCTCGATCCTGATTTGTCGAAAACGAGTTTAATGTCGCCTGAGCGGTTGGAATTGGCAAGTTGGTTCCATTGCTTGATAGACCCGTTGACAATACCCTTCACTTCTTCGAGCGCAATGAGTGTGTCGTTATTCTGAGAATTGACAATCAACGCAAAGGCATCAGACGCAATGGGTGCCTGCATCAACTTGTAGGAGCGGCTCTTGAGGTATTGCTCCTCTTCTTTTGAAATTTTGCGTGTAATGATTGCCATGTGAACAGAGTCGGACAGGAACATGCGCACAGCGCTGTCTTCAGAACAATAAATGGGCAAGGTGTCGGCATCGGGATGAAGCAGCGAAAAGGAGCCCAGTTCTTCCTCCATGATAGGTGCAAAAGTTTCATCGATAGCAACTTTCACTTCGTCTTTCGACAGCACTGCCTTGGCATCAGTATTCGTCTTGCCTGTGCAGGAAAAGCACAATATTACTGCTGAAAACAAATAAAATAACTTCTTCATATTATATCTTGTGTTTGTTTATTCTTTTTTTAAACATGATTGATATGTTCCTGTCAAGAACAACTACAAAGGTAAGCAATTTATTCCGGTTTTTTGAGAAAATGATAGCGTTTTGCATAAACAAAAAAAAGAGAGGTTTCAAAAACCCCTCCTTTAGTTATAGATACTCTGTCAAGATTACTGGAGCACATACTGCACTTCCTGAACCTTGATTGAAGTAATAGCGTTACCTTGCTCGTCCTTACCCGGCGTCCACTTGGCACTGCGAATAACGCGCATGGCTTCTGCATCGCACTCCTTGGAAAGAGACTTGAGGACCTTCATCTGCGAGATGGAACCGTCCTTGCCTACTACGAACTCGATTCTTACGATACCCTGCACCTCCTGCTCAATGGCAATGGCCGGGTACTTCAGGTGCGACTGCAAGTACTGTATCCAGTTACCAGGATACTTGGCTTCAACAGCCGGGTGACGCTCGATGTGTGAGTCGTCCTTTGCTGCGTTCTTAGCCACGTTCTTCACGTCGAGTTTCGGGGCGGTACCCGTACTCTCCTTCTTACCGGGGCCAGAGAACTTGTTGCCTGTTACACCTGCATTGCGGTCGTTCGTAATATAGTCTTTAGAAGTAGCAAAGTCGCCACCCTTCACACCCTTGAAGGCGCGGTCGGATATAGCTGCAGTGTTCTTCATGACGTCATCCTGAGCCTTCATGACACTCTCCTTGTTAACTTCGTTGTCCTTCTTTACGACTACGTTGGTCAACTGCTGGAGGTCCTGAGCAAGTTTAGGAGGAGCCACCTCAGCCTGTTTGGGCTGGTCTTGCTGTACTTCGGTCTGCTGTACCTGTTCCTCCTGCTTGGGCTTTTCAATCTGCTTGGGCTCGTCCTTCTTCTCCTCTTCTTTCTTCTCGTCTTGTTTCTTGTCCTCATATTCGAGGTTGGAAAGTTCGGTGGCAGAATCATCACTTATGGAAGCGATAGCAGCGCTAACACCCATATAGAGACCTACTGCCATAAGAATAGCAACAATACCGACAGCCACCCATATCACAGCGTACAAAGTACGCTTACCTGCGTTCTTACGCAGTCTATAGGCACCATACTCCTTGTTACGGCCTTCGAAAATGAGGTCAACCCATTCTTTTGATTTTAAATCTATCTTTGCCATAATTCAGAATTTATTGGTTTGTTGGTGTTCCTATACCTTTTGCTTCATCGAGTATCTTCTGGTCATCTTCAGTAAAGTCGTTGATCATGAACTTACCGATGTTGCAAATTTTCATTTCGTCAAGTGCATCTACAAGATTGTAGTATGTTGCTTTGTCCGATGCTTTGATAATCACATTTGGCGTGTCGTCGCCACCTGTAATCTCCTTCACTTTGGCTTCGTATGCTTCTTTGTTCTTTGCGAAAGTCTGCGGGTCAGAACTCTGCTGGAGTTGGAACTCCTTCTTCAGTTGCTGAATCTTCTGATAGGCAACTTGGTTCTTGCGGAGCAGTTTGTCGCGAACGCCACCTTTACCATAGGTGGTCTTTTCGGGAGTAGCCTGACCGGGTATTCCTTCGAAATAATAGATAGCATCGCCTTCGTCGAGAAGAAGTGTCACTGCTTTTGACTCCTCTACCTGTGTACTGTTTTCCTCATTTGTCTCCAAGTCGGCAGGCATGGCAATTTCCATGGTCTGTGGCTTGATGAGCGTGGTACACAGCATGAAGAACGTGACAAGCAACATGATCATGTCCACCATCGGCGTAAAGTCGACGCGGGCATTCATTTTTTTCTGTTTACTTTTACCAGTCTTTGCCATTGTCTTATTCTTCGTTTTTGAGTGCAGTAATCAAATTATACTTATTCTCGTGAATGGCTCGTAATGAAGCCATTACCTTCTTAATGACAGCGTATGAAGTGTTTTTATCAGCCTTAATGGCGATACGCATATCATCGCCACAACCTTTACGTGCAGCCTCTACCCATACACGAAGTTCATCACTCGATGTAGTGTCGCAGGGAATGCCCGCCTTGGGATCATCCGTCAATGTCTTGTTACGCACTTGAGGGTCTTGCTTGAGCCAGGACTTCACAGCGCCGATGGGCGTACCGAACATAGGCACCTGTACAAAATCTTTCATTTCTGCAGGGGTCAGGTTCAGTTTGTTGCTCATATTATCGGCCATAGCCTGCATGTGTGCAGGTGAATCCAGATTCATAAAAACCTTGCCATTCTTCTCTACGAAGATGGTGAGCAGGTTGCTCTCGGGAATTTTGATTTCAGACACAGAGCCGGGGGCTACGACCTTTACCGGTTCTTCCTTGACGAATGTTGCAGTAAGCATAAAGAAGGTAAGCAGCAGGACCATGACGTCGCTCATCGGCGTCATGTCGATGAACGTGTCTTGTTTATTGATTTTAAATCGTCCCATGTCTTATTTACCTTTTTATGATTAGTGGGTTGCGTTGAAAGTTTCTACAATTGAGAAGCCTACTTCGTCGAGGCTGAAAGTCAAACGGTCAATCTTATTTGTGTAGTAGTTGTAAGCGATTGTAGCAACAGCACCAGTTGCAATACCGGAAGCCGTATTTACAAGAGCCTCGGAAATACCGGTAGCAAGTGCAGCTGAGTCAGCACCACCTTCACCAGCGTTCATAGCGCCGAATGAACGGATCATACCGAGCACCGTACCGAGAAGACCGGTAAGTGTACCGAGAGATACGATAGTACCGATGATAGGCATGTTTTCCTGAAGCATAGGCATTTCGAGAGCAGTAGCCTCTTCAAGTTCCTGACGGATAGCAAGAAGTTTCTGCTCCTTGGTCAGACGCTCGTTGCTGTCCATTTCTGCATATTTCTTCAGAGTAGCGCCTACTACTGCTGCAACAGAACCCTTCTGAGCATCGCAAACTTTCTTTGCACCTTCGAGGTCGTGCTTTGTGAGCGCGCTCTTGATTTTAGCAACGAACTTAGCCAGGCTTTCTTTACCATAAGCAGTGCGAAGCGCAAAGAAACGCTCAATAGCAAGGGCGATTACAGTGAGGAGAAGTGTCCAGATGATAGGCACAACGAAACCACCTTTGTAAACCGTACCCATAAGGTTCGCAGGACTGAGTTCTACGTCACCGCTTGTCAAGAAAGAGAACGGAGCACCTGCAGATTCGCCACCCTGGAAGTTGCCAATGGCACCGAAAATAAACAGGTAGATACATACAGCAAGAACAGCGCATGCGCAGATTACAGACAAACCGGATTTGATGCCGGTAAAGCCTTTGCTTTCCTTCTTTACAGGAGCGGCTTTGGGAGCCTTAGGCGCTGCCTTTGCAGGGGCCTTAGGTGCACTCTGAGGTGCATTCGTGTTTTTTGTTTCCATTTTTTTGTTTTTTGTTGTTAAATGTTTAGTTTTGATTATTGATTTTATTTGAATTTTATATTTAGTACAACGAAAAGTAAGTTCTATGCTGCAGATACTTTGTATAGTCCAACAAAAATACAATCAACTGAAAATTAACGTTTTCTATGATGTTTGATTATTATAGAGCACTTTCGTAAATACACTTTATTCGGCAAAGGTAAACAGAGAATATGAAATGTAAAAATAAAATTGAAGAAAAATTTGCGGACCTTAAGATAATACAGCATAAAAATACAAAAAAAAGGGAACTTTTATGCTCCCTTTCTATTGTCAGTCATGGTTTCATTAATTCGCCCATTCCATAACGAATTCAACCTTTACGTTGTAAGGTTCCGCCACATTTCCCATAACTTTACTCTTAAACGCAAGGCGCAAGCAATTACTTTCAATCTTTGCCGTAACGCCAAGTTCGCCACGCAGGTATTCATTGCAAAGGTTTACATTGGGCCATTCGATTGAAACATTTCCGTTATTTGCTATACTTAGCAAATCACCTACATCTACAAGCCCGTTACCGTATGCCACAGTTATCTTTCCTGTGCGTGAAAGAGTGATGTGGTCAATTTTTGTGCAACGGTCTCCGAGGTGTTGCTTCATTTGTACATTTTTCAGTTTCTGTTGGCCATCAATATCGGTTGCGATAACATTCAGGTCGCGGGCATCATTAAACTTGAAATTCTTGGAATAGCCATCACTTCCAAGATCACCACCCGTAACTTCGATATTGGTCTGAATAATGTTCCAATCGCGGCAAAGGTTATCAACAAGCGTTGTAGAAGTAAGCACACCGGAAGTGAGTACGGAAAGCATAAGTTCTTGCTGTGCCATCGGACCTACGCTGAATGTAATAGCATTTTTATTTATATCGAGCGTACCATACATATCGAGTGTGAAAACACCATTCGCCGTTTGGGTTATCTTGCAAGTGTGAGCATAAACATCTGTTTCATCTGCATTTTTAAGATACTTACGGGCCTTATCCGAAGGAGCAGAATTTCCCAAAATATCTCCGCCTTTAGAAAGAACGAGAGCATAACCATCACCAAGTACATATATACGCACATCTTCAATTTCAGCAGGAAGTTTGCTCTTGTCTGTAATTCCGTAATATTTATCAGAAAGGTCGGAATTCTTGGGTTTGGTAAGAGGTTTTCCGACATAGCCAGTTTCTGAACCGCCACTGACATCGTCATCGCCACCACAACTTGTAATTGCAAATGGAAGGGCCATTAAGGCCATAAGAATAAACAACTTTTTCATTGAAATAATTTTTTTAAGTGAATTGATTTGAAGTATTTGTTTAAATAGTCGAAATTTTAGAAGATTTTGCCATTCAGACGTATATTGATTACTGGCCATGCAAAAATGCGGTTTGCGATTCTTATAGCATCTCGGCAGTCTGCGGCACTACTGTTTTTATCAATATCCTGATAACGGACTTCCTTCATGCCGCCATGTAGGATATCATCATTATAGGCGTAAACTTTCGGCTTTCCCCAAAGTTGCATGCCCAAATCGCATGTAATGGCAAAACGATGCTTTTTAGGCACAGCACGTCCAAACCCAATTCCAACGTATGGACGGAAACTGTTTGCACGGACACGTACATTAGCGATTCCGGCTTGATTGGCACCAAAGGGTTGACCGCCAATAAGTATTGCGCCTCCATGTTTTAGTAATGGATCGGTCGTGGTATTCTTACCTTTTACTACATTTTCGTTAGCGAGGAAGAAACCTGTTGTAAAATGGAAAGCACTATGCTTAGAGGGATAAATGTCAAAGAGCCACTTAAACGTGGTGTTGTGAAGAACGCCTTTTGCTTTTACAGTGTTTTCCAACTCCATTCCGTCTCCAAGTGTATTTGAAGTATAAATATGCACGTCGTCGCTATACGAAAATTTAGGCATAATTCCAACTCCAACACGTGTTTGCACGTAGTGTCCTATAGGTGTAGCCGCCTCGATACCAATACCATCTGTACCGAGTGAAACACCGAGAGACACATGATTGAATAGTTCTTTGTCTTGCTTTTGAGCACATACTGGCAGCATTACAATAAGTCCAAGGATCAAAAAAATAGTTTTTTTCATGGTTTCTTATATTAAGTGATTATATATACAAACACTATATTAAATCACTGCAAAAATAAGCATAAAAAAACAAATAAACAAAAACAAATTACTTATTTTTGAAGTGCGAGCATCACATTTTTGCAATATTGCTTCGCCTTATATTAAAAAAACACCGTAAAAGAGAATTCTTCAATAAAAATAGCGTAAATTTGCGACCAAATTGAATAAACGAAAAATATGGAAATGGATTCATTTGATTGGGGCAATTTGCCTTTCGGTTACATCAAAACAAACTACAACGTACGTTGCTATTGGCGCAACGGAGAATGGGGAGAAATAGAAGTTTCCTCTTCTGAAATCATCAACATACACATGGCGGCGACATGTCTTCACTACGGCCAAGAAGCGTTCGAAGGACAGAAGGCTTTTCGCTGCCCCGACGGAAAAATTCGCATCTTCCGCATCGAAGAGAACGCAGCACGCCTGCAAAGCACGAGCCGAGGCATCTTGATGCCGGAAGTACCCACGGAACTTTTCGTGGAAATGACAAAGAAAGTCATCAAACTCAACGAGGAATTCATACCGCCTTACGAAAGCGGAGCATCGCTCTACATACGCCCGCTGCTCCTCGGCACTGGAGAACAGGTTGGGGTACATCCTGCCGACGAATACCTCTTCCTCATTTTCGTCACACCTGTAGGACCTTACTTCAAAGGCGGATTTGCCACGAACGATTATGCCATTGTCAGGAATTTTGACCGCGCTGCACCGCTCGGCACAGGCATATACAAGGTGGGAGGCAACTATGCAGCATCGCTCCTTGCCAACAAGTTAGCCCACGATGCCGGATATGCCAGTGAGTTCTACCTCGATGCAAAGGAGAAGAAATACATCGACGAATGTGGCGCAGCCAACTTCTTCGGCATCAAGAACAACACATACGTCACACCTGAGTCCACTTCCATCCTGCCATCGATTACCAACATGAGCATGCAGCAACTTGCCATCGACCTTGGCATGAAGGTGGAACGCCGACAGATTCCGGAAGACGAACTCGAGACCTTCGAGGAGGCAGGAGCAGTAGGCACTGCTGCAGTAATCAGTCCTATCGGCAAGATTGTCGATCTGCAGAGCGGAAAAGAATATGTCATCTCGAAGGACGGCAAACCAGGTCCCATCAGCGAAAAACTTTACAACAAGTTCCGCAACATACAGTACGGCATAGAGCCCGACATTCATGGGTGGAACACCGTAATAGATTGACACTGCACCTCAAAAAAAAAAACAAACACCGACATGAAGAAAAGACTCATCGCCATGGCAGTTGCCATGATTGCCACAACAGGTTTCGCACAGATTTTCACCTCGACCACACAGCCTGAAAAGACTTATAAATACCGTGTATATCTGCACGACAAAGCAGACTGCGGGTATAGTGTGGAAAACCCTGAGGCTTTCCTCTCTCAGAAAGCCATCGAACGACGCAAAAAGTTCAACCTTGCCGTTGATGAGCACGACCTGCCTGTAAGCGCCAACTACATTGCCGCTATTCAAAAGACAGGCGCAAGGGTTTGCAACGTCAGCAAATGGAACAACACCGCCGTTGTCGAAGTAAAGAAAGAAAAGACAATGGACAAGGTGAGCCGCCTGGCATTCGTTGACTCAGTGAAATTGGTTTATTCCTCACCAAAGAGTCTCACGCTGCCTTCTGTACGCGACAACGTAACCGACAGAACGGAGAAGAGAGAAGACTTCTATGGCGCCGGCAAACGACAGATAGAACTGATAAATGGTCAGAAACTCCACGAAGCAGGCTTCAAGGGCGAAGGCATGACCATCGCCGTCATCGACGGCGGGTTCCATAATGCAGACAAGATAGCAGGGCTCGCCTCTGTAAACATTCTGGGCACAAAGAATTTCGTGCGCCCTGACATGGACACCTACCTTGACGGTTCGCATGGCATGATGGTGCTCTCATGTATAGGTGCCAACGTGCCTAACGTGCTTGTCGGAACAGCCCCAGGCGCTTCGTTCTATCTCCTGCAAAGCGAAGACGGCGCAACGGAGTTTCCCGTAGAGGAGGACAACTGGTGCGCAGCAGTGGAATTTGCAGACAGCCTTGGTGTTGACGTTATAACGAGTTCACTTGGATACAATACTTTCGACGACGTTTCGCTCAACCATACCCATGCCACACTTGATGGTGTCACAGCCATCAACAGCCGCTCTGCATCGTTGGCTGCAAGTCGTGGTTTAATGGTACTTAACAGTGCCGGCAACAGCGGAAACAAACCTTGGAGAAAAATAGGCACTCCTGCCGATGGCAAAGACATGCTGGCCGTAGGTGCTGTGCGTGCTGACGGCTATGCCACCAGTTTCACTTCTCAAGGCTTTGCTGCCGACGGCAGAGTAAAACCTGACGCGATGGCGATGGGGCAATCGTGCCGTGCATTCGACACTGATGGCAGCATCACTCACGTAGATGGCACATCCTTCTCATGTCCCATACTTTGCGGAGCAGTAACCTGCCTGATGCAGGCATTCCCCGACAAACGCCCTGAACTGATTATCGATGCCATACACCGCGCAGGAGACCGATACGACAATCCTGATGAAATTTATGGGTATGGCATACCCGACATGTGGAAGGCATACGAAATACTGAAAAACCAATAATGGTGTGGAGCATCTGTCGCTGACCGAGTTCAATGCGCTCATAAGAGAGACCATTGCGCTACAGTTCCGGCATTCCTATTGGATTACTGCCGAACTGAGTGATGTACACGTGGCTGCAAACGGCCATTGCTACATGACACTCATCGAGAAGGCAGAAAAGTCGAACCAGATAGTGGCACGAGCCAATGCTCACATCTGGAAGTCGCTATACCCCATGCTCTCACTCCTTTTTAGGAATGGTACGGGCATGGAACTGGAGTCGGGCCTGAAGATTCTTGCGGAAGTACAGATTGATTTCCACGACATTTACGGGCTGTCGCTAAACATCGTAGGCATCGACCCGACCTACACACTCGGCGACCAGGCACGGCAGCGGCAGGAGATACTCGACCAACTGGAGAAGGACGGCGTAATCGACCTGAACAAGGAACTACCCCTACCCCGCCCGCTCAACCGCATAGCAGTGATTTCGAGCAACGGGGCAGCAGGCTACGGCGACTTTTTGAGACAGATACAGGAATCCGGGCTTCACTTCCGCGTCAGGCTCTTCGAGGCCGTGATGCAGGGCAATCAGGTAGAGCCGAGCATCATCGCAGCACTCGAGGAAATAGCAAAAGAAACAGACTGCTGGGATGCGGTGGCAATAATACGCGGCGGAGGAAGCACTTCCGACCTCATGGGCTTCGAGTCCTATCTGCTTGCGGCAAACGTGGCGCAATTCCCACTACCCATTCTGACAGGCATTGGCCATGAGCGGGACGACACCGTTATCGACTTCGTGGCTAACACACGCCTGAAGACGCCTACGGCTGTGGCAGCCTTCCTCATAGAGCGACAGCAGAGAGAATGCGACCTTGTAGATGACCTCGGGCAACGCCTTCTCGAAGGTGTTTCATCGCTCATCGACAACGACAGGCAATGGCTAAAAAACACCTCACTACGTCTGCAGACAGCAGCCATTGACGTCATAAGGCGAGAAGAACGAAGATTTCATGCGTGCGAGCAAAGCCTGCAGATGGCATCAGCAACGTTCTCGCGGCAAAGGCTCACGCAACTGCAGCAATTCACCACACGCCTGCACACCGCAACCCTACGACAGTTGCAAAACGCACGCATTAGCATGGAAATCCTGCCTCAACGCATACGTCATGCCGCCAACGACCTGTTCAAGGACCAGCAAAATGCCATCACCCGAGCAGAGAATTCATTAAAAATCCTTGACCCGCAAAACACACTGAAACGCGGGTTCAGCATAACGACACACAACGGAAAAGCCCTGCACAGCACCGATACATTAAAACCCGGCGACCGCATCACCACACGGCTCGAACATGGCTACATTGAGAGCGAAGTGGAGAGCATCTCACATAAAAAGAAACCCTGAAATAATAATTATATGGAAAAACAAACCTACACAGAAGCCATTGAGCGCGTGGAGGAAATCGTCAGCGAACTCGAGAGCGGACAACTCGACATCGACGACGTCAGCACACGCCTTAAAGAAGCACAACAACTGCTGAAATTCTGCAAAACACGCCTTAACAAGGTGGAAAACGACGTAAAAAAGATTCTCGAAGATGGGGAAGGGTAAACTGGCAAAGTTTGCCGATATGGCAAACTACCCACACGTCGTGGAAGTGCCGTTCCCCGAAGAAGGCTCAGACTTCCATCTGCGCGGCAAGTGGGGCACTGATTTCTTCAGGAACCACCACCCCATCGTGCTTGAACTGGGATGCGGACGGGGTGAATATACCGTAGGGCTCGGGAGGCTATTTCCCAGCAAGAATTTCATCGGCATAGATATCAAAGGAGCCCGAATGTGGACCGGCGCCACGGAGTCTCTTAAAGCCAACATGACCAACGTAGGCTTTCTCAGGACGCACATCGAGTTCATCGACCATTTCTTTGAGGCAGATGAAGTCAGCGAACTATGGCTCACCTTCAGCGACCCGCAGATGAAGAAGGCTACGAAGCGCCTCACATCCTCATACTTTCTCGAACGCTACCGACGCTTCCTTACCGACAATGGCACAATCCACGTAAAGACCGACAGCAATTTCCTTTTCACTTATACCAAATTATTGGTTGAAAAGAATAATTTGCCCGTAGATTTTTGTACCGAAGACCTATACAACACACTCTCCCATACGAAAGATGCCGAAATGCAACGCATTCTCGGCATACAGACTTACTATGAACAACAATGGATATCAAGAGGACTTAGCATTAAATATATCAAGTTTCACTTACCCCAAAAAGGCGTTCTTGTGGAACCTGACGTAGAGATTCCTCTTGACGAATACCGCAGTTATAACCGAAACAAAAGGTCAGGGTTAAGTGTGAGTAAATAAAGTTGAAAGCGCTTGATAGAATTCAAAAATAGCGATAGAAATAACGAAAATATTTTTCGCTTCGGTTTTACTCGAAATAGAGCGTCAGCGTTACCATATTGGTAGTGGCTTTATTCACGGCATTAGTATAGATAATGTCGCTGCTCTCCATCAGGTCGTCGCGCTTCTTGTCAAGAACATTACCGAGACCGAAACTGAATTTCAGTTCAGGTATGAGTTTGAAGAAAGGCAGGTAGAAATCGCAGCCAAGTCCCACTTCCACCATTGGGTTGAAAGCATTCGTGCGGAGCAGGGTGTGCTTACCTGTGGTAAGGTCGTAAGCCATGTTCACACCCCCTACCACATATGGGCGGTAATTGTTCCAGCGCGGTGCAGTTACCTTTAGGTGGACAGGAACAGAAATATAGGTTGACTTCATATCCTGCGACTGTTTCTCGCCCGTACTCTGGTCAAAAAACTCAAAATGTTTCGAACCGAAATATAGCGTAGGAACGACGCGCAGCGCCAGGTTTTCATGCAATTTCAGTTCGCCCAACACACCCACATGGAACCCAAAGTTGGCATGGTCGTTCTTCACCGTCCACTGTTTGCCCGTAGCAGGATCTATAGCACCCGCATTCTCCAATGAAAGCCCCTGGTCGTGCATACCGATAAAGAAGCCATAGTGCAGCCGGCGCTGGTCTATGTAAGGCTTATTCTGCAACTTGCGCTCCTGTGCAAACGTAGTCCCTGCCCCGATAAGCATCAGAAGCATGAGGACAAAAACCTTTCTTATATGTGTCATTCTTTCAGTCATACTTTTAATAATGCAAAACATCTTACGACACATTGCACTGCAAAATTATATTTTTCTTTCGAGAAAAGAACATTTCTTTTCATCTGCCTCATTATAAATAACTCGCTCTAAAGCGTTTTATTACTCAAAAAACACTCAACGTGCAAAAAAAATATTCACAAATCCTTTGTATTTTGAAAAAAGTACCTACTTTTGCCTTACGAACAAATAAGACAACACATTAACAATTTAATCTATCACTATTATGGCTTATGTAATCACTGACAGCTGCGTAGCATGCGGCACATGTATCGACGAATGCCCCGCTGGAGCAATCTCTGAAGGCGACATCTACTCAATCGACCCCGATGTATGTGTTGACTGCGGCACATGCGCTGACGTTTGCCCATCAGGAGCAATCATTCCAGGCGAATAACAACAAACACAAAAAAAACGAGAGGATATGCCAAGTACGACATATCCTCTTATTTTTATAGACCTAATAGTACTGAATCGCTCCGCTGAATCCTATCCGTAAAAACCTGTTGACCAACCTACTTTATCTGCTGATCCCAAATAAATAAGGTTACTTTCCTGTTCTATAATTCTACATTTGGTTTACGAAGGATATACAAGGTCGAAGTCGGGAAATCAATGAAGATAGCGCTTTCGGAGTGTCCGTATGTCTTTCTGTGTAATCATGAGTTGGTTCCGGAGGTACTCATTCATTGAGCCGTATTCCTGGTCGATAAGGTTGAGGGTACGCTTGAAGTTATTTGTACTTACCCCCATAAATGCTCTTATGACTTCCTTCTCTCTATCACCTCCACCTCGTTCTTCCACGTCTTTGCATAGCCTTGCGACAAGACCGGTATAGGCTGCATTGGAGAGGTCAAAATCTCTGATGATGTCATCGCGACTGACACCTAATGCTGACAACAGGAATGCAGCACCCCATCCGGTACGGTCTTTACCTTGAAAGCAATGCCACAACACACCTCCGTCCGGCGTTTCGATGATAAGGCGCATGAAGGTGGCATATTGAAGTTGTGAGTATTCGCTACGAATGAGAGAGGGATACATATCTGCCGCCATCTGTTGCACTTCGGGATAAAATGAGTAGTTGACAATGTGGCTTTCAAGATCGAGGAACGCCTCTTCGGGTATAGCCTTTCCAGTACGTTTTTCCTCGCTCATATCGATGGTTGGCAACAGGTGGTGCACGGAGCCCGGTATGTCTCGGTCAGGCATATATTTGGCTTCGTCTAATGACCGGAAGTCGAAAATGCGTCTTATGTGGTACTCATTGCACAGACGCTGCACGTCGTCATCGGAGGCGTCGTGCAAGTGGGCTGTACGCATCAGGCAACCGTAGCGCACTTGTCGTCCGCCGGTAGCATTTAGCCCGCCAAGATCGCGGGCATTTACGATATTTTCAAAATCTATATTCAATTGATTATAGGTAAGCGTATTTTATTGTCTCATAAGGAACGTTTTATGGCACTTGTTTTTGCCATGTAGCCACTGAAACAGAAATTATTGGGGCACATCTATATCGAACAGACTTATTAAACCTGTGATATTGAAGATTTGCAGGATATCTTTGCTCAAATTGCAAATTTGCAACTTGCCGCCTTTCGCGGCGACTTCCTTGCGTAGAGCGAGCAGAAGGCGCAATCCGGATGAAGAGATATACTCCAGTTCGCCACAATCAAGAACTAAGTGTCGGTCTGCATATTGACTGAGGCTTTGGAAATCGGGTGTAACTTCTACTGCTGCCATTGTGTCTAAGCGACCTTGCAACTTTACGCAGATAGGTTCGTCGTTGATAATAAATACTTTCATTGGTTTATCAGGTCGTTGTCGTTTGGGTATTTCTGAATCTTTTTTATGAGCGTCAAGATATTGTTATTATCCTTGCGCTCATATTTTATTACGTCCATAATCTGTCGCACGAGGTGTATGCCGAGTCCGCCTATAGGCCGTTCTTCAACAGACAACGAAATATCTGGCTGGGCCTGCGCTGTCGGGTCGAATGGTTTGCCGGAGTCGGTAATGGTAAATACCACCATGTCGGGAGATTTATCTGCCTCAACGAGAACCTGTCCGCTTTCGTTCTCAGGATAGGCATAAAGCATCACATTGCTCACCGCCTCTTCTATCGCAAGATTTATGGTCATATTCATATCTTGCGGCAATTCGAGTGAGTCCACCCATTCAGCAAGAGTTGGGATTTGTTCAATATCGTTTCGCATGACGAGAGAGTGGTGAGACGTTGGCGGGGGACTTAAAAAGCGAAATGTAAACATCGTCAGGTCATCGCTCTGTATAGCATCGCCCACGAAGTCAGATACGGCTTCCTGCATAGCGGCAATACTTTCAGCAGCAGATATTTGTGTATCCCACTGCCTGATGGTTTGCAACATTCTTTGCTCGCCGAAGAGTTCATGCTGTTCATTCTCTGCCTCCGTCAGCCCGTCGGTATATAAAAACAGGGAGTCTCCTACTGCCATCTGCATGGCCTGCTCCTGGTAATCAAATCCTGCCAATATACCAAGCGGGATATTGGCGATGCAATCGACCATTGCGTATTGACCATTAGCCGTTTTACTTTGACTGTTCGTTATTTGCACAGGTGCATTATGTCCTGCATTGCAGTAGCGAAGGTTCCCGGAGTTGAGGTCAAGTACCCCTATAAAGAGTGTTACAAACATGTTTTGATTGTCCGGATCTTCGGAAAGGCTGCCGTTCATCTGCGAAACGATTTGCGCCGGGCTGTCTATATTCTTGGTAAAACTGCGGAAGAGTGAGCGTGTTACTGCCATTACCAATGCAGCCGGCACGCCTTTTCCACTCACATCGCCGATACAGAAGAACAATTTGTTATCGCGGATTAGGAAATCGAACAGGTCTCCGCCAATTTCCTTGGCAGGAACCACAACGCCATAGCCAGTCAGATTAGGATTGTTTTCGAATGGCGGAAAACGTGTCGGCAGCATAGCCATCTGAATGTTGCGTGCGATGTTGAGTTCGCTCTCTATGCGCTCCTGCTGATTGCTCAGGTCAACTATTTTGGCGATATTCTTAGTAGAACGATAAAGAATAAACAGCAACAGAGCCAAACCAAGCAGCATCAGACCGCTTAGGATCAGACTGACGCGTTTCAGTTCTGCATAAATCACATCGTCAGGAATGATAATTGAGATATTCCATCCAGTGGCGTCAATTTCCTCATGGAAGATTTCATAATCGCGTCCTGCAACGGTGTCAGGACTGGCTACGATATCCACGCCCTTTGAAGAACGTATGGAGTAGTAACTGCCTTGGTATATCTGCAGATATTCGGAAAGTTTCTGCAGATAGTCGAGCGACAGGTCCACGCACACAACTGCCACCACTTTACCATTCTTACGAACCGGGTACGAACAACTGACCACCCATGTCTGCGACCCTGAGTCGTCAAGATATGGTTCAGTCCACCAGCAGGAATCTTTCTCCAATCCGTTCTTGTACCACTCCATCTGCGTATAGTCGTGAGCAGCACTACCTATCTGCCGGGTGTGTATGCTGTCATCCGAGATGCGACTGCTACATGCTTCAAAATATGTGCCTTGACTCGGGAAGTAGCCAGGCACGTAGGCTACAGCCAAACTACTCGTACTATTTACCGCTGCGACCATGGATCGTGTGGATGCGAAGATGGAATCCGGCATGTCCACATATTTTTCAGCCATCATTGCCAAGGTCTTGGCTACCGTTTCCATCTCAATGGTGTGCATTTCTATTTCCAGTTCAGCACGGCAAAGTTCTGTCTTGGCACGCCGCTCTGCTTCTTTACGGATGGCTGATCTGCTATAAAAATACTGAAAGCATGCTATGCCCTCCAGCACTACGGCAGCCACAATCAGTATCCACATACTGGCGCGGTTTTTACTTGATACTATTTTTTTCTGTGTTTTCTGCATTATCTGACTTTATCTCACCTTAATCAAGTTTCGCAAGTTCCACTTACTTCAAGTTAACGAAGTTAGCGTTTCGCTCGAAGTTAACGACGGTACTAATGCTGATGTTATCTTCTATTTTTTTCTTCTTTTGTTATTTATCGTTCCAAGGTATCGTCGATAACTTCGTTAACTTCATTAACTTCGTTAACTTCGAGCTAAGCGATAACTTCTTCTATTTCTTCAACTTCGCAAACTCCGAGCGTAGCGATAACTTCAGAAAGTTGAATCGCCTTACTTATCGTTATTTATAGAACGCCCCTTTAGATTTGCCAATCTCCGAAAGTCTTGCATACATCGAGAATATAATCGCGTCGGGAAGCAACGCGTTCCTCGAAAACGTCCTTACATTCATTTACCACCTCTTCGGGGAACGAATCACTCAGAGCGAGCCAACTGAAGTTTCTGACGCACGAAACCACTTCAATTTGCCGTTTGCGTTGTTCCACCACATCTGCGGGCAGGCCTTCAAGGTAATATCCGATGGCACGATTCCAGAGTTCCACACCCAAAGCCTTGGGCATGCCGATAATCTTCTCGTAGTCTCCAACCAACGTTACCATAGCCGAATAAGCGTGTCCGAGGTCGAGCAACGGATGACCATATCCTACTTCGCCCATATCGATTAACATTAGTTCTCCATTCTGAACCATTGCATTCTTGGTCTGCAAGTCGAGATGCAGCAAACTGCGACCATTGGGAATCGCATCGAGTATCTGCATCAGCAGGTCGATACTTTCCTGCGGGAAGTAGCGACGAATATGCATCACTTGCTTCCGTTCGTTCTCCATGGCGCATGGCACACTGCTGGAGGCAGGAACGTCAATCTGATGAAGTTGCCGGAAGAGTTCCGCATACCTACGGGCAAACTCGTCTATGCGCTCCGGTTCGCGCTTGATGCAAGCACTTAAGGTGTCTGCATCCAATAACTCATATACCAAGCCATACTGACCGCCCACTTTCACCACATCAAACGATATGGCAGTTGGCATACCCATGACGAAAGCCTCCTTCGACATGTTAATCTCGCCACGCACTTCTTCTATCGTCGTGCCCTCACGGAATACCTTAATAATCGTGTCGTCGTCCAAACGATAGACAGTACCCACACCGCCAATACCAATAATTTCACATCCATCAACGCTGAGGTTGCGAAGTGCACGCTCTACATTCATGATTTTTGTGAATCCTGTCATATTTAGCACATCATACACTGCCGGTTGTACACTGATGATACGAAAATCCTTGTACTGTTTTGTCAGTGTCAGGAGAATGCGTAGTCCGGAACTGGATATATATTCCAAACCCTCCGCATCCACCACGAGGCTTTCTATGCTATTCTGTTTTGCCAGCAATGGTTGCAACTCGGCATTTAATTCTTGCGCAGCCACAGTGTCAAGCCTGCCAACGAGTGTCAGCGTAACCTTTCCGCCATTGTTTGTCAGTTGAGTAATCATATTGTTGGATTATATTGAGAATTTAGATTTAGAAGTGAATATCATCAGCAAGTTCGATAGTGTTGTCCTCGTTAATACGGGTGATGGTGGCAAGAGCATGATAGTTGATATTGTGGTCGCGTAAGAACTGGCCGCCCTGTGCAAATCCTTTCTCTACCAAAAAACCCATCCCCACGATTTTCGCACCCGACTGACGGCATAAATGGATAACACTGCCTGAGGCATGTCCGTCCGCAAGGAAATCGTCAATGAAAAGTATGCGATCCTTGTCCGTCAGGAAACGGCGGTCGATGCAGACAGTGGTCTCGTCGCCTCTCGTAAACGACCATACCCACGACTTCCACGATTCATCTACAGTTTTTGGTGTTTTCTTCTTGATGAAAACGACAGGCAGGTTCATAAGATAGCCGGTCATAATGGCTGGTGCAATGCCCGAAGCCTCAATGGTAACGATTTTGTTGATACCTTGGTCTTGAAACAGACGGGCAAACTCCTCTCCACAATGCATCATCAACTGCGGATCAAGTTGATGATTGATAAAGGAACTCACCAAAACTATACCGCCTTCAGACTTGGCACGTCCTTCTTTCATTATTCGCTGTCTCAGTTCATCCATTTTTGTTCTATGTCGTGATTACAGATATCATTTGCAAAAGTATAAAAAATAATTGGTGTCCTGTAAAAAAAGAGAAATAAGTCTCATGGATTGATGCGAGTTTTAGAACGTGAAGGACGCGTAATTCGTTTTCCTAAAAGGTTACTATGAAATCCGATAGTTTTTAAGAAAATTCTCGGAAATCCACGGAGACCCATGCAGAATAAATCTGCCGGCATCCTACGAGTAAGCTCCATCGGAGCGTTACAGCATAGGCAGGGGTGAAATGAACGGAGCGAAGCGGAGTGAATAAAACCCCTGTTATGTTCAGACCCATCATACAGAGCTCCGGCGGAGCGATACAGAAATGTGCAAAATGTGGTAATATTTTCTGTGCCGCCCATACTGGGCTCATGATATTCTTCTGCATATAACAGGGGTTTCAGTCGCTTCGCTCCTTCCACCCCTGCCTATGCTGTTGCGTCCCGCTGGGACCGCCATATTTGTAACGTTCGTACACGCTTGTCCAGGTAAAAATTCATGGGCATTCATGGAAATTCATGTAGAAAATCCACCGCGCAGCCATCCGTGCAATCGCCAAGCGAAGCAATGGCAAAAATCCATTCCAGAGCGACAATATCCGTTAAATTAGTGTCCTTCGCGTTCCAAAAAAAAACCGCGCCTTTCGCGTTCAAAAAAACATTATTTCAGGAAGTCATCATTCCTTGACAATCACCTCCGGTTCCTTCCCGTCATAGAGATTTCGGGGCATGATGATTTCCGGGTTGCAGCCTTTGGCGACGATGATTGTGGTGAGTGCGCGGCAGTCGCTCAGATCAAGCACTTTCAAGGCCTTATTTCCCGACACATCGAGTGTGTCCGCCTTCGAAGAACCAGCGTGCAGCCATTCCAGATTGGGGAAATGCTTCAGGTCGTCGTATCGGCTGATAATGCATATAAACGACTTAAAACTCATAAGGCTCAGCCCCTCCACCTGCATGGCTTCTCTGACAGAGATCTCTCCGTCGCGGTTCGTGTCAATTTGCTTGTTCCGAACGCAGAAGCGCTTTATGCCGCCATCCCGGAAAGTGATAAGCGAATCGGGCAGCACTCTCGTTTTTTGCGGATCAGTCCACGACGGGTTACTGCCAGGCACGGGCGCCACCTGCGGAACGTCGATGATGGTGTCCGTCGGTATTTCCACTTTCTGCAGGATAGGATTGCTCACCTGCGCCTTTATAGGCAGCATAGCCAGCAATAATGCAGACAGGAGAATAAGTTGCTTCGCCTTCTTCATTTCATGCGGTTTTTATCTGTTTGCCCATGCTGCATGGGCTTCTTCTGCGGAGTTGTATAAGCCTCCTACTCGTTTGAAGCCTCGTCCCACAACTGCAAAATGGTGATTTTTTGTCTCAATAATATAGTACGATCCATTGTTGTTAAAGGCTTTTACATCAACGAAGTACTCATTCCAATCGCCATCGGGTACCTTGAACGGTTCCCCGTACCAATTACAGAGTTTGTATAAGTTATCTGAATTGACCACTATGGCATCGTCATAAAAGTTGAGTTGATTACCAAGTACTATTGTTTTTCCTTCTTCGTTTTTCAGGAAATAAATATCTCTTATCCCCTGTCCTCTACTATCGTCAGGTTCTTCCAAAACCAAACACTTTCCGTCCACTTTGTATGCAGGAAATGAGATATTATAGCCCATTGCGATTACTTCACCCGTCTTTGTTGATATAACCTCTATATAATAGCCCCTGCCATTATCATCATATTCTTTGACGATGAACGCACCCTCACTACGCAAGCCAACAGTGCGCAGACGTGATTTCTTTAAGTTCCCTCGATGGTCACGTCCTTCATTCTCATGCTTCTGTAAGAAATGTTTTGCAGGGACATACTTACCATTAGGTCCTTTCACAAAGATGTGATATACCTTGCTCACCACACCATCCACTTCGATGATAGCACCTAACACAACAGCATTGCCAGCCGTATGCGTATAATCTTCGGTATTATAATGTAGAGGTATGCCATCATAAGAATGTCTGGAATTATAGGCTTCTACCGCCTCCATATCCACTTCGCCCCATTCGTGTCTGCCTTCGAGGCTCTGAGGATTGTTATAGAGAACACTCTCCTCGTTTATGCTGGAGAATTGCGGCAAGCGCTGCGCTATGGGGCAAGCCAATGGCGGCTCGGGCTTCGGATGGTTCTGCTGAGCAGGTTGTTCGGGACGCGGCATGTAGTCCTTCAGACTATGGCTTTGGTTCTGTCCTGGCTTTGATTTGTAATTCTGACATGTAGGCTTGTGATACCAAGGATTGACAGCAAAGTCTCTAATGGCATCATTCACACTATAGGCTTTAACTGTTGCACCACATAAATTACACTTATAATCTAACAAATGTCGTTCAACAGGCTTTGGAGTGGTAGTTGTTGATGGTTTGGATGGTGTAGATGGCTTGGAAGGTGTGGACGGTGTGCTACTGGTCGAAGAATTATCGTCGTCGTCATCCTCCGCTGATCCACCGTATGGACAACCTCTACTATGGGGACGACCATCACTTGCACCGCAACCTGCACACGAAGCATGTGGCACAGGGAATTGTGCAAAAGAAACACCTGCTATAAACGATAGCACGAAAACTATAATCGATTTTCTCATGGCATACGTTTTTTAAAGTTCTACGCTTTCATGCCGTAAAAATAGCACTTTTAACACTTACTGCAAAATATCATGCTTTTATTCAACATTTTTTTGCAATTTTGCAAATATAGTTGAATTTCGACATTGACTCTAAACTCTCCACGCTCAACATCATACTGCCCGCTTGCAAAAGGCACAGTGCTCGCAGGGCACTACCGCATTGTGCGCCATATAGGCCACGACGGGCAGTGCATCGTGTATATCGCCACCGATACGAAGTTTCAAGATGCAGCGCGCGAGTTGATTATTAAGGAGTTCTTCATCCCCGGACTGAACACGCGCAACAGACAAACCGGAGAAATCGTTCTGAAAGATTCTGCCGCTGCAACGGAAATCGAGCATAGGCGCAAACGCTTCCACGAAGCGGCAGAACAATTATCCCGTGCAAAGAAACCGCATGAAACAAGAGCCACGGATTTCTTTCATGAGCATGGCACAGACTACATCGTCATCTACGACACGGACCTGTCCCAAAGCATAGGAAGGAGAAAGTTCGGGAAGCGCAGCATCATAACTCTGGCAGCCCTCCTTGCGACATTCGCGATAGGTGCATTATGTCTCTGGCAGGCACTCCGCACACCTGCCGAAACCGCCGACATCCCCACCACCCCCTCTCCTGCCCCGATAGCAGGTCCCACAATCGCCGTAAATCAACAGAAACTCGTCATACCCCTTGCAAACAATATAGAACATACGCTCATACCCGTTATTGGCAGCGCGTTCGTCATGGGCGCAACGCTTGAGCAACAGGCAGATACCTATGCCGAAGTAAAGCCCGTACATTCCGTCACTTTGGATGATTTCTTCATCGGGCAGTGTGAGGTAACGCAGCGAGAGTGGGAAGCAATAATGGGCAACAATCCTTCTATCCATAAAGGCACCAACCATCCCGTAGAAAACATCACATGGGAAGATGCGCAGACTTTCCTAAAACTACTAAACGACCGACGCAGCAATATGCCGCTCGGAAAATACGCAGGATGGGAGTTCCGCCTACCCACAGAGGCAGAATGGGAATATGCCGCACGTGGAGGTAACCAAGCAGAAAATCTGCGCTACAGTGGGAGCAATGATTTCAGGAAAGTGGCTTGGCTGGCGGACAACAGCAGGAATAGTACACATCGGGTTAAGACACTCACGCCCAACAAACTCGGTATATACGACATGAGCGGCAATGTCAGAGAAATGTGCATGGATTTCTACGATGTGACATATTACCATCGCAGCCCAACTCTCAATCCGTGCAACACGACACAGACCCATTACAGAGTCATACGGGGCAGTTGCTACAACCTGTCGGCAAACGTATCCTCGCTTTGCATGCGACATGCTTGCTATCCGAATGTTCCCGCATCTGATTTAGGTTTTCGCATCGTTCTTGCGCCAAAAGTACAGACGCAATAAAGGCAATTTTTCATGACACAATTCCTCCCATCAGGCACTATCCTCGCATCTCGGTACAGATTGCTGCAACACCTTGGTAGCGGAGGTTTCGCGAACACTTATCTTGCTACAGACAGCCACTTCCCGGATGGTAGCAGGCTTGTGGCTGTTAAGGAGTTCTACTTGAAACATATCAACCATCGCGAACAAAAAACAGGCGACATCCTGACAACCTATAAATCGCAAACACCTTCATTCGACCACCTGCGCAACCGCTTCTTCAACGAAGCAATGCGAATGCACGAGTTGCACCATCCGGGCATTGTCAGCGTGACAGACGTATTCGAGGAGGGTGGCACAGCCTATTTCGTGATGGACTACCTCGCGAAGGGCACACTCTACACACACGCTTGCAAACTCACCGAACGGCAGGCTACAGACTACACAAGGCAAGTGCTCAACGCCCTGACGGTCCTCCATCGTGCCAACATCTGTCATCTTGACATAAAACCCACAAACATCCTTCTCGATGATGATGAAAACGCCGTACTGACAGACTTCGGCGCAAGCATACTCCTTGATGCTGATTTCACAACCGGAGAAAACGAACTGCTCTTCTCTCCAGGCTACGCACCAATAGAACAACTATGCCGCGACACCAAAAACATCGGTCCTTGGACAGACATATATGCCGTAGGTGCCACACTCCATTTTCTACTGACAGGAAAAATACCACCATTACCGACCACGCCCCACGCCATCAGCAACGACTTGCATATCGACGGAGCAGATCAGGGAGTGAAAGATTTTATCCGTACATGCTTGGCACGCGACTTCAGGCAGCGTCCTCAAAGTGCCCAGGAAGCAATCGAATTGTTAGACAAGGCGCAGCCCTCCGACAGCATCCTCGCCACAGCAACCACCGACGAACCCGACGAAGAAGCGCCCTCAGGATTTATCTTCACGGAGAGCGCCCCTACTACGGACGAAACGACTAACGAAACACCCACAACCAAGAAAAACACCTTCAGATACGGAGCATTCATAGACGCTCTCTTCGTCCTGATTATAGCAGGAGCGGCATACCTGATATTCTCACAGCGAAACTACCCCATTCAGGAAGCCTCGCCCAGCCAAAGCGTACCGCTGACCGTCATGCTCCCCGACAGCGTGCCGCTCCACCTTACACAGGTGGAAGGCGGTACATTCACCATGGGTGCAACAGCCGAACAGATTCTACATTTCGAATACGACGAACTCCCCACGCGACCCGTCTGTCTCGATGACTACTACATCGGACGCACCGAAGTTACACAGCAGCAATGGGAAGCCATAATGGGCTATAACCCATCAAAATTTCCTTCACCTGAAAATCCCGTGGAAAATGTCTCACGGCAAGACTGTCTCCTCTTCATCGAAAGGCTCAATGCCCTGCGCCATGACCTGCTCCCCCCGACGCTCGCCACCTGCCGCTTCCGCCTGCCCACAGAAGCAGAATGGGAATATGCCGCACGCGGCGGACGCCATGCGCACGGATTTCTGCATAGCGGCTCCAACCGCGTGGACGACGTGGCATGGTATAAAGAGAACAGCCATAGTGGAATGAAACACCGGACACACCCTGTCGCCAAAAAGCAGCCCAACGAACTCGGCTTATACGACATGAGCGGCAACGTATGGGAGCATTGTCAGGACATCTACCAGAACAGTTACGACAGCCTCGCCACAAACAACCCCACAGGACCGACCGAAGGAAGCACATACGCAGCACGCGGCGGCAGTTTCTCCGACGATGCCCGGGGCCAGCGAATCACCGACCGAAACTGGTTCCTGCCCAGCACAAGAGTACCACGCCTCGGACTACGACTCGTGCTGGCAGTGCAATAATCTTGGAATAGTGAAAAAGTCGGTTAACGAGGCTATTGTTTTATATTGGTGTCCGGTAAACGGGCTGAAAGCCCCAAAAGCTCATAGCCCAGGGCAACGTCCTGGGTGAATATGATCATAAGCATTGGCGCGCTGTAAGCGCAAAAGCATATATAGACAAAAAGTGTTGGCGTAAATGTTTGATTCACAATACTTTTGAAAGTGTATCAAAAAAAATTAAAGAAGTCACCTAAAGGCGAGAAATCTTGCAAATTTAGGAAAATATTGCTTCAACTTGACTACGCTAGCCAACAGAGCGAGCAGTCACAACCTATTTCAGGACAAGACACATAGTTTAATAAATTAGAAATTCCAAAGAAATGCAAGTATTCATCAAAAACTCCCACTCAACCCTTGGTCTGTGGAAGTTTATATTTACATAGCAAACGCTCTCTAAAACTATTTAATATATTCATACTATTTCGTCATTCAACAACATCTCAACATCAATAACGCTATTTGGACAAGAACCACGAACGGCTGCTTCCCATAAGCCTTCATTGCATAAACCATACCCATTTATTGTTCCAATTATGTCAGACAGGGTCCAACTGTAAAATCCAAAGACTGTACAAGGACCAATAATGTTTATTTTCCTTTTCATATCAACATACAAATTGCATAAACGCATAAAGCCTGAAACTTCATCAGTAATATATATATTTAAATTGGCTTTACTCAGCTCAGCAAGCTGATGCTTTGCATCATCGATGCCATCCCGATCTCCTGAGTTACTTGCGTCAGCCAAATTTATGCAACAATCGTTTATTGCTGCAAAGAGCTCACTTGCAAGTGAATAAATTGAACACAAACGAATGTAATTGAGAAGTCTCATCTGTGCATCTTTTCCCTTTAGTTCTTCGTACTTTTGCGGCAAAAGATTCTTACTTTTTTTTATTTGCTCTATGATTTCTGTCTGCATATGAGCCAATGTTTGCACATATTTTTTCGCCATGTCCCATTCTTCAGGAAAGTCGTATTCTACGATTTCTTTCCGTGTCAGTGGATGTTGATATCTTTTCAAATGTTTACCTATTACCAGCATCTTCTTTTTACGATTATCCTTTACATCGCGAGGTTTTACTAATTAACAATTTGAATATTTCTTCACTAAATTTAACGTTAGTTCGGCATAAGCAATACTTAGTTATATTTTGTAACTATTTTGTTTTACGAATAAACTCCAGCGGAGCAATACAAAAAGCGTTCTTTATTTGTTACTCATTCTCCTGACGCGCTCCCTTTTGCGGGGCGCGGGCTAAAGCCCTGTATTGCGCCCCTTGGGAAGGGAGAGCGCCAAGAAAATGGTTGGGTGGGTTTTGCACCTTGGGGAAGGATGCACTGTCAGTTCTTGGGGCGCACAGGGCGAACCGGGAATCCAACATAGCGGGGGTTGCCGCCAGGGCCGCACCAGGCGCCGTAGGAACTGAAGTACAGTTCGCGTGCTTCCCACGGGCGGCCAGTTGCTTCTCCGCTATCAGAGACATCACATCCGAGCGAACTCGACCAGTAGTACCCGTCCGAACCTGCGTTGTTGAGCAAAGTGCCGGCGCGGTCGCCCGCAGCGGGAAGGAATAAGTCATTGCCGTTAGCACCTGTGAAGCGCATACCTGCTACACCTGTGCCGTTGTAATTATCTACCCACTGAGTACTTGTATTATCCAAAAGTTCTTTAATATCTGCCTTCGTAGGCATACGCCATTCACCGCCCCAGTTGGCGCAGGCGGCATCATCGGCAAGATCGAGTGTTATCTTTCTGTCCGTAAAGCTATTCGCGCCATAAGATAGAAAAGGGTTATACTTCGTGAGCCATCTCTCTCCGCTGCCCCACTTGTAGGTACTCCAAGAGTAATCTGCCTTAGGTTTAGTTTCACCCCAGGCGAAATAGTCGCCGTATTCTTCGGGCTTGCTTGCGCCTACATTGCACGTAGCCCACAGCAGACCGCTGGGCAAGCCTAAATCAATATATTCAAGGCCATAATAAATACTTTCGCTTAATATACTTTTTCCACCTAAGTATATTGCACTTACTTTATAGCAACAAGCCTGCAACGGACTTTCATCTGTCCATGAGTTTCCTTTTACATTATCTGCCACTAATGTGTAATTTCCATTTAAGCCACTACTGCGATATACTCGATAACTCTGCGCATAATTTACGGCATCCCAAGAAAGATTCACAACATTCTTGTTTTCATCAAACACTGCTTTGAAATTCTGAGGACCAGACAACTTCCAACGTTCTGCATTGTCAGCAACGCCGCTAAGGAAAGAGCTGGCAGATTGCCGTATCTGCCAGAAATCTTCGTCCGTCAGGGAACTGGAGCAGTCGATAATGAGAAGAATGGCAGTACCGGTATGTGAGACATTCTCCTGAGAACTGGTTGTGCCGGAAAATTCTGAGTTATATTGCCACGATGTAGAAGAAGGATATTTATAGTAATGTGCTACAGAAGAAGTAGGAATAAGTGAGGTTCCCGTTTCCCGATGCATGCCTGTAAATGTATAAGTCAAAAAGATGCCATCTTGGGTGCCTTGTATGGTCTTACCGGACACGGCTTTAATACCATGATAGACAACATCATGGAGACAACGGTCCTGGAGATTGAACGTGCCTTCTATGTAAAGCTGACTGTTTTCTGCCGCCTGATTGTCAAAGACAAAGCGCATTCGTGTCCCGCTTTCAACACCGGGAACCTTGAAAGTCATAGACTGACGCGTGCTGACATTTTGAATCTGTTTCTCTATATCGTAAAACTTAGAACCGATTTCATTGATACTGTTCACTTCAAAAGCATTTGCGTCCGAAGAAGCCAGGCCTCTGAGATTTTGTCTGAACAGCTCTACATTGCTGACATCAGAGCCGCGCAAACCAACAGAATAGAATTGAGGAGACAAGCCCGATACTTTTGTTTGTGCCATACGATTGCGGAGCGCATTAAGGTATTCCACTGAAGAACCATACTTGTCAGTCAGCATCAATGAACCTTGGTCCAAACCATCAGTAAAAGTAATGACATGTACACTCTCCAGAGGTGTTACAATGTTGTTGGCATTATCGTGCAATATGTTCAAGGCTTTGTCAAATGCATAGTACAATATCGTACCATTTTTTTGAGTCAAATCGTATTTAATGAAGTTTTCATATTCATCTGCTGTAGAGGGAGCGAGAATATCCAAGTCCTTTATTTTGAGTTCACTGTTGAATGCTACGACTCCCGCGTATGACAGTGGCGGTTTTCCATTATTGGTTACAGTGATGCTGTCTATCCCTGCAGCGTTGTAATTCAGGAAAATTTTACCGTCATACCAAAAATTGACGATATGCGGTTCGGTTTCTGTAATGCTTATGCTGTCTATCTCTTCAGTGGACAGTTGCTTGATTACCACATCATCCTGATAAAGCTTGATGTATCGTTGCCCGAAGCATTGCAAGCCCACAAACAGTGAAAGAACAAGTAAAGAATATATCTTTTTCATATATATCTTTTTCATGATATCTATTTATTAGTTGTTATTCAAGTTTCGCAAGTATTTGTTTATATGTCAAGAATAATAAGAATACGAGAATTTATTTTCCCATTCAAACCCTCCTTTAATTAATTCTGATTAAGATAGTTTGTTTTGAGAATAAATTCTTTAATTCTCTAATTCTTGATAACTTGATAAATAATCATTTGCGAAAGTTTACGTTATTACTTTAAGATTTTCTTGATGGTCTCACCATGCAGTCCCCTGGCTCTTACCACATATACTCCCTTTCCTACATTTTTCAGGGATATGCGGTAAAGCTGACGCTTGCTGTTGTCTGCTGATACCTGCTGCCCTTGAGAGTTATAGACGATGACACCATCCATATAGGCATCGCTCTTCACTGTCAGTACATCATTGTTTTTGTTGTAACCGATGCTGACAAGGCTGTCGTCAACAGGAATAGTCCCGACGCCTGTCGGCCTGATGCTATTCCTGTCCCTGAAAGAAATGATGTTTAGCTTGGCAAACGGATATTCCGTAGGCAAATCGGTGTTCCAGACACGTACGCCTTTCTCGCTGAACGTAATTTTTCTGATATCGTCCAGCTGATATAAGGCGGCTTCCGTGCTGTTCTTCGTATATACATGCATCATGCTGCCGTCATCTGTGCTTTGTGCATGACATGCAGCCGATGCTGCCGTAAAGAAGGCTGCCACCAGCAAAGCTTTGCTCATCGCCCCAAGCATTCCCGAATGAGGCAGATGGAATAATAAATTTTTTGGTTTCATATTATTTGACCTTTCTTAATAAAGTTATCTATAATTGTATGCATCTCGTGAAGTTTTGATATGTTTCTCTTTTTGTGCAACCAAACTTGATTGTCATACTCCATGATGCTTTTCTCACTATAAGCGTGCAAAACCTTGAAGGCACCATACGCATCGCCTGATGGTCTGCAAGCGGTGACACAAACTATAGGCTTATCAGCCTTCTTAATAGATTCAATGTCACTTGAGGTCATCTTATCAATGCCACTACTTGTCACGCGATATACAATTACTCCATGCTTTATAGAGGCATCAAATACTTGTGTATTTTTCTTACATATACTCCAAGTATCTCCACCAGAACAAATAACGATGATGGCTCCTTCATAATCAATTACAAAACGATTGTCAATATAACTCCCATTCCTTTTCTTGAAAGACGAAAGAGCTTTTGCTAATCCTGGGCTAATGCTACCACCGCATACCAAAGCAATCAGTAGATTGTACAACTCAAGTGTCTTGCCTTGGTTTGCTGCGCCATATAGGACCATTAACATTCTATTATTAGAACTTTTCATAATTTAAAATATTTGATTGAATAAAATGTGACGAGTTAAACTATTATCAAACTATAACATATAAAGCGCGAATTTTTACTTTACTCTCGTTGAGAACATGTCTTATCAACAGTTGATAGAGCAAAACTTTTCCGCAACTTATATGACCTCATCTTTTCCGAATATTGCCACTATTTTCACGCACATAGACATAGCGGTCAGTATATACCTCTATATCTTTTCCGTTAGGCATTAGCAACAAATCCAGAATGTGGTAACCATTGAACTCTGCCACTCTGCTCCAACTGCTACTGCCATACGAGCAGCGTTGCAATTCCTTATCGTTATTTGGGTTTATCCTATATATGAATGTTCCGACTCTTACTTGTTGTGCCATGTGCATTCTATTTTTTTAATAATTTGTTGTAGGAAGTTAGATTATTCGCTTCCACTATGAATCCATCAAATAAAGTCCAAGTGGGATATGACATTACAGCATTTCGTAGATTTGTCATTGTCATAAGAGTTTTTGTGTTATTTGTTGTTTTCATTGTTTATTTTTTTATTTGTTTAATAGATTTTGTCATTTGAAGCTTACAAAATAATAACAAAAAATTCGGATATAGCTGGTTCAATTTGGTTCAATTTTGTCTATATCGGGGATTTTAGGTCCACCGAGCAGAAAAAAGTGCATTTTTTTAGTTCCTTTGCAGAAGATTTGACTGAAAGGCGAGTATATATTCCTAATTATTATGAAGAAAGAGAAATCGAGGGAACACGAAGTTAGCACAATAAAAATCAGCCCCGAAGTAGTGGCGGCCTTGCGCACAGCAGTAGAGACGGCTGTGGGCAGGTCTTTAGCCACACCGAGGGATTTTGACTGGCTGCGTTTGCAGATACACAACAGGCTGGACGCCCTGATCAGTCTTTCCACACTGAAGCGCGTGTGGGGCTATGTGGAAGCAAAGAATACACCGAGTCGCCACACGCTCAACACTTTGGCACGCCTATGCGGATACAAAGACTTGGAAGACTTTCTCGCCGCAGACGATGGCACGGACAAGCCCACCCCTTCCTCACCGCTCGCAGGGCGAACCATCAACGTGCCTACCGAACTGAGGGTGGGCGACGAAGTGGAACTATATTGGGAGCCGGGGCGCGTGTGCCACGTGAAATATAACGGCAGTCTGCATTTCGAAGTAACCTACAGCGAGAAAACGAGACTGAAACCTGGCGACACCTTCCTCGCAAGCCTGTTCGTGAAAGGCGCACCGCTATACATCGAACTTCATAAGTCAGAAAACACTTCTATCATGCCATACGTCTGTGGACAGCGAGGCGGCATCACTTTCCGCAAGGTTGAAAAGGAAACGGAAGAAGAGGAAGTGGAGAGTTGAAAGTGGATAGTTGTGAGTGTGAGAGTTGTGAGTTGAGAGTGGATATTAGTGTATTTGGTGTAATTCGTGGTTATTTTACAGAAAAGACTATCTTTGTGCAGAAATAACGACTAAGATGAAACGAATACCATTCCTGATTTTGCTTCTCTTTCTCCCCGTCTGCATCATGGCGCAACAGGCTGTGTTCGAAGACTTTATCCGCGACCGCAATTCGTTCTGCCGCGTACGCCCCGTACGTAGCAGCAACGGCAACATGCAACTCCAGTTTCAGTTCGGCGACCCCACGGTGAACATGACCTCCGAAGGACGGGAAATAGAATTCGAACTGAAGGGCGACAGCAGCATTATCCTCCGCGCTGCAGAAAATGCAGAAGTATTCACCACCAAGCGCGTGGGATGCATCATGTTCCGCCTCTACCAGGTGAAGTACGACATCACCCTGCCCGACCTGCGCCGCCTCCTCGATGCCACCATACAGCGCATCTACATAGAGACAGACACACGCGATGCCGAACTCATTCTCGGTAGCAAGGTGCTTGGCGAAGTGCTCCGCAAACAACTGCGTTCCTACTATCCCGATTTCTTTGCTAAAGGAAACTTTTAACCGAACGTCAAAATAGAGTTTTTAGAACACTCCACGAATAAAAACACTCGCGCATTTTGCCTATTGCGCGATGAGTGTTAATTTTGCACAAAATTAAAAAATTCAAGGTTTGGCAAGAGATTTGATTTGCAAAACCCATACAAAACAAAAAAACATGGCAGAAGACGTTTTCAAGAAAATAGTGTCGCATTGCAAGGAGTATGGTTTCGTATTTCCTTCGAGTGAAATATACGACGGCCTCGGCGCTGTATATGACTATGCGCAGAATGGTGTAGAACTCAAGAACAACATTAAGCAATATTGGTGGCAGTCGATGGTTTTGCTCCACGAGAACATCGTGGGCATCGACAGCGCCATCTTTATGCACCCCACCATCTGGAAAGCCTCGGGACACGTGGATGCCTTCAACGATCCACTCATCGACAACCGCGACTCGAAGAAACGTTATCGCGCCGATGTGCTTATCGAAGAGCAGATTGGCAAGTATGAGGAGAAAATCGCAAAGGAAATCACTAAGGCACGCAAGCGTTTTGGTGAAGCCTTTGATGAAGCCCAATTCCGCGCCACAAATCCTCGTGTACTCGACAACCAGAAGAAACGCGACGACCTGCATCAGCGCTTCAGCGATGCCATGAATGCTAACGACCTTGAAGGCCTCAAGCAAATCATTCTCGATGAGGGCATTGTTTGCCCCATTAGCGGCACACGCAACTGGACCGATGTACGCCAGTTTAACCTCATGTTCAAAACTGAAGTAGGTTCCACAGCCGAAGGTGCTTCAACCATATATCTTCGTCCAGAAACAGCGCAAGGCATCTTCGTGAACTATCTCAATGTGCAAAAGACTGGGCGCATGAAGATTCCTTTCGGTATTGCACAAATTGGCAAGGCTTTCCGCAATGAAATTGTGGCACGCCAGTTCATCTTCCGCATGCGCGAATTTGAACAGATGGAGATGCAGTTCTTCGTTAAGCCGGGCACAGAGATAGAATGGTTCAACAAATGGAAGGAAATGCGCATGAAGTGGCACCAGGCACTCGGATTCGGTGCTGAAAACTATCGTTTCCATGACCACGAGAAACTGGCGCACTATGCCAATGCAGCCTGC
Source organism: Pseudoprevotella muciniphila (assembly GCF_003265305.2). NCBI lineage: Bacteria > Pseudomonadati > Bacteroidota > Bacteroidia > Bacteroidales > Prevotellaceae > Pseudoprevotella > Pseudoprevotella muciniphila. Next base: position 2,506,675 of record NZ_CP033459.1, on the reverse strand, counting down.
GACATTGAGTTTAAGATGCCATTCGGATTCAAGGAAGTGGAAGGCATACACAGCCGCACAGACTTCGACCTCAAGCAGCACGAGACATACTCCGGACGAAGCATCAAGTACTTCGACCCCGAAACAAACGAAAGTTACACGCCGTACGACATTGAAACAAGTATAGGCGTGGACCGCATGTTCCTCTCCGTGATGTGTCATTCCTACATGGAAGAGCAACTCGAAAACGGCGAGACGCGCACCGTGCTGAAACTGCCTGCAGCCCTCGCTCCTACAAAACTCGCCATTCTGCCACTCGTGCGCAAAGATGGTCTGCCCGAAAAGGCTCGCGAAATACTCGATGACCTCAAGTTCCACTTCAACTGCAAATACGAAGAAAAGGACACCATCGGCAAGCGCTACCGCCGTCAGGACGCAGTGGGCACTCCCTATTGCATCACAGTGGATCACGACACACTCAAGGACGATACAGTTACACTGCGCAACCGCGACACGATGGAGCAACAACGTGTGAAAATTAGCGAACTTCGCGAACTCATCGAGGACAAGGTAAGCATTACATCATTGCTCAAAAAATTAGTTTAAGACAGAAAAACGATGACTACAACCACATCCGCCTGGCTGCGCAATTTAGGGAGAGTACTTTTGGTTATCCTGCTCGCTTCGCCACTGTTGACTTCGTGCGAAGAAACCAACGAGGACGTTGTCGATGAATACAGTAACTGGACTGCCCGCAACGACTCGGCTTTCGCATCTCGCCTGCAGCAGGCAAAACAAGCCATCAAGAACGCACAGGCGAACTATGGCACCGACTGGGAAGACCATTGCAACTGGCGCATACTCAGAAACTATACAATACCTACAGACGGCACATTCAACACTTCGGACAGCATACCTGTTGAAATCATAGCCAAAGGCACGGGAACTGTTGTTCCACTTTATAGTGATAGCGTGCGTGCGAACTATGTTGGCAGACTCATTCCTACAAGTGGTCATCCTAATGGTTATCTTTTCGCCAACACAGGCACCAGTGTTAACGAAGACGAAACTTTCAGCGACAAACTCTGCACACCTGCTCTCTTGCTTGTGAGTAACAACGTACAGGGTTTTGCCACAGCCCTTCAACACATGCACATCGGCGACCTCTGGCGCATCTACATACATCCCGAACTGGGATACGGCGAAAGCGCCACAAATTCCATACCCAAGCACTCCATGCTCACCTTTACCATACAACTCAAGGGTATCTACAGAAAGGGACAAATCGCAGGCGACTGGTAACGACTGGTAAGGCAAAGAAAAATTGCAAACTCAACTTTACGGAGTTATCGCTACGCTCGGAGTTAACAGAGGTAACGAAGTTATCGACGATACCACCATGCGGGATATAAATGGCCCTCTGTTGGACAAAACATACGTCGTTAACTTCTTTAACTTCGCTAACTTCGTTAACTTCTAACAAGTGGAACTTGCAAAACATGAATTGAAAATAACTTGCAACCTTGCAAGCCACACCGCGTAAGTTTATTTCCACTTTTGCGTATTATTCCAACTAAAAGTCGTATCTTCGCGCCGCAAAAGCGCCTGTGGCGAAATTGGTATACGCGCCAGACTTAGGATCTGGTGAAGCAATTCGTGCAGGTTCGAGTCCTGTCAGGCGCACAACAAGATTTTGCCAAAAGTTTGATAATCAGTCTTATTATCTCACTTTTGGCATTTTTTATGCCATTTTTGGCGACCTTTCACCCGCTTTACAGACATTTATCATCAATACAAATATCGAGTGTTCACAGTGTTCATGGCGTTCATGGCGTTCATGGTGTTCATGGCGTTCACAGCGTTCACGGTGTTCATGCGTTCACGGTGTTCACACTCCTCAAGCGTGAACGCGTGAACACTTGAACTTTACGACCACTTAACAAACTAAATATCAAGCATTTATCATAAACCAGGATGCGTTCACGGTGTTACGATGTTCATGATGTTCAAATGTTCACGGCATTCAAGTGTACATGTTCTCATAATGTGAACACCTGAACATTTTGGAATTTCTTTTGAAATATCAATTTACTCAACAACCATAAGTGATAATATATCAAGTTATCAAGAATTTGAAAATTTGAGAATTATTATTTCCCGTTCAACCTAATTCCTCCAGCGACACCTTTTCAGATAATCGGAAGTGAAATAAATTCTATAATTCTCCAATTCTTGAAAAATAACATTCTGATATTTAATGGTAATTCATGTTATTATATAATTATAATTATATATAATATATATTATCGGACAAATAGCGTGAATACCTATTTATTTACATAGACACCTGATATTCAGTTTGTTACCTGATAATTTAAGCGAAAGTGTTCACGCGTTCACGCTTGAGGAGTGTGAACACCGTGAACGCATGAACACCGTGAACGCTGTGAACGCCATGAACGCCATGAACACCGTGAACACTGTGAACACTGTGAACACTGTGAACACTAAAAAAGGCACCGTCTGTGCGATGCCTTTCAATCTTGATGTATCTTTTTGATACTTCCTGTGCGTTTTACATATTCATACCGCCATCTACCTGGATGACCTGTCCGCTAACGTAACTTGATAGTTCGCTGGCGAGGAAGGTTGCCACATTGGCGATGTCTTCCACCTGTCCGCCTCGGCGGAGAGGAATCTTCTGCACCCATTCTTTGCGTACTTCATCGGGCAGGGATGCTGTCATGGCTGTTTCGATGAATCCCGGTGCTATCGCATTAGCACGGATGCCGCGACTACCCATTTCCTGCGCCACACTCTTGGCGAGTGCGATGAGACCTGCCTTTGATGCGGCATAGTTGCTTTGACCTGCATTACCGTGAACACCTACCACACTTGCCATGTTGATGATGGAGCCACTGCGTTGGCGCATCATGATGGGTGTGCACGCATGGATGAAGTTGAACGCCGACTTAAGATTGACTGCTATTACAGCATCCCACTGCTGTTCGGTCATGCGCATCATGAGTCCGTCCTTCGTGATACCTGCATTGTTGACGAGAATGTCGATTGAGCCGAACTCTTCCTTGACTGTGTTTACTACTTCTTCGGTTTGAGCGAAGTCGGCTGCATTCGATGCATATCCGATGCACTTCACGCCCTTGGCTGCTATTTCTGCTTCCGTGGCTTTACCATTCTCATCGATAACGAGGTCGGTGAATGCTATGTTTGCGCCTTCTTCGGCAAACTTCAACGCGATAGCCTTTCCGATACCGCGTGCCGCACCCGTAATGAGCGCGGTCTTACCTGTTAGTAATCCCATTTTCTTTCTTATTGTTTGTTTTTATGTTTTTATACTACTCAACTTTCTGAAGTTATCGAAGTTACTGAAGTTATCGCTTCGCTCGAAGTTAACGACATTACCTCTTTTTTTGAAGTTATCGGTCCAACACTATCGTCGTTAACTTCGCTAACTTCTTTAACTTCTTTAACTTCTTTAACTCCGCAATATTCGCTCACTTTTTTACTTCAAGCAAGTGGAAACTTGGATTATACTATTTCAGTTCCCACATTTCAGCAGGTTCCATACCGAGCACACGACTTATGAGTCGCATAACAATAGGTTCGGCCTGTTCTTCAGAGACTCCAGGTCCGAGACGGTCATAAATAAAGGGAACTTCAAGTCCTTTAAGGGAAAAATGGAAGATATCCGCCATCAATATGATGCTATCCACCTTGAATGTACCATTTTCCACACCTTCAGCCAGTACACGCTTGAAGATATCGCGTTCTTCACGGTCGAATGTGCGCCTCACCTTCTCCACCATCCAGATGTTACGGAAGAACTGTGCCCGGAGCGTACCATTTCGCAAGACGGTTTCCTTAATGGAATTGAGGTGTGCATAGCACAGCATGAAGAGTTTGCGCTCAGGTGCTATATTGCGGTTGGCAAGTTCGTCCATCGTTTCCGAGAGACGATCCAATTCGCACTCCACCACGGCATTATAGAGTTCTTCTTTATTACGGAAATAGGTATATAGCGTCCGTCTGCCCTTCTGTGAGGCCTGGGCAACATCATTCATCGTGGTATTGTCGAAACCTTTGCGAGCAAACATTTCCCTTGCTACATCTACCAGTTTTTGACGGGTTTTACTTACTGACATTGCACACTATTTTTTTTGTGCTGCAAAGTTACACACTTATGGGAAATTTTTAAAAAAGTTTCTGTTTTTTTTGGGTTTCATGTTCTATACATTCCACATACTGCGTTTTCTTCTTAACTAAATGCTCAAAATTTCTTAATTTTGCGTATAAATTAATTACAGCACGTTCTTTCAAAAAAAATATCAGACTTATGGTAAAGATAACTAAAGAAGCTGCATTAACGTATCATGCACAAGGTCGCCCTGGCAAGATAGAAGTAGTACCCACAAAGCCTTACCGCACTCAGACCGACCTATCGCTGGCATACAGCCCGGGTGTGGCATTCCCCTGCCTTGAGATACAGGAAAACCCGCATGAGGCATACAAATACACATCGAAGGGCAACCTTGTGGCAGTGATTTCAAACGGCACGGCAGTGTTGGGCCTTGGCGACATCGGTGCTATGAGTGGCAAGCCCGTGATGGAGGGTAAGGGGTTACTTTTCAAGATTTATGGCGGCATCGATGTGTTCGACATTGAAATCAACGAGAAAGACCCAGACAAGTTTATCGAGGTAGTGAAACGCATAGCACCCACATTCGGCGGCATCAACCTTGAGGACATCAAGGCACCTGAGTGTTTCGAGATAGAACGCAGACTGAAGGAGGAGCTCGACATTCCCGTAATGCATGACGATCAGCACGGCACCGCCATCGTCAGTGCCGCCGGTCTTCTCAATGCGCTCGACGTGGCAGGCAAGAAGATTGAGGACGTGAGAATCGTGGTCAGCGGTGCCGGTGCAGCCGCCATCAGTTGCACACGCCTCTACTGCGCTTTCGGTGCCCGCCACGAGAACATCGTGATGTGCGACTCAAAAGGCCCCATCCGTACCGACCGCCCGGGTCTTACGGAGCAGAAGCGTGAGTTTGCAACAAGCCGCACGGACGTGAACACACTGGCAGAGGCGTTGGAGGGTGCAGATGTGTTCGTTGGTCTTTCGAAGGGCAACATTCTCTCACAGGACATGGTGCGTTCTATGTCTGACCACCCCATCATCTTCGCCTTGGCTAATCCGGAACCCGAAATCACTTACGAAGACGCTATGGCAGCGCGTCCGGACGTACTGATGAGTACCGGACGCACGGACTATCCCAACCAAATCAATAACGTCATCGTCTTCCCCTACATCTTCCGCGGCGCACTCGACGTGGCATCGTCTGCCATCAACGAAGAGATGAAGATGGCTGCTGCCCGCGCCATAGCGGAACTCGCCCGCCGACCTGTGCCTGATATCGTTAATCGCACTTACGATGTGCGTAAATTTGAATATGGTCCCGACTATTTCATTCCAAAGCCCATCGATCCGCGCCTCATCACAGAGGTCAGCATGGCAGTGGCAAAAGCCGCTATGGACAGCGGTGTAGCACGTCGTCCCATCAAGGACTGGAAAGCCTACAAGCAGCAACTGCGCGAGCTCATGGGGCAAGAGACGAAGTTCACACAGAACCTGTATGACACTGCGCGCAGCGATCCCAAGCGCGTTGTCTATGCAGAGGGCACTCACACCACCATGCTTCAGGCAGCCGTGAAAGCGAAGGAAGAAGGTTTCTGCAAGCCCATCCTGCTCGGCAATGTTGATCGCATCTACAAACTGGCAAATGATCTGCAGCTAAACATGGACGGTGTGGAAGTGATTGACCTGCGCCGCGACGACCAAGCCAACCGCCGCCACCGCTATGCGCACATCCTTGCCGAGAAGAAACAGCGCGAAGGATATACCTATCAGGAAGCGAACGACAAGATGTACGAGCGCAACTACTTCGGCATGATGATGGTTGAGACAGGCGAGGCGGACGCTTTCATCACAGGTCTCTACACTAAATATAGCAACACCATCAAGGTGGCAGAGGAAGTCATCGGCATACAGCCAGAGTATAAACACTTCGGCACGATGCACATCATCAATTCAAAGAAAGGCACATTCTTCGTGGCAGACACGCTCATCAATCGCCACCCAGACCTCGAGACACTGCTCGACATTACGAAGCTCTCTGCCGACACTGTACGTTTCTTTAACCGCACTCCCGTTATGGCTATGCTCTCCTATTCCAATTTCGGTACGGACAAAGCAGGTAGTCCTACGGTGGTGCACGAAGTAGTACGGCGCATGCAGGAGGAGTTTCCCCATTTGGCTATCGATGGCGAGATGCAGCTTAACTTTGCGCTCGACAAGACTCTTCGCGACGACAAATACCCCTTCACACGCCTGAAAGGACTCGATGTGAATACGCTTATCTTCCCTTGTCTCAACTCTGCCAACTCATCATATAAGATGCTCAAGACGATGAGCGACGATGTATCGGTTATCGGCCCCATACAGATGGGACTGAACAAACCCATCCACTTCACCGACTTCGAGTCATCGGTTGATGACATTGTGAACATCACAGCAGTGGCTGTTCTCGACGCCATAGTTGAGGAACGGCGCATCTGCATCGTTCCTCAGGACAGGAGGAAGTTGAAAGTCGTTGAGAGTTGACTGATTTTTTCTATTCAGACTATACGTACTTTTCTGAATAGGAAAACCCATATATCCTAACAATTCTATATGCCCCAAAAATACAGAATAACAGTCGTTTGTATGTTCCTTGAACAATAAACGACTGTTATCTCAAACACCTAAAAATAACTCGACATAAGTTCTATGAGGCTTCGTAGCCTGACATTGAAGAGCAATGCTCAACAAGACGATGCAAAAATAGCAAATCAGAAATCTGCCTCCAAATAAAATAGATGAATTGGCAGATTTTATAGAAATATTGTTAAGATATAAAGGTATCACTACAACAAGAAGGCTACCCTGAAGATATGTTGGGATGCCTTCGTGCTGTTTATTCTGGTCAGAGCGATTTATCTATGTTCTTCGCGATAGAGGTCGTTGACTGTTTTTACGGGATTGAATGTGGTAAGTGGAACCTCCACGAACACCGTGTTCCAATCGCTCATGCTGCCATTCCAGAGTCCCGGCAGTTCGAGCGCTTTGAGTTCACGCCCGTTTTTACTCTTTGAAGAGATGAAACCCGTTGCGGGATCCACATAATCGGGAAGATTGAATGATTGCCCTTTGTAGTTCGTTGTGGCACAAACAAGATCTACCGGATTGAAGTGTGTGCCGAGGTTGAACATTTCCTTCTCTTTCGGGTCGTTCACGTTAATTTGCGAACTTTCGAGAATTTGCAGCGATGCTGATCCGTCGGGATTTACAGCGATGAACGGACCGCCTCCTGCTTCGCCCACATTGCGCACCATACCACAGACGCGCAGAGGCCGGTTGAGTTTTCCTGCGATATATTCGCGCAGTTCTGCATCTGACATTGTGGCAGTCTTTTCGTTTCGGCACATCAGTTTGTTTTCGATGAACGAAAGCATTTCGCGGTACTTATCCTCTGCCACACCACTTTCCAGTTCTTCGAGATAAGCAAAGATTTGCTTTTGCAAACTGACGAGCACACCTGCAATGAGTTTTTTATAGCGAATGGTATCCTCTTTAAGCCTGTCGGGCACCACGTTGTCAATATTCTTGATAAAGATAACATCTGCATTGATGTCGTTGAGATTGACGATGAGCGCGCCATGGCCTGCCGGACGGAAAAGAAGCGACCCGTCATCATTGCGGAAGGGTTCGTTGTCGGGCGTAACGGCTATGGTGTCGGTATAACTCTTCTGTTCTGAGAAACTGACCACATATTTCACACCATACTTTTCTTCATATTTTGGCACGATGCTGCTGACGAGGTTTTCGAAGAGTTGTTTGTGCTCCGGCGACACCGTGAAATGTATGTTCACTTTTCCATTCTGCTGGCGTGCATAGAGTGCACCTTCCACGAGGTGTTCCTCCACGGGCGTACGTGCGCCACCGCCATAACTGTGGAAATGGAGCACACCCTTTGGCAGTTGTCCGTAGTTCATGCCCTCTGCTCCGAGCAAAGCCTTTACCACTTCCTTGTATTTTCCTTCTGCAACGAGTGCATCGACATTCTTTCCATAGAGTCGTACACAGGTGGCATCAAGCGTGGGTTTGAACGCTGCCTTGCCTATATTGTCGAAGAAATACTTCTCGAAGTCTGTGGTCGGCACATCGTATGGTGCATCAACAAAGGCAAACACGTCCTTGAACATGCGGCTTGCTGCACCTGATGCCGGCACGAATTTCACGATTCTGTGGTCGCCGGCGAGATATTCATCCCATGCAGCAAGATACTCGTTTGCCTCATACTCTCCTGGGGTCAGTATGCCATTGCCTACTGATGCTGCGCTGACGAGTTTCAGGAAGGGGAAACCTGTTTTGAAGCAGTCCAACTGATGCATCACCTGCTCTTCGGTAATACCTTTTTCAGTTAATTGTTTTTTGTCTTCTTCGGTAAACATGTCCTTTATTTTTATGGGTTATGCCGCAAATTTAACAATTTATTTCCATTCTTTTCACATTTTTTTACATTTCCGCATATTTTTTTCAAGAAGTCCTATAAGAACAAAGGAGAACACCATTCTTAGTGATGTCCTCCCCCGTTTCTGAAATATGGTATTATTACTTATGCTGCTTTTTCTTTCTTTTCCCTAAAGAATAAGAGGAAGAGCACGAGCACCACGAGTGCGTATGCAGCAAAAATGAACCACGATGTTTGCCAACCTTCTACTTTAGCTAAGGCCTCGGTCTGTGTGTTAACATATTTATCCACTACTGCCTGTGCTGCAAGCGAGCCTACCGTAGCCCCAAGACCATTGGTCATCAGCATGAAAAGCCCTTGAGCAGAAGAACGAATGTCAGCATTGGTATTTTTGTCGACAAAGAGTGCGCCGCTGATATTAAAGAAGTCAAAAGCAACACCATACACGATACACGAAAGGATAAACAATGAAACTCCACTGCCCGGATTGCCCAATCCGAAGAGACCGAACCGAAGCACCCATGCCGCCATCGCAATCGCCATCACACGCTTGATGCCAAAACGTTTCATGAAGAAAGGTATGAGCAATATGCATAACGTTTCACTGATTTGCGACAATGAAATGAGCGCATTGGCATGCTTCGCTCCGAAGGTGTCGGCAAATTCGGGAATTTCAGCAAACGAACTGATAAAACCATTAGCAAAGCCGTTGGAGATTTGAAGTTGGAGTCCTAACAAGAACGAGAAAATAAAGAATAGTGCCATCCGATAGTCCTTGAACAAAGCAAAGGCTTTCAAGCCAAGCGCTTCTGCCAGACTCTTCCCTTTGTCTTTACTGGTTGGGCAAGTGGGAAGTGTCGGAGCATACAAACCCAGCAGAACACTGATAGCACCGCTTACCACAAACTGCATTGCAGTGTGTTGATAGCCCGCAAAGTCAACGGCTAACATTGTACAAATAAAGCCAACTGTTCCAAACACACGTATGGGAGGGAAAGACTTAACAGTATCAAGACCTGCTTTGGTCAAAGCCGTAAAGGCCACACTGTTAGACAATGCGAGCGTTGGCATATAGAACGCCACACTAAAAGAATAAAGCGTGAAAAGCGTCCATTTATCCATAGCATCACCTGCCTGCACGCCATATACACCGGCTGCTATCATAAGTCCTCCAGCTATTAAATGGCAGAGCCCAAGCAATTTTTCCGCGTTTATCCAACGGTCTGCAATGATACCCATAATTGCAGGCATAAAAATGGACACGATGCCTTGAATGCTGTAAAACCAACCTATGATATCGGGATTACCCGAGGCAAACAAGTAACCGCCCATCGACGTGAGATATGCACCCCAAGCGGCAAACTGCATAAAATTCATCGCCGTAAGGCGAATTTTGATGAAAGAATTGTTCATTGTTTTTTATGTGATATTGTTTACTTTAAACTTGTCAGTCAATCCCTGAAAGTAGGTGATTGGGTGTTTCGCAAAGTTGTTGTATCACACTGAAAATCATTGAAACAGACAAAAACACGCGAAAACATTAAGCAAAATTACAAATTATTTCTCTAATGTGGCGTGAAAATGTTATTTTTGCAGTGGAATGTTGGAATTAGAAAAAGAACTGAACGCAAGTCAGATCAAAGCGGTAACCTTGACCGATGCCCCATTGCTGGTGATTGCAGGTGCGGGGTCGGGCAAGACTCGTGTGCTGACATACAAGGTGGCATATCTGCTGGAAAACGGCTATAAGCCATGGGAGATATTGTCGCTCACCTTCACCAACAAAGCAGCCCGTGAGATGAATCGCCGCATAGAGCAACTCATTGGCGAGGGTCGCACGCGTCATATCTGGTCCGGCACTTTTCATTCCATCTTTGCCCGCATCTTGCGTCAGGAGGCAGCAAACATAGGCTATTCCCCCAACTTCACTATTTATGACACCACTGACAGCCAGTCAGTCATCCGGCGCATAGTGAAAGAGATGGGTCTGGACGATAAGACTTACAAGCCAGCCCGCATCCTGTCTTGCATTTCAGAAGCCAAGAGCCGATTGGTCCTGCCTGACGCCTACGCTGCCGACACTGCCATCATGCGCAGGAATGCCGCGCGCAACATCAGCGAGACGCACCGCATCTACAAGCGCTATAACGAGTTGTTGCAGCAAAGCGATGCCATGGACTTCGACGACCTGCTTCTGATGACATTTCTTCTTTTCCGCGACCACGATGACATACGACGGAAATATGCCGACCGCTTCAGGTACATCCTCGTGGATGAATATCAGGACACCAACTATGCCCAGCACCGCATAGTGATGCAACTGGCTCCCGGCGGCTGCATCTGCGTGGTAGGAGACGACGCACAGAGCATCTACAGTTTTCGCGGAGCAAACATCGGCAACATTCTCAGTTTCAGCGATCAGTTCAAGGACACTAAGATTGTGAAACTTGAGCGCAACTATCGCTCCACGAAAAACATTGTGCGCGCAGCCAACAGCATTATTGCCCACAACAAACGGCAAATCCACAAAGATGTATTCAGCGAAGAGGCTGAAGGTGAAAAGATAAAGGTTATTTCGGCTTACAGCGACAAGGAAGAAGCCATCATCGTATCTAAGTTCATAGGAAACTATCACCTGCGCGACCATACTGAACTTAACGACATTGCCATCCTCTACCGCACGAACGCCCAGAGCCGTGCCATCGAAGAAGCATTGCGCGACAAGAACATTCCCTATCGCATCTACAGCGGACTGTCGTTCTACCAGCGCAAGGAGATAAAAGACGTGATAGCCTACCTTCGTCTCATCATCAATCCTCATGATGACGAAGCGCTGCGCCGCGTCATCAACTATCCTGCAAGAGGCATCGGCAGTACCACCCTTGGCAAACTTCAGCAAGCCGCCAGCGACAATGGCTGCAGTCTTTGGGAAGCCTGCCAGCACCCCACAGAGATGGGTGCCGACCTGAACAAAGGCACATTGGGGAAACTGGGCATATTCCTGCAACTCATTGACGACTTCCGCGAAAAAGAGAAGACACTGGACATTGTAGAAGCCACGAAATACGTTGTTACAACCAGCGGCATTCAAAATGACTTGCTGACGGACGACGACTCTGAGTCGAAGCGTCAGAATGTGGACGAACTCCTTGCCTCCATTGCCCATTTTGCAGAAGAACGCAGAGAGATGTCGGGCGAAGAGTCTGCCTCACTGAGCCAATACCTGACGGAGGTGTCGCTGCTTACCGACACAGACAAGACAGATGACGGCAGTCCCAAGGTTACGCTCATGACGGTTCATGCTGCAAAGGGTCTGGAGTACGACACCATATTCATCACAGGAATGGAGGAAGGACTTTTCCCATCAGAAAGTCATTTCGCTTCATCTGCTGAACTGGAAGAAGAGCGGCGACTGTTCTACGTGGCTGTAACACGTGCCAAGAAACGCTGTATTCTCACATGGTGCAAAAACCGCTTTCGGTATGGCAAGACAGAGATATGCGACCCCAGCCCGTTTCTCGATGAGATTGATGCTTCCTGTCTGGACAAGAGTTCCAAAACGGAAGGTGCCGGAAAGAATGTCTTCATGAATTCCACCGGTTCATACGGCACGGGCTCTTTCAGCATCTTCGGCACGCGTTCTTCCAAAAGCAACAACTGGCACAGGGCAACGGGTTCTTCGTCATCAGGTGGCACTGTCCCGCCCCGCTCTACCACAGGCCTGCAACGTCTCAGAAAATCAGATGACACAGCCAGGAATGTGGACAGCATAAGCACCCCCAACGGCATCGTCAGTGTCGGCCAGCGCATCGAACACGGCCGTTTCGGCGAGGGACGGGTCAAAACCATCGAAGAAGAAGGCTCAAACTCGAAGATTACAGTAGTTTTTGACAACGTTGGCGAAAAGAAGTTGCTGATAAAGTATGCTGCATTCAGAATAATAGGATAACCCCTACAAACCACATTCCCCGACGACACAGAGACATTTAACCCTTCATTCCGACAATCCATGCACAAGTTCCTTCGAAATACCGCCCGCATAGTGCTCGCCACGATACTTGGCGCGTACTTGCTGCTGTTGCTCGCCGTGAACTATGGTCCTGTGCAGGAATGGCTGGGCAGGGAAGCCGCGAAAATGCTCTCGGAGAAAGTTGGTGCACCTGTTGAAATAGGTCGTGCGGAACTTGGTTTGTTCAATAAGGTTACGCTTCATGACGTTAAGATGCAGGACCGCGACCACCGCGACATGCTGGACGCCAAATGGATTTCGGGGAAGATAGAGATCCGTCCGCTTCTCGAAGGCAAGGTACGTCTGCGCTCCATCGGACTGCTCGACGCTAAAGTAAACCTCAGCAAGGCAGATGCCGACAGTCCGCTCAACTGTCAGTTCGTCATCGATGCCTTCAAGAAGAAAGAAGAAGGTCCGTCTGAACTTGACCTGCGCATCAATTCGCTCATCATTCGTCGCGTCAGCGTACACTACAATCAGCAAGACACTCCCCGCCAGTCGAACCGCCTCGACCCACGCCACCTCTACGTGAGCGACATAGATGCCAACCTCAGTCTCAAACGCCTCACTAATGACAGTATTCACCTGCGTGTGCGGTCGTTTTCCGCCCACGAACAAAGCGGTTTCGACATCAAGCGTCTGCGCATGGACCTTCATGCAAAAAAAGGTTATGTACATCTTGCCCGTCTGTTGCTCGAACTGCCGCAAACGCGCATAGAACAGGACGAATTTACGGCAACATTCTCGGAAAGCGACATTGCAGGTACACTGCGCCTGAACACCACGCTGAAGAACGCCATAGTCAGTACCGACGACATTGCTCCGCTCGTTCCGCGTCTGGCAAATTTGCACGAAACATTTACCATAAATACAAAATTAGGTCTCAACCCCGCTTTGCTACAACTGACCAACCTCGACCTCGCCAATGCCGGCAACACCTTTCACGTATCGGGCAATTTCGACCTTTTGCGCAAGGGGAACGGGATTGGCGGCATCAAAGCCGACGTGGGCGAGATGCGCATCAATCGTGCATTTCTTAGTAAGGCTTATACTTTTGCCACAAACGCAGAATTGCCTGTAATGGCAGCACGCCTCGGCGATGTGGCCTTCAAAGGCAAGGCAGAATGGCAGAATGGGGGTGCTACCCATGTTGCAGGCGATGCCGAAACTGCATTGGGCAACGTCAAAGCCGACGTTACATTCAACGGCAACGACATATCCGGCAAAGCCAGTACAGACCGTTTCGCCCTCGCCTCGTTGCTGGATCGTTCCGACCTGCCTGATAACCTTGCCGTCAGCATAGAAGGCAAAACCACGCTCCGCGGCAGTGCCTTCCCCCTGACAGATGCTGATGTCAACCTGTCGCAAGCCACCTTCCGCGGCCGCACATATCGCAACATCCATGTGAAGGGCAGGACTGACGGCGAACACATCGAGGCAGACATCGACTCGAAAGACCCATCGGCTGTACTGACTGCCTCGCTACAAGGCACCATCAGCGCCAACGACGTACGCGATGGCAGAATAACAGCCAACATCTCCCACCTTGCCCCCGAAGACTTTGGCATCAGCACGGGGCTGGGTGCACCAATCTTCAATCTTGAAGGTACAGCCCAGTTCAACACGCTCAATTTAGCACAAGCCAAAGCCGACCTGAACCTTTCGCGTTTCAGTGTGAAATCAGCGCGACTGAACTATGCTCTCAACAGTGTGGCACTCAGCATATCTCCTTCAGAACTGGGCCACCACCTGCTGCTTGACACCGACTTTGCCAGCGCAGACATAGACGGACCGCTCGCACCGGAAGCCTTCAAGGCATGTGTCAATCACATCATGAACACCGCCCTGCCCCAATTTGCTTCTTATTCTCCCTTTCCTCAAGCCAACAATCTTGCCACGTATGCAGGCGCCAATCCTCAGTGGAAATTCCGCATCGACTACAAGAACGACGAGGTGTTTAATGCTCTTGTGCGCCTGCCTGTGAAGTTCAGCGGTCCCATATCCGCCTACGGGCATCTGCGCAGCAACGGCAGGACAACACTCAACGTGGAAAGCGAAAAGGTGGACATCGACGGCAACAGCATAGACAATGCCAGCCTGTACCTCAACGGCGAAGGTCTGGACTACACTCTTCTTGCACAGGGTGAGAAAGCATTGGGCAGAATGCACATGAAGATGTCTGTAGAAGCACTGACACGTAATGAAGACCTCGACATCACAGTGAATTGGGCTGACATGGCAAGCAAGAAATTCCATGGTGAAATCAGCACCATTACAAGCATTGACGAAAGCAATGGCGAACAACGCATGTTCACCATGCTGCGCCCCTCGGAAGTTTTCTACAACGATTCTGTTTGGGATATAGCATCCGGCAATTTCATCTGGGATGCCCACAGTTTCGAAGTGCAGCGTTTCAAACTCAGTCACGAAGACCAGATACTCACTGTCAACGGACGTTTCTCCAAAGACTCTGAAGATGCCATCACTGCTAATCTTCAGCGCATCGACCTGGACTATGTATTCAACTTCGTACATCTGAAGCCACTTAAGTTCGACGGTATTGCTTCAGGTCAAGCCCTTATTACGTTCAAAGACGGTGCACCGGATATCCGCAGCAGTATTCACATAGAAGACTTCATGCTCAACGACGGTCTCCTTGGCGAGGCCGACATCACCGGAGGCATCAACCTGAGCAACATGGTGGTGGATCTTCATGGCATCATCAGAGACGGCAAGAACCGTTCGGAGGTTGAAGGCACTATCCCCATAGCAGACAACAGGCTCGACATAGGCATCAATGCCGACAATATGAACATACGCTTCCTTCAACGCTACATAGGCGGCATATTAAAGAACATAGAAGGTCGCGCCACAGGCTATGCCCATATTGGCGGTACGTTTAAGGACGTAGAGATTACGGGCGACCTCATAGGTTCTGCAACAGGCGAACTGCCCATCAACGGTTGTGAATATGTGATTGACAAGGTTCATGCTGTGCTTGAGCCCACAAGAATGAGTTTCTCCGATGGTGTGGCGCATAGTCCCAAGGGCGGCACTGCCACGATAGAGGGCACTGTTCTTCACGACTATCTGAGAAACTGGCGCTACACCTTTAACTTCAATGCCGACAACATGCTCATCTATGACCGCCCACGCACGTCTGACCTGCCATTTTCCGCCACGGCCTACGGCAGCGGTCTTATCAGCATAGACGGCAAACCAGGAGATCTTACTGCCAACTTCGACATGCGACCAGAGAAGAAGACCACGTTTACTTACTACATCGACTCGCCCGATGACTACAGTGCTTCTTCGAGCCTCCTCACCTTCCGCGAGACACCATCGAAGTTTGCTGCGTCGGGCACAGACAGCCTGCTTATGGCAGCACTTCATGCCAAAGAATCCACGGGCACTGCCACACACGCGAAGAATCAGAATGATATAAAACAACAGGACGAGAAGACGCTCGACATCCACATGAACATGCTCATCGACATGCAGCCCGATGTGGGTCTGCGCATCATCATGGACGAGAAATCGGGCGACGACATACTCATCTATGGGAGCAGCCCCATCAGTGCCACGTATTACAACAAAGGCAACTTCCAGATGTTCGGCACGTTCAACGTTGACCACGGCACCTACCGCATGAGCATACAGGACGTTATCCGCAAGGACTTCACTTTCGAAGAAGGCAGCAGCGTGGAATTCAACGGCAAGCCCTTCGACGGCATACTCCACCTCAATGCCGTCTATACCGTGCCATCTGCCTCACTTGGCGACCTCAATCTCGGCACAGGCGTGGGTACGGGTAATGTGCGCGCCGACTGCACACTCGCCTTCAACGGCAAGGTCAGTTCTCCGGAAGTGAAGTTCGGCCTACGTCTTCCCACTGTGAGCGACGATGTTTCACAGATGGTGAAATCGCTCATCAGCACAGACGAAGAGATGAACCGCCAGATACTCTATCTGCTTGCCGTGGGACGCTTCTATACTTACGATTATGCCAACACCACCGCTGCTGCCACACAGTCGCAATCTACCGGCGCTGTCAATTCTTTCATCTCCAACACTCTGAGCGGACAAATCAACAATGTCATTTCCAATGCCATGGGTTCGTCGAACTGGACATTCGGCACAAACGTCAGCACGGGCAACTACGGGTGGACAGATATGCAGGCGCTGGGACTGATGAGCGGCCGTCTGCTGAACAACCGTTTGCTCGTGAACGGCAACTTCGGCTACCGCTCCACACAGACCAACACAGACAACTTCGTGGGTGACTTCGACGTGCAATACCTGCTGACTAAGCGCGGCGAAATACGCCTGAAAGCCTATAACGAGACCAATGACCGCTATTTCACCAAGAACTCACTCACCACACAGGGTGTCGGCATCGTGGTACAGCGCAACTTCAACAACATTAGCGAACTATTCAGTCGCAAGACCAAGCGGAACAAGAAGAAGGACAAAACAACCAAAAAGGAAAAGGGAACGACAAAAAAAGCGGATAGACAAACGATTAAGACGAAAAGCGCAACACCAGGTGAAAAGGGTGGCCCTCAGCCAGAGAAAACGCCCAACGCACCTGCTCCCGCTGCGATGCAACCACAACCTCTGCTTCAGATACAACAGCGAGGAAAAGGTAAGAATGATTGATTGCAACTTAAATGTAGCAATTATTTATAATTATGCAATTTTTTAATTAAAATGAGCGTTTTTCTTGAAAAATAAAAGAAAAACGTTTGTTTTATCCGCGATATGTCATTATCTTTGCCGCAATTTATAACAAACGAGAGCAATGAGCAAACTGATAAAGCCTGAGGGCTACCGTCCCCTGCTCGACAAATACGAAACAGAGCAGGGCATCAAACTTATCAAGGATTTTTTTCAGGAAAACCTATCTACAGGTCTTCATCTGCGTCGTGTGACCGGTCCCCTTTTTGTTCAAAGTGGTCTGGGTATCAACGATGACCTGAACGGAACAGAACGCCCGGTTCGTTTCCCCGTGAAAGACCTGAACGATGCTCAGGCGGAAGTGGTACATTCGCTTGCCAAATGGAAGCGCCTGACGCTTGCCGATTTCAAAGTAAAGCCTGGTTATGGCATCTACACCGACATGAACGCCATCCGCGCCGACGAAGAACTCGACAACATTCACTCACTTTATGTGGATCAATGGGACTGGGAACAGGTGATTACTGCCGAACAGCGCACGCTGGACTACCTGAAAGGTGTGGTAAAAAACATCTACTATGCCATGCTTCGCACGGAATTCCTCATTCGTGAGCGTTTCCCGCAATTGGGTTCCGTATTGGCTCCAAAAATCACGTTCATCCACTCCGATGAACTTTGCCGCATGTATCCTGACATGACGCCTAAAGAACGCGAGAATGCCATCTGTCGCGCTCACAAATCAGTATTCATCATAGGTATTGGCGGTGAATTGTCTGATGGTAAACCGCACGACGGACGTGCTCCCGACTATGACGACTACAGCACACCCAATGCTGAAGGCTTTAAAGGATTGAATGGTGACTTACTGGTGTGGAACGACGTTATCGGACAGGGTCTTGAACTCAGTTCGATGGGCATCCGTGTGGACAAGGAAGCACTCTTACGCCAACTTCATGAATCGGGCAAAGAAGACCGCCTTGAACTCTATTTCCACAAACGCCTGCTCAACGGCGACCTGCCGCTCTCGATTGGTGGTGGTATAGGACAGTCACGCCTCTGCATGCACTATCTGCAGAAAGCCCACATCGGTGAGATACAAGCCAGCATCTGGCCGCAGGCGATGCGCGAAGAATGCTCCGCTGCCAATATACCCCTTATTTAGTTGAGACACTCGCTGATTTCGCTGATTTCACAGATTTTTACTGCATCATCTGCCTAAATCTGCGAGATCTGCGAGAGTTTTCAATCAAAGTCTTCGCTCGCTGATTTCGCTGATTTCACAGATTTTTACTACATCATCTGCGTAAATCTACGAGATCTGCGAGAGTTTTCAATCTGCGAGTTTTCAATCTGCGAGAGGTCTCTCAATGAGTTTTACAATCCATTCACTATTCTCACAATATCTTTTGTCAAATCGGTTGTATTGAAGTTTACAAGCAACCCGATTTTTCTTCCGGATATTTTCAGATAAGTAAGCAGTTGTTTCTTATGCACATCTTTCAACATCTCAACCGATTTCAGTTCAATAATTACTTTGTCCTCTACTACAATATCAAGTCTGAAATCCACAGGAAGCAAGTTGCCATCGAAATATACATCGAGTCTCTTCTGACTCTCCACATATAAACCATCTTTGCGAAGTTGATATAGTAGTGCAGCCTCATAGACAGATTCTAAAAGGCCAGGACCAAGTTCGTTGTACACTTTGAAGATGGCTCCCCTTATTTTGTATGTTATTTCGTCTTCGTTCATATATCGAACTTAGTTCTTGTTTGTCGCTCGCTGACTTCACAGATTTTTTCTGCGCTATCAGCGTAATCTGCGAGAGTTCATATAATCAAAGAGCTGACAATTATTTCTTTATATTCAGCTGTAATCAGAGATTGTTTCTTTGTAAGGCAATGACGGCGTTTTTCTGTCCTGCCTTTGCTGCTTTTTCGTACCAATATTTCGCCATTGTCTTGCTTTGCGAGACGCCCTTGCCATATTCGTAGCACCAGCCTATGTTGTACATGGCATCGGGTACATTCTTTTCTGCTGCCTGGCGGAAGAGTTGTACGGCACGCTTATGGTCAGACGGTGTGCCGCGCCCGTTGAGATAACAATCGCCTATATTGTTGACAGCCGCCATATTTCCTAATTCGGCTGCTTTCTGATAATAACTGAAGGCACGGTTATAGTCCTGACTAACGCCTTTTGCGAGATAATAGCAGTCGCCGAGGGCATTGAGCGCTTCGGCATGGTTCTGTTCGGCAGCATCTTCATAGCATGCCACAGCCTCTTCCATATCCTTCGTTACGGCTATACCGTTGGCGTAACATTCTCCGAGCCTGAACTGCGCATCTGCGAGATCCTGTTCTGCTGCATCTTCGAGGTAGCGTCTTGCCATACTTTCATTCTTCTCCACCCCTTCTCCATTGAGATAGCACAGTGCCAGATTGTATTGCGCCTCTGCCACTCCTTCATCTGCAGCCTTTTCATACCACTCCGCTGCCTTTTGCAGATTGCGCTCCACGCCTTCACCATTGTAATACCTATTTCCGAGACAGCACTGCGCCTCTGCGTTATCCTGCATGGCAGACTTGGTGTACCACTCCACTGCTTTCTTCATGTCGCGTCCTGTTCCTTCGCCTTTCTCGTAGCACCATCCCAGGCTATACTGCGCATCGGCATCGCCTGCCTCTGCTGCTTTTTCGTACAGACGGAAAGCCTTTTTAAGGTCTTTCTTCACCCCGTCTCCATTGTAGTAACACTCTCCGAGACTTTCCTGCGCTGCCGGATCTCCGGCATCTGCTGCCTTCGTAAGCCACAAGACTGCCTGAACAGGATTTTTATCCACTCCCACTCCACTGAGATAACATTCGCCGAGTGCACTCTGTGCCTGTATGTCGCCCTGATTGGCTGCTGAGAGGTAATGTGCTGCAGCGAGTGCCGAATTCTTATCCACTCCTATACCTTCGAGGTAACAGTCTGCGAGATTTCTCTGTGCCACGGCATACCCTTTCTCTGCTGCCCTGGCATACATAGTTGCTGCCTGCTCCACATCCTTCTCCGTCCCTACTCCATTAAGCAGACAGTCTCCCCAGGCATTCTGTGCCTCAGGATTGCCCTTCTGCGCTGCCTTGCGGTAGAGTTCTGCGGCTTTTGCAACATCCTTCTCCACCCCATCGCCCTTCATGTATCTCTTCGCGAGTTCACACATCGCTGCATCATCGCCCTGAGCGGCAGCCTGCCTGAGCCACTCCACAGCCTTTGCTGCTTCATCGCCTTTCGTGGCGTATGTCTGCGCCGTTTTCAGGACAGCCTCGTTCACACCATTCTGTGCTGCCTGCTCATACAGGAGTTTGGCTTTCTCGGCTTGACGCTTCACCCCCGTACCTTCTTCATAGCATTGTGCGAGGGCATATTGTGCAGGACCATAATTCTGTGCGGCTGCCTTTGTGAGCCAACTGACAGCCTTCGATTCGCTTTTATTGAGTCCTTCTCCCCTGAAGAACCTCTGTGCCGTTTCATATTGCGCCTCGGCGAGTCCGTTTTCGGCAGCCGTCAGACACCATCGTGCAGCAAGTTGATCGTCCTTGTTCACCCCCTCGCCCGAATTATAACAGTGGCTCAGGGCATATTGCGCCTCAGGACTTCCTGCCTCTGCCGCTTTTGCCATCCAGACCGCAGCCTTCAGCATATCGCGCTCCGTACCAATACCTTCTGCATAACGCCGCACGAGGAATAACTGACATTCAAGGTTGCCGCTGTCTGCCTGCTGCACAATCCATTCAAAGGCTGTTTCGTACAGTCTTACGGCGCGTTCTTCATCAACTACTATACCATAGCCGTTCTCCAGACATTTTGCCTGATAGTAGGCTGCTTCCGGCAGTCCTTGCCTTGCAGCATTCTGAAAATAGGCATACGCCTTCGCAGTGTCAGGTTTTATGCGTTCTCCCTGAAGATAGAGTTTTCCGAGTTGTGTCATGGCGAGTGCATCACCCTTTTCTGCCTCCATCACGAGACGCGAAAGATCGGCAATGTGCTGCGCACGCACCATATTCAGAGCGAACAGCGAGAAGAATACTAAAATCAGTTTTTGTTTCATTTCATTTTTTTATTCCGACTGATAGTAATAAAGCGGTGCAAACTGCACATCCACTACCGGACCGAACCCTGTATGCAGAACAGGCGCAACGGTATTGTCGATATCCGCCGAATTGGTGAGTCGCATTTCAGCCACTGCACCTTCACTGCCCTTTGTCATTCCTATGGACAGCCATCTGCCGAGGTCGCCAGAGAACGCGTTGGGGTCGCCTGTGCGGAACTTGATGCACGACACGCTCCATCCATCCGGTGCCTGATAGACGGTCTGTTTGTCGCCGTTCTGTGCGTTATAGCGCACCACTTCCCCTCCATTGGCATAGAAGAGGTAGTTAGTGGAGAAGAGTGCATTATACGTCAGCGTGCCTGTCCGCAGTTGTGTTGTCCGAATATTTGGCAGTCGCATTGCCTCAATAGTGTATGCGGGTTCGTCAGCACCTGCACCGCCCTTCGTATCCTTGGGTGTGAGTTCGTAGCGATACATATTTCCTGCTGCGTCAGCAAAGATGAAGAATGCATGCGCATATTCGTAGTTCTCGCGGTCGTTCACATAGGCATACAGGGCTGTCTTTCCTTTTGGAGAGAGCGTTGCGGAGAGTTTTGAGAAATCCACCTCTGCATCAAGCATAGGCATTGTCATCTGTGCCTGTTCACGTGCGTTTGCTTCGTCCATACCAAAAAAGTCGCCTTTGCCCACATAGATGAACCGCTGGTTCTTGGCATCCCAGAACACGGTATTGCTTCCGAGAATGGCTCCTGCCGTGACTTCATAGTCTGTCCCCACATCAAGCGGGTCAGTGGTTTGCAGCGCCGGAATATGGTAGCACAGGAACGACCTTGCCATAGCCACTCTTCCGTCGCGTGCTATGACATAATGGTAGTCTGTGAGGGTTGTTGCATCGCCTGCCTGTCCATATTTCGACACGATGAAAGCCTCTCCCGTCTGCGGCAACACATAGTTGGCAGAATATTTCTGTACCAGTCCGTATGGATTATAAATGCCGGATGTGCCGTTATTGTTGAACACTGCGAGATTGACCGATTCACCTATTTTGAAGTCGTAATAGGCACCATACGTCATGCCCACTGCGTATGCAAAAGGATTTTCGCTGCCGGGGTGTGCATACTCCCAGGCATCGGCATAGAGTTGGTGTTGGTCTCCTATCTGCGACACATTTCCAAGTTTCATGGCGCCAGGTCCTGTACCATGGAGTACAAAGAGCGAGTTCTTATAGAGCGGACGTGTGGAAACATACACTTTCGCATAGTGTGCAAGTGTGGTTACAGGGTCCTTCACTTCGAGCATGACGTTATAGGTTGTAGTCTGCCCTGCTTTGAGCGGAAGGTCAACATACCCTTTCGTATAGAACACTCCGCTGAAGTCTTCTCCCGTCACTGTCCACTTGAAATCGAGGTTGTCTATACTTTCTCCGATGGACTGCTCCACCGTGGCTAATAATCTGCCTACGGTATCATTACCCATAGGCTGGATAAACTCCACTGTTTCGCCGTGAATACCCCTATAGGGTGTCGGACTGAAGGTGATGCCGTCCACCGAGTTGAGATTTTCAAAATCGTAGTCGTAGTTGCCTTTATCTTCATAGCACGAAGAGAGCAACAGGGCGGTCAATATGGTCAGGCAATATGTTATTCTTTTCATTGTTGTACGTTTCTTATGAAAAACAATAGAAAGTGTGATAAAAATGCTGTATTATGGTATTTCGAATCCTAATCCCGGAGTGTTGTCGTATGCAGCCTTTACGATGTCGTGATACTGCTTCATGAGATTTTCGCCATCGAGTTTGCTGTTCCAATTCACATTCAGCTGACCATTAAAGTCATAGAAGATATCCATCGGGAAGAGCCGTGCAAGCGTGAAATTGCTGCCGAGCGCTGCCGAAAGGGTCCTGAGGATGAATCTATACTTTTCCGGCGAATACTCTCCGTAATAGTTTCTTACCACTTCTGCAGAGGGTTCTTCGCTCCACATCTTGGGTTTCACCACGTCGTAATCAATATTTGGCAAAACAGGGATATTGATAAAATCCTCATAGTCTGTCGCATTGAGATAGTACCAACTGTAATATTCGTTATACTGCACCATCATGCCCCTCACTGCCTGCCTGTTGTTCTCTGCGAGTACTGCTTCATCGTTGGTCCCGACGAGAGCGACCTCGTTCTGTGTGGTCATATTGAGAGCCTTTGCGAGCGAGACGAAGTGTTGTGAGGTATATGTGCCGAAGAACTTCTCCTGCTGCGGTCCCCAATAGTAGGGCGGTGTGTCGTATGTACAATACTCCACGAAGGGAATGGCAAACGGCAGCGGATCGTCGGGGTGTGCCTGATTATACTTCCTTGCACTATCCACTGCGAGTTTGTTGAAATTAGAGAAATCTCCCCAGTTGCTCGACTGTGTGTACTGGTCGTCGTGGAGAACATGCACCATGAATTTGTGCTTTTCCACGCTCCATGCCCCGAGATAAAGCGAGAGGCTGGAGTTCCAGTTGGACGGGCGTGAATAACTTTCCGTGACATATATCGTAAATTCCGTTCTGCCATTGATGCCCATTCCGAGTTGTGATGCCGGGTCTTCGCTATCGAAATAGAGACATACGGCATACACTTTCCCCATCGTGTCGGGCGGCGATACCCTGACGTTCACCGATTTCTGATATTCGCCCGCTTCGAAGACGAGTTCGTCCACTGCCACATCAGCCATGTCATAGCCCTCAACGGGTTTAGTTTTGATGACTGCGCGCCGCGTTCCTGTGCCGTTGATATAGCCGAGAATGGAGACGTCAATAGGTATGGACACTTCTGGTGTTTCGTCGAGCAGATGATTGGCGAAGTTCACTGTGGTGTCCATGCTGCCATTGCTGTTCGGTCTGAAATAGGCACCATCATTACCGGGCGCGAAGACGTCCACTTCCTCCTGTGTGCATGCCGAGAAGAACGTGAGAACGATGACTGTTGACAGTATGTAATTCAGCAATTTGTTCATATCATAAGAGTGTTTTATTTTGCTATAGGTATTTCAGTTCATTATTTGTCAGTCTCCTGCGTTGCACTGTCTGCCGTCCACCCATATTCTATTTCTGCATCAGGCAGCGGGAAGACAAACTTCTCTGCAGAAAAACCTGCGGGGCAGTTGTAGAACCATGTGATTTCATGCTGCTTGAGGAAAAAGAAATACTGTCCTTCTGCATAGAATTCCTTCCTCACTTCAGCATCCATCACATCATCGCGATACAATTCGTCGAAGAATTCGCTGATATTCGTCGATGTGGAATATCCACGCGCGTTTCTCACGGCATTGACGTATTTTGCACCTTCTTCGAGTGGCGACATCTGCGCCAGGATATAATACATTTCCGGCAGTCGGATGAGTGGTATGGCGCCGTTGGGATTGTCTATATATTTCCGCGAGATTGCCTGTTGCTGTGCATCATAGCGTATGAATGCCGCCGACTTGGCACGAAAATCAACATCGCTGCTTGTTCCTGTTGACTCGAAGATGGTGTTGAGGGACTGTGTACCGATATAGTACTGTGTAGTGAACTTCGGACCTTCTGCAAATTTGGCGGACATATTGTCAGACATTCTGTAGAGGTTGAGTGCACAGAGACATTCGTTGAACAGCACCGGGTCGCCGGCATTTGATGTCTGCAACGTCAGTCCGCTGTTTGCGATGACATTCTGTGCGTGGAGCACTGCATTATCGGCATCGTCCATCCAGCAGTACACGCGCGCCATGAGTGCTTCTACTGCGTAATAATTGAATCTGAATCTACGTTCCTTGTCTGCTGCGAGACTGAGGTTTTTCTCATAGGAAAGCAAGCGCATCGCTTCGTTGAGATCGTTGAGCACCTTATGTGCCACCTCGTTGGCGGTGAGCAGCGGCTGACGGCTGGCATCGGCTATAGTGCGGTAAGGGATGCAGCGTGCTGTGCTGTCGTTCTTGTAGATCGGTCCCCAACCTCTGAGGAGGTCGAAATGCAGGTAAGCCCTAATGGCGAGTGCTTCTGCCCGTAGGTTGTCGCGGTCCTGACTGCTTCGTATGACTTCTGCACCGTTTGCGTCGAGCCATTTTAGGAGGTTGTTGCAGTTGGCTATGATGTTGTATGCCTTCAGCCACGAGCGCTCGAGTTTGGTCTTGGTGTCGTAGCCGTTGGTATGCACGTCGTAGATGTAGATGGCATCGCGCGACGTTGTTCCGTCGGGTATCATATCATAGAGTTGCGCCATCTGGTCGAGCATGCCGAAAGACAGGTTGTCGCCGTAAGCATCATCGTCCGTCATGGAGATATACAGTCCTGCGAGAGCACTCCGGAAGCCGTTCTCTGTGGTAAAGAGTTCTTCTGCCTTGATGTCGGTTTTCGGACTGACATCAAACCAGTCGGAGCATCCGCTCGTGAGGAGGGCGGTTGCCATCAAAATGGATGATAATATATATTTTTTCATTGCAGTTCTTTTTTCAGGCTTTACTTGAATATGATATTTAGTGAGAACGTGAAACTACGTGCGAAAGGATAGCCGAGTCCGCGCTCCATCTTGATGGAGGACAGCCGGAAGAGTTCGTTGGTAGTGAACGAGAGGCTTGCCATGTCTATACTAAGCGGACGGAGGAACTTGTACCTGTTGCTGCTGAAACGATAGCCGAGGCTGATGGTTGAGCATTTGAGTTCGTTGTCGTCCATGATGAAACGGCTGCTCTGCGGTGTCTGCGAGCCTGCCGGGTCGATGGGTCTGTACATTGCCACGTCGCCTGGTGTGGTCCAACGGTTTTCTGCAGCACGCTCGTCCATATTGAAGGCTATGCTGCGGTTTTCGAGTTTATCGACGAGTGTCTGGTTATACTGCACACCGCCCCAGTGGTAGGTAAAGCCCACTGTTGCCGTGAAGTCGCGCCATGAGAGCGAAGAACTGATGGTTCCGCTGACGTCGGGTGTGGTATGTCCTACGGGCACTTTGTCTGCTGCGTCCCACGTGAACGTCTTTGTTCCGTCGCGCTTGAGATAGACTTCCTGACCTGTTACAGGGTCGATGCCCAATGAACGCACGGTGTAGAGCGTGGATGTGCTCTGCCCTTCCTGATAGACGGGCAGCGGTGCACCGGCTGTGGCAAGTTGTGCTTCGTTCAGTTTGCGGAGATAGTCGGAAATCTTGCGGATTTTGTTCCTGTTGTGGTTGGCGTTTGCAGAAATGGTCCAGTAGAGTTGTTTCTTCACGTTCTGAAGGGCTATGACATTGAGCGTTATGTCGAAACCGCGGTTTTGCAGTTCGCCGGCGTTCATCACCTGCGACCGGAAGCCGGTGGAGGGTGCCAGGTCGTACTCTGTGAGTAGTTGCTTGGTGATGTTGTTGTAATAATTGAACGTGGCATTGATGCGGTTTTTCCAGAAGCCTATGTCCACGCCGAGGCTGAGGTTGTGCGTCTTAGCCCAGCCCAGTTCGGTGTTGTTCAGTCCGGCGAGCATTGCACCGAGTGTGGTGAACGACGTATAGGGCTTCATGGTCTGGCTGTAGGTGTAGAATTCTATAGCCTGATAGGGATTGTAATTTTGTTCGCCCGTTACACCATAGTTGGCACGGAACACGAGGTTGGACACCCTGCCTTGCAGGAATTTCTCGCGATAGGCGTTCCAGCGGACACCTGTTGACCAGAAAGGTGTCATGGAATGGTCGTCGCCATATCGTGAAGAGTTCTCTGCGCTGAGGTTGAAGTCGAACGAATAGCGGTTGTCGTAACTGTAGGAGAACTGGGTGATGAGCCCCATGGCGCGCGAGAGTGCCTCTGTGCCGGTTGGGTTGGTGCTCATGGTGTAGCCGAAGATGAAATCGTCCATGTGTCGGTCAGGGAAACCTGTGGCGTAGAGGTTCACGTAGTTGTTGCGGTCCTCGTTCACCGTCCAGTTGCCGAAGAGGCTGAAGAGGTGCTTTCCTACCGGTGCGTTCCAGTTCACGCCGAGGTTGCTCGACCACGACGTCATCTCGCCCGTATTCTTGCTGTACGACCCTTTCTTGGTGAGGTCTGTCTCTGTGGCAAACATGGTGTGGTCAGCCGGATAGAACACTTCCGTGCGCGCCATGCCCCGTGTGTAGGACAGTTGTTCGGTAAAGCGCAGGTTGGGCAGCAGGCGGTATTCTATGTTCATCGTTGTGGCGATGGTGGTGTTCCTTGAAATGTCCTTCACGCCCGTCGTGGCATTGTAGAGCGGGTTGGTGATGAGCACGCTTCCCGTGCCGGTATGGTTGTCGAGAATGAGGTCGTAGCCGCCCTCTGCATTCTTCATCGGATAGTAGGGGTTGGCTTGCGTGTAGGACGAGAAACTGCCGTAGGGAGAGTTTTTGCCGTTGGTTTCGCTGAGGTTGATGTCTGCACCCACGGTGAACTTGTCCTTTCTGTAACTCATGGAGAAGGTTACGCCCTTTGTGTCGTTCTGCGAGCCTTTCATCACACCCGGCATGAATCCTGCATTCAGTCCGAGGTTGTAGCGGAACTTGTCCGTTCCTCCTGCTGCGGTGAGTGTGTGTCGTGTCTGCACGGCTGTGCGCAGCGGTTGCGAGAGCCAGTAGGTATCCACTCCTGCCAGTATGTTTCGCAGGTACTTGTTGTACGTGTTCTTCTGGTAGGGATCGTTCTCGTTATAGACGCCTGCCATTTTCTCCATGGCGAGTTTCTGGCTGGCATTCATCATGTTGTAGCCCGTGAGGTCGGGCGACTGTATGGTAAGGCTTCCGTTGTAGGTTACGGAGAGTGCACCATCGGGCGCCACCTTCGTTTCGACTACCACCACCCCGTTCGATGCGCGCGAGCCGTAGATGGCTGTGGCTGAGGCATCCTTGAGTATGGTGATGTTCTCCACGCGCTGCGGGTCGAGTTCGAGTATTCGGCGCAGTGGCACTATAAATCCGTCGAGCACGAAGAGCGGTGTATTGGGGCGGCTCGACACATTGTCGAGTAGCAGGTCCATGGAGTTGAGGTCCACGTTGTTGCCCAGTGTCTGGTCGCCGCGAATGTTGAACTGCGGTGTGGCATTGGGGTCGGATCCTGTGGCGTTGTTTTCCACAATCTTGAAACTGGGGTCGAAGAACTGCAGGCCTTCGAGTATGTTGTTGGGATTCATCCTGCGGAGTTCTTCGCCCTTCACACTGACGAAATTACCCGTAAAACTCGTCATGCTGCGCTTGCTCATACCTGTTACCACCGCTTTCTCTTCCTCTGTGCGGTTGGGTTCGAGCACCACTTTTTCGTTGAGCATGGGTTGCTTCACCTGAAAGGACTGCGAGGCATATCCTATGCACGATATTCGCACGGAGGCGTTGTTTGGCACGCGCAGTGAGAATTTTCCGTTGCTGTCCGTAACACCGCCGGAGCGTCCGTTCTTTCCGCCGTCGGTAATCATCACCATGGCACCCACGATGGGTTCGCCGTCCTCCATACTGGTTACTACTGCAGAGACGGGGTGATACTGCGCGGCGTCCTCTGCCTGCGCCGCAGCATCTTCTGCCAGTGGGCGGAACACTATCCTGCCCGCTGTTTCGTAGTTCACGCTGACAGGTTGGTCGCCTATGAGCCGGAGTACTGCCTTGTCGAGGGGCATGTCCTTCACGTTGAGTGTGGTAGGTTCGTTGATGCCTTCGATGGTTACGCCTTCGAACACCACGTCGGCACCAGCCTGCCGTGCGAGTTTCACGAGGATGTCGCCCATCGTTTCGTTGCTGACGCGGAGTGTAACCTTGCGGTCTTTCCAGCCGGCGTCGGTCTGGGCGAAGGTGCCGAGGCTGCATATCGCCAGCGCTGCGAGCACCAATATATATCGCAATCTGTTCATATATGTATAGGTATGATTTTTTTTTATTCCATCAAGCCGTCGATAATGGCGATGTAGTCCTTGTTGATATTGTATTTCTGGCGGTACTCGGCGATGAGTGGCTCTGCCCGCTCCACTTCCTTTCCGCCGCGTATGAAGTTGGTGAGCAGATGGAAGAGCACGGCGTCGCGCTGTGCGCCTTCGAGGCCTTCTGCCATTTCCCTATAGATGTCCTCGAGTTTCTGCGGCATGGTGTAGGTGCCGTCTGCAGCCTTCTCATTCGTGTATGCCACATAGCGCATGAGCATGCTGACATATTCCGGGCAGGAGAGCGAAGCAGCGTCGGCGCGCAGTTCCACACTGTCCATAAGAGCCCAATAGTCGCCTATTTCCTGCTCGGCTATGGGAAGTTTTCTCAGTTCGGCATACATCTTGGGGTACTCCATGAACGAGAGGTATGCCAGTCCTTCTGATTCTGCCATGACGTAGGCTGCCGCCTCGGGTGTTACCTTATCTTTTGCGGTTTCCACGAATGCGGCAGTCTTTTCGAGCAACTGCCGCGACTGCGCGATGCGCTGAGCGGGTTTCTCGTCGAGCGTTACGCAGGAGAGGAGTTGCGAGCGGTAACGCATGGACTTCTTCAGCGCCTGTACCTTCTGATAGAGGCGGTTGGCTGCCACTGCCGACGGTGTACCGCTGAATGTTACGGAAACGTTCTTGGGGTCGGTGTATCTCACCTTGGCGTGTATGGAATCGCCCGGCGCCACGATGACGAGTGTGCGGGAGTTGATGAGCATTCCCACCTGACGGGTGGGGGCAAAAGTGTAGGTGGCAGTTTCGCCGGCAGCGTAGTCAAACTCTGCACTGTATGCCGGAGTCTGAATGCAGTCGATGTAGATTTTCTGACCTGTATAGTCGATGGTTTCCGCCGTGAGGACGGTTTTCCCCTGCCCCGCCGCTGACAAGGCGGTTGCGAGGAAAGCCGAGAGCGTTATGGTTCGCAAAATGTTCATATCGTGAACTCTTCTTTTATTTTGGCACAAATTTAGTGTTTTTTTTCGAGAAAGGAGCGGAAAACATAGAAATCATGGCTAATCCGGAGAGTCCGGAAAATCCGGAGAGGCCGGAAATCCAAAAAAAATCCCTATCTTTGCAGATAACCATAAAAAAACAAGAACTATGCTACATCCAAAATTCATTATTTCCGAAAACGGCGAACTGCGTCTTGGCAGGGTTCGCCTTCACGAGGATCTGGTCAGGAAAGGGGAGAAAGACTGTTACGGCGGCGGTTACTACGAGATAGACATCATCAACAACGTCATGCTGCTTTACGACGAATCGGGCGACTACGGTGAGCCGATGTGGAATGTGTTTGACACGATTAAGGTGTCGAAGGCGTATCGCGGCCTGCGGATTGTTTACCGTCCTGAGAAGGATTCACAGGCTGGCGAGATTGAGATTACGAATTTCTGCTATGTGTGATAAATAAAAACCACGAATTGCACGAATTTAGCAAACACAGCGCAGCCATGAAGCGCCGAAGGTGCGTAGGACCACAATGATAAGCGCGAACTGTCATCGCACCGACATAAAAAAGCACGGCAAAATTTGCCGTGCTTTTTTTGGTATTTCCTGACCGGTTTTTATTGCCAGTCGAATTTGCGCCAATAGTTATCCTGTCCTTGTTCCTCATCTGCATCGAGGTCATTCTTGGGTGCGAGTGTACCGAAAGAGATTGTTTCGGGATCGTCGTCCTCGGAACAGAAGTCGCGGAGGTTGAGTACTTTGAATTCCGGTTTGATATAGGGTATCTTCATATCTTACTTTTTTTATTCTTTTTTAGTTGAACATTGTGCGAAGTGGGGAGGCGGCAGGCTGTTGGTGTTTGCCGCCGTCCCTTTTTCGCTTCAATCGCTTATTTGAAATAAATTTTCTGTCCTTTGTGGATATAGATTTGTCCCTTAACCGGTTGTGTTACTCGACGACCCTGCAAATCGATGAACGCGTTGTCGTCGTTGAGGTTCACATTACCGTTGGTATCGACAGTACCGATCTTCGTTACGTTGCCAAATTCGTCTTCGAGTTCAAGCGTGTAGTTCTCGCTGCCGTAGTGGTCGCCATCGTTGGGGATGTAGGGCTTGGTCTTCGGCAGGAATACGTAGCCGTCATCGAGCGCGATATAGTTGGAAGAAGTGTAGCCTGCTGAGCCGATGAGGCAGCAGCGTACAACGTCTTCACTATTCGCATAGTCAATCACGAAGCCACTTCCCGCAGGCAGTTTGAAGCCCGGCACACCTTCGATGGTGTCTTTCTCCACTGTTTCGTCCGGCGAAACGAGGAGGCTGCTGATGGCTGTCGTGGAAGAGCATGGCAGCAAGGGGAACTTCACGCCCTTCGGTCCGCGGAAGAGGATACCTGTTCCTGCGTGTATGAACGGACGGTCTGTCGATGTGTTCGGTGTGATCTTCTGTCCGCGTATTACGTCTGCGTGGCGCCATGTCATACGCCAAGCGGAGAGTCCGTGTTCGTAGGGCCATGTGAAGTCGTGGTCTGGATCTACAGCCGAGGAGTAAACCTGTGAGGCTTCGCTGCTACCGGTCGTTGGCATAGTGAGGCTGATGGAGTCGAGCGAGAAGCCCTTCATGAACCAGCGTGCTGCAACGTCGTTGTCGCCGAGGTCGTAGCCTGTGGAGAAACTATTGCTTTCTGTACTGCTAAGGAGGAGACCTGTGCCAGAACCTGTAATCGGTGCAGCAGCGGGTTTGAATACGAATTCGCCCCAACTCTGCATATATACCATGTCGTTCACGAAGTCGATGTTGGTACCTATGCCAGAGTCGTGTCCATAGGATGAGCGGTTTGCATAAGGTTCTCTCACGAGCGTGATTGTACCATCGTTCGCGATATTCAGGTTGGCGCTACGATAGATGTTGTGCATCTTATAGATCTTGTTGTTCATCGTATGGTTATCTGCAGGATGTGCATCGTCCACTTCGATGAATTTCCAGAGCGAACCCGGGTCGGTGTCTTCCGAGAAGTTTGCAACACCCTTCAGTGTGATAGGCCCGTCATTGTTGTCGCCTGATACAGAGAGCCACTGTCCGGTTTTCTCATTGACGAGACGATATGCCTTGTGCTCATCATATTTCACACCATTCTCGTAAAGGTTCTCAAGGAAGATG
Source organism: Pseudoprevotella muciniphila (assembly GCF_003265305.2). Taxonomy (NCBI): domain Bacteria; kingdom Pseudomonadati; phylum Bacteroidota; class Bacteroidia; order Bacteroidales; family Prevotellaceae; genus Pseudoprevotella; species Pseudoprevotella muciniphila. The sequence continues at coordinate 2,474,337 of NZ_CP033459.1, read as the reverse complement.
TCGTATGCAGCAAGAGAGTCGCTCTGTGCATGTGCCAAGGCTGCCTTGAATGCTGCCGTAGTGTTATAATCCGCTGGATTTACGGTACCGATGGATGCGAGGTTCGCATTGAGACGGCGGAAGTTCAGGTCCACACTGTCCGTATTCTCGTGCATGCCTACAAAGCCTACAAAGCCATTGAAGTATGCCGGTGTAAACGTCTGCTTGTAGATATCCGTCAGGCGCGGGAATGTCATGGTACGTGCATAGAAACTACCACCTACATGGTAAATCGAAGGCTCATACGAAGCGGCCTGGAATGTCTGGCCACCTGTCCATTCTTCAGTACCGAGCACATTCTTGATGTAGGCACCATTGCTCTGATGTCTTGAGTGCCAATAGTTAGAGAAACCATAGTGCGGGCCCGTGTTGTAAGCATCGAAACTGAGGTTGCTGTATCTGTCCATCAGCATGTAATGACCGCTTTGTGTGTGCTGCGTAATCTGGAAGAGGTGCTTTGAATATAATTTCACTGCATCGGAGTTGTCGTTCGGCAACCATGTAATGTTGTGGATACCTGTAGTAGCGATGTGGTCTTCATTCACACTACCCATGTATCTACCGGCACCTTCCGCCTTGTTATAGACGAGGTATCCGCTGATGCTGTCGCCAACGAAGCACCATAGGTATCTGTCGCAGAACGGTGTGTTGATGTCTGACAACTGGTCATAGCGCCAGAAATCCTGTCGCATGACGTAGGGGTTTGCATCACCGTCGCATGCCCTTACCGTGATGGCATACCAATGCGTATTTTCATCGAAAGTCCACTGACCATTCACCATAGTTGGAGCATCTGAACTCTCTATAGGATAATTGTCGATTTCGTAGCAGGTATAGCGTATGACGTGGTCAGAGTGGTTCGGTTCTGTAATACCTTTGTCATAGTTGTAGCCAATCAAGTCGGGCTGGTGGAACGTAACCGTCGAGAACGAGTTACTCATGGGGTTGTATGGCAACCATAGGTTTTCAGGCAACATGTAGCCCTGAATAGAGTCGCGGTTGTCACCCGGGGCATAGGTCATGTTCTTGTAGCCAAGACCATAGCATGTGTATCCGTAACCATTGACGATACCTTGACTATAGGCTTCCGCGCGCGAGATTTTTCTTACGGGCGTGAAGGTGAAGTAATAACCGCCATCAGTTGCACTATTGTAGAAGCCCATGTTGTTATTACCACCACCATTATTTGACAAGTACCAGTTTGTCGGTGTGTCGATGGTGTCGTTTGCGGCAATGAGGTTGTATGTGTTGGTTTTTCCACTGATGGCTACCGGTCTGATAGCCCAGAGGGTGGCATTTTCGCGTCTCGACACAGTATCAGTAATCATTCGGGCACCTGCCTCGAAACTTTCTGCCTTCAGATACTTGCCATTGATATTCTTGATCCATACACCGGCAATACCATTGAACTCAAATTCCCAAACCTGTGTGGAGTCATTGCGGTACTTCACATTGTCATCGATTTCGCTTAACCAATAGTATCTGCGATAATCTTCCATTCTCTGTGGGTTCAGGTAGTACTGCTCGCGGTCTGAGAGATTAGCGGCTTGACCTACACCACCATTCATGGTGAGTGTGACGGGACCTGAAGTGTTTGTAGCGCGTCCGGGCAGTTCTATGCGGTACTTACCATTAGTAATTTCCTGTCCGAACACACCGTATGCCAGACCTATAGGTATGAAACTGAACTGGCAGATATTGCCTCCGGATTGCCAGAAGCCGATTTTTTTGTTGACGCCGGTCGGATTGCCGAGGTAGGTGTCTGCGCCGTTTACAGAGGCTTTGAGGGTGTAAACCCATTCGTTACTGCTTTCATCACCTACGCTGGTGTAGGCAAAGTCTAAAGCATTGGCAACCACTGCTGCTTCTCCGTATGCGTTGCCTGTGGCATCAGCAGAATTACCTACATAACCGGTCTCGTTTGCGGCAAAGAGTTGTATCTTGCCTGCCGTGGTGCTGGGCTGTGCATACCAATGCTGCTTACCATTACCTATGATGGCATTGGAAGCCATAAGTGAATCTGAGTTGTGCACCTGTGTGAGGTAGTAATCTTGGCTGTTTTGCTGTTTGCTTGTATTGGTGCGCGCCACTAACTGGAGGCGGTAGATTTGGTTGCTCTGTACCACTTCTCCGTTCACGTCGCGGAGGCCTTCCACTTCGTATCCTGTCAGTGCTTTCCTCTGGATATAGATGGTAGCATCACCGGTAAGTGTTGAGATGGTACCGGAGAGTCTGTTAGGCTTCATATTCGCGCTACCTACGAGGTAGGTGTAATAACCGGCATCGAAGTTGTGCGTACCGATATTATCGCCTGAAACTTCCGTAATGGTGAGGCTTGAGAAGCCCTTTCCTTTTTCCACATAGATGGCTTTCATCGTAGTGTTGTCGAACGTTACGCCGTTGTATGTGATAGAAGCGTCGGTCATTTCATCGCCATTGGCATCCTTCACGACGAAGGAGAGCTTGATGGCTGGTACGAACTGTATTTTCTCGCCTACGTCGGTGGTTACGATTTCAGTGTTGAGACCTGCGGTGTTCGCGCTGTTTACCACATCGGAAGTATATTGATAGATGCTTCCGTCGAGTTTAGAAGTGGTGAGATAATATCTGAGGAGTGTAGCGTCGCATGGCCATGCCGAGAACGGTGTGGCGTTAGCGAGTGTTACATCGAATCCGAATGATGTGCCATAACCTATGCCTGATGTTGGATAGTCAACTACTTTCAGGTAGGCATTGTCACCATTCTTAAGCACGATGTTCTTTAGTGTACCATAAGGATGCCAGGTCTGTGCCACATCACCATTCCATGCGAGTGGCGCAATTTGTCCTGAAGCGTTCTTGGTCTGGTATGCCACATTGGCATCGATTTCTGCATCAGTAGTACCGGAGGCGTTCTGGCGCATCTTGAGGAAGTAGCGTGAGCCTGTTACTACTTTGTCGTCGTTCTTGTCGTTAATACGTGTCAGCGCACCGGTTGCGGTGTAGTCAATTTGATTGGTTTTAACCGTAATGGTCATATTGCCCGTTACCTTGGCGAGGGCATCGCAAAGTCCTTGGAAATCCCATTCCGTGCCGTTGATGTCGAAATAGGTGTTTTCCAATGTGGTAATGCCTGTCAGTTCGGGGAAGATAACTGTGCTATATGTGTAATAACCTCTGTGAGGTACAACGAATTCACCGGCTGCGGATGCTACACCGTTGAGGGTGGTTGATACGGGGTCGCCGTTCTCATCTACAAAGTTCACATCATAGACAGGTACGAACTGGAACAAAGTTCCGTTGTGAAGGCTTGGATAGTATCCAACAGTAGAGTAACTCGCACTATTTTGGCTCAAGTATGTACTTACCATATTTCCGGAAGTGGTTTTCAGCGAATAGCCACTATAAGGACTTCTGGTATCAGAAGCAGGGAACCAAACCTCTGCAGCATCTGAAGTAGTGGCTGTCAGGAAATTTTTATCATTTGTATTACTATAGTCGTACAAATCATAAGAAACATATTTGCCATTTTTGTTCGCCTTGATTATCAAACCTTGAGAACTGTAACTTAGCGTCCATAACATTGCGTCATCGTATGTTACAGTACTGTTTGAAATCTTTTCACTGCTCGTTGAACTTGTCAGATAGCGATAAGGTTGGGTAATTCCAAGTGAAGGATTATTGCCCAATGCAGGTACTCTGATGGCATATCTGCCTCCATTGGTTACAGGATTGCCCAATACGTCCGTAGGGATGCTTGACACACTGAGATTAGGCATACCTTTTGTAACTTCGTAAATTCTTATCTGCTGGTTTTGACCTGTTTCTTCGTAATTCCATACACTTATTTTTGCTAAACCAAAGCCACCATTGTTATCTACACCTTTACTACCATTTTTCAAATGGAAATAGCCATCAGAATTTTTAGATAAGGTATAATCAGCTGCTGTTCCTAATGTAATTACTGATGTATTTGCTACATTTGTTAAATCAGGGAAGTAAGACCCTGTCTCACCCATAATTTGTACGGTCTTAGCATCTCCGTTGGCCACAGCCTTGGTTATAGTAAAGACATTTCCTTCAAAACCATTCATGTTAGGCATTTTGCCAATCTGACCGTTGCCATCCCACATCATGTACGCCCAAGTGCCTCCTCTGTTAATCTGCATAACAATCTGCTGACCCTCAGAAATATTATCAATGCTCGTTATTTCTGTCAGTGTCAGATCAGTTGTTATTTCCTTAAAGTCGCGGATGCTGTTTTGCTGTCCGAGTGTTACTGTGATGGTATTGCCGCCTGAGGTTGTTGTAAAACTGAGATTGTTACCTACAGTAGCCGTATTCGTACCATCAGTGGCAGAAGTGATGGCATAACCTTTGTATGCGTTAGGCACCAAGAAAGTGTAAGTATCACCAAGTGAAACTGAATTGTCCGTAGTTGTATAATACGTAACGCCATCCTTTACATAATTGAAAGTAACCGTTGCCAGTTCTGAGGCTTGATATACTGTAAAGGGGTAACAGAAAGAACCATACTCAACAACTGATGTACCTGGAACCATCTTTAAACCCTTTGTCTCATCTGTATTAACAATGCCGTATACGTTTGTACCTGACAAGTCTCCATTGGCACAATTGATACTGGACGTGCCATCATCAGAAACTGACGATACATCGGAGCCTGTCTTGTTAACACCAGAAGGCAAACTTGAGTACTCATAAAATTTAACAGATGCTTCTTCTGAACTCAACGGGCTTGAAGTATTGCTACTAATGTACCTGCCCGTGCTGACATTCTTAAAAGTTACTGTTGAACCTTCTTTTGCCATTAAGGTCCATACTTCATCAGAAGCAGATGTATGATCCTTTGGCAATTCGCCTGGTCGGCGCATTTTAAAAGCACTTCCAGTATCGTAAACGTAGCCTGCCCAAGAAAGGGCTGACAAATCGCTTGAATTTACAGCCGTACTGAAAATGACGTAATTGTTTCCTACCACAAGGTCGGAGAGTGCTACTCTCGTACCTGGGGTGATGGCGTATGTCTGCGCACTTACCGGTACTACCAACCATGAAAGCAGGAAAACGAACAATAACGTAATCCTTTTCATAAAACAATAATTATTTTTTAAATTACTATATAAACTTCTGAGTTGCTTGATGTTGCAGAATGATGTCTGTATGTCTGCGGTCGTTGTTCTGTGGCCGTTGGGCATATAAGCATACGTTCTATGCGGTTGCAAATATACGGATTTAATCAGGAAGGCGCATGGAAAAATTGTTATTTTTCTATAATTTTTGTTTATTTGAGGATTGTTTGTAAAGGCGAGTTTGCAAAAAGGCGATGAGAGAGATAGGGGGGGGAGACAAAAAAACCACGCGACCGATAACGGTCACGTGGGGGATTGGGTGTATGTGGTTAGTGGCGGTTATTTGCCTGTGTTCAGGGTAAACGTCTTGGCTACTACGCGGTTGCTGCCTGAGCCGAAGGCTACGGTGAACTTGGCTGTGCCGTTGCGGAGGTTGTCTGCACCCTTGACCATGGCTTTATACTTCACACCCTTTCCGCTGTCGAGTTGGCTGACGATGGCTGTGGGTGATATGAGTACGCGCTTGTTGTCGCACGTTACCTGAGGTGCCACATCGTACATGGTCTCGGAACTGCGGTTGTAGATTTCCATCGTGACGTATGCCACTTCGCCGGCATCGATCATGTGGTTGTTGTTCTTGTCGGAGAAACTTACGTTTTGCACCTCGATGTAGTTGTAGAGCGATGTGGGTGTGGTGTAAGCATAGTCGTTGTCGTAGCGCACGTCGCCTTTAGATGACGGTCGGCGCGCTGTTTCGTCCATCACTTCGGGCGAGGTGGCTGCTGCGCCTACCACGGCACCCGTTACCATACCTATGACAGCACCTGCGTCGGAGCCACGCGGTCCGCCCATGATGCCGCCTATTGCGGAGCCGAACATGCCGCCGATGCCTGCACCGGTGGCAGTGCCCCAGAATTGTTCGTAAGATTCGCAACTCGTCGTTACCAAGGCGGTTGCCAATAATAATGCTGTGAGTTTTTTCATGATTCTGATTCGTTGTTTCGTTATTACGGTATTTCGTTATGACGTTATTTCGTTCATTATTGTTATTTCACCATGACTACGAGGTATCTGCTTGCGCTCCAGAAGCGCTGCGGGTCGGTTATGCGCAGGGTGTACTGCCCCTGTTCGTCCTTGTCGAGTGTGTAGGACCCAGCGGGGTGGTTGGTGTAGATTTGCGCTTTCTTGGAATAGAGTTTTATGGTTTTTGTTACGCGGAGGTCTATCTTGGTGAAATAGTCCTGATTCATGTTCTTTGAGCGCATCACCTGTCCGTCCTCGAGGATGTGCTGTGCCTTGAGTTCGCGCTTTGTGCCGAAGACGTAGTAGGCGGTGTGCATTGCCTGATCCTGATTGGCAATGGTCTTTGCCTTGCTGGCTATGTCTTCCTTATTAGCTGCTATGGTGGCATCCTTTGCGCGGTTCTGGCTCGCCAGTTCGTCGTTTTTCTGTCCGAGTTCGGTGTTCTTCGCGCCGAGTTCCTCATTTTTGGCGTGCAGGTCGGCATTGCGCGTGGTGAGGTCGGTGTTCTTCACGCTGAGGTCTGTGATTTCCGCCTCTTTCTGTGCAATGGTGGCATCCTTTCGCTTGAGTTCTGCCATGAGTGCTGCTATGGAACTTTCTTTCTGCGCCAAGAGTGTCTCGTAGTTCTGTATTTTCTTCTCCGTAGCCTCACGCAGTTTGGGGTCTGCCTGCTGAGCCACGCGGAGTTGCTCTTCGAGTTCTGCTATGCGCTCCTTGTTGAGTTTCATGGTCTGCTGCAGTTGCGCCATCATCTGTATGATGCGTTCGCGGTTGGCTGATGTTACCCCACCCTCCTTAATCTGGTTGACTGTGCCTTCCACTTCGGTGAGTTCTTCAAAGCCTGCCTCTATCTGATTCATGGTCTCTATGAGGTCGCCCGATTCGTTCTTGGACTGCTCGAAGGCTTGCAGGAGCGAGTCGTAGCGTACTTCACTGGCGAGTTTGTCGCTGTTACCCTTCTTCTTAGGCTCGCAACCTGCGAGGAGCGTTACGCCCAGCATCAGTATCAGTAATTTTTTCATCTTTTTGTTCGGTTTTGCTGTTTTTTTGATGAATAATGTTTTGTAAAGTTTAAAAAGGTGCTCTATGACACCTTTATGTAGAGTTCTGCGCTGCAAAAGTAATACCTTTTGGCTATTTTGGTGTTTATACGGCTGTTTTTTTTGATTATTTAACTTTCGGGGGACTCTTTAGACCTTAAGGGATTTACTGATCCCTTCATTCTTCCTAATCCTTCCACGATGATGACGAACTCGCCGCGCGGTTCGTTCCCGGAAAAATGGGCAAGGAGTTCTTCCAGCGTTCCGCGGACTGTCTGCTCGTGTATCTTGCTTATTTCGCGCGAGACGGAGGCGCGGCGGTCCGGTCCGAAGAACTCGGCGAACTGTCCGAGCGTCTTTACCACGCGGTGGGGCGACTCGTAGAAAATCATGGTGCGGGGCTCTTCGGCGAGTTCCCTGAGGCGCGTCTGCCTTCCCTTCTTCTGTGGCAGGAACCCCTCGAACGTGAAACGCTCACAAGGGAGTCCGGAACATGCCAGAGCGGGTACAAAAGCGGTTGCTCCCGGCAGGCACTGCACTTCCACGCCCTGCTCCACACACTCGCGCACGAGCAGGAAGCCCGGGTCGCTCACTGCAGGCGTGCCGGCATCGGTGACGAGTGCCATCTGTTCGCCTGCCGCCATGCGCTGTGCGAGGGCGTGTGCCGTTTTGTGCTCGTTGAACTTATGGTGCGACATGAGGCGTCCTTCTATGCCGAAATGCTTGAGCAATATGCCGGAGGTACGCGTATCTTCGCAGAGAATGACATCAACTGCCTTGAGCACCTTGATGGCGCGCATGGTGATGTCGTCGAGATTGCCTACGGGCGTTGGAACGAGTGTGAGCATGGGATTTTTATCTGTATTTTCAAGCAAAATTAGCATTTAAAATCGTAAATGCGGGAATTTTGTCCTACTTTTGCATCGTTACATACTATTCCGGAAAGACGATGAAGAAACGAGAAATAACATTCGACACCTTTGCCCGTGCCCTGTTCTTCGTAGGTGCACTCGTGGCGGGCTACTTCCTGATACGCTATCTGTGGCCCGTGCTGCTGCCCTTCTTCATAGCGTGGATGCTGGCTTACATGCTCTTCCCTGTGGTGAAGTTCTTCCAGTACAAATGCCACCTGCGCAACCGCGTGGTGAGCATCATCATCACGCTGCTGCTCGCCATTGCTCTCGTGTCGGGGGTGGTACTGCTTATCCTGCCCGTGCTGATAGAAGAGGTGGGGAACATCAAGAGCGTGGCAATCAACTTCATAGAGAACGGGACGAGAAATGCAAATATCCCCGATTTCATCGAGAATTTTTTCCGTCAGACCTTCGGTCAGTACGATTTGAAGAAACTGCTGCTGAAAGAGGACGTGCAAAACCTGATTAAGGACACCGTGCCGCAGGTGTGGGACTTCCTCTGGACCACAGCCGGCACAATAGTGAGCATCGTGGCATCGCTCATCGCCCTGCTCTACCTCTTCTTCCTGCTGCTCGACTATGAACACTTCTCGGAGGGCTTCGTAAAAATGGCGCCCAAGCACCGTCAGCCTTTTGTCAGGACGCTGATGAACGACGTGGACAACAGCATGGGGCATTTCTTCCGCGGGCAGTCGCTCGTGGCACTGAGCAACACCGTGATGTTCGTCATCGGCTTCGTCATCATCGGTTTCCCTGCCCCTATAGCACTGGGTGTATTTATCGGCGTGATTAGTTTCGTGCCTTACCTGCAAGTGGTGGGCTTCCTGCCTGCCACCATACTCGCCCTGCTTCAGGCGGCGAAGACGGGCGATAACTTCTGGATGCTCATCGGTGGTGTATGCCTTGTCTATTTAGTGGTTCAGATACTGCAAGACACCATCTTCACGCCCCGCATCATGGGCAAGATGATGGGTCTGCGCCCTGCCATCGTACTCCTTTCGCTCTCTGTGGGGGCATACATACTGGGCATCATCGGGCTTATCCTGGCGCTGCCCGTTACGACCATCATCATCAGTTACTATAAGCGCTACATCAGCGAGATAGACGCCGAAGTGAGTTCGCAGACAGAGACTGACGCCCTGCCTAAACAACTGCAAGCCGTGCCTGCCGCCAATGCCGACGAGGCGACGACCGGAGAGCAACCTGCGAGTACAAAAGCGGACGATACGCCGAAGATATAGCCGACGAATGCACTTTATACACAGAAGTGCAGTATTTTTACGATTTTTTTTCAAAAAAACTGAAATTTATTTGTTTTTTTGCTTGTTTTCATCAAAAAAGGCGTATCTTTGCACCCGCTTAAACGCACAAAGGCGATCCGCTAGCTCAGTTGGTAGAGCACAACACTTTTAATGTTGGGGTCTTGGGTTCGAGCCCCAAGCGGATCACTTCAGAAGGAGACTTACGGTCTCCTTCTTTTATTTGAATTTAAGTAAGGACTCAAAGGACCTTAAATACCTTAAGATCCTTAAAGACCCTAAAAACCCTCACCTGTCACAGCAGTTCCGGCAATTCGAAGAGACGTGTGCCGTTGCTACCCTTGATGAGAATCAGTCGACTTGAAACGGATTCTGATTTCAGTCTGTCCTTTACTTCCTCCACGTCCTTGAAGCAGACATACTTATCTCCTGCCACTTTCCGGAAATTTTCTCCTACGAGCCATACTGTCTTGCAATCCATTTCGTCGATCATTCTGATGATATTGGCATGTTCCTGCTCTGACACCGCGCCGAGTTCCCGCATTTCGCCGAGAATGAGCATCTTGTGGTCGTGGTGTATGCCCTTGAAGTTTTGCAATGCCGCAGCCATACTGGTGGGGTTGGCATTGTAGGCATCCACTATGAGTTCGTTCCTTTCCGTAATCCTCAGTTCAGAACGGTTGTTTGTGGGCACATATTCCGACAAGGCTGCGTTGATATCTTCTTGTGCAACCCCGAAATGGTGTCCCACTGCGACTGCAGCCAAAGCATTGTCGGCATTGTAGGCACCTATAAGATGCGTCTGTGCTTCGTGCCATACGCCATCCTTCACCCGCCAGCGCAGTTTGAGAAAAGCGCTGCCCTCTACTGCTTCGCCTTCAACGTCGTAGCCTCGCCCGGGAGTGCCGTAAGTAACGGCAGTCATACCCTCTGCCATCTTGCCGAGATAGGGGTTATCGCCGTGCAGGAACAGGAATCCTCCCGAGGCGCGCAGGTTGTCGTAGAGTTCACCTTTCGTACGCATCACCCCCTCGAACGAGCCAAAGCCCTCGAGATGCGCCTTACCCACATTCGTTATCAGCCCACAGTCGGGTTCCACTATTTCTGCCAGAGTCTTGATTTCGCCCGGGTGATTGGCACCTGTCTCGATGACTGCCATTTCGTGTTCCTTGTTCAGGCGGAGCAATGTTTTCGGTACACCGATATGGTTGTTCAGATTGCCGAGCGTATAGAGCAAGTTGTACTTCTTTGCGAGCACCGCTGCACAGAGTTCTTTCGTGGTGGTCTTGCCATTTGTTCCCGTTATTTCAAGAATGGGTAGCCCGAGTGCGCGGCGGTGGTGCCGTGCGAGTTCTTGCATAGTGGTCAGTACGTCGTCCACGAGAATGAGCCGTTCGTCCTTGCCATCGAGCGAAGGTTCATCCACCACAGCGTATGCACATCCCTTCTCCAAGGCCTGCAGGGCGAAGTTGTTGCCATTAAACGTATTCCCTTTCAAGGCAAAGAAGACTGACCCTTCGGGCAAATCGCGTGTATCAGTCGTTACAACGGGGTGTTCGAGATATAAACTGTAAAGTTGTTCGATAGTCATCATAACCTTATTATCATATTTGTTTTGGCAAAATTACAAAAGTTTTTACAGATTGACACATTCTTCGGGACTGACATTTGAAAGCATTTCGCTATTTTTGCAAACAAATTGCAAACGATGAAACAAGAAACTTACGACCTTTCAGGCGAAAAAATCAGTATTCCTATCCCAGAGAATTACAAGGACTGCATCAAACTCATAAAGAGCGACTATTACCGCCATAGCGGCAAGCAGGCAAGTTTTCTGAAGATATGGATAGGTAGCATCACACGCACGAGTATGCGCTTCAGCATCTACATGCGCCTCTGCGAACACAAGGGCTGGCTGTTTCCTTTCACCCGCTGGCGCATGCACGGCTTTAAGAAATACGGTCTTTTCATTAAGGCGGGTACCCGCATCGGCTACGGCTTCAATATCCACCATTGCTGCGGCATAGTCATCAACAGGAAAGCCATTATCGGCAACAATGTCGATATTTTCCAATTTACTACCATCGGTTCCCATTCGGAAGAAGCGGCAACAATAGGCAACAATGTTTACATCGGGCCAAACACTGCCATCGTAGATAGTGTAAAAATAGGCAGCGGCAGTACGATTGGAGCGGGTTCGGTCGTTGTTAAGGACATACCGGCAAATAGCACTGCTGCAGGCAATCCGGCACGACGTATTTCCGACAAGACACACCCCGAACTCATCCTTCACCCCTACCCTTTCGAGGAAAAATAAAACAGTTTTATGACCACAATAAACATCAACGGTACTCTGCTCGACCTGCAGAAGCCTTGCGTGATGGGCATTCTGAACATCACGCCTGACTCTTTCTATGCCGAAAGCCGGAAGACGATTGAACGGGACATCGTTTCGCGCGCCCGACAAATTTTGGAAGAGGGCGGAACAATCATCGACGTCGGCGCATATTCCACACGCCCTGGCGCAGAAGAAGTGAGCGAGGAAGAGGAAATGAAGCGACTGCACAAGGCATTGGGACTGCTGCGCAAGGAATTGCCCGATGCCATCGTCAGTGTTGACACTTTTCGCGCCGATGTGGCGAAAATGTGCGTGGAAGAATATGGCGTGGGCATCGTCAACGACATCTCTGGCGGAACGATGGACAACCGTATGTTTGAAACTGTGGCAAAACTGAATGTGCCATACGTCCTGACACACATCAAAGGTACACCACAAGACATGCAGGACGAACCACACTACGACGACCTTATCAGAGAGGTGTTCCTCTACTTTTCAGAAAAAATCAACAGACTTCACGACATGGGTCTGAACGACATTATCCTTGACCCTGGATTTGGTTTCGGCAAGACACTCGCACACAACTACGAACTAATGAGCAACTTGCAGATGTTCAGAGAGTTCGAAGTCCCCATACTCGTAGGCATATCCCGCAAATCGATGATTTACAAGTTACTCGACACTACGCCACAGGAAGCACTCAACGGCACCACAGCACTCAACACCATAGCACTGCTCAAAGGTGCCAACATTCTCCGCGTACACGATGTGAAAGCGGCTGCTGAGGTGGTCGCAATAGTGGAATGCGTTACTGCAACAAGTTACAAATAGTTTTTGTTTCGGCGGAAATCATTATCTTTGCAGTCCGACACAACAACAAGCATCTACAAAACGTGACAAGATGTATAGTTTCAGCATAAAAGACTTCATCGACATCCTTTGCGTGGCACTGATTATGTTCTACATCTACCGCCTGATGAAGTCCACACGTTCTGCCAACGTATTCAGCGGCATCATCATTTTCATCGTGATGTGGCTCATTGTGTCGCGCGTCATCGGTATGCGTCTGCTCGGAAGCATTATGGACCAGGTGGTGAACATCGGTGTCATCGCCCTCGTCATCTTGTTCCAGGAAGAAATCCGCCACTTCTTTTCTGACATCGGCACACACAGAAGCGTAAACTTTGCCATGCGTCTCTTCCAGAACAGAAAGAACAAGGCTGAGCAAAACCCGCACATCATGCCCCTTGTGCGAGCGTGCATGAACATGAGCAAGGGGAAAGTGGGTGCGCTCATTATCATCGAAAGAAACGTGGGCCTTCTCAACGAGATGAAAGACGGGGAAAACATCAATGCCAACATCAGCCAACGACTCATCGAGAACATTTTCTTCAAGAACAGCCCCCTGCACGACGGCGCACTCATCATCAGCAACCACCGACTGGCAGCAGCCGCTTGTGTGCTACCCGTTTCTCACGACCCGAACATTCCCAAGAACCTCGGTCTGCGTCACCGCTCTGGCATCGGCATGTCGGAAAAGAGCGACTGTCTGAGTATCATGGTGTCGGAAGAAACAGGGAACATCTCCGTGGCAGAAAACGGAATACTCTCCCGAAAAATCAGCGGCGAACAACTTGAAAACATACTGCGTGAAAAGTGGAAATGATTTTCTATGAAACAAAGACAAAAGGGATATAACATACGCTTTGCATGTGATGCGGACATACCCCGCATACACCACCTACTCACACAGGTAAATGCCGTACATGCCAAAGGACGCCCGGATCTCTTCAAAATGGGCGAGCGCAAATACACCGACGATGAATTGAAAGGCATTTTCAGAAATACTGAAACCCCCGTCATTGTCTGTACTGATGCAGACGACAGCGTTGCCGGCTATGCTTTCTGCATTTTTGAACGACACGAAGACAGCCATGTACTGCAGCCTGTTACCACACTCTACATAGACGACATTTGTGTGGACGAAACACTTCGCGGACAACACATCGGCAAGCGCATTTACGAAGCGGTATTGGCTTTCGCAAAGGAACAGCATTGCTACAACGTTACACTCAACGTGTGGACTTGCAACCCGACCGCCATGAAATTCTATGAATCGCTCGGACTCGTGCCTCAGAAAGTGGGGATGGAACATATCATTGAGACCTAAAATAAATCGCTTATCCGTCCGTTATAAAAACATTCCATAAGACGCTGACATCATGAAATTATCTATAAAGACCATCTTTCTTCTGGGCTGCTTATTTTTCTCAGCATGCAGTTCCACAGACGACCTACCCTACGACGTGGCTTACGTTACGGACGAAACGGCTACCGACTATAGTAACATAGACTCCACGGTAGATCCTAAGTCGGGTTCGACGATACTCACCGTACCCGTCAAGGCGGGTGTAAACATTAAACTTATTGTCGTAGAAGGTGGCAGTTTCACAATGGGCTCTTCAAATACTGACAGAGCAGCATTCGATGACGAAAAGACACTACACGAAGTAACGCTGCGCACATTCGCCATCGGGCAGACAGAGGTAACCCAGCAACTCTGGAATGCTGTAATGGACAATAATCCGTCGGTGTTCAAAGGCGATGACTTGCCTGTTGAGAATGTTACATGGAAAGACTGCCAGACTTTCATTACGCGACTGAACACCATAACGGGACTGAAATTCCGCTTGCCTACAGAAGCGCAATGGGAATATGCAGCGCGCGGTGGCAAAAAAGCCCGCGGAACCACTTACAGCGGCAGCAATCAATTTGAAGAAGTGGGTTGGTGCCATAAAAATGCGAAACGGCGCACACATCCCGTAGCGCAACTGCAGCCCAATGAGATAGGCATATACGATATGACAGGCAATGTTTTCGAGTGGTGTAGCGATATTTATGGTGCTTATTCATCCCTTTCACAAGAAAATCCTGCAGGTCTGGCAAATGGTTCAAATCGCGTAAGCCGAGGCGGGTGTTTTTCCTACTCTGAAAGCCGCGCACGTCTTACCTTGCGCAACAACCTACCCCCCTCCACCAAACATCGCGGACTGGGTTTAAGATTAGTTCTTTAAGGCATAATGATACAACTATGAAGAAACTATTAGTGCTATTGTCTGTTGGGTTTCTGGTGCAAACTGTAAGCGCACAAAAGGCCTTCAATTTCAAAGCGTTTTGGAAAGGACATGCTGCAGAAATGATTGAGATTTATCGTGCTGAAGCCATGTCGGACATCGTGAAGGACCCTACGAAATATGCCCTTATTGACATAGACCAGGATGGAACACCTGAAATATGGTTGCGCAACGACAATAATGAGGATGGCGCGATATTTACCATTGGCGGCGATGAAATAACCCTTGTCTGTGCAGAGGATTTCAAGTTTCATATCTCTGTTTCAGATGGTGCTGTAATGACGAGTGGAGGAGCCGGTACAGGTGCGTTCTATTCTGCCATTACGCTCATCGAAGACAGCAAGATGGGCAAACGAATAGAAAAGATGGACGAATACAACATCGAGACCGAAGAAATGGACTCCGGTTATAGCATTGACGGAGATGATGTGTCCGAGGCTGAAGGAAAGCCCTACTTTGACCGTTTCACGGCACAAGACTTTTCAAAAATAAAATGGACTAAATTGCCCAAGACGAAATAAGTCTTTTACAGTTTTTCAATACTCTTCTATCTCCGCCCATATTGCATTATGGTCGGAAAGATAACGACCTTCTGCGATGTGTGAGTCGAAGATGGTCGCATTTTTTATCTTCATGCCTGGCGAAACAAATATATAATCAATCTTATTGCCGTTCGTGGCATCATATTTTCCAAATCCATTGAAAGTGTAAGTCAAACCTTCACATTTTTGAGCCACCTTCCATGTATCATTAAAAGCATAGGGTTTGCTGCACATTGTTTCGTACACCTCACTCTTTTCCGACACATTGAAATCGCCAACAAGAACTATTGGTAATCCGGAACTTATAGATTCAAGACGCTGTTTTATCAAAATTGCTGCATTAGAACGCGATGTTTTCCCTTTATGGTCAAGATGCGTGCAGGCAAAGAGGAAACGCTTACCACTTTTACGATGTTTCAGGATTACCCACGTACAAATACGATTGCAGGCTGCATCCCAGCCTCTGCTCACTTCGTTGGGTGTTTCACTAAGCCAAAAGGTTCCACTGTCTATAAGTTTATAACGGTTTTTAAGAAAGAAAACGGGCATATATTCGCCTTTGCGCATACCATCATCACGTCCAACTCCCACTGCGGCATAGTCAGAAAGATTGTTGCACAGAAAGATGTATTGCTCATCAAGCACTTCTTGCAATCCGAATACGTCGGGATGGTGTTCGTTAAGGAAATACACCACATTATCTTTGCGATATACCCAGGCGTTATTGCCATCTTGTTTGTTCTGATAGCGAATATTGAAGGACATGACATTCAGGCGCTGTGCATGGCAAGGCAACGTTATGCACAAAAATGTTGTAAGAAACACAAATATCAGGATGGCACACTTTTTCATGGAGAATAAGAATAAATTAGCCCCTGCCTTTCTCTTTGTGTGGAATGGCAAGGGGCTCTGAGTTTCTGTTGTTTTCCTTACTTCTGACTAAATGCTTTTGCCTGTTCGGCTATGAGTTGAGCATCATCAAAATAATCTATCTTCATGGCATGGCGCACACGGTCAAGCGTTGCAGCAGCGGCTTCGCGCGCTGTTTCGCTACCCTTTCGCAGCATTTCATAAACAGCAGGAATATCTTGTTCGTATTCCTTGCGTCGTTCACGAACGGGAGCCAATGTCTCCTCAAGAATCTTGTTGAGAAATTTCTTTACCTTCATGTCGCCAAGACCTCCACGTTGATAGTGTTCTTTGAGCTCATCAAGATTCTGATATTCTGGCCAATACTCTGCGAAATGATCAGGACGACTGAAAGCGTCAAGATAAGTGAATACCGTATTGCCCTCAATGTGTCCGGGGTCTTCCACATGAATATGGAGCGGGTCGGTATACATCGACATCACCTTCTTCTTCAACTCCTGCGCCGTGTCGCTCAGATAGATGCAGTTTCCAAGGCTTTTACTCATCTTCGCCTTTCCGTCCGTTCCGGGCAAGCGCAGACAGGCTGCATTGTCGGGCAGAACGATTTTGGGTTCTGTAAGAGTGCCTTCGCCATAGATATTATTGAACCTCCGCACAATTTCGCAGGTCTGCTCCAACATCGGCTTCTGGTCTTCGCCAACCGGCACATGAGTGGCATCAAAGGCTGTGATGTCTGCAGCCTGACTTATGGGGTACGTAAAGAAACCCACCGGAATACTCTCTCCACTGAAACCGCGCATCTGAATCTCCGTCTTAACCGTGGGGTTACGCTGCAGACGACTTACGGTAACCATATTCATGAAATAGAAAGTCAGTTCGCACAATTCAGGTATCTGCGACTGTACATAAATGACGGTCTTCTCTGGATCAAGCCCTACGGAAAGATAGTCGAGTGCCACTTCGATGAGGTTCTGCCGCACCTTTTCAGGGTTGTCAACATTGTCGGTCAATGCCTGAGCATCGGCAATGAACACGTACATGCGCTTGTAGTCGCCCTCGTCCTGTATCTGCACGCGGCGACGCAGTGAGCCTACATAATGTCCGATGTGGAGGCGACCTGTGGGTCTGTCGCCCGTCAATATAATCTTATCTGATGCCATAACTCAAAAATTTTTGCGTGCAAAAGTAGCAAAAAAGACGCGTATTCTTGGACGTTCGAACGAAAAATAAGACTAATTATTTTAGCAAACATGGAAACTTTGTTTTTTTTCTCTAAATTTGCAGCATTGAATAATATTCTTACAAACCTAGATAGAAAATTATTATAAAGAAGATGAGAAAGAAACTTTTACCCTTCATTTTCAGTTTGCTTGCAATTCCTGCCAGTGCACATGACATAGCCCTTGCAAATAGCGACGGCGTAACCATATATTACAACATCCTTTCAACGAGCGCATACGCACGCTCAGTTGAGGTTACATACAGCGGCTCAGCATACAATAGTGTCTCTGGAGAATACAGCGGCACAGTAAACATTCCCAATACCATCAAATACAACAACTTGACTTATAAGGTTGTAAGTATTCTGGAAGACGCTTTTTATGGTTGTCCTAACGTAACGAGTGTCAGCATCCCCGCCAATGTTTACCATATTGGTCCTAATGCTTTCTACGGCTGTTCAAAACTCGCATCCGTAACTTTCAATGGTACGGGACTCACTGAAATCATGGATAATGCCTTCTTCGGTTGCACTACCCTCACATCGATAACACTCCCTGAAGGCCTCGAAACAATAGCCACGGAAGCCTTTTCGGGATGCACACGTTTGAGTAGCATCAGCGTACCCACTTCTGTAACAAAGTGCGGCATGCATGCATTTGAAGGCACTGCATGGAGCAATAGTCAACCGGACGGGTTAGCATGTTTAGGGTCAGTTGCCTACCAATACTTTGGCACTATGCCCGAGAAAAGCGCTATAGTCATCCCTGAAGGCATTAAGGCCATCGCAGGCAGTTGCTTCTCTGGCTGTACAGGCATGACATCTGTTTCCATCCCGGAAGGAGTGGAGACAATAGAAAAAAACGCATTCTACAATTGCACCGGGCTCACAGCCATTGGCCTGCCATCCACACTGACACGCTTGGGACAGGGCGTGTTCTACAGATGCAACAATCTTAAAGAGATACACAGCCTTATGCGGAGCGCACCAGAAACGGGAAATAACGTGTTCTATGGTGTATCGGGCGCAACACTTTACGTTCCTACATCCTGCATGTCATCTTATGAATATTCGCCGTGGAGTAACTTTAATATTGTAGAAAAGGATCTTAATGAGAGTATCTTTTTCAACTCCACTTATCGCACATTCTGCAGTCCTTATATTCTCGACTTTACGTCATCTGACGTTGAAGCATACGTGGTAAGTAGTTTCGACGGCAACACCGCCACCTTAACCCGAATAACGAAGGTTCCTGCAGGTGTAGGCTTTATAGTCAAAGGCACATCTGGCAACACTTCCTCTATTCCCTATGCCGACTACGCAGCAGCACCCGCCGAAAATTGCCTCATAGGTGTACTCTCCGCAACATCTTTGAAGCATAGCGACAGCAACATGGCGAACTATATCCTCGCGGGCGGCGGCGAATCAATGACAGCGTTTGTGAGAGTACCCTCATCAGGCATCGACATGGCTGCCAACAATGCATACCTACAGTATGACAACACCAACGGCGATGCTCCAGAAATTATCAGCGCCTCGTCTTCTATAGACGGCGACGTAAACCATGACGGCACTGTCAACGTAAGCGACGTCGTATCATTGATAAATATCATACTTGGACAATAAGCAAAGACCACTCCTCATTGCTTTCAAAAAGCCCGAAAAGTATAAAAACGATAAAAAAATCGAAAAAAATCAAAAAAAATTTGGAAGAATAAAAATATTACCCTACTTTTGCAGTCGCTAATGAGACAATGGTGCGTTAGTTCAGTCTGGTTAGAATGCCTGCCTGTCACGCAGGAGGTCACGGGTTCAAGTCCCGTACGCACCGCGAACCTAAGAAATGGGAGTCACAACACTCCCATTTTCTTTTTCCCTCAAAACGAGGTGCTTACGTTGCTAACTTCTTAATTTTCAGACTACTGCCAGTTAGTCAAAGATTGTCTAACTGCAATGCAAAAACCGACAAAGACCGACAAACGCCGACAAAAAACATTCATTTTGGCTACACAAATCGGCTACATTTTCCAATCGGCTACACGAAAATGGGTCAAGAATAAAATCGGCTACACGGAAAAATCGGTTTTGCTGCGCAAAAAAAAGCAGTAGAATGAAAGAAAAAAAATCTTGCACTGTAGTCTTTGACAGACGCAAAGACTTGAATCGCAGAGGCGTAAGCAATGTCGAAATCCATGTTAGACTTGCGCCTGGTGTTAGGAAGTACATTAAAATTAAGGAATGTACTGCCGTTGAATGGAACTACTTTTCAGAAAGTAATGAACTGAAAAGTATTGTAGCCAATTATGAAAAAATCATTTCCTCTATGCGCTTTCTCGGTGAGGAAATGACAGTAGAGAAATTCCTTTCGCATATAGAAGGAAAGGCGAAAAAGGAAATTGAAGAAAAAGAAACAGAACAAGGTTCGTTTATTGACTTTATGCTTGATTGCATAAACAAGGAGAACATCGACCACGAGACAAAGCGTCAGCGTCTTGTTTCCCTGCGTGATGTAGAAGCTTTTGGCAAGCTAAAGACGTTTGCCGACCTCACTCCCTCCAACATCAAGGACTACGATTTGTATCTTCGCGCCAAAAGAAAGCCTAACGGCGAGCCTTTTGGAAGCGCGACGATAGACAATTACCACAAACGCCTGCATCATTACATCATGTTTGCGTTCCAAAAAGAAATGATTAGCCGCGATCCTTATCTTAGCGTAAAGATAAAGCGCGGCAAGAATAAGGAGCGCAAACCATTGTTGGAGGATGAACTCGTCGTGCTGCGCGATGCGAAAATAACGGATAAGTATCTCGATAGGGTGCGTGACCTTTTCATCTTCGCGGCTTACACTGGGCTTGCGTACATCGACGTAATGAGTTTCGACTTCGAGACCATGACGGAGCAGCAAGACAAAATGTTTTTCATCGACGGCAAACGTACCAAGACGGGCAGCAATTTCTATACCCCTATCCTACCCCCTGCCATGGAAGTACTGAAAAAGTATGATTTCAAGCTTCCTATTATAAGCAATCAGAAATTGAATATGTACCTGCACGTTTTGGAAAAACAGCTGGGCATCAAGAAAAGAATATCTTTTCATATTGCCCGTCACACCTTTGCCACCGTTGCCTTATCGTACAATGTGCCGATAGACAAAGTGGCAAGGATGCTCGGACACAAAAACATCAAGACGACGCAGATTTACGCGAAAATTCTAAAGAACTCAGTGCATGACCAGGCACAGAACCTTGCTCGTATGATGATGTGAGCATATTTATAATATTGTATAGCGCGGCTGCTTCTACCCAAGTTCGTAGAAGTAGCCGCGCTTCATTGGCTGCAGGCCGCGCTCGTCTATCGTCACTTCGAGTTTCTGACAGACGTACTTGCGTCCTCGGACAATCACGACAGCCGCAGGGTCGAAAAGATTGTCCGTGAACTGAAACTGCGTGACGGAGCGCGTGTCGATGTCGAGTGAGAGCGCATCGAGTTCCTGCGCCACCTGCCCTGTTCGGTTGCGTATGACAAAGAGGTATTCGCCCTCGTCCTTCCAGTTCCCGAAGCGGTCGGCGTAGTACGGCACGCCTACGGGATAGGACAAGCGCACGTTGATAGTACCAGGATAGTTTGCCAAGGGCTGGTATGTCTGTTCATAGACAAACATGTGCTCGGCATCAGCGTTGAAGGCAAGTTCTATCACGTCGCGCTTGCCAGTGGCTTCCTGCGTTTCCTCGTCTTCCTCCCCTGCTACGCGCATCACTTCCTGACTGAGGTTGAGCTTCGTCTCGATGAAACTCTCGCGTGTATCGCTGGTTACGAGGTACGGGATATGGAAGCCGCCGTACTGACCGCCGTCCAAGTCCACGTTTTCGGGGTGCAACGGGTATGGCTGCGACTGCGGAACATATTTGTTCACGGCGTCGCCCCATTCCATTTTAGTGCGGAAAGTGGGTGTGTAGTCAGTCATACGGCACGGCACGAATTTCAGTTCGTTGTCTATCTTGCCGCTGCTGGTTCTCCACAGTGGTCCCATAAGGTCGATGGTCTTCAGCTCGTATGCGCCTGCCCATATATCCTGCTCGGTGGGCTGCGGCGTGTAGGCGATGTAGTACCGCTCGCCGGTACTCATGTCGATGTAGAGTATGTTACTCTCCGACTTGGCGGTCTGGTCAAGGGAAGCGAAGTCAGCCTGTATCTCCGCATATGAGTTGAAGCGTCGCACTTCCACCTGTTCGTATCTCTCGCCGAGGTTGTTCTTGGCGGTCATCGCGTCGGGGAAGTCGTAGCCCACGTTGCCTGCCGTGGGGTCTTTGCTGTCTCCATCCTCGTCGAGGTCTGTGCTCTGCTCGTCCGAGACGGAGCGCAGCACTACGGGCGTGCCGCTCTGGTAGGCTGTGTTACGGCTTTCCACCTTGACGCCTGTTCCCTCTACGACTATCATCACGTTCAAGAACTTCTGCAGGTTCTCAAAGAACTGCTTGACCGTCCAGTGCGGCAGGATGGCGGCAAGCTGTTGCGTGTTTCTTGCATTGGCAATAAAGACGTTCTTGAACGCGCCTTTTCTCAGGGCATTGTCGGCGGGATTGAGCGTGTAGCCCAAAGCGGCTAAGATGCGCTCCACCACGAAGCAAAGGTATGGCTGCGGTGCGACGGAGAAATCGTCCGTCACCCATTCGCCGTTCTGCACAGTAAGCTGCTGGAACAGGTATGCTCCAGGCGGCTGGCTGTGCGGCAGCGGAAACGACTTTCCAGCTTTCAGCCGGAAGAAGTACGTTTCCATATCCCTGCGCCAAGTATGGCGCGGATTGGCGTTGTCGCCCATGTAGATGTCATCACCCCAATAGCGATAGTCGAGCCAGTTGCTCCATGCTTCGTCCTCCTGCGAGTAGATAGGAAAGAACACGCAGTCGGTATGGTCGCTGTCGCCGAACATGAACTGACTGCGTTCTGCTGGAGTAAGGACTTTGGAGAACAGTACGGAGGGAATAAGATTGTCCTTACCGTACAGCCAGCCGGAACTGCTGAAGCTGTCGAGGTATTCCTGCATGTGGTCTGCCGTCCATTCGCTAAGTTTATCGTAGATGCGCTGCGTCATTAGTCCGAGTGGCAGTTCGTCGATATAGACTTCCTCGCCGCTGTCGGTGTCCGTGCTGTCGAAGTTGAAGGCAGACTTGCCTGCAAGCAGCTGGAGTTTTATTTCTTCTTGCGTGACACCCGTCACGGCGGCTTTGCCTGACAGGGAGAAAAGCCCTGCCTGCAATCGAAACGTGAAGGAGCGTTGCAGCAATGCCTTGCGTGACGCTTCGGGACGGTGTACCGCACCGAAGATCTTTTGGTTTTGGGCACAGCCCGAAAGCGGAAAAGTCACGTCAAGAGTGTAGTCGCCTGCTTCGGAGAAGAAGGGATTTTCACGGGTGAACTTGATTTGCGTGCCTGTCTTTAAGACGGCTTGCTGGTTATTGATGTAGATTTGGAGCATGGATA
Source organism: Pseudoprevotella muciniphila (assembly GCF_003265305.2). NCBI lineage: Bacteria > Pseudomonadati > Bacteroidota > Bacteroidia > Bacteroidales > Prevotellaceae > Pseudoprevotella > Pseudoprevotella muciniphila. The sequence goes on along the minus strand of NZ_CP033459.1, from coordinate 2,451,412 downwards.
AGGAAATTACCTTTTATGGTTATTTTCTATTTAACATCTTCTGGTATTTGCTGTATTGCCTGTGCAGTCCGTTTGGGCCGTCTATAGTAACAAATGTTTCTATGGGCTGTTCCAAACGCTCCGTGAGGCGTTCCAACGCTGCCGCTGTGCGTGTGTCAGTAGTGCCCGTGACGTTCCCCGAAGTCTCGTTGTTAGAAGCAAAGGTCGGAACGGCTGTCGCTATATCCCTTGAAGATTTTTCGGAGAGGGATATAGGTGAGGACACTATCGACAAGGGGTTGCCGGGCAGCGTGCGGCTCACGTCTTCTGCCGTCAGCCTTGCGACGGTGTTGTTCTTCTGGGCGGTGTCTATGAGTTGTAGCACGGGCAGCAACTGCGGATTGTTCACGGCTTCGTGGTTTGCCACGAACTCGCCCTCGTGAACGATACCGGCTTTCTTGCGGTAGTTCCTGCCGCTGGTAAAGCCGCCAGCATAGTAGCCGCTCGCTTGTGCGGCATGTTGTTTCTTGATGGAGGCTATCTGCACTGCGCCTGCGGCAAGTGCAAGTCCTGCGGCGATGGGTGCGACGATATGCCCTATAAGGGGTATCTCTGCAGCACTGGCGTAAGCGTTGATGGCGGCCATGGCGGTGCTAGCTGTTGCCTGCGCTATCTCCATAGCCATAGCCTTGCTGTTGTACTTGTTCTTTATCTTGGCAAGTTCCTTCTGTTTTTCTTCTTCGAGTTTCTTGCCTTTCTTGGTGTTCTGACCTGCTTTTTCTATTTCCTTGTCGTACTTCTGCTCGATAGTTTGTTCCTCTCCCCTTTGCTCTGCCTGGTACAGGTTGGCGAAAGATGACGCTATGGCGGAAATCATACCAAGGCTTGCCGTGGCAACGGCGGCGTAGTCTTTCCAGCCGGCTTCGCCGTCTTTGAGTTTCTGCTGCATGGAGTTGAGATTCTCCATCATGGTCACGAAGGTGGATGACCACTCGTCGAGGGCAGAACTGCTACCACTCAGTGGGTCGTCTATCTTGCCTTTCTTTTCATCTTCCTCTTTCTTTTTCTTCTTGGCTTCTTCCTCTGCGGCCTGTTCTGCCTTTAGTCTGAGGTCGGCATATTTCTTTTGTATCTCGGCTTTATAGGCTTCTTCCTTTTCCTTGGCGATGACACCGGCTTCGATAAGGCGGTCAAGCAAAGCGAGTTCGTCCTTTTCTTGTTCGTCAAGGCTCTTTTTGAAGTATTCCTGCTGCAGCTGCTGTGCCTGCTGGAGGAATTTCTTTTGTCGGTCTAAACGCTGGCGGTATTGTTCTTCCTCTAAGGCAGCGGCATACTTCACCGCGTCTTCGCTCATCGCGTCACGGGTGTAGTCGGCACGCCGCTGGGCGTAGTCGAGCTTGATGCGCAGGAATTCTTCCTCGTACTGCTGTTCTGTAATTTGATTAGCGAGGTATTTGTCCTGCAAGGCACGTTGTTCTTCCACTTCCTGCCGTGCAATGTCCTGGAGTTCCCATTCGTCCTCCAGTTTCTTCAAGGTACGGCTGTTGTCGTAGCGTTTCTGCTGGAGCAAGTTCCAATCTTCGCTGTCCTGCTCGTAGAGTTTCTGTGCGTTTTGTAGGTATTCATCTTCTATCTCCAGCATTTTCTTCTGGTATTCCCTTGCATCTATCAAGCCGACTTGGTATTGCATCTCGTTGTAGAGCCGTTTGGCGAGGGCTTCGCGCTCATACTGTTCCATGGCGGCTTTCTTGGGGTCGGTGGTGTTGGTGGTTCCTCCCCTGCCGCTTTTGCCAGTTCTTCCGCCGCCGCTGCTGCCTGTTCCCGTTGCCCCTGCGCCACCGCCTGCTGTGCCAGGTGCAGCACCGAAGCCGGGGTCGTTGATATTGGTGGTCTTTCCACCGCTGGCGATGAGGGCTTCGAGCTGTGCCGATACGCCTTGTTTCTTGGCATAGGCAAACAAAGATTGCTGGAAAGCGTCTTCGTCTGCGGATTTTTGTTTCCAGAAGTCTCGGCGTTGTTCGTCGTATTTTAGGATGTCTTGCTGGCGTTGCAGTTCGGCTTTGTTCAACTGTCCTGTACCAAGGCGTGCGACAGAGCTTTCCGTAAAGCCCGCCGTCCAGCCGCCCGTGACGCTTTCGGTGTAGTCGGCGGACTTTTGTGCGCCTTGCTCGGCGATGCGTATCTGTCCCTTGCGGTAGTTGATGCCGCGTTCCCAGCTGTCTGCGGCCATGTCGGCATCGGCTTTCTTGCTCATGCTCTCCACCAATTTTTGGTAGAGGGCTTCGGCGATGGCTTTTTTCTTCAGGGCGTCTAAGTAGTCGTAGATGGCTTTGGCGTTCTTTTCGTGCAGCCGTCCCTCGTTGCTGAGCGAAGCAAGATAGTTGGGGACGACTCTTTGTATCTCTACAATAGCTTTCTTGCGTTCGTCAAGGCTCTTGGTGTTGTCCTTGACGATTTTTCGCAGTTGTTCTAAGCGTTGCTTTTCGGTGTAGTAACTCTGCTGGGCTTTTTTCTGTACGTCAATGATGGCGGCGGTGGCGTGGCGATAGTTTTCCTGTTCTCTGCGTACCCTTTCCATTTCTCTGCGTTTGTCGATGTAGTTCTTGGTGAGGTTATAGAGGGTGCTGCCGAGCGTGATGCCGATGGCTATCAGTGCGCCCCAGCCGCTGGCGAGGGATGCGCCGACTTTCTTTAAGTCGAGCATGAGTGCCGACTGCCGTGGCCAGTTGCCTTGCAGTTTCGCCATGACGAGTTGCAGGGCGATGTAGGCTGCTTTCAAGGTATTGACGGTCACGGTATAAGCTTTGGTTACCGTGTTGGCTATGGTGATGGCTGCTGCTTTGGCTTTGGTGGCAATGGCAGCAGCGTTGGCGGCTATCGTATAGGCTACGATAGCGGCTGTGAGTGTCAGTATGGCGGTCTTGTGTCTGCCGACAAAGGTGATGGTGGTACTGAGTATTCTGAGAAATGCGGTCGTGACATTGAGCATGTGAGCAGCTACGGGCATGAGTTTCTCGCCGAGTTCCACGCGCATTTCCGTGACGGCTTTCCTTGCCTTGTCTAACTTTGCCTGGGCTGTTGTGTTGAAGATATTGTATTCGTTTGTAGCACTGCTTGCTTCTCGGAAGGCTTTGTTGGCTTCCTGCTGTTCCCACTTGACCATATCGAGGTGTTTGGCAAGGGTGGCTAAGACTTGCGACATTCTTACGCCGTCCATGCCCAAGTCCTTGAACATGGGGGCAAGGACTGCCAAGCCGTCTTTGTCGCCTAATTGGTTGATGCGTTCCAAGAACATCATCAAGCCCTCGTTGGTGCTTCGTTTGAGGGTTTCGGTGAAATTTTCCACGTCAAGCCCTACCTGCTTGGCAATCTCGGCAGGCTTTTGGAAAAGGTTCATCGTGAGTTTGCCGATGGCGGATGCGGACATTTCTACCTTTTGTCCGTTGGCGTCGAGGGTGGCACCGAAAGCGAGGATTTCGGGGATGGTCATGCCGGCTTGTGCGCCTACGCCTGCCATTCTTTGTGCGAACTCCACGAGGTAGGGCTTGCTGGCGGTACAGTTCTGGGAGAGGACGTTTACCGTAGAGCCTACGGCGAGCATCGCGTCTTTGGTGCCGAGTAGTTGTTCCACACCGAAGATGTTGGTGAGTTTGGCGATGGTCTGTGTAGCTCCGTCGCCTAAATCAACGAGGGCGACGTTGATGATGTCAGCGGCTTCGACGTAGCCTTGTACGTCTTCCATCGAGGTCTTGCCCAAGCGTCCGGCTTCCTGAGCGAGTTCGTTGAGTTGTTCGCGGCTGGTTCGGGTGTCCATCTTCTTGAAAGCGTCGTTGAGCTGTCCGACTTGTTCGGCGGTCATGCCGGTGTACTTCCTGGTGTTGGCGAGTTGTTCCTCCATCTGGGCGAAGTCGGCGACAAGTCCTTGCATCATGTGTCGCAGTCCGGTGATGATTTGCAGACCTGCCTGCAGGTTGAGAATGAAGCCCATCCACTTGCTGTTCCACTCCGCCACGCGGTCAAGGAAGCCGACGTTCTTGACGGCTTTCATTTCAGCGTTCACAGCGTTGAGGGCGGTTTTGGTCTCACGGATGCTCTTGGTGAGTGTATTCCACTCCTTGCTACCGCGAGCGACTTTGCCGGAGGACAGTTCTTTCTGGAGTTCGCGCAGGGTGCGCTTGAGTTCATTGGGAGACGACTTGTCGAGGTTCTTCAGGGCTGCTGACATCATGTTGGCGCGGGATTCGGTGTTGCGTATCTCGCGCTCCAATTTCTGAATCTCACGGGTGTAGATTTGCAGGCCTTTGCTGTCGCCTTTGTTCAAGGCTTCTTCCCTTTTCTGTTTGAGCGTGGTCAGGCGACGGCTGAGGTCGTCTAAGCGTTTATTCGCCTGCTCTGAGTTCACAATGAGTTCAATGGTCTTGATTTCGGTGGAGGTCATAAGAAAAGTGTGTTACTTTCGGTTTGTTGCAAAGTAACACGCTTTTATGGGGGTGGTAAAAGACATAGATGCGTCTAATTAACTATTACAGGAAGTCTATAATAGTCATTGGGGTGTTTTGAATAATTGTTGTAAAAGCAATTCCTATATCCGTTGATAGCTCTAAGATCTACATCTACAGTATTATCCACATCTACAGAACCTCGAACATTAACGGTACCATCAACATCAATAGAACCTCCACTAACATAAACATCATTTGTTTGTAAACTGTTCTGATAGATGGTGTAAAATAATTGACACCAGATCCCTACTACAGCCATAATAAGCCAAAAACGATTCGACTTGTAAGTTTCTTTAATTGTCTGCTTTGATAATATCATAATTAAACGTTTTATATGTTATTATTGTATGAGCAAAATTATAAATAAAATTTAGAAAAACCGCCGTCAAATGACAGCGGTTTAACACTTGATGCAGCACCTTTAAGGACTACCTAAAGAAAACGTGTCCGTTTTCAAAGTAGTAGTCGAAATCGAAAAGGTCGCTGGCGAACCGCTCGATGTTGAAGTATTGGTGCATCGATACGGGTATCAGTGAAGCGTGGAACTCATCGAAGATATGCCAGGCGAAGTCTTCCTCACTATCCCACTGTCCGCAGTGGTTGTCGCGGGCGGCGTCTATGTCGTGTTCACCTGTACAGGTGGCGTAGGCATCGACCATTTCTTTGTCTTCGTCGGAAAGCGAAGCGTACTCGACAATGAGGTCGAAGGTCTCCTCGCCTATGCCACACTCGGAATACCATTCTTCGGGGAAGCCCTCGAAGTCCTGGTACATCAGTTCGGGGTCGCGTTCGTCCCAATGGAGCAGGCGGCAGAACTCGATGAACTCTTGATAATTGGAGAAGGTGGCGAGGTCAACCCACATGCCATACAGCGAGCCGCTGTTGTACTTGGCGTAGGTACCGACGTAAAGGGCTGGATTGCCCGTGCGTGAGAAATGTTTGTGAAGCATCATCTGCTCCTGTCTTTCTTCTTCTGAATACTTGCGTTTCATTGTGGTAAGTGTTTTGATGTTAAACATTGTGCTGTTTGAATTAGCAGTGAATTTTATGGTGCTTCGGAACGAGGGCAACAAGAGCGTATAGCGGACAAGGGAGGATGTCCGTCAAAATTTATGCGTAGTCTTCAATTTTTATGGAAACCCTTGCCAAACGCTCCGCCCCGTAACTTTGCGCCAGAAAAACACCGATACAAACAGACCGATGTGTCAAAGCACGGACTTGAAACGTGATTCCTATATACGAAGAAAGGCCGGAAGCGAGATTGCCACCAGCCTTATATAACAAAAGCACGGGTAATTACTGCCGTCGGCACTTACGGCTCAACCGCGTTCGCGGCGTGTGAGATTATCGAAAAGACCGCTAAACTCCTCTCCAATAAGTTCACCGAGTTTCTCTTTCAAGACCTGCACGGAGATGAACCACGACACATTGAACCAAGGACGACGTTTCCGTGGCTGACCCTTATGGTGTTCGTGGCGATAGACGGGGTCGAGGAACTTTAGGTCGCCGCCGTTGCCCCGACGATAGCCGTTGCCTACGCCCAAATCGACATAGATGCCGTAGGTGAGATAGAGGAACGTCATTGCTCCGCCTGCATCGGAGATGTTGAATGTGCCTTTATGTACGGAGGAACGCAACGCGCCCGTATCGTGGATGCCCATCGCGTCCAAGCGGTCGCGCCAGATTTCAACCATCTTTGCATACCACTCCTTGGAGTAGGTGCTAATTAGGTGCTGCTTTTGGCTGTTACTCTTGCTTCCACTCATCGCGGTTGTATTGTAAATCGATTGGCTCGTCAATAGAGAGCATAAAGTAAAGACCCGTGCAGCCGTTAAGGAACTGACCGCCCAACTCCCTGCTTCGGATATTTTCCACATCCAAGTAGGCGAGTTCGTTTTGCAAGTCGTGCTCATCTATGAGAAAGCGACTGTGCAACTGGCGGAACAGTTCCCTACACAAAGAGAGCTTCTCGTTGTAGTCGGCTGTACTCCTTATGTTGTATCTACTAAGGATAAATACGGTGAAAACTCTCCGTTTGAACCATCCGCCGCTGTGCCTTTGGGTGCAGTCTTCCGACACGTCGGAGACGCAGACAAAGGCTTTGTGGCTTCGGCTGGAAGCAAGCATCTCTTCCAAATAGCCGATGCCGCTGCAAGAGCAAGGGTAAAAGTCGTGTTCCCTTGCCAGTTTGTTTTTCTCTGTTAGCTCGTAGAGGTAAGTGTGAAAATCAAATAATGTTGTTGCGTCCATATTGTTATCTTTAGGGGTGGTGGTCGGGGTAAAACAAGTGTGCGTTTTATTTATAAATGGCACTCCCTGAACACTTTATACCGTACCGAAATCAGCGGTGGATTGAAGGTACAGGAATAAATACTCTCGGTTGTGTCTTTGCGAGCTTTGTATATTACAAGCGATATGGGGGCGCACAGTGGTTTTGCAAACGTGGGCGGATTTCCGCGTGCGGTTTTTCATTTGTTTCTAATTCTATCTAACTCTTTTGCTTCCTTTGCCTTTGCATTAAGTTCTGCTAGTGCGCCCCAGGTGTCGGCTGCGAGGACGGCTTCGGTCTTGGTGATGTCGCCACCGTTCAAGGCTCTGATTTCGGCTTCCGTAATGGCTTTCATATCCAGCCAGTCGTTTTCACCGTCCTTGTTCCCTACTACAGGACGGAAAAGGTCGGGGAACTCGGAAGCAAACAGATGCTTTACACCGAATAGCCAGGCAAGCAGGTTGTATTGTAGCGTCTTGTTTGGGATTCCTTTGAAGCCCGGATATAACAAGGCGGCTATCTCCGTGAAGCAAAGTAATTCTTCACTGCTGCTTAATTGTTCGCTCCAGCCTTCGCCACACTCCGCGTGGCGGGCTGACTGCGAACGCAGCTGTTCAGACTTATTACGCAAGACAGCTTGGTAATAAGCCTCGATTTGCAGATAGTGCCCGAAGGGAAACTCTCTCAGGTCGGGATTGACAGCCAGATGACCGTTAAATGCTTCTACCCGTAAGGGGAACGTCGATGGCTGGCCGATATAATCAAGCTGCATTGCGCCACAGATAAGGTCGCTCTCGCTCACGGCGTAGAGCGAATGTCCCTTGCGTATGATATATACGCCCTCTCGCTCCTTGCGAATGATATGCAGTCCTGCAAAGCGCAGGAAAGCATAGAGCATCACCCGCTCGGCGGGTATATCCTCTCCCAACAGGCGATAGACAAACCGCAGTTGTTTGTCCGTCAGTTCCTGCCAACTCGCTGGCACGAAAACTTCAATCGCGTTGGGAATGAGCTTTGTCTTTTCGGTACTATCCGAAAAAGTAGGTCGGGTCTTCTCTTTTGTTTTCATAGGAAACAAAATGGTCGGCTTCGTACTTGGAGCTGGACTTATACACGGGGAGGTCGTCGGCATGGCGATTGAGATAGTCCTGCACATGGTTGGTCATCAGCCTTATTTGGCGAAAGTCGCCCTTGACGTGTGAGGCGATGAAACGGCGGCAAAGGTCAGTGAGGTCATTGTAGAACATCGTTTCCTGTAACGATATAAGTTCTTCCATTTGTTCCTCACTTACTATCATGGCGCACTTGTGCTGCGCTGCGTCTATGTCCGTCTGCACGAGTTGCATTTCTTCCTCATAGACCATGTTGCCGTCTTTTGTGCGGATACCGTACTTGCGTATCAGCTTGGGAGACCAAAGCAGCGTCTTTGGCGCGTATAGTCCGCTCGTAGCAAGTTCTGCCATCAGTGCATCGCGTGCGTCTGACTTTTCCCTGCGCAGTCTCTCTCGCAGGTCATAGACGCGCTGGCGGCTGGCTGGCGTGAGGTTCTGATTACTGGCTACGGCAAAGCCGTTGGCGGTGAGTATCAAATCAAGGTGTGGCAGGGCTTCGTATGCCGTGCGCTTGCAGACGTAGGCAAAAAACAGCGGAGCGATTGTTTCGCTCTCTGTCTGTTCCTGTGTCAGTTCAAACTCGCTTTGTACTGACTGAGCTATGTTCTGCAAGAAGGGTTCTATCGAATGGAAGATTTCGTCCTCGCAGTCGCGGAAGGACGGCACGAGGGCTTCAAAGTATGACTTGGTTATCATAGTTTTTGCTGTTGTTTGGGATTGATGCGCTCTGCGTCTTTGTGTTGGTCTAAGGTGGTGAGCATAATCATCGGGACGGTGGGCACGATGTCGTCCCAACCGTTGAACTCGCAGACGAGTTCGAGGGGACGCAGGAGCAGATCATGGAAAGCTGTTTCCATTGCCTGCTTCATCGTGAACAATTCCCGCTTGTCGCTGCCGCTGTTGTTCTGTTGGCTCTTGCCCGGTACTGCACCGACAAGGTTGGGGTGCGTATTGTCGGCATAGCACAGTGTGTTGGCGGCTACATTGATGTCGTCGGCATAGTCGCCACCCTCTTTCGTGCCCTCTATATTGACGACACGGATGTCCCTGACTTCGTGCCCCATCGGGTCAATATAGAAGCCGGTTATCCACGCTTTGCCGCTGTTGTGGACTCCTGCCACGAAGTCGCGGATGTTCTCCTTTTCTTTCTTGATGCGCTCGCGCTGTTTCAGTGGGTCGGTTATCCGTTCCTCTGAAATCAGCTTCTGCCAATAGTCGCGGTTTACTTCGACTTGGTATTTTACCGAAGCGTGATTGCGTATCTTGGCTATCTTGGCAGCGGAGATAAGGCGTTTCTCGTCGTAGCTGCCGCCTCTGAACATGGCGGCGTAGTATGGCGTGGGATAGTATTGGCAACCTACTGTCGGGAATCTTAGCAGGATGGCGAATTTTCTTTCCTTTGTCCTGACGAACTTCTTGCCGTCCATACCTGCCTCCTTGCCCATCTTGACCATAAGGTCGCCGATTGGGTCGTGTTCTCTTAGTAGTGAGATGCGTTCCACTTCACCTTTCTGTGGGCTTTTATATTGCCAGTTGGCGTAATAGACGTGTCTTATCCTGCCTTGGCGGTCTGCCTTTTGCAGGCGGCAGAAACAAGCGTCCTTATGCACAAGGCGATTGATCCTGCTGCCGTCCTTGCTCAATATGACAATGCACACGGCATAGAAGTAATACTTCATGTCGGTGATTTGTTCCAAGTAGAATGAGGACAGGGCATTTCGTCTGGCAAATTTGTTGGCTTCGGCGTTCTTAGTCGGCTCTTTCGTAGTGCTGTCTTGCAGTTGCAAGCCTGCACCGTAGCAGGTCAGCACGTTAAAGAGCTTGTTTTGCGCCGTGACTTCATCGCTGCCGATGAGTTCGCGTATCTTATACGGTAGTTGGTTGTCTATGCCAAAGGGTGCAAACATTTCGCCTGCATAACCAGGCACGGGACGGAACTGCATTCTCCAGTCGTCGAATACGCTGGTAGTGTCTTCCACGGTGGAGACGCTGGCCATGATGCCGTCCACGCCGAGGTCTAAAAGTTCCGTGTCGCTGACAGGGACTTTAAGGGTGTATTGGTTTTTGATCTTGGGGGTCATAAGCTATAAAGAAGTCCAACTTGTTGCGGTGGAGGTTGTGCCGTTCACTGTGACGGTGCGTCTATAGATGTAAGTACCAAGCAGCAGTGTCTGTCCGAAAGTGGTTGCGCTGGCAGGAAGCGATATTATCATACCGACTTGTGCGTTGCGTGCATCGTAGTATTGGAATATCGTGGGGCGTTTCTTCTCTGTGAGATATGAAGGGTTTTTAGCCCAGTTCTCTGCCGTCGCGCTGGTGGTCACATAGCCGAGGTCAACGACGTTGTTGAGTTTCATCTTGTCGCGTGGGTCGAGCAGACCATAGTACATTTCATCGGCATTGGGGATGAGTGTTGAGATGCCTTTCCAGATGTCGGGTGTGAAGTTGCTGACACGGCGGAATACGATGTTGTATTGTCCGTGTTGTTGGAGGTTCATGGCATCGGGGGCAATCTTCACGCAGCCGCTGACGCACTGCACGAAGTCGCCCGTTGCGAAGTGCAGAGCGTATTGGTGTATGTCGAAGCGTGAGCCTAACAGACCGACGACGCAATATCCCGTGTACTTCGTTTCGGGCGAAGCGGCGGAAGTAACGAGTGCGTCGATGGCGGCGTTCACTTCCTCGATGGTGTCGAGGTCGCCGAGGAATACTTGTGGGTCGGTGAAGGCGTTGGAGTAGTCGCTGCGGCCTTTGAGCCGTTTGGTGAGTTCTTCGATTTCCAAGCGGCGTGTCTCGATGGCGGTCTGGTTGGTGCCGCTGGTGCTGTAGGCGGCATTGAGTTTGCCAAGCAGGTCGGGTGTGAGCAGTCCGTTTACCGAAGCGTTGGCGACGGGAAGGTTCAGGCGTTGGTTGTACGCCACACCGTTCGCTTGTCGAAGTTTTACGACAAGTCCTGTGCCTGCCGCGTCGCTGACGACCTGTATGTCCCCTGCCAAGACTGCGGCGGCGAGGTATTCGAGCAGGTCACACAGTACACCGCCGACGCGAGTGGCAGTGTTCTCGCCGCGTTCGGAAGCATCGCGCACTTCGGCGGCGGCGGTCAAAATTGTAGATAGTTCCTTTGCCATAGTGTATCAGTTGTTGATTGATACGGCAAAGGAACTTTATTTAGGTGGGGTTGGAAAAGACAGTTTATAAATCAAAAGGGGATGCCGTTAAGCATCCCCACAAGCATTTGCTATTATTCGACGCTTCGGAAACATGGCAAACTCAAGAAACAAACCCAAGAATAAGCAATGCACATGTCTGCGTGAATAAACTTAGCCTCACGGCTCGGTAATATTTGTTGAATATTAAATCATTATTGCAACATAGTAATATATAATTGCGTTAGGGATATTAGCCGAATGGCGGAGATTACAAACTCCATTCATGTTACAGCCCCTTTCGAGGAACACTCAAGAAAAGGTTATAAAGTATAGCTGTTCCTAAAAAATCACTCATAAATGAGTGTTTTAACAGATGTAGCCATAGTATATGAAGTCGTTTTGTATAATCATTTTACGCATTAAATTATAGAACAGTAGTAATAAAGATTCCACAAAGGGTGAATTAAATAAAGATTTAACGTTTTTCTAACTATATTGGTAACTTATGAATTATGAAGACTTTTTCCTTAAAAAGGCACAAAGATACAATCAACAACACCAAAATGACATCTAAGAAACTCGGAAACACTCCCTTAAGGGTGTAACTCTAAAAATAGTTTTAGAAAAAAGATGCTACTAATTCAATCCATTTCCTATATAATATGCCTCACTAAACAAAAAAAGACAATTTTCAGCAAAAACAGTTAAACTATTAAAAAAACTGAAGCAGAGCGAGTTTTATGTGACGATTTTTTCGCAACTTTGCGCAAAACAAAAATGTTTTACTATGCTAATTAGGATTGTAACGACGAATTTTAAGTCATACGGCCAGGAAACAGAATTCAATATGTTGCCGTCATCAAATGTCCGCAGGAAGTATTGGCATGTTCATAGTCAAGACCATGGTGCCAGTGTGTTGAGAACAGCTTTGATTTATGGTGCAAATGGCGCTGGAAAGTCGTGTTTAGTCAAAGCACTTGGCCGACTCCAGGCTATGGTTGCTGTTGGCAATCTGCCTCCAACTGCTTTCAGAGATGCCAACAAGTACAACGATCCGGAAATGCCTGCAACCATCGAAGTGGAGTTTGGCACCGAGTCAGACCAGTATTCATACGGAGTGAGTTATCATGGCAACCTCTGTATGGAAGAATGGCTGTATTCTACTGTTAAGAAACCCGTTTGCGTGTTTGAACGAAAGTATGATGCGCAGACTGGTAAGACCAACATCAGGTTGGCTGGCAACAAAAAGGACGAGGCAAAGAATAAACTGCTGATTTCTTTGTTAGAAGACAATCTGCTGAAGGGCAACGAACTGATGCTGTCGAAGCACGATGTGGTGAAAAACAATCAGATGACCGATGCGTTCCTTTGGTTGACCACCAAGTTGCACGTCATCTTCCCTGAGACCCGCTCGACCTCTATTTTCGATAATAGGTATTCCGACGAAAGATTCAAATCCCAGTCTGAAGCCCTTATCTCAGCCTTGGATCTCGGCATCAACGAGCTTACCTTAAAGGACGAGGATATTGAGTCGTTCAAGCAGAGCTTTTCCGAATGGCCCGAACTAGTGCAGGGCGTGGATGGCATTGTTAAGAGGCTTTCACGTTCGCCCGAGGGTTCAGAAGAAGTGATGATCGATACGGGTGCCTTCACCGTCAGTATGCGCCGCGAAGGCAACAAGTATTTCGTGCGCCGTGTAAAGGCTCTCCATAAGGTCAACGACAACCTTTATGACTTTGAACTGAAGGAGGAGTCGGACGGCACCCAGCGCATTTTCGACTTTGTACCGATGGTTCAGAATGTCAAGAGCGAGGCTTGCACATACGTCATTGACGAATTGGACCGCAGCCTGCATCCCACCCTTGTACGTTCACTAGTTTCACGTATTGTCAATGACAAGATCATGAAGGGCCAGCTGATTTTCACCACCCACGATGCAGGTCTGCTCGACGGAAAAGTGTTCCGCAACGATGAGATTTGGTTTGCAGAGAAAGACCGCGAGACGCAGAGTACCCATCTGTACACGCTCGACGAATTCAAGCCCCGTGCAGATCTTGATTTGGAGAAAGGTTACCTCAATGGCCGTTTCGGAGCCATTCCTTTCTTGGCACGTTTCAACGAATTAAACTGGGAGTGATATGGGATTCAAAGTTAGAGGCTATACGAGGGACGTCCCTCAGGAGAAGGTTCGCGACTATTCCTTATTTGCCATTGCTACAGAAGGGACTGAGCGTGAGCCAGACTACTTCAGACTTTTCGACGGCATCGACCGTATCAAGGTTGACATCATTGAGCCAGAGGTTTTTGACGAAGAAAACCCGCAAGAAAAGAGAAAGGCATCTTCTCCGTCGAAAGTACTAGAAAAGGTGAAGGCATACATCGCTGAGAACCAGTTGAGCGCCGATGATGGCGACTCCTTATGGTGTGTCATCGACGTTGACCGTTGGCCGCAGGAGCAGATAGAGGAACTTCATGCCTTCTGCGCCCAGAAGGACAACTGGCATCTGGTCATCAGCAACCCAAGCATTGAGATATGGCTACTCTATCACAAACGGGCAGACCTGACAGACCTTGGTATTAAGACTGCCCACGATGCCAAACAGGCGCTTGACAAGATAGAAAAAGGTGGTTACTACTACATCAAGTACCTGCCCCTGATGCTCAATGCCATCGAGAATGCACAGCAAGCCGACACGAATCCCGACAGCTATATGCCAGAATTGCTACAGACAAAGGTTTATCAGTTGGGCCGTGCACTTTATGAACGCATGGGCAAGGTTCGTTTTGAAAAATTCGTAGCCTCGTTGCCAAACATAGAGAAGGAAATCTTGAAACAGAAGAAAAAATCATAAAACCATCAAACATTGTGACAAACTAACCGAATAAGCGAATAGGTAAGTTAAAGAAAAGTATTATTTAATATTATACAATTTGGTCTATGATGGATATAAAACTAGAAATAGAAAAAGCCCAAACGGTGCTTAAAGAAGGAGGTAATGTAATAAAAACACGGGATGACCGTGAATTAATTCTCGTTGATAAGGACGGAAAGGTGCAGAATGCTGACAGTTGTGGATGGTTGCCCGATGATAATGGAGAGGTAAATAAATCTGTGTTTCGTAAACGTATTGAACCATGGTTGACTTCTCTATTCCAATCAGAGCATCTATCTCTTCTTTGTGGTTCTGGTATTACTAATGCTATCAGTTTCTTAGCAGGAGCAGCAGGCAGCACAACGATGCGAGCAACTACTTTCACCCAATTTAAGGATGAGATTCAAGAGGCCGCAGAGGCTTCTGCAGAAGCGAGTGGACGCGAGAAAGGTAATATAGAAGACCAGATAAGGACAGCAAATGATTTGTTGCGTGGGCTAAGAATCTTGAAGAGGGATTCTGAGGCAGCAGCATTGGAAAGTGAATTAAATATGATTATCTCAGAATTTGCGATGTCTATACTAAAATCTGAGAATAGAATAGCAACAGCTGTTGAGGATAAACGGGAAAACGCTTATTCTGTGCTTGTTAATTTCCTCCTCAGTTTTGCAAGTCGCACAGGAAATAGGGAAAGACTGAATATATTTACAACCAATTATGATAGATTAATTGAGGCTGGAACAGAATTGGCAGGTGTACATTTGATGGACAGGTTTGTAGGAACCATGATGCCAGTATTTCGGTCTTCAAGATTAAATCTTGACATCCACTATAATCCGCCAGGAATACGAGGAGAACCACGTTATCTCGAAGGTGTTGCGAGGCTGACTAAACTTCATGGCTCTGTTGACTGGATACAGAATGGCAGTGAAATAAGACGCGTAGGCTTGCCTTTTGGCGCTAATGATATTGGGCCATATTTGAGCGCACCAGGACTGAAAGGCTCTGATGCGCTAAAGTTGATGATATATCCCAACTCTGCAAAAGACCGTGAAACGGCTGAATATCCCTATGTAGAGTTATTCCGTGATTTTGCTGCAGCTATTTGCAGACCCAATAGCACATTGGTGACATACGGATATGGTTTCGGAGATGAGCATATCAACCGTGCCATTCATGATATGCTTACTATACCTTCAACACACTTAGTGGTCATTTCTTATGATGATCCAATTGGTCGTATATTGAAGTTTTACTATGAATCGGCACATTATGCACAGATGTCTATGCTAATTGGTAAAGATTTGGGAGACATTACCAATTTGGCTAATGATTACTTGCCTAAGTCTGCTATTGACAGGACTACTATTAGAATGGCAGAACTGTTACAGCACAGAATGGGTGCTGATTCAAGCGCGTCTGCAACAATATCTTCAGTTTCATCCGCGCCCGTCACTCCTTCGTCTTCTACCTCAACAACTCCAACAACCCCAATCGTATAGCATATGATTACAACCCCCATTGAACAGTTATCCTCACTTCGAGTTGGTACGGTGGAATTTATATCGCCAGACAGGATTGAAGTGTTGCTTGACATAGAATCGCCAGACAGTGTAGCTCTTAATACAGGCACCCCACGGAACTTCCCACGTATAAACGGATACGTGATGATTCCTATTGATTTAGGCTTTGTAGTAGGGCAAGTTTCATGGATAACAATACAACGCTCCCCATATCCTAAGCGTAGCGGTTTTCAAGACTTTGGCTTGATAGATTTGCCTTTTCCACTACGAAAAATGGAATTACAGCCATTAGGAACACTTGTGGGAACAGAGAATGGCTATAAGTTTAAACGCGGATTGGAAACATTCCCATCGGTAGGAGATATTGTAATCTTACCAACGGAAGATCAGTTAAAATCTATCATTGAATCAGGAGAGAATCGAAGGGTGTATATTGGTAAAAGCCCACTTATGGGTAATGCAAAAGTAATGATTGATCCAGACCGTTTGTTTGGAAGACATCTTGCTATACTTGGAAATACTGGTAGCGGAAAGTCTTGTTCTGTAGCAGGTTTAATAAGGTGGTCTCTTGAAAGTACTAGACAACAATTGGCTAAAGAAGGAGAATCCATTAACAGCCGCTTTATAGTATTAGATCCAAATGGGGAATACAGCAAGGCTTTTGCAGATAAGGCGAATGCGAACATCTACACGGTTAATGTGGAAGAAGGGGATGGGAAGAAACAATTACAAGTCCCACTTTGGTTTTGGAATACCGATGAATGGTGTGGTTTTACCAAAGCATCCCCGAAGACCCATAGAACCACTATCGTACATGCTCTAAAGTCGGTAAGAAGTGGAGTGCAGTTTGAGGAACAAACTCAAGAACGAGAATTGTCAAACTATGTAAGAACAATAATCTCGGCTCTTGATGTAAGCATAAAGAATGGTCTTCCTTGGATTGGTGGTGGAAAAACGATGGGCTTTCATAATTTATTAATGAAATGGTGTGAGGGAATCGTTGCAACGGATGATTTTTCAAACGAATTAAAGACTGCTATTTCCGCTGTTAGTTCTAAAATAGTTGAATTCCAAGGTACGAGATCTGGCTCTGGATTTATAGATTATACATATAATAGATTTGAAATCAATGATTTACGAACGCTTCTATATGACGTGTTTTTACAAGCGGGTGGTAAGGAAGAAGAGTTTTTGCCGACTGATGAAGACAGTCCCATTCCTTTCACTGGGGAAAATTTTGTACGTTCAATCGAGGCAAATGCAGAAATACTGAATACAACAGAATATGTAGTTACTTTACTGCCTCGAATCAAGACCTTGTTGTCAGATGTTCGAGTCAAGAAAGTTATTGATGACGAGAGCCTTAATTTGAATGATTGGCTAAGTAACTATATTGGTGCGGACAATAAAGAGTCGCTAACAATAATTGATTTGTCATTATTCCCGTCTGATGTCACAAGTATAGTAACTGCTGTAATTGCTCGTATGGTGTTTGAGGCTCAACAACGTTACCTCAAATTAAACAAGCAGTGCTTACCTACTGTATTGATTATGGAAGAAGCTCATTATTTCGTGAAACGTTATAATGACGATGCTGAGAACACAGGTCCCACCACCCAATGCTGCAAAGTATTTGAAAAGATAGCACGAGAAGGAAGAAAATTTGGTCTGGGATTAGTACTCTCTTCACAAAGACCTTCCGAATTATCTCCAACAGTACTTTCTCAGTGCAATTCGTTCTTGTTACACCGAATATCAAATGATCGAGATCAAGAATTAGTACATCGATTATTACCTGACAATATGAGGGGCATTCTGCGTGAAATGCCATCACTTCCATCCCAATATGCAGTTTTGCTAGGTTGGGCATCTGAATTACCTGTCATGGTGAAGATGAGAACTTTGCCGAAATCACAATGTCCACAATCCGATGACCCTGACTATTGGGATGTTTGGACAAGATGCAAGGAACGTAATATTAACTGGGAGCAAATTGCTGATGAGTGGCAGAATAAGAAAGATACTCAAACAGAATCATAGCTTGAAATACATGATTAACTATGTGTCACAAAATATCTGTAAATTAGACTTTAGCTCCAATAGTCTTTGTATATATCGAACTCTGTGTGCTTCACACTCTTTCTTGAAACGCTGCTTCAACTGTAGCGTGAGTAACTGTACATTGTAAACTACCAGTTCGTAAACGAAGCGAAGATTTTGTATATGAGACGTGAATTTCCAATGATTATTTCAGCAGGTAGATCTTTATGATAAAAGAGCGTATTTCTATCCATAATAAGTTCTTCTGATTTAGGTGACAATGCTATATCAAAATAGTAGAGCCCTTTGTCGTTGGGCAAAGGAGAAATAGCACCGACAGTGCCCAATAAGACATCATTATCAATGGGAATACGTAGCGTTTGCCCCACAGTTACCTTGCCTCTATCAGATTCGGACAGGAATCCGTAAGCATGCATAGAAGAATCCTGCATTTTGGCAGGCACGATATCCATGAAAAGAGATTTTGCCTTCAACGACATTCCTGCGGTGCGTGGATAAGGAAAACTTATCATGCCGTCTGTTGGGCTGAGAATAGCACATAGACTGTCATCGGTTTCTTTGGAGTTCATCTTTTTGGGATGGTAAGTAAAAAGTGTATCGCCACAGGTTATGTTTTCTCCATTCTTTACATAATTACATTCTAAAGTCCCGTCTGTTGGCACGGTGATGTTCACGATGGGAATGTTGTTCTCCACAACCGCGACGATAGACATTTGTTCTTCATATCGTATGAAAAAGCTTCCGACAAGCAGCCCCAAAAGAATCATTGCGATTGTAAAAATCCCCATCGCAACGTCCAGTGAGGCGGTTTGCTCATGATTTCTTGCACCTCCTCACTGCGAAGAGACAATCCTTTCATGTAATCTTTCTCGCTATCCATTTGCTTTCTCTTTTGTCGTTTTCCGGTTCAGTTCCAACTGATTTCTGACCAATTCATAATAAAATCCTTTCTTCTCGGTGAGCTCTTCATGCGTTCCCTCTTCAGCTACCTTCCCATGGTCAATCACGATGATTTTATCGGCATTTCTTACCGTGGAAAGGCGATGAGCGACAATAAGGACAGTCTTACCACGATAGAACTCGTTCAGATTTTCCATGATTTTGCGTTCATTGCCCGTGTCGAGTGAATTGGTGGCTTCATCAAGAAAGATAAATTCGGGATTTTTATAGACCGCCCGCGCTATGAGTATGCGTTGTCGCTGACCGGCACTGATGCCGTTACCCTCCATACCTATCTTGGTGCTATAGCCCATCGGGAGCGAAAGTATGAATTCTTCTATATTGGCAACCTGTGCTGCATGTCTCAGGCGTTCAGGGTCTATTTCGTCCACACCCACTGCAATATTATTGGCAATGGTGTCTGAGAAAATGAAACTTTCCTGCATTACCGACCCCACCTGGCTGCGCCACATTCTGGGGTGTATCATAGACAACGGTGTGTTGCCTATCTTTATCTGTCCGTGCAACGGTTCATAAAATCCTTGCAGCAATTTTACGATTGTTGTTTTGCCACTACCACTGGCTCCGACAATGGCGGTTACTTTATGGGCTGGAATTGTGAGCGAGACACCATCGAGGGCGTAGTCGCGTTCTGCACCACTATAACTGAAACGTATGTTTTCCAAGTGTATGTCATGATTTGCAGGTAATTCATGAAGTTTTGTTTCGCTGTCCTGCTCCTCATCTTTCTGGTTGTGCACTTCATTCAGGCGTTCAAGGCTGATTTTGGCATCCTGCACGGCTTGTGCGAAGCCGATAAATTCGCCGATTGGCGCAGAAACCTGTCCGAGGATGTAGGTCATGGACATCATCATACCGAGTGTCATGTTTCCCTCAACCACCGCTTTTGCTGCAATAAAGGAGATAATGATTTGTGTACTTTGCGTGAACAACACGGAGCCGGCTTGTTGTATCTGTCCGAGCGACATTCCGCGCACGCTGATTTTGAACAGCCGTGCCTGGATGTGTTCCCATTCCCATCGTTTCTGCTTTTCGCAGTTGTTAAGTTTGATTTCCTGCATTCCTTGCACCAGCTGTATAAGTTTGCTTTGCTCGCCCGCACTCTGGTTGAAGCGTTTGATGTCCAGCTCGCGACGGAAACGCATGAACGACAATACCCAAATGGCATAGAGCGTATTGCCGGCAAGGAAAATGCCGAGAATAAGTGGATGATAATAACCTAAAATGGCGGCAAACAGGAAGAAGTTGAAGATGGAGAAGATGATATTGAACGAATTGCCCATCAGAAGCGACTTGATGCGTCCGTGGTCACCGATGCGCTGCATGATGTCACCTGTCATCTTTGTGTCGAAGTAACTCAACGGCAATTTCATCAGCTTCATCAAGAAGTCGGAAATCAACGCGATGTCAATGCGCGTATTGATGTGCAGCATAATCCAACTACGGATAAAGCCTACCACTAATTGCGCAGCAAACAAAGCAAGTTGGGCTATCAGGACCAGTGTAATGAACCCCAAATTCTTTCCGTTGATACCTACATCGACAAGGGATTGTGTGAGCAATGGGAACGCCATCTGCAAAGCACTGCCCAAGAGCATTCCTACGGCCAGCTGTGCAAACTGACTTTTGTAAGGCAACAGGTAACGAAGGAAGAAAAGCAGATCTTTCTTCGTGCTTTTTTCCGGTTCGTCCTCTGTGTTGGCGAAGTTTACACCAGGTTCTAAAAGCAAAGCCGTTCCTTGTTTTTGGTCAGACAAAACAGATGCGCCCAGCCAGCATTTGCAAAACTCGTCCTGTTTATATTTGAGCAACTGTGAGGCTGGGTCAGCGATATAGAAAGTGTGTTCGCCTTTTCTGTTTGTCTTGATATCATAGCAGACCACAAAGTGGTTCTGGTTCCAGTGAAGAATGCAAGGCAGTTTTGCTTCTTCCACCAGTTGATTTAACCGAAGTCTTACGCCATTGGTGCGAAAACCGATACTCTCCGCCGCGTCGCTGATGCCAAGGAGCGACACGCCCTCACGTGTGATGAAACACTTACGCCGCAGTGTCTGCAACGAATAGTGCCGTCCGTAGTGCTTGGCTATCATGCGCAGGCACGCCGGACCGCAGTCCATCATCTCGCTCTGAAAGTAGTGTGGGAAATGCTTTTTCATGTTATTTATGGAAATTCCACATGATACTTAGCATGACATACCTCGGCAATGTGTTTTGCCACTTCTCGGTAAGACCTTGGGCATTTACAATGGTACTGACATTCTTTCGACCGCCAAGAATGTCTTCTGCATATAGTTTTACGATGAACTCATCTTTTTTGCCGAAAGCACGAGATAATGACCCATTCAACACAACTTCGTCCGTATTGATTTCACTAAAGTTGTAGCCTCTGCGCCCACGTACTGATAATTCAGAATTCAATGTCAGTTTTAATGGCAATGGACATTGTGCAGAAAGACCAACTTGATATTTCCATGCGTTGATGTTGTTGTCAGCGTTTGATGTATTTGTGATGTGCTGCCATGATGTAGAAGCACGGAGGGCTAAGTTCAGTTTGTTGAGGCTGTAGTTGATACGCCCTGATATGTCTGGTTCAAAATTCCGCACACTGCTCCTTTTCGGTTCTGCAGACATATCATTGTTGATAAGTTCTACAGAATTAACATACTTTCCCCCGAGCCCGATGGTAGCACGAAGCCGTTGTGCCTTGTCAAGTGCTTGCGACAGTGAGAATCTCAGAGACATATCCCAATTGCCATTGACGTTATCTGGCTTTATGGTTGAAACTCCACTCAAATGGTCATAGCTCAGTCCCAGCGACACTTTGTTGACATAAATATTGTACCAATAATATACGTTCATCATGCGCTGATTTTTTCCTAACATGCGTTGCCACCAAAACATTATCTGGTGTGATACGGGTCGTTTGAGCATTGAATTACCCAAACGGTTGACAAGGGGTTGAGTGTCGTCATTTATATCCAAAAGATTCTTTATAGGCGCAGCGCGGTTGCTTATATGATAATTGAGTTCTCCTATTCCAGGAATGGAAACGTTTATATTTGGTTCAAAGGTGGCATAGTTGCGACGTTTGGTTTGATAAAATGCATAACGGGAATCATTTATTTTTTCATGTATAAACCGCACAGGGTAAGACATATTAACTACCATCTTAGGCGAAAGCCGCCAATATAATTTAAGCAAAGGTTCGTGTTCTACATTTTGGATGCTCGTTCGATAAGAATTTGGTTGCAATACTTCTGTAGTTGCAATAGCCCAATCGGTGGCAGATATAAAATTGGTGTCAGTTTGCAATGCAAAAATAGAAAGACGGTCATTAGTATATCCATAGAAAAAGTTGTATATCAGCTCTATTAGGAATTTATTCTTGCTTAATAGTTCATAACTCATCGTTGTTTCTAATTTGCTCGTTCGGGCGTGTGCAGGACGTTTCTGAAGCAGATTGGTATTGATGCCCTCATTCTCATAATCATAGGCATTCCGACCAGTTGCACAACTATTACTATGCTGAGCATTGATTTTTAGACCGATTTTCTTACCTGTAAATGGAGAAACTATGCTTGAATTCAGAAAATAGTTGAAACTCCACGTGTCACGTTTTATTGTATTCAAATCCTGTAACCTGCTGATAAATGAATTTCTTGATTTATATGCATGAGAACCTTCGTAAAGACTGTCGAGGGCTCCTCCCCAACTATATTCCTCGGGGGGGCATCAAAAGACGCCTCGCGTGAAAAAGACTTGTTGTTTTGCCTTTCATAAGAAGATTCCAATTTCATGAACAGAAACATCTTTTTCATCCTATATTGAAGTTGAGCGTATGCATTGATGTTAGAGTTAGCGTCTTGAGATTGTGAAAAGGTTCTTTTGTAAACATTAGGATTGAGGAGGTAAAGCGTTTGGTTTGAATATTCCTCCAAAGAATATGATTGATGAGTTCCAGACAAGTGCAGTCTAAACTGGCTATGACGAAGTGGATTTTCTTTTAGGTAATCTATGCCACCAGCTTTATTTACAATTCGCCCTACATTTTTTTCAAATGAATTCCATGTACCATCTAAGTCTGCTGAAGAAGAATTGTTTAAATTATTGCTACCCGCATAAGTAATCAAGCGAGAAACTTCTGTAAAACGCAAAGCAAAAGCACGACCTATATAGCGATGCATACTACCAAATCCTGCTTCCGCGTTAACTAACCACCCTGTACTATATTCTCTTTTCAACTGTACGTCAAGCACCCAAGGGTCACCTTGTCGGTCAATTTGATCTCGCTTTACGAGATAAGCATCATCAGCCTCTTTCTGATAAAACTTTATCTTATTGACTGTATAAGCAGGTAGATTCTTTAACACGACATGTGCCTGCCCCTTAAAAAAGTCTTTCCCATTGAGTAACAGGCTATTGACATATTTCCCGTTGATGAAAATTTGTCCATTCTCATCAATTTTCGCTCCTGGCAAGCGTGCAATTAATGCATCAAGCATTGAACCCTCAGCTAACTTGAAAGCAGAAGCATTATACACTAACGTGTCCCCCTTCATTACTACCATCACGCGAGTTGCCCGCACAACGGCTGTGCCTAAATTTTCTGCTTGACGTTTTGGTATTATAAATATATCTTCCATTTCCCATTCACGAACTCGTCGTCCATATTGCCTTTCGGGAATTTCTATTGTAATAGAGTCTTTATCAAAACCTTCCGACTCAATATATAATCTGTATTTAGCAGACTTTGGCACCTTGAACTCATACATATATTCATGCCACAAGTGTGGTACGTTGGAAATGTCTTTCACAAAAGACACATAATGTTCAGATGAAATGCTATCTATATTTACACACGTTATACGCGCTGATTCTATGATATTGCCATTCAGGGCGTTTTTAACTTGTCCACTTATTTTAACAGAGTCGTCTGTTTCACGCACATTATTGCCGCATATAGCAAGAGAACCCAAGAAGAAAAATAAAAGAAATTTCCATTTCATGGCAAAAAATCTTTGACACACTCGGTCGGTCATAATAATGACTAACCGAGTGTATGACGATGTTTAATTGACTAAATATGAAGGGCTTTCAGCATCGCAAACGCAGATAGCATAGTCCCATTCTGTTCCTGAACAAAAGTCCCTTACTGTCTGAGTCTCGCAATTAGCTGTAGGTCCAGACGTAAGTATAAGACCTTCTTTTGTCCTGCAAGTGGTACCACAAATCTGATTATCGTCATCAGTACCGCTTCCGCCGAACACTTGCTTCATTTCCTCTTGGGAGAGCCTTGTAGCCTCTTTCAAGACTACTTTTTTGATTTGTTTCATTGAATTTTGTTTTTTTTGTTTAACATTTGTGGATTTTACTCCACGTGAATTTATATTTTGTTGCGCAAATTCTTTTTAAACCTCCAAGTAAATCCCAAAAGTATGTAATACCATTCCAATTATGGTATTAAATTGGAGGTTCTATTGTTACAACGGAAGAAGTTATTAACCCACCAGAACATACAAAAGTCATTACAGAGTTAGTGCCACTACAAGTTAGTGTCTGTTCCAGATAGTTTGACATGCAACCTTCTGGACAATTTTCTATTGTTGTTACAATAAAAAAGTCATTACATGGTAAATAACACATTTCACTTGGCATTCCTACATTTGTACCACTTCCTCCAAAGACTAATTTCATCTCATCCGGAGAAAGTCTTTTGGTATCTTTTAATACCACTTTTTTAATTTGTTTCATAAATTACACTTTTTAGTTATACTTTGTGGATTTTACTCCACGGGAATTATACTTTGTTGCGCAAAAAGTATCTATTTGTTTTTATCTCCAATATAGAAATCTTTTGATAGAAATCTCAGAAGAGTCCAGTTTGAAAAATATCATTTATGCTTCTTATTGAACCTCCAAATCAGACCGAACAAGTAATGTGAGGGTAATGATTCCCTGTAAGTCTCAGTGCGACCTTGGGCGTTTATCTCAGAGGTTATACCGCGATACTGTTGCAGTATGTCATAAGCCTTGAGCGAAAACGTGATTGAACTATTCAATTCTTTTTCAATGTTCATGTTCCACATACAGATGGTTTTATTCATGCTTCGATCCGAATAACCATAGCGAGACGATAAATCAAATTCCGTTTTCAGTTTCACATCCCATGGCAAAGTAGCGGATGCAGAAACACTATAGTGAGTAGTATAGACGTTTTGGGTTGTAAATCCAGGCGAACTTCCACTGATATGTTGCCATATACCTGTTGCGCTAAAGTCTATATAAAACTTGCTACTTGGACGACAGCCTATCCCTATGGTTATGCGCGGAGTAAAAGTTTTTACGTCATTTTTTTCTGTAGAAATTTGTGCCGTCGTATCCCAGTCATTGAGGTCGACACTGCGCTGATAGGAACACCCGATAGATTTATGAAATTGTATCGTTTGCGAGTTTGTTACCGGCAGATACAAGCTACTGTTAATATCTGCATTCCAGTTGCCATTAATGTTTACTGGTGTGCGATGCAGCACACCTGTTGAACGTGTATACACTTGCTGAAAGGCTATGGCATCGCGTATGCCATTGAAAGAACCATACACATTCCAAGTCACTTTATCTGACAAAAGCTTTGCCGTAAGTCGCAATTGATGGTGCGTCGTATTACGCAAGTTAGGGTTTCCTGTAAGAATATTGAGCGGATTGCTAGCATCGGTGATGCCTATCAGATAAAGCAAATCTGGAAAACTATTACGCATTATATAGGCGATTTGAACATTGCGTTTTCTGGCCTCCCTGTCGTTTGAATCAAGCGAGAAACGCAGCGTTACATTTGGATTGAAGAATAATGCAGTGCGCTTGACATCGAATTGGGAACCACCACGGACATAATTCATGTGTGCATTACGGTGTTCCACAGGAATCGAGACATTCAGGCGCACCCATTTACTACCCATAAAACGAATGTCTTGCATAAATCGCAAGCCAACCTCATGTTTATGACTGTGCTGTTTAGAATCAAAAGAATTAGAAACATCCAAGCAACTCATCAGCACTTGTGTTTCAGAAGGCAACCAAGACAGAGGATAGGATTCTCTGTCCTCTATCCAATCTAAACGATAAAGAGGATTGTCGGTATGACTGTATGTATAACTGTAGAGATAGTAAGGCGTAATTCTACCGTAAGCAGACTCTTTGTCAACATAAACAAACGTGTAATCAGCCGTTGCCGAAACATTTGCATCATGAGAAGCGTCGTCATAAAATTGGTGGCGATGCTCGCTCAAGTCATTGAGACGATCCAAGTCATATAGATTGAAACGTTCCTGTTGCATCCGCGAGAGTTGAATATTTAAATCGACATTGAGCAAATTACTGCCAATAGCTTGTTTCGCAGAAAAAGCGGCAATATGCTTTATTCTGTTACTTAGGGCGAAATCCTCTTGTCTGATGCGCGATTGTATCCATCCCCAAAGTGCACTATTCGCAGGAGAAATTGCAAAAACGCTGTCTAAAGGACTTTTTGCATAATAGAAATCCGGATTATCCAGCGTATTTAGCTCGCGCGAAAAAGATTTGGCATGCTGTCGCAAATAATCCAGATTGTATTGGGCATTCAAGAGCAATCTTTTGAATGGCCGATAACGCATATTCATATTCAAGGATAAGTTCGTGCGGGCGGAAGAAACATTGTTATCACTGCGACCGAACAAGTTTGAACCATCAAGAAACGCTTCTGAAGCTGAATATGTATAGCCATAGTTGTGATAACGACGAACAAAACCAACGATGCCCAAGCTGAGGTCGCGATTAGGTTCAAATTTGTAGCCGCTATAGAGCGACTGAATAAAGTTATTGCCGCTGTTGCTAAAATAGCGACCGGTCCATTTGGGGTCTGACCCTTCTGTGACTTCATCGAGATTATTGCTTTCACCGATAAGCACAACAGCCTGCCGGTCGTCAAAACGTAGGATCCTGCCTAACAAGTCAAAACGCTTGTGCGTACCGGCTTTCGCATCGAGCATTCCATTCCATCGGCCATTGTATTGTTTTTTCAAGAACACATCCATCACATATTGCTGGTCGCCCATATCCTTACCCGTCAATTCCGTGGCATCACCAGCTCTATCGTAAATTTTGATTTTATTCACAGTATAGGCAGGCAAACCGCGTAACGCTTGAGCAATATCACCGTTAAAGAAATCTTTGCCACCGATCAGCAATTTTTCCACGAACTTTCCTCTCACATATATTTTGCCATCGCGAATTTCTGTATCGGGAAGTTTCTTTACCAACTCACCCAACATGTCACCGTCCATCGTCTGTAGTGCTGACACATTGTAAACCAGCGTGTCGCCTTTATTCACCACCAAAAGGCGCGTACCGTGCACGACAGCTACCGGTAGTTGCACATTATCACGGTCGAGCCAAAACTCACCGACATCACAGATTTTGTCCCGACCAACGTATTTAACTGTTATCGGCTGAAATAACGTTTGATATTCTTTTCCTACAATTTTAAGGATGTACTCTCCTTCAGGCACTCCACTAATAGAAAAAACTGCCGGCTCTTTTTTGAATTCGTGCACACCATTTTCATCCCAAACCCGTTGAATCGAAGAAGAGCCTGAAACTACCACGACACTATCTGTATTCAGTATTTGTATTTCTGCATCATCAACTCCAATTTCCCTTACCGGATCGTACACAGAACCTACAATCTTCTCATTCTGGGCATAACTAGCTATCGTATCAACACTAAAGAACAAAAAAAGCAAGCCACGCAAAAAGGCAGCTACTCTATTGTAACAACAAGGTCGTATTCGTTTGGTATCTTTTGGTAAAAAAGAAGCCATAAAGTTTAATTTCATTTTCGTATGATATAATGAATGCCATTGAAGAAGAGGGTGTGTCAAAAATGAGGAAGTCAACAACAAAGGCAAGATTATTTCAAATCTAACCAAATACGAAAAAGCATCGTTGAATAATCAGTGTGTTAGATTTGGATATCTGCGCGACAGCGTACTCAATTCACTTTGCCACACCCCCAACATACATTTAATACTTCTTCAGAAGAGACGATGTTCCATCACAATACTTTGTCAAAACAGATGTAACGCCACTACAACGGACGAAATTACCATCGGATGCTATACAAGTCCCATAACAATTAGTAATATAAACACTTTGTTGCGTACCACAATCTGATGTACAATTTGACACTCCATTACCACTGCCACTACCACCAAAAACATATTTCATCTCTTCTTGAGAGAGTTTTGTGGCTGTTTTAAAGGTCACTTTTTTGATAGTTTTCATAAATCAAATAATAATTCGTTTATAATTATTGAGTAGATGATATTTTTTTATAAAATAGCTATTATACAATTTGGGTAGTAGAGGAAGTACCATTACAGAATTTAGTCATAATTTTTGTCGCGCCACTACAGGTAACACCCGAACCTGGTTTTGCGATACAAGTTCCATGACAATCTATTATCTCTACAGGCTTACGATTACCCTCGCAGCTTGTATCACATCTTGTCATTTCGGATCCGCTACCGCCGAACACGAACTTCATCTCCTCAAGGGAGAGCCTTGTAGCCTCTTTTAATAGCACTTTTTTGATTTGTTTCATTGTTTTTTTGTTTTTTAGTTAAACATTTGTGGATTTTACTCCACGTGAATTATACTTTGTTGCGCAAAAAGTATCTATTTGTTTTTATCTCCAATATAGAAAACTCAGAAGAGTCCAGTTTGAAATAAAACTATTTCTGCTTCTTTGTGACATTGAATCGCCACGAGAGTGAGAGCATCATGTATCGTGGAATGCCATTGTGCCATGACTCGGTTCGCCCCTGCGCATTCATCACATAATGCGTGTTAGAAAGTTGTTGCAGGATGTCGTAGCCCCTAAGCTTCGCGAGAAGTTTTCCTTTGAGGAAACTGCACGTCAGTTGGGCATTCAAGACCCAATCGGTTGTGTTCATCTCACTCTGCTGATAACCTCGACGAGCGTGCATCGTCAAGTTCGACGTAAACTGGAAATTCGCAGGCAGTTTCAGCGTCGTGTTGAAGCCGACTTGATAGTCGCATGCGTTGATGCTCTCAAACCCCTTTCGATGGCTAACGACGAGATAGTATGTGCCACCACCATGTAGCGTGAACTCGTAATTGTTGTTGAGCCGAAAGTTCAGTTTAAGGTTTTCACTAAGCAAATGGTTATTGACGATGCTGCGCATAGTCGAGGCCATACCCGAGACTGAAGCCATATCAATACTATGGTAGTATTTGTACCTCAATTGGTTGTCGATGGTGAACTTCGTTGCCTTGTCGAGCGCACGTGAGTAGCCGAGGCTTGCACTGGAGTTCCAGTTGCCGTTTACGCTGATGGGTCTAATGGTGTTTGTTCCGGTATTCTTGTCGAACTCATTGGCGTAGGCTACGGCATTGTCCTGTTGGTTGTAATCGAAGCGCAACCAGTAGCTCTGCTGATAGCTACTGAGTGATCGACTCAGATAAAGCGATGTGCTATAGTTGTGCTGATTGCGCAGGTCAGGGTTGCCGAATCGAATGTTGAGCGGATTCGTGTCGTCGCGGTAGCTGATGAGCATCGTCATATCGGGAATGTCAGACCACATTCGGCCCTCTAAGGTCCATTTGAGACCTGAGAAGAAGCCTGTGGCGTAGACATTCGGTTCGAAAAACACGGCGTTACGCCTTACGTCGTGCCGACCGAGGCGATTATAGAAGATGTTGTTATGCGCGATGCGCAAAGGAAGCAGCAGACTCCAGCGTTGGAAAATGCCACGATAATTCCGATTGGCCATTTGTGGCTCAGACATTACTCGAACACTGAAACGATGATGATTCTGATACTCGTGAAAATCGTAGCTGTTTTGGCAGTCGAGCACATCAACAAGAGCCTCGCGGGTCGAGGGTAGTATATCCCAAATTGTGGAATCGCGACCAGCGAGTTTTTCCAACCGATAGAGCATATTCGAGGACTTGTTGTAACGGTAGTTGTATTCATATTCTGGTGCTATTATCCATCCTGGCCAATAGATGTCATATTTGGTGCTTGCCTTGATGTTCCACTGCTGATGGCTATTGTCGAGGTAGGTGTTGCGGAAGTCGCATGGTGTCTGTCCGTTTGTATATTGGATGTCGCTGAGCAAAAATTGGTCGATGCTGTAGCGGTTGTAGTTGGCACTGAGATCCCATCGAAGCATATCAACGATGATTTTTGTGCCACCGCTGATGGAGCCGTTTGCAACGATTCTTTGATTCTCGTAAGAGCCTCGTGTCAGCATTTCGTTGAGAACCGAAATCGAATCGCTTGTGGTCTGTTCGGAATGGCTGAAATTGTTGTTTCGAATGTATTGCAGACTGAAATCACTCTGATTGAAAGCCCTGTCTTTTTCAAAATTATGATAAAGATAGCTTTTGAGCAGTGTTGATTTCGGAGTGGAATGGCTATGTTGTTTTAGAAAAGAATCGCTCTCAGGCAGATAGGTCTGCGTATTCATGCGCGACTCGTTGTTTCCATTGGTATGGTTCAATGTGATGTCGCCACCCAGTTTGTTTTGCCTGTCAAAAAAACGTGTATAGCTGAACACCGCCTCGCGATTGATCATCCGTCCGTCAATGGTTTCCTGCGGAGTCCAGCCAAAACCATTGTTTCCATAATCATACCCTATTTTCTGGTTGTCGTTTAAATTATTGATGCTACCCGACCCCATCACCCATTCATTATCCGACATTTTCATACCGAAGGCCCTTGCCAGATAACGCTCGTCGGTGCCGCCCCCAGCCTCAGCGTTGCCGATGTAGGTATTGGAATACTCCTTTTTCAAGTTTACGTCCATCACATACCGCTTGTCGCCCATATCACGCTGCATAATGCGCGAAGCGACACCTGCCTCGTCATAAACCTTGATTTTGCTCACCGTGTAGGCGGGCAAGTTTTGCAGAGCCACCTTTGGGTTACCGCTGAAAAAGTCACGTCCGTTGATGAGGAGACTCTCTATTTTCTTACTGTTCACGAAAATTTCGCCATTCTTCGTCAGTTGCGCTCCCGGCAATCGGCTCACCAATGCGTCAAGCATCGAGCCCTCGGCCAAGTTAAAAGCATCAGCATTATAAACAATCGTGTCGCCATTCATCACCATTTTCACTTTTGTCGCCTTCACGATTGCTGGTGGCAGCAAAGAAACTCTTGTCATACGAATAGTTTTAACTGAAATAAACGTTTCGCGATTACTGCGTAATTCAAAATCCATGTAACCATCATCATATCCTTTACGTTCTGCCTTGATGATATATTTTCCGACTTTTTGAATTTGAAATCGATACATTCCAACTAATTGGTCATCTATCTTGGGGATTGTCATAGATGAGGCGATAACAGTGCTATCGCTTTTCATCAGAGTCACATGAGTACTATCCATACCTATTCCCGTCATATTATCTACTACATAGCCCTGTACTGTGTGTTCGTATTCCTTTGCCCCCATTTGCAAACATCCTATGCATACAAATGAGATGATGATACATATTTTATTTATCTTAATCATAAAAAACAAAATGACTATCTGCAAATATTCAACATTGCAGATAATCATAAAACATCTATCTAGGATTATAACAATACATATTTTTGTGTACTTCTACAACAGAACCTGTAGGCTTTTTACAATATCCACGTATTAGGTTTTCGTACTGCGTTCCACTCAAAATACAAAAATAGCAACTATCCCATTCCGCCTTTCCTACGCAGGCACTTTCCGGATCATCTTTAACTCCAGCGCAAGCTCCAGATTCACTTTCTAAACCGCTACCACCAAATACATGCTTCATCTCTTCTTGGGAGAGCCTTGTAGCCTCTTTCAAGACTACTTTCTTGATTTGTTTCATTGTTTTTTTTTTTTTAGTTAAACATTTGTGGATTTTACTCCACGTGAACTATACTTTGTTGCAACTAAAGTATCTATTTGACTTTTAGGTATCTATTTACTTACTTTCCAGTATAGAAAACAATCGATAGAAAACTCCGAAAATAGTCTCTTCGTCTATCAAATTTTTCCCGTTTAGAGCTACAAAATTATCATATAAATTGGAGATGTGTTTTTTATACTCACCACTTTCGTGCTCAATCAAATAAGACAGTAATTCATTACGTATCTTTAGCGCTGATGCTTCCTGTGTATTATGATGCATTCTGCTTACTTGTGATTCTGAAACACGATAGTCAATGAGTGGTTCAGGGACAATATACAGTCCACCTCCGAGCAGAGCAATCTCCGTCCATAGTTTATAATCCTCCGCGTATGGATAACCGTTTTTATAGTCCAGCTCGTTTGTTTCCAAGTATTCTTTTCTCATCATAGTGGTTGGGTGAGAAATGAAATTGCCGACGAGAAGCAGCGACTTGAAGTGCGGAAATCGTCCTTTAATGCCTGCGTTGTATATATCTGTTCCGCCCATCCTTTGCATATAGGAACAGCACAAAACTATTTCCGGCATGGTTTCCATTACTTCTACTTGCTTTTCCAAACGATGCGGTTTCATCTTATCGTCTGCATCCATTCGTGCGATGTATTTTCCGCGGCTCTCTACTATTCCTTTATTGAGGGAAGCTATAAAGTCGTGACTGTTTCTTATCAGACGAATACGAGAATCCTTATATGTCTCAACAATTTTCACGCTGTCATCAGTGGAGCCATCGTCTATTATCAACAATTCAAAATCTGAATATGTCTGTGCCAATATACTATCGACACATTCTTTGATGTATTTGGCAGCATTGTACATAGGAAGTACTATGCTGACAAGAGGAGAGTTACCTGTCTTACTGTTCATAACTATAATGAATTTATCAGTTCTACATAATGTTGACGCATCATTTCAGCATCGTAATGCTCCAAAAGATTTTTTTGAGTTCTCTTCCTGTACATTTCTCTTTCTTCCTGCTGAAGATGATATGCCTGACTTAATGCCTTTAGGAGGTTTTCAACAAGTCCGTTCGTTTTATCCTCTTTCCTGTCCGGTATGTGAGCAACAAGTGCATTATCTCCTTCTTTAAACATCTTCTGAAGTCCCCATCCATCGGTGGCAATTACTATTCCTATGTTCTTCATCATTTCAAGGCCTGCAAAACTGCATTGTTCTGTGTAAGACGGTAGAACGCCAAAATCAGCGGCCTTATACCACAGATCAAGTTTTTCTTTTGGGATAAGACCTGTATAAGTGACGTGTGCCGCGCTGTTTATAGAGTATTTTGAACATTCTGAAAAGTTTTCTACTCCTCCTGCAATGACTAATCGCGTATCTGGATATTTAAGGAAAAACTTGTCATAAGCAGCAAGCAGTTCAAAAAGTCCCTTTGCTTTTGTAGGACGACCGACAAACAAGAACAGTTGTTCATCACCCTGAATACCCAAATTGGACTTCGCTTCTTTTTGTGCCTGCATCCTGTGAGAATGTTGCAAAGACGATATTTCTATTCCATTTGGAATAAGCCATATCTTTTCTTCCGGAACGAAATAACAATCTTGCAACAGGTCGTAAGTAGATTGATTCAGACAAACCACAGCATCGGCAGTTCTATACATTGTCCGTTCATTACGACAATATCTGCGGACAAATTGCTCTACTCTCTTGTCTTTCCCACAGACTCTTTTCTTCTGCAAAATATGTTGAAGCATTTCAACATCCCCAAGACAAGGAGAAGTCCAACCCTGATCATGAATGGTAAAGACAATTTTTGATTTTGGGAAATTTCTTCTCAACGCTTTCATAAAGTCGGCGCAGGGAGAGTGGTTGATGAAAAACAGGTTTTCAGGTGTATCCTTGATATACAGAGAAAGCAATGGAAACACTTGGCCTCCATTCATTAAGAAGTCGCCACGGTTGCTAAACGGGATTTGATAATACCTGTAACCATCCTTTACGGAAATACGCAAATGGCCATTACTGTCATTAAATGAAAGGAAGTTGACATCACATTCAGTATTTCGGAGGCTTTCAAGGAATTGTGTCATAAAAGTTCCCACGCCATTCTGCTTGGAACTGATATGCTCGTCTATTAAAAAGATACGCTTCATAATGATTGCTCCACTGTTCGGTTTATGAGTAATTCCAATTGACCTGCCGTTCCCTCTTTCAGAGTCAGAAACTTGGGATTATATTTTGGTTTGATAAATCGTAATAGTTGAAATCCATAAAAATTTTCGCTGCCATTGATGCCTTCGATGAGTTTTGCAAACAGATTTTGAAAATCTTGATTTTTCTGATTATTTATACATAATTGCCGTACTCTTGTAACCAAATTTTCAAGGTAATCTTTATCAAAAACTCTTTGTCCTGCCCGGTTAGCACCCTGCAAGTGTGCCAATACATAGTGAAGTGTTCCCTCCAAGCCGGTATCAAGACTTGTATCTTGAATTCTCAGCACATCGTGTTCCATAATTTTTGCATCCACTTCTTGGAGCAACTCAGCCGAGTTTCCTTTCATATAGTCGTTTTGTATAAGATATTCCAACCCCCAGCCTATGCCGCATAATCCATCTGCAAAATCTATACTTACTGTTTTGGTCAGCCGTTTTAAGATGTTCTCCAGGAGGAGTTCGGAAACTCTCTCTATCTGATGCTGTTTCCTGACTCTTGCATAGTGAGCCAAAACAATGACTATTCCCATTTGCCCGTTGAGAAGTCCTAATGCAGATGGCATATCATTAGAGTGAAGTACCAAATGATTCAGGAGTTTTTCTTCATTTGTGAATATTCTTGTTTTCATTCTATTTTTATAGTCCGTTGGTAACTATGAAGAGAAGGTCTTGTGTGTTGTATGAATCAGGCATTTCTTTCCCATTAAATAGCAATGTAGGAGTAGCATTAAAACCTGTCAGGTTCTTCCATCTTCCATGATTGTTGAACTCTTCTTTCACAAACAGAGTCTCAGTGTCTAATTCACTACTGAAAAACTTTTCCTGCTGGCTTTTCCCACCATCGTACCAGGCAGATAATAGTTTCCATGTGTGCTCTTCTCCGCGTTGTTCGTATGAAGCCATCATCAATTTATTCACCATGCTGAGATCTTCTGAGAAATAGGTAAATACATATTGTATCTGACATCCTGCGGCATATAGTTCTTCTATTTTCTTATGCATTGATGCACAAGGATTACAATAGGGATTGCTGAATACAGTTACTCTGTAAGGGGATTCTTTTTTACCAAAGATAATTCGTGAGGCTGTTTCGCTATTATCATGATTAGGCATAGAATCGAACATTTTTTCAATAATATCCTTGCGATACTTGAGCAATGCTAATTTTGCTTTCCATTCGTTGGCTTCACTTGCTTTTGCATATAGTCTAGAAAATTTGCATAGCAAGAGGGTAAATGCAAGATAACCTAAAAGAAGGATAAAGATTCTTGAATCTATATAATCGTGAATAGTTGCAGGTGAAGATGTCATAGAAAAGAAGCCCAATACTGCTTGTACCAATATAATAAGTTGGATAAACAAGCAAAGAGGGCACCAACTTCCTGCCTTTACTTTCTGATACCAAATGCTCCAAATGGGATAAGGCAATGCACAAATAGATACTATCGGGAGATATTTAGAAGCAAATGGAGGAAAGGAGAAAGCAGCTATAAGATTTACAGAAAAATAGGCTAACCCTATTTGTCCCCAACCATATCGACCAAACAGTTTTGCTGCAGGTGTTTCCAGGACGTTGTTACAAGTGGACTTCTTGAAAACGGAACACAACCGATCAGCCGCTTTGCTTTCTACATGAAGGGTCTTTTGAATGATTAGATAGGAGACGAATGCTCCAAGAAGTCCCAATAGGCTACTCAGAAAGAGCAGTATATCATCATATACTTTATTTGCAAAGAATAAGCAACAGACTGACAGGAAAATGGATAATCCTATGACACTCCACTCGGACTTCTCCAATATTTCCTTGCGATGATGTTCTTTATAGTTAGGTTCTGAAGATTTTTCATCGGGATAAGCAAGGAGAACGACCCCAGTGAAAATGTCCTTGAACTTTGAATAATCTATTTTGATGTCATCTCCATACCAGTCATAGACCACTTCCTTGTCGCTTAATGACTTTACGATAACAATATCATGTGCTGCTTGAGCAATAAAAGGTGTTTGAAGTTGTAGAAACTCATCCTTCTTCTCCAATTTCAGTGCCTCATTCTCTATCTTATAGCGAGACAACATCTGACCCAATCCATATAAAGTATATTTATACGGATGCTCATTATACACCGTATCTGTAAACTTTTCTGTATGAACAACTTTAAGGTCCGATAAGAATCTTTCGAATGGTGTCGCCATCTTCAAATATGATATAGATTATTTATTAAATAGCTTCTGTCAGCGTGATATTACAGCGTGGACTGAAAGCCATTAAAGTTTACTTAAAATTAAGTAATTGCCAGCAGGAAACTCTTCTTGTATTTTTGAACTGTTGTTTTTTTAGTTTTTGAGACTCTCAACGCGGTTTTGACAATTAAAGACAAATTGATTAACAAACTCTCGTAGTATTACGGATTTGTCCCTGTTTGGGGCACAAACCGTAATACTGACTGCTGAAAGATTACAATAACAAATTAGTAACATTTAGACTTACAATTGTATTGGTTTTCTTCATCTATTGAGAGTAAGAATACGATTCTAAATACCACCAGGCTCAAATTCGCCAATATAGGTACGACCGTTCA
This sequence comes from Pseudoprevotella muciniphila, assembly GCF_003265305.2. Classification (NCBI taxonomy): domain Bacteria; kingdom Pseudomonadati; phylum Bacteroidota; class Bacteroidia; order Bacteroidales; family Prevotellaceae; genus Pseudoprevotella; species Pseudoprevotella muciniphila. Next base: position 2,415,244 of record NZ_CP033459.1, on the reverse strand, counting down.
TATAGATTATTATAAAGTATAACCCTTCAGATAGGTTGCTAACATCAATTGTTGTATACACGTCAGGCTGGATGGTCATAATTTGCTCTTCTATGATAACACCTGATTCGTCCACAATTTGTACTGATAGCCCATTAATTAATTCTTCTGACTCGAAATATAAAAACTCTTCTGTTGTATCATAATAAACAACAGGTAATGGCTGGTTCAGTGCCGGGCCTCTATGCCTACCGTGTGAGTCTCCTATAATGTCACCGTTTAACATGGTGAAAGGAATAGGTATAGAATCCAACGATTGCGCTAGACCGAAGCTGAACAGACAGGAAAACATTGCGAAAACGCAAATTCTTAAATTAATTTTTTTCATAATGATAGTTATGTTTGATTAAGTTTGTGTTTGATACGTTTTGTTTTTAATTAAGCGAATGCAAAGTTACGAGTCGGCATAATAATCCTGCAAACAAAAAGCGTCCTATTAATCCCGCGAAAATCCCAAAAACTAAATCTAAAAATTTACCCCCCCCCATTTACAGTATTGATTATCAATGTGTTAAACAAACATTTTTATGAGATTATTTTTAGCAAAAAAATAAAGTAATTGTAATAACGAGTGTTAAAATAGAGGCGTTTAACACAAATCTTAGTACATTTGCACTTCAAAAGATTTTAGTTTTTGCTTATGAAGAAAGTTGCAATTCTAGTCTTGTGCATAATCTGTTCATTTATTGTTGGAAAATATTTTGGCAGTTTTAACGCAAACTCAACAAGTCAAAACTTACAAGACTTTTTGGCGCATGTTGATTCTCTTTGCTATTCCGAACCGAAGAACGCCTGCGAAAAGCTTGACTCAATAGAGACGCAAATAGAGAACATGGAGGACAGAACGAGGCATAGGTATCTCCTCTTAAAGATTAAAGCACAGGACAAGGCTTTTATTCCTCATACTTCCGACTCGCTAATTAAAGAAGTTGTTTCTTATTATGACCAAAACGGCTTCGCTAATGAAAGGATGGAAGCCTATTACTATTTGGGGAGTGTTCACAGAGATATGCACGACGCCCCCGGTGCTGCGAGGAATTATCTGAAAGCAGTTGAAATAGCTCAGCAGACTGATGAGAAGATTGATACATTGATACTTTCTAACATTTATTCACAGCTTTCATTCATATACTTCAAGTTACACGATTTTAAGAATGCACTAAAGTTTTCCAAAAATGAGTACCTCCTGCAAGATAGGATTGGCAAATTGGATGAACGCAGCCTGATGGATGTAGCAACATGCTACCAACATTTAGGACTGAAAGATTCTATGCAACTCTATTATGACCAAGCTATCAACCTTATTAAACAGGATGCTTCCTATAGCTCAAACACAGATATTATTGCTGAACAGGCTTCTTTCTACGCAAAGGAAGACAGCATAAAGAAAGCAACTGAACTCGTATCGCTTTTAGATGACCATTTGGACGGCAGAATACCTCGAAATTATTACATGGCAAAGGCCGTTTATTTCCAGCATGCAAATCAATTGGATTCGTCTGCTATATATTATCAGAAAGTTCTTGAGTCAGATTTGAGCCTTAGTGGAAATTGTGAGGAAGCACGAGGACTGATGGAGGTCTTGTCCGAACAGGGAAAAACTGAAGACGCTTTGAAATACGCTCATCTATATGCGACCAACATTGACTCGTTTAACCTCAAGCAGCAACAGGCATTGGCAGAAGATGCTCACAATGAATATCAGTACAACCGAGACATTGAAGCTGAAGCTGCTGCATACAAGAAGTCATCTGCATTGTGGCGAACTTCTGTGTTTGTATTACTCATTTCCTTCTTGCTGGTTGGGATTATAACCTACATATACATGAAATACAGGAAAAAGTTAAAGCATAAGCTATTCAAAAAGGATTTGGAATTGCACGACAAAGAGAGTATTATTGAGAATCAGAGAAGAAGTATTTCAGAGCAACAGAGCATCATTGCCGGCAAAGAAGTAGAAATTCAAAGAAATGAAAGCATAATAGAACTTAATCAAGTGAGAATAGAAAAGCAGGACAAGATTCTCGCTCAACGAGAAAAGATAATAGAACAACAAAAAGAACGGATCAAGAAAACGGAGGAAAGAAATACGAGATTGACCAAAGTGAAATTGAACACAGCAGCAGGTGTCAGTAAAAAGAAAATATTCAGAAAATTTAAAGATGCTGCGAACTACAAAAATGGCGTTCGTATAAATGGTGATGATTGGTCGTTACTTATGGATGCCATCAATTTAGCTGACCCTGATTTTCTTTATAAGGCAGAAAAACGAATCAAAAAACTGAATGAAAGGAAATTAAAAATTTGCTATCTGCTCAAACTGGGATTAAGTTGGTCGGAAATAATGGTGGTTACAGATATTCCACGAAGTTCTGCTCATCGCCTTTCAAAAGAAATATCAGAACTTCTTGGTGATGCGCTGGATGATAGCGATGTATAATTATATACCTATAGAGAGTAAAGGATAGATGGATTGGTGATTTATTGATAAGACTGTTGTAGAGCTCTTTGAAGACTCAGTTGTGCAAGACAAGGTCTGAGAGACAAAGGGATATGGGGAATAGGAAGTGCCAAGGATGTAGGTTCGGTTTTGAACATCTGTAAGACGGAAAGCCGATGGGCGTGAGGAGTGCTGAAATGGTTTACAGAGTATAGCTGTGAGTTTAGACGTATACATCCGTACACCATTTTCCACTTCGTCGTTAACTTCAAGAGAAGCAAGTCCGACAAGCGGAAGTTCCTGCCAGGGCATAGGGTCACGAACAAGGGCTATGGCTTGGGCTGGCAGAATGATGGCGCGTTTCAAATGATAGGCGGCGCAATATTCAATTTTGCGGATATGTCGCAGAATGGGCTGGTTCATTTTCGTATATGGGTTTTACTTCGATAACTTCGTACTCTGCGGCTTCGATTTCTTTCTTGAAACGCTTTTCCAACTGTTGCGTAAGCTGCAACACGTTGGGGATGCGTTGGAAGCCTGCCACCGACGGGTCGCTGGTTATCTCAAACTGCTGTGGGATAATCTGCGAGTAGTCGGGGCCTGTAAGTTGCTCGTGGTCGAGGCGCGTGAACTTGCCGAGCGAAGCGAGGACTTTGGCGAAGGCTCCGGCATCGCCTTTGTCGCGTGCCATCTGAAAGCCTTCCTCGCAACGTGCGATGAATAAGTATTGATACCAGTCGCGTGTCATCTGCTGGAGGTTGCCCAGACAGAGCTTCAGCAAGCGGAGGTCTTCGTAGGCTTGTGTGTCGCCCAAGCCGTTTCGCCGCTTTATCTCGGCGAGAATGTGGCGGTCGCCTTGTTTGGGGTTGCGAAGCCAATAAGAATACATATCCCGAAGCCGATACAAACGCTGGCGCACGTCAATCGGGACGTGTGCCTTTTCCATTTCTTCTTCGCTTGCGAAAAGAAAATCTTGGGTGCGTTTGATTAGTTCGGGGTTCACTCGTCTTGTAACATTTTAAGTAAGTGGCTTCGCATAGCTTCGGCAGCTGACGGCGATCCTGCTTCTGCAAGTTCGATGTCCTGCTGACGCATTTGCAAAGTTAGCCGTGCCTTTGCTTTACGATAGGCGATACTGACGGGGCTTTCGTGGTCGGACACCGCATCGCGCAGGTCGCCTTCTGGGATGTCGAGCAAAAGAGCAATGTCACTGATGGGTGTCATTTGCTCGGTGAGTTTGGTTAGTTCGTCAAGGTCTATGTTTATCATCATTGTGAACTATATGTTTGCATTTTGTATGTCTTGTTTTCCGCGTGTGCGGTAGTTGCCGGTTGCAGGGTCGCAGTATGCAATGCGGCTAAAGAGGGTGCGCTTACCATTTTGTACACGAAAGAAGTATTGTACTACAAGGTCTTCACCTGCGGGCAGATTTAGACAACATAAACTACCGCTATAGTCATTGACCATACCATAGGTTACAAATACGCCATATTTGTAATCGGTGTATCTTAAAACGGCTTGGTCGAGTTCTTCAAAAGTGGCGAATGTTCCTAAATTCCTGCCAGGCAGACTATTTATCAACCTGTCATAAATAGTAGGATTCACTACACCCGATGCTCTTGCTGTAGCAAATGGCAATTTGAGAACGACCTCGCCATCTTTATTCTTCAAATCCAAGTCAATGGTGTTGGGTGATACTTGCGTAGGTATCAATGACTCAATGGCTTCAATTTTCTTAATGGGGTCTGTACTTAAATCGCCCGTAAGGTTTAGTGTTTCAGTGTTAAGGTTGTCGTCATCTTCCCCACCCTCCAACTCGGTGCGTGGAACAAGACAAAAGGCATTGCTGCTGTCGAGTACACTTTGATTTGCCGAGCCTTTGTTGAGCCATAAGGTCAGTCGATAAATACCTGTGTGTTTTTGGTCTTTACCCAAAACGGAGGATATGATGGTATCGCCGTCTGTTTCAAAGTCAAGAGGCATACGTAGAGCTACAGCATCGTGATGCAGGAAGAGTGAAAGGTTGTATGCAGACAGTTCACGACTTTGGCCGTCTATCTTGATTTGCCAATTTATATTGATGTCTTTACCTATGCGGATTTTCTTCATGACGTGTGTTTCTAATGATTAAATCCGTGAAGCTGTGCAGTTTTACGTTGCGCGAGAATCTTTAGGCAATACTCTGCCGTGTCCTCGTTTTGGATGATAACGTAGTTTTCCAAGCGGTTGCCGCGTGTCTGGTTTTGGCTTGCCAAAAGCACGACTGGATATGCGCCCTCTATGACAAGCACCTTGCTGTGGTTGTCGCAGAAATTGATGCGGTCGTAAGCGGAGCGGAGCAACGGGTGCATTTTGGCGTTCTTCTCTGCGGCTTTGGTGTCGCAGTAAAGTACACTCTCCGTTATCATCCCCTTGTTTTTGAGCATGATGAGCTTGCGCAAAAACTCCTCGCCATTACCGAAGGTGCTGGCGGTTATCTTCGCCTTACCCGTGAAAGCAAGTATTTGCTCTAAAACGTAGCCGAGTTGGAAAGCATCCGTTAAGAACACTTGGCACTCGGCTACGCACGGGTCAAGGATAGTAGGCTTCTCACGAAGTTGGCGCATTGGATGATTTCTTTTTGCTGATGCTGCGCTTGGGCTTTGCAGCCTTGGCGGTATTGGGGTCATAACTGTCGTACTTCGCCCAGTTCTCGCGGTATTGCTTATCCTGCTCGGATAGCACTTTGAGGTATTCGTATCTGTCGCAGGGCTGTGCGTCGTGCATCTGCTTCAAGGTTTCAAAGGTCTGTTTGAGTTTGAAGTAGATTTCTCCGTTCTTCTCGTACAAATCCCTGATGTCGTCTGGCAACGTGTCATGGTCGGCACGCTTACCAGCAAACTGCGGCGACGGGTTCTCCGCATCGGTGCTGATGGTGGGTACGTTGTCCTCAATGCTTTTCTTGGCTTGGGGAACAACGCGCTTTTCCATGTCTGCGACTTCCTGCAAGGTCAGTCCGTCCAGGCGGATTTGCAGGTGTTTCTTCAACTCGTATTCGAGTTTGGAGAAGTTCCGTGTACGGAGGATTTGCTGGTGCATCCACTTGTTGCGGTTCAAGCGCAGCAGGAGTTCCGCTCCCTCTTGCAGGGAACGGGACTCGCTGGGCGCGTTGAGCCACGCTTGCATGGCTTGGGTGAATTTGTTGTCTAACATATTTCTGCTGTTATTGACCGTGTGTTTCATCGGAAGTGATTTCACCTGTTATAGGGTCTATCTCGATGTCGCCATCTACGGTTTCAATCGTACCGAAATAGTAAGGTGCAGGGCATTCGTCCGTCACCTCGATTTCAATGGTTGTACCGAAGTCACCCGATACGCCCTCGCCGCTGTCCTGCTTGGGCTTGGTGTCCGTCTCGAACATCTGGTTGCCCAAGACACGGAACTTGCCGTTGCGACGCTGCACGAGATACACGAAGTCATCGGAGTTCGCCTGACGGCAGAACGAGCTGGCGAGTTCATCCGTCTCCGGGTGTACGACACTCAACTTGTTGAGGAACGTGCGCGAAGGCTTGTCGCCCTGGCTCTCGCTTTCGAGTTTGCCCTTATTGTCGATGATGTCGATATACATCCACTTCTTATCTGCGGCAAGGGTGAAGCTACCGTCGTAGATGGAAAAAGTGGAGACCATATCGCCAGCGACAGGGCGCAGCGTCGGCCACGAAACAATCCACGCTTTGGGGATGAAGTAAAGGCGGTTTCGGAGTCCTGGCAGGACGGTTTTGCCCTTGCAGAACATGAGGGAGGCATACACGCCTCCATAAGTACATCTGTTTGGCATAGTGCTATTTGTTTAGAGTTATACGAATGTTAATGCAACTCTGCCACGAAGAGACGTTCCTTGCTGATGGTCTCGAACTGAACGCCGAAAAACATCGTAGCCACGAAGGACAGGAGAAACTCGTGGTGCTTCTCAATAGCTAGCTTTTCGGCGTCGAGTCCGTCACCATAGCCGTAAATCATATTGGATTTAGGCGTGAGGTGAATGTACGGCGAGTTGCGCTTGCTTACCAAGGGGACAATCTCGCAGAGGTTGTCTGAGCCTTCTAGGAAATGCTTGTTGTATTCCTTGTTGTAGAGCACGCTGCCGAAGGTGTTCAGATATGCCTTGTTGTAGGCACGATAGACGGGAACAGGAACAAAGAGTTTGGTCGGTACACTCTGGAGGTTGTCGTCCGCACCTTCGTAGATTCCCATGAGGATGTCGAGGGCGTTGTTTTCGTCGATGTCAGCCGTGAGCTTCTTGTAGTTTCCTTCGGTAGTGTCAATCGTTCCAGCCGTGATTTCAGCAGCGGTAATGGTGTCAAAACCGTCAAAGAGGTCTTGTGTGTGCGTGCCAGCCGCGTTGCGCTGTGCGCTCCAGATTGCGAGGTTCAAGTTCTGTCCCAGCTGTCCTGTCAGATAGTTGAGTATCTGATGAGCAAGGTCAAGGCTTGTGAGGGCTTCGCCCTGAGTGATAAACGAGCCATAAACCGTCTTGGCGGCTTCGTTAAGGTCGAACTTCTTGATGACACTGCCGAGGAATGTCTCCAGCGTGCGCGGTGTGATAGCCACGCCCGTGTTATCAACACGGCTGGCGTTGTAGGGGGCAATTTCGATGTTGCCGGAAAGCTGGCCGACAGTCTCGCGACCTGCCACTCCTGGACGGCCTGTCATGTGCTGAAGCGTTGCTTCGGCTGCAATGATTGGCATGAGCAGCAGCTCTTTTTTGTACTGATGCGCGGATTTCTGCAAATCCACGTCTGTAATGTTGATAGTTGGCATTTGGGTAGGGAATTAAGAGGTTAAAAAGAAATGATTCAGGCGATGAGACTCTTTATCTTTTCATAGTCCGCACGTGCGCGAGCGGCATAGGTCATGGCGGTATTGTTTTCGCCATTACCTTCGATGTGAGTGGTTTCTTCGCCGTCTGCCTTTTGCAGGGCTTCAACTTGTGAAGTGAGTTCGTTTACCTTGTCTTCTAGTCTGGATTTCTCGGAACTGAGGTCTGAGACCTGATTTGTAAGGTCTTTGACCTGCTTCTGGAGGTCTTTATTGTCTTTGTCTGCCGTGGCGAGCTTGTCTGCGTTTACGGCAAGGGCGGCTTCAATCTGCTGGAGCTGGAACGCGGAAAGCGTGGCACTCCCGTCTTCGCTGACAGCGATGGCTTCAACAGCCAGCAGTGCGAGGATGGATTTGTAGTCTTTGTTCATGATGGTTGAATGTGTTTTAAGATTATGGATTGAGTTACTGGGTTCAAGGTTTTCGAGTGCGTCGTCAGCGATACGCTTAGACTGCTGCTTGAAAAGGTTTTCAATGAGTGCGGCAAAGCGTTGCCAGCTGTTAGGCTGCTGCTTGCCTTGCAGTTCGGGTACGGGGTAGCCGTAAGCGACGATGCGTTGGCGCATATCGTCCGTGAGGGAGGCTGGCTGCTCGTCAGGGATGATTTCATTCACAAAACCTTGCTCCATGGCTTCTTCTGCCGAGAGCCAGGTTTCCGCTTTCATCATTTCCACGAGTGCCGTAATATCCTTGCCCGTGCGCTGGGCATAGATAGAGCCGATAACCTGGTCTATCGAGTCAAGGGCATTTTTGGCAGAAGTGAGCTTGTCGATGGCGGCGGCGATGTCGTCGGCGTTCATCTGTCCCCACTGTTCTTGCCACGCGGAGCATTTGTGGATCATGAACAGCGCGAACTCACCCATCTTGACCTGCTTGGCTCCGGTGGCCACTATGGTAGCTGCCGAAGCCACGAAGCCGTGGAGGTGGGCGGTTACGTCGCCGTGCTCGATAAAGAGCTGGCGGATTTGCAGGGCGGTGGCCACGTCGCCGCCGAGCGAGGATATATACACGTCGCAGGGCTTGTCTTTGCATTTGGCAAGCTCCGAACGGACATAGGCTGCACTGATAGGCCAGCCTATGGTGTCGTTGATGTAGAGATTATAGGTCATAGTCTTTTGTTTCAGATTGACGATGCAAAGGAACTATTCGTAGTGCAAGGCAGAAAAGACAAAAATAATTTGGAGAAGTGCAACGAATTAGTTACTTTTGCAAATCATAATAACAACAAAAAAAACAATCTTACCGACTATGATTTCCAAAACTGAAGTTATTTCACTATTACATAGCACAGAAACATTTAGGGTGGAACGTACTGTTTCGACTGGAGATATGGACAAATTTCAGGAGGCTATTTGTGCATTTTCCAACGATTTGCCAAACTCTAAGCAAAAGGGCTATCTCATTATAGGAGCAGATGACAATGGGAATTTTTCTGGTCTTAGAGTTGACGATGCATTGCTTAAGAAGATAGCTTCCATCCGTTCTAACGGTAATATACTTCCATTGCCCGTTATATCTGTAGATAGCTTTGAGTACGACAAGGGTGATTTGCTCGTTGTAGAAGTGTCGCCTTCGTTAGTACCTCCTGTCCGCTATCGCGGCAGGACTTTTGTCCGCATCGGTCCGCGCCGAGACATTGCGACCGAAGCGGAGGAGCGGATATTGATGGAGCGCAGAACTGCTTTTATGGCCACGTTTGATGCCACGCCTTGTTTTGGGGCAACAATAGAAAACCTCAATATTGACATCATTAAAAAGCATTATCTACCAATGGTTGTTGATGCCGAGGTTTTGGCAAGCGACAAGCGCGATATAAAAGAACAATTGGCGGCAATCCATTTGTACGACACCACGCACGATTGCCCCACTTATGCTGGCATCATCCTTTTCGGCAAGAATCCTCGTCATTTCCTGCCTGGCTTCTACATTCAGTATGTACGGTTTTCGGGCAATGCCATTGGAGGCGATGTACTCAATGAGAAGCGTTTTCAAGGACCGCTATATTCACTATTGCCGGAGTTGGAAACGTTTGTAAGCAACGCTATCATCACTCAACGTCCAGTTTCGGCAAGTCTGTTCCGAGAGAGGACAGTTATCAACTATCCGAACAATGCGTTGCGTGAGCTACTGATGAACGCTTGTATGCACCGAGACTATCAGTCGAACATGCCTGTGCGGTTGTACCAGTTTGACGACCATATAGAAATCATGAATGCTGGAGGACTTTATGGTGAAGCACGTCCCGAAAATTTTCCTACTGTCAATGATTATCGCAACCCTATCGTTGCCGAAGCCATGAAAGAAATGAAGTACGTCAACATGTTCAATCAAGGTATAAGGCGTGTACAAGAAATGTTGCGAGAAAACAATAACAAAGAGGCGGAATTTGATGTTTCCAAACTGACGGTTTTTGTTGTAAATGTGTTCTCAACGGTCAATGACACAAAGGAGAATACACTAAGTGTCCCTCAAGATGTCCCTCAAGATGTCTCTCAAGGAGATTTAGATATATGGATTGAAAATCAAATAAAGAAGAATCCTAAAATCTCTACTGAAGAATTAGCGAAAGCATGTGGGCTAAATCCCAAAACCATCAAACGTCATATAGCAAAGTTGCCTCATATTAAATATGTTGGTAGTGGCTATAGCGGCCATTGGGAAGTAGGAAACAACTAAGTATGGAAAATATTGGACGATGGCTCAATTAGATGGAAATAAACTCAACGGCTTACGGACTGCAAGGGAACTTTTTGACAATAAATATGGCAAAGAGGGAACGATAAGTCGCAAGGAATTTAACCAGCAGAGCACAGCCTGGTATTATCGCGAGTTGCTCCGCGACCGCCGCAAACAGTTAGGACTGACGCAACAGCAACTCGCCGATGCAGTGGGTGTGAAACGCTCCTATATCGCCCGAGTGGAAAAAGGCGAGACGGATGTGCAGCTGAGTAGTTTCCTACGCATTGCCATGGTGCTGGGCATACAGCTTGTACCCGTTCTGCGATAAGCATGATTCAAATACTAACAGGCGGCAGCTCTTTCGGAGTTGTCGCCTTTTGCATTGTTAGAGGTACACACTAAGCTCGTCTATTTCAAAGAGCGTGATGTCGCGGAACTCACGGAGCACTCCCGACAAGGGTACGCGGATTTTATGCGTACCCCGTCTGCGGTCTGCCGAGTGGCAGATGCAGTCCTTGTAGGTGAGAATGTCGCCCGTGGAGAGTTTCCAGACTTTGATGGTGTGCAGCTGCCGGTCTTCGAGCAGGCGTAGCGCGTCGCGTTTGTGGATGGATTTCATAGGTAGTGCTTAATCGAAAGTGTTATCAAAAGTTTGGTCAAAAGTCGCACCCTGTTCAAGCGGCTTGTGCAAGGTGGTGCGCTTGCTTTCTCGGAAAGTGAGCGTGCCACGTTGTATCTCGTATCGGTCGTTGCTTATCTTGTGTTCGTTCTCGGTGATGGTTACTTCCTGTGCGTTGTCCTCGCGCCAGACTTTAGTTGCTGCGCAGAGGTCTGCGAACAAAGGTTGCACGGCTTCGGAGAGGATGCCCGTCTCGCACTTCCAAGTGGGGACGGCTTCCACACGATAGTTCCTGGTCTTGCCGGAAAACGATGCCGTGCTGCGCGTGGGTTTGAGTTCCTTTACTGTCGTACCGAAGAAATGGAACGTCTCACTCATTCCGAAGTTATTTTCAAAGCGTAGTGAGAACGGGTCGCAGTCGATGGGCGTGTGCAGGATGTACTCCTGTTCTCGCTCTCCTGCGCTGACCGTGAAGGAGTGCAGGATGAAGCCTTCTGCTGGGCAGACGAAGTTGCCTGGCACGAAGCGGATGGTGTAAAGGCTTCCTCCGTGGTGGGTTATCATCGCCACGATGCCTGCAGCCTGCCGTGTCTCTCCCGTTTCAGGGTTTACCCACAGGCACGATATGATGGGTGTTACGGCAGTAGTAGAGTAGTAGGAAAGATATTCGTCCCCTCCTATGTAGGTGGTCTTTGCTCCTTTGAGCAGAGAAAGAAAGTTTTTCCTACAGAAGGTATCGACATCGCAATCGATGTCTGCCTTGCTGGGGATGAGTGTCGTGCCGTCCTCAAACTGCCCATTCAGCCAGAAGCCTATTTCGGATATATGTCCGTTGGGGATATTATCCGAAATAAACTCTGCCAAGTCGGAGACAGTGACCATTAAGTTGCTGTCGGGATAGAGCGTAGTCTGTAATACTGTCGTGCCGTCAATCTTGACGGCGAAAGTCAGTGGGTCTGTATCGTCGCAGTGGATGAGTATTTCATCGAGGTGTGTGGGAAATGCCATACCAGGCAGGCGTTCGTCGAATTGTGGCATATCAAGGCTTGATTTTGCGGTAGATGAAATAAATGACGAAGCCAATGACTGCGACGATGAGCAGGAAAAAGTAAATCCGCCATTTAGCGGCGGTGGCTTTTTCTGCCTTGGCTTCCGATTCGGCAGCTTCGAGGGCTTTGAGGTCAGGTTCTGTAATACGGATGGTGTCCGTGCGGTTTATCACACGGACACTGTCCTTGCCTTTCTGCTCTTTGTAGAGGTAGCGATACACGAACTTCGTTTCCCTTACCGTGTCGCGTCCTTCGGGTAATACTGACGGCATCGTTTCCCGGTAGAGGAAGATGCTGTCGCGGAAATAGATGCTGTCGCGCAGGACGGAGTATTGATGCAGGGTGTCCGTGACGCGCTGCACTTCGGTCTGCGTGATGATTATCTCGTCGGGCTTGCAACCTGCGAGGGAGAATATGGCGATGAGTAATGGTAGGAGTTTCTTCATTCGGAAACATATTTTATGAGTGCGTCGAAGTGTAGCGAGACGATGGCTTCGCGTCCTTGGGGAGAAAGCAGGAAATCCACTTCGCCCTTGTTGTCCTGGAACAGGTTTTCGGTGAGGACGGCAGGGCAAGCCGTGTCGCGTACTATGGCGAGGTTTTTCATCCAATAGTGTTCACGAGGCACGGAGCGGTTGCCTTTCAGCCCACGCTTCTCGGCTTCTGCGTAGAGTAGCTGGGCAAGGTGACAGCTCCTGCTGCTGGCTTTGGTATAGACAAAGCCGCACCAGCCTGTGGCATCGCGCCATTTGCCGCCGCTGCCTGCCGCGTTGTTGTGGATGGAGACGAGTACCACGTTGCTTGCTCCCACCCTCTTGCAGATGGCATTGACGCGGCGGCAGCGTTCTTTGAGGGAGATGTCCACGTCCTCGGTGACGATGCGCTCGGCATCGAAGCCTGCGGCTTTCAGTCGGGCAAGGAGTTCTGTGGCTATCTCACGGGTGTATTTCCATTCCAACAGTCGCTTATCGGGACTGCACTTGCCAGGCGTGTTGTAGCCGTGACCGTTGTCGATTAGTATCTTCATAGGGCATAATTGTTTTAGGGTTCTGTTTCTTCGTTGGAGTTTTCGCTTTCATCTTTCTCCTTGATGCCGAGCTTGCTCTGGAGGTTCTTGAACTTATCGGAGACATAAACTGAAACTCCGAACACACTTCCTGCGTAGATGAAGCATTGCGCGGTGAAGTAGAGTACGGAGTCGGAAATTTCGCCGAGTGGCGAAACGATGAAGCCAGCGATGGCTAATGCCACACCGACCAGCAGCATAGCGGCGGCGGTGTAGTATTGGAAACTGATACGTCTTTCTCGTGTCATGGTTTTGCAGTATTGAAATGATGATGCAAAACTACTTTGCTGCTTCTTCCTCAGAAAAGACGCGAGAGGGACACCTTAATGGGTGGGTGGGAACGAAATGTAATGAGTGGGGAAAAACAAAAAAGTCCCGTGCTTATCAGGCTACGGGACGAAGTGCTATTGATACCTGCAATCTCCATCGATTGCAGTACAAAAGTACAACTTTCTGCCGAGACGCGCAAGCGTAAAGGCTTTTATTTTAGGGCAATATGAGCGTTTTTCGTTCTCTTTGCCTTCCGCTCTTTAGGCTCCGTTTTGTTTGATGTCTTAGGGCTAAAAACAATAATGGGCTTAAAATCTAACTCGCTGATTTTCAACGTGCTTTTTTCTTCGGAATGTAAAAGCATAATTAAGTTGAAAATCAGCGAGTTAGACTGTTTTACACCGCAGATTTCTGCGGTATGTGTACGATAGTACCCCCCAACGCCCTACGCCGTTTGCTCCGATTTTCGCGTTTCGGCGTGCGCTATATGCAGGCTCGCACAGTGGCTCGTGCGAAATATCTTGGCGACTTGCCGACGGGATTTTTCGCTCCGCTTTGTTTTCGGAAAACGTGTGTGGCAGTCCTGACCGCTACACTTGTTTTCCAAAATCATCTCTTTCTTCGCGGCTGTGCCGCACAAACACGCGCGGCGGACGGGATGTGTCGGTCTGTAAGTGGAAGTGAAGCAGCATAAAGAGCAAGCACGCACCTGCGACTGACAAACAAAGGACGGTTAAGCTGAAAGCTTGAACACTCTTTGCCGTAATGTAGTATTGAGGTATCAACACGGAATGGAGGGCAATGTGTGTTTCCGTCCCCGTCTGTCGTAAGGTGATGAAGTGCCTGCTCTTTGCCGCGTAACGGTTACGGAGACCATTGCATCCCATTCGCCGCACTCCGCTTTTTCAAAACGGGTGGGTGGGAAAACGAAATGCAATGGAGTTGGGCATTTGATATTGCCGTGCGGCACTGAGGTTTATCCTTCTGTCGCACTCCTCTGTTCTTTTGCCTGGTTTGGCGAAGGTACGGCGGTTTGCGTCTGGGCATAAACTGAAAGTAAGGGTATGGCTTGGGCAAGATCGCAAACCGCCGTACCGAGCAAAAAAAAAACAAGCAAAAGCAAAATTTACCGCCATCGCTGGGCTGCGGTGGCGGTTGTCGTGTTGCTGCCTGTCGGTCATCGGCTGGGCTGCTCTAATTGGTCGCAAATGGCTACGCGGCAGCCTGCGCGTATCAGTCGCGGCAAATAAATATCGAGCGCGTGATATGGAAAGCTGGCGAAAGGTACGGCGTAATTTCGTGAGCCGTTCAAGTCGTTGCCCGTGCGCTTGGTTATGCCTAAAACGCGGCTGGCGGTGTCTGCGTCCTCGTGGTACATTGTATAAAAATCGCCCGTGCGGAAAAGCAAAACGGCGTCGGGGTGCTTTTCCTTGATTTGTTCGTATTGCCTTAAAATCGGGCTGCGTGTGTCGGTGTTGTTTGTTGTGTTCATTGTCTTGCTTGTTTATGGGTTTAACAAAAAGCAGGAAAGCGGCGGCGCGGTCTTGCCGTCGCTCTCCTTGTCGCTGGACTGCCTTACTTGATTAGTTCGGCTTCGATGTCCTCAACCTTTGCGCGTATCTTGGCGCGAATAAAGGTTATAAACTCCTTTTGCAGTTCGGCGTTACCGATAGAAAAAGCTGTGTCCCATCTGTAGCCGTCGGGCTTGGTCTCGAAGCTAATTTTGCATTTTGGGGCTTCAAAATCGTCTGTTTCGTTTAACTGCGCTTCGGCTGCTTGCAGCTGGTCTAAAGTTTTGAGAAAGCGCGTGCGGTGGTCGTTTAGCTCCTTTTTGTGTGCAAGCTCCGTTAGTGCAGCTTGCAGTGCTGCCGTTTTGCGCTCTATCTCCTTTTGCAGCTGGGCGGCTTTCTCTTCCGCTGTGAGTTCTCGCGGCTGGGCTGCTGGTGCTGCTGCCTGCACAGTGTTTGCGCTGGCTGCGCTCTGCGGCTTCTCGGCTGGCTTTGCTTCGGGCTTCTCGCTGGGCTTGGGTATGCCTGCCACAATAATACGGCTTGCGGTTGCGCTCTTGCTGGTTGCTACACTTGCAGCGGCTGCGGCTGCGTTCTTGCTCTCGGTTGCGCGTGTTGCGCTCTTGGCTGTTGTTGTTGCCATAGTTGTAAAAAATTAAAGTGTGAAAAATAAAGTGTGTTATTATAGGTTGGGCGGTGGGGTTGCCCTTTCGGGCTTCCCCTTTGCCCTTTATCCTATCGGGTTGCTTTATGCCTGCGCGTCGGCTGGCTTGTTGATTGCGTGGACTTGCAGATTTGAGAAAACATAGCACACGGGGAAAAAATCGTCTTGCTGGTCGGTGGTCTGCTGGTCGGTGTCCTCGCCTGCTTCGGCGTTTTCCTTGCCTGCATTGTGCTTGCGCGGCTTGCCCCAAAGTAAAATTGCCTTTTGTCCTTTGCGGACTATATAGCCGGCTTCTTTCCACTCGTCGAATGTCTTTAGCTCGGTGTGTCCCTGCTGTGCATAGAAAAAGCGCAAAAGTCCGTTTATAGTGCCGTCCTCGCTTTCGGGTATCATTCCAGCCTGCACGCCTTGTTTAAGCTGGTTGGAAAGTGCTTTCAGTTCGGCGCGGCGTTGCTTGGCTGCTTCCTTGCGGCTCTCGGCTTTCTGCTTTATTTCCTCGACTGCTTCGGGGATTACTTCCGAAACGTGTTGCGGTTCGGTTGCCGTGCGGCGGTCTGCTGCCCTGCGGCTGCTGCTTGCCTTGCTGCTGCGGTTCGTTACTCTGCGGCTCTTGGTCGCGTTGCTGGTTCTCGTAGCGGTGGTTGTCTGTGTGTTCATCGCTGTAAAATTTTGAATGTTTATAAATGTGGATTGTGTTTTGTGTGTCGGTTTATAGGCGGATTTCGGTAAAATCGCCGTCTTCGTTTATGTCAAATTGGCAAAGTACGTTTTCGCCGTCTTCCCATATTTCGGCAATTACTTGGGCTGTGCCGTTGTTGTATGCTTCGCGACTGATAATTGCGGCTTGTCCGCTGTAAACGCTTGAAATGCTTGCGAGTGCAATGCCTAACGCGGCTTGCGCCTTACGATACATTGTAGAACCTTGAGCGAGCGGGTGTGAGATTTTTGACATCTTGTCAGCGCTGCGTCGTGTGCGTTTGGGCTGCTCTTGAGCCGTCAGCTGGAAATCGGATGTGTTAAAGAGAGTTGTCATGATTTTTAAGTTTTGAATTGTTGATACTTTGCGTCGCCTGTCGCTTCGCGGTATGTTTCGATTTTTGACACTGCCCTAAGAGGTAAGGCGCAGGAAGCAGGTGCACAGGGAGGTCGTCCGCAACTTATTTCAGTCGCAGACCTTCAGAAAAGTTTTTGGTAAGCGCAGCGGCAAAAAGTTTTTGAAAAAAGTTGTGGAAACCCTTGCAGGCGGAGCCAAACTCTCAGGAGTTTCCCAAGCGGTGCGTCCCTACCTTTGCAGCGGCAAATCTCGAATACACATACCGTTGCGGAGCACCAGACGGGCATAGACGGCTAGTATCATCAAGACTTAAAAATGATGTAAAGACAACTGTCTTGGTTTTGAACACCCAGATTCCCAGCCGACATTATGGCAAAGACCAGCCAGCACAACAGAGAAGCGTAGTACAAGATAGAGAGAAGAAAAACAAAGAAACCCGTTACAAATAGTTCACATATTTGCAACACCTTAGATAAGGGTGGGAAGTCGTATGCACAGTATCAATGAAGACGACTGGGTGGGAATAAAAAAAGCGTGCCATTCATAGCACGCCTGCGTTAAGGATTGAAGCCTTTTGGTCGAGACCTTAGGCTCGATATACGAAAGCCTGACCCGAAAGGGAAACGCCCTAAGTAAAATTTATTAGACCATTCCTCCTAATGCCTTTTTGAAAGCATCAAAGTATTTGTCGTATTCTTCCTCAATTAACAAATCATTAAAATAAGCAAAGAACTCTGCTGGTAATTTTTCTTTGATTTGTTGTAAAATTGGAAGATAATTGTAGTTGTTATTCTTCATCATCTCATTATAACCATCTTCATCGCACATTTCAGAAATCATATAGATATGAAATCTCTCTGGCAATGGTTTCTTCATGAACTCTTTGGCTTCTTCAAAATCAAGCATAACAAAAGTATTTTATTTATTTGCAAAAATAATAAAAAGTCGCTATACCCGTAGGCATAACGATGAGAAATTTAAGAAGCGAGGGGTCAGTCCCCTTCGCTCTCTTCGTCATTCAACGGAATGATATGCAGTAGCTGTCCGTCGATGTAATGGACGTAGCAGCTTTGCCCGAAGCCGAAGTGTATTTCGTCATTGTGCCAGCAATAGAAATACTCGCCTTCGGGTGTGACGTAGCGGTAGTAGTCGATAACCTGGTCTTGGAAGTCGCTGTAAAGATACTGACGGATGAACTCCGTGTACGGCAGTTCTTCGTGTACGCGGACGATGCCGCAGTTTTCTGTGCTGATGCTTTCTTTGAGCAGTGCGCGAAGGATAGTGTTTGCTTTCATTTTGTTTGTGAGTTTAAGAGTAAGACTTGTGAGGTTGCCCCCGTGATTTATACTGCCAACGAAAGGTGGGCGCGAAGTGGCTGCAAGGGAGGATGTCCGCCAAAATTTCTGCGCAGTCTGATAATTTTTGTGGAAACCCTTTCAGGCTTCGCTGAACTTGGTTCACCAAACGTAACGTCCCTTACCTTTGCAGTAGAAATGCGGTGGACATAAACACGTTAAAGTCTTACCCTCACAAACAAAGGCAAGCACTGTCCGCACTGCTCAAAAGTCGGAAGTCGTATGCACAGTACCTATGCAGACGACAGGGTGGGAACAAAAAAAGCGTGCCATTCATAGTACGCCTGCGTTCTTGCCTTGCAAGCGAGCAAAGCTCGAGCGAAGGATTACTTGCCACTTTCTTCGTCCTTCCCAGCCTTCGCCGCACATCGCGCGGCGGGCTGACTACGGGCAAGTGGCGCGTGAGATGAAGCCTTCCGGTCGAGACCTTAGGCTCGATTTACGAAAGCCTGACCTGTTAGGGAAACGCCCACCTAAAATAATAAAACAGAAAATATCTTTATAAAACAGAAAATATCTTTGTCTATATAACAACTATCGCTAACTTTGCGCTGAAAAATCGGTACAAATTCCAGAAATCTATCGCAACATGAACGTTATCAATCGAAACTATTATTTGGAAAAGCTTACTAAAAGCCGAGGGAATGGACTGATCAAGGTCATTACCGGTCCACGCCGTTGCGGTAAATCTTTTCTGTTAACTAAATTATTCCACTCACAGCTTTTATCGGAAGGAATAAGAGAAGACCATATCATAGAGATTTCTTTGGAAGACATGGCTTTCTATGAATTGAGAAATCCCTTTAAGATGATGGAATATGTGCGTAACAAGATAACGGCAGAAGGTCAGTATTATATAATTATTGACGAAGTGCAGAGATTGGATGAATTCGTCGATGTCCTCAACAGTTTGCTGCGCATTCATAATGTAGATGTCTTTGTGACTGGCAGCAATTCCCGTTTTCTATCATCAGACATAGCAACGGAGTTCAGGGGACGCGACCATCAAATTAGGCTTCATCCGTTAAGTTTCGCAGAGTTTTATTCAGCTATAGGCGGTGATAAGGAAGACGCGTGGCTGTCCTACTGCACTTATGGTGGCCTTCCCCAAGTTCTTTCTTTTGAAGACGCAGAAAGCAAGGCAAATTATCTTCGTAGTGTATATCAGACTGCATATTTATCTGACATCTTGGAACGATACAAAATCAAGAATGTTTCAGAATTTGACAAGTTAGTTCAGATATTAGCCTCTCAGATAGGTTCGCCTAACAATCCCAACAAGATATCAAATACATTTCAAAGCGTTGAGGGCGTTGCCATCCATGGCAGAACCATCGGCCAATACCTTTCATATCTGACGGATGCGTTTATCGTCAACAAGGCAGAACGCTATGACGTGAAAGGTCGGAAGTATATCGGAACTTTGTCCAAATACTATTTTGAAGACTTGGGTATTCGTAACGCATTGCTGAATTTCAGGCAACAAGAAGAGAGTCACATTATGGAGAACGTATTGTATAATGAATTGCTCGCAAGAGGATTTCAAGTGGATGTAGGCGATGTGGAAATTCGTAAGCGCAATGAAGCAGGTGAATCAAAACGAACTCATTTGGAAATAGATTTTGTGGTCAACGATTTCAGCAAACGGTATTACATACAGTCGGCATTATCTATTCCAGACAGAGATAAACTGGAACAAGAAAGTCAGTCTTTGCTGAACATAAAGGATGCCTTTCGGAAGATTATCATAGTAAAAAGTAGGACTATCCCATGGCATACGGAAAACGGGATATTAGTAATAAGTCTTATCGATTTCCTTTTGGGAAAAGTTGATTTAGATACATAGGAAACTCGTTTACTTTACCGAGCCTCAGCCCAAAAGTTTGGGAAAAAGTCGTATGCACAGTATCATTGCAGACGACTGGGTGGGAATAAAAAAAGCGTGCCATTATAGCACGCTCGCGTTAAGGATTGAAGCCTTTTGGTCGAGACCTTAGGCTCGATTTACGAAAGCCTGACGGCATTGCCGGAACGCCATCAAAAAACAAAATTACCAATCATCATTGTCATTTGAAGCTCCTGAAACAATGTTGTTCTTCATAGAGTTAATCATAGACAAACTTTCTACTTTAAATAAGGGTATAACCTTATCTTGCATTTTAGAATACGGTTTTTTTGCTAAACCTTTAATATGAGGCGGATAACCACCTATATATACTAAGCCCTGCGACCACTGCCTTGCAAAATTTCTATTAGGCTCAGTAGATATATGTGTAACATTGTATAGCTTTAATCTAAAACGACCTTCTCTAATTTGAATGTTAAATACGATTTCAACATATCCAGTCAAAGCCGCCCAAGTAAGGTTGTTCCAAACAACTTCATAGGTAAGTTTACCCTGTAACAAACCATCATCTCTATTGTCAATCTGCAATAAAAAGCGAGAATCAACTTTAGCATTTTCAACAAACCATGTCTTTAGCCCATCGTATATTTGTTGTTTAGACGCATCATTGACTTGAATTACTGTATCAAGTTCCAAAGGTTTTACTCCATCATCCTGAGCGTTGATGGCTACAGTTAAGAGAAAAAAGAATAATAAAGCAAACTTTTTCATAATTAGAATTATTTAGTGTCTGCAAAATTACGAATTTAAGAGTTCAAAACAAGACAAAAATGAGGACAAAAGTTAAAAACTTTAATAATTAGGAGCATTTAAGAACCCGTAAAGGCGAATAAATAAGTAAATCGCCAGTGATTAAATAACGACTTTGCTTTTGCAGAAAGGCGAGGTGGTCAATCCACCTCGCTTTCTTCCTCGTCCAGCGGCATGATGTGCAGGAACTGTCCGTCGATGTAATGGACGTAGCAGGAGAAGCCACAGCCGAAGCGTCTGTGAATCGGGTTAAAGTCGATTTCGATGCTGTTCCAGCAGTAGAAGTACTCGCCTTCGGTTGCCACGAAGCGGTGGTAGTCGATAACCTTGTCTTGGAAGTCGCTGTAAAGATACTTTCGGATGAATTCCGTGTACGGCAGTTCTTCGTGTACACGGACGATGCCGCAGTTTTCTGTGTTGATGCTTTCTTTGAGCAGTGCGCGAAGGATAGTGATTGCTTTCATTTTGTTTGTGAGTTTAAGAGTAAGACTTGTGGGGTTGTCCCCGTGATTTATACTGCCTACGAAAGGTGGGCGCGTAGTGGCTGCAAGGGAGGATGTCCGCCCAAATTTCTGCGCAGTCTGACAATTTTTGTGGAAACCCTTGCAGGCGCAGCGTACCCAACGTAGCGTCCCTTACCTTTGCAGTAGAAATGCGGTGGGCATAAACACGTTAAAGTCTTACCCTCACAAACAAAGGCAAGCACAATCCGCACCGCTCAAAAGTCGGAAGTCGTATGCACAGTACCTATGCAGACGACAGGGTGGGAACAAAAAAAAAGCGTGCCATTCATAGCACGCCTGCGTTTTTGCCTTGCAAGCGAGCAAAGCTCGAGCGAAGGATTACTTGCCACTTTAATACGTCCGTTCCTGCCTACGCCGCACTTTGCGCGGCAGGCTGACTACGGACAAGTGGCTCGTGAGATGAAGCCTTCCGGTCGAGACTTTAGGCTCGATATATGAAACCCTGACCCTTTTTTGATAAAAAAATACGGTAACAGCCTAAAAAAATCGAGAATAATTTGCTATATAAAAAAAAATGCCTACTTTTGCAGCAGATGAGAGTTGCATATAGGCGCGATAACATCAAGCTCCGCAACCGTCAAGAATAAGAGCCGTAGGTCGAGAACCTACGGCTTTAATTCATTTATAATGGATTCTATTTCTCGTCGTGTCTGCTCTTTAGCATTGACACAAACCGCTTCACCGTTGAAAACAACATAGCAAGCCTCAATGAGACCTTGCTCAAAATCCGCTTTTCTCCTCGAAATGTATTTGGACAGTTCAAATGGTCTGACCAGCCAAATATGTTCATCCAAATCAATCACCACTACCTTGCATCCTTGCTTTTTGGCAGACTTAAAGCCAGCGGTTACGCCTTTTTCACTCATAATTCCTTTTCTGTCACCGAGTTTCTCGTTAACGGTATATTCGGGATTCTTAATACCTATGGTATATGAGTGTGCATTGATGATAATAGTTACATCTGGAAAAGAATTGAGTATAGCACGTGCTGCACGAATATTACTTGAAAGTTCGCGCTTATCAGCATTTACGTTTATCATCAATCTTTCTTTGAAAACATCATCTTCAAAGTATTTTTGTTCGGTTTGCATGGGCGCAAAATTAAGCATTATCTTAATATTAGAGTACAAAAGTGATATTTTATACGGTTGGACAAAGCAATAATTCATTTAGAAATCAGACGTTGTAGGAAGCACTATTTGTTGTTGCGGAAAACGTTCGCAACCGATATAGATCGTATCGAAAGCATCGGAGAAGTCCGTGCGTTCTTCCAAGTGGCTCTCGTCCGTCTCGCGCATATTTTCGAGGCGTATCTCCTACTCGTCAAGGCGTTTCTCTACAGACTTTTGGGCTTCGGCTCGGCATAGTAAAAACAAGTTTTGCCTCTGCGCTCAACTTGCTTTAAAAGACTTCGCCTGCTCGGAGTTTACGATGAGTTCAATGGTCTTGATTTCGGTGGAGGTCATAAAGAAAGCGTGTTACTTTGCGGTTTGTTGCAAAGTAACACGCTTTTATGGGGGTGGGAAAAGACAGACTATTTCTTAACTTCTTATTCAGATTGTACCAATACGTTAATACTTGCCATTATTTTATTTTCTTAGAAGATTTGAGCCTATTCTTCTCCGTTGGGGCGAGAGGCTAAAGCCTCAGCTTTGCGCCCCACAAAGAAGAACAGTCCCAAATCTGTGCGTTGTGGGGCATTGGGAAGGATGCACTTTCAGTTCTTAAGGGCGAACGGGCCGAACCGAAAGTCCGTCGCAGTCGTCGTAGAAGCGGTCGTCGAGGTCGAAGCAGTCCGAGCCGAAGTCCAGAGTGTACGCGCCGACCGCGAGGCCGTCTGAGATGAGCGTACGCGACCAGTAGTAGCCGCAAGAACCTGCGTAGTAGAGCGACGCGCCGTCGCGGTAGCCCGCAGCGGGAAGAAAGATGCGGTTGCCGTTCGAGGCTGTAAACATCTGACCATATACGTTGTTCACTTGCGTCCACTTGTACGTGCAATTGTCTACCAAATTTTCTAATTGTTCTTTCGATGGCATGCGCCAAGAACCGCCCCACTTTTGACATGCCACATCATTCGTTCTCGTCTCGCCCCAAGCATAGTAGCCGCCATAGTCTTCTGGTTTACTTGCACCGACATTGCAGCAAGCCCATACGCCTGCGGCACCCATGTCGATGGCGTGAGGATGGTTGTTGTTGGGGCAGAGGGAGTTGTCTTTGATGTATTCATATTCTTCTGTTGCATAGGTGGTTTCACCATCTATAATAAGATATGTCTTGTATTTATATGTACCTGCTTCTAAGACATCTGTTTTACATTCTACATTATAACATGAACTCAGCGTACTATTATTTATGTTATAGTTAACTATATTAGATTGAACAAAAGGTATATTGGTTATCTTTCCAGTGCTTTGGTTAGTAAAACACAAACCCACTTCTTGATTACCTGACATCGATTCTTTAAGTAAACTATTTGAAGGAGAGCGACTTGACTGACTATTTATATTTTTAGGAGCTACGATACTACCTCCTGGATTTGGATTCGCTCTTAATGTCTTAAGTATAATATGAGCAATTTCATATTGATTGCTATTTTCAAGATGATAGGTACCTCCAATATATTTTTTTAGATTAAAATCCACATCCACCACTTCAGAATATTTTGAACTATATGCTTTTAAAATATCATATATGACAGCTCTTGCAGTTCCTCCATAATAGAATTTAGGAATAAAATTCCTTAAGACACTCGTGGCAAAATTTCCACTTGTTTCTTTATCCGCTCCATAAAATGCTGCTACTTTTTTATCTTCACAAACCTTCTTCAATACTGAATTACTACTTTTACCTGCAAAACATATTGCTGTCCACATTATAGTATGTTCAAGACTTGCAGGTAAATTCTTTTTAAGCATTTCTTCTGATGGTTTAATACTATATTCATATCTTTTTGTCTTCTCGTTATATGTTTTGACTATTTCATATCCTGCTTTTGCATAGCGCTTTTGTGCATCTATATCATCTTCTTTGGTTCCATCTTCTTTGGTATTCTTTATCATTGGAAGTTCTATAAATCCTTTTGGTGTTCCATGACATATCGGTACAACTATATCATAATTTGAAAACTGATTCATACTTTGTAATGTACATTCCGCAGCACCTTTCTTGTAAACACATTGAATTTTTTTGCTATTCCGTGCATTATATGAATTGCAAGATGCTTCGATTCTTTGAGCATACTTGTCATTAAGTTCCCAAGGAGACCATATTAAGATTTTTTTCTTTTTAAGAAAGCGTATATTTTGGGAAGATGAAGAAGAGGCTGCTACTGCGTTAGCATTCATCGTTTTGTTAATATGCTTTGGATACGAAGAGGCTGAAACAGCATTTAATGATTCTTGTTTAGGAAATAAATCGTTTTCTATTTCATCTATTAAGGTTGCAATGTCTTCATAATTTTCATCTAAAGTATCAGAGCTTTCTTTTAAAGAACAGATGGCATCATTATCAATAATAAATGACATGCCTTCTTCTGTAGTTATATTCAAAAGTCCATCCTCTACATAGGTAGTAACACCTGAATACTTACTTAAATAGGATTGTATTTGTTCGTAAGGAACTTTTTTACCTTGTCCTAACAATTCGTCAAGACCCTCTATTACTTTGTCTATTTGTTCCTTTTGCTCTTCATTATTGGGAACAACATCGTCTGCATCATCATGAGAGCATGATATTATCAAAGAGAAAATAACTAAAAAAAATAATACTTTTTTCATGATAGTCTTTGCTTATAGTTAAAACTATACAAAGAAACAAAATAAATCATTGATGACCAAGAGAATATTTTTATAACGATAAAAAAATAAAGCTCGGCTTTACCGAGCTTTCGTTAAAAAAGTGTTGAACAATGTCAACACCGATTGAAAACGTGTCCGTTTTCAAAGTAGTAGTCGAAATCGAAAAGGTCGCTGGCAAGACGCTTGATGTCGAAGTAATGGTGCATCGATTCGGGTATCTGATAGGCATACATTTCATCGAAGATATGCCAGGCGAAGTCTTCCTCGCTGTCCCACTGTCCGCAGTGGTTCTCACGGGCAGCATCTATGTCGCGTTCACCTGTCAATGTTGCGATTAAAACTAAAAATAAGGAATACATTATATTTTCTGTATCAAAAATGGTTTTAGAACACAAAGAAACCCAAACATGCACCAAATCCTCTGTTCCTGTATAAATCAAAAACCGCTAAGCAGTTGATGCCTAACGGTTCCTGAAACAAGTCGGGGTGACTGGATTTGAACCAGCGACCCCACGCCCCCCAGACGCGTACTCTAACCGAACTGAGCTACACCCCGAATTGCGAGTGCAAAAGTATAACCTTTTTTTACATTGTGCAAATTATTCCTACAATTTTTTCTAAAAGATTTCGCTTTTGCACATG
This sequence comes from Pseudoprevotella muciniphila, assembly GCF_003265305.2. NCBI lineage: Bacteria > Pseudomonadati > Bacteroidota > Bacteroidia > Bacteroidales > Prevotellaceae > Pseudoprevotella > Pseudoprevotella muciniphila. Next base: position 2,390,025 of record NZ_CP033459.1, on the reverse strand, counting down.
AAATGGTCATCCTTAAAGAAAAACAATCTGAAATAATTATATCAAGATTTTTAGAATTAGAGAATTTTTATTTCCTATACAACTCACTTTTCAATTCATGCCTAATCCTCATAACTTGTGGTGAAATTAAATTCTTGAATTCTATCATTCTTAAAGAAAAACAATCTGAAATAATTATATCAAGATTTTTAGAATTAGAGAATTTTTATTTCCTATACAACTCACTTTTCAATTCATGCCTAATCCTCATAACTTGTGGTGAAATTAAATTCTTGAATTCTATCATTCTTAAAGAAAAACAATCTGAAATAATTATATCAAGATTTTTAGAATTAGAGAATTTTTATTTCCTATACAACTCACTTTTCAATTCATGCCTAATCCTCATAACTTGTGGTGAGATTAAATTCTTGAATTCTATCATTCTTGAAAAGAAAATGTCTGATAGATAGAGATTTTGACTTAAAGTCAACGGTATTGTTTTCGTCGACACAATCCGCCCTTTTGTCTTTTTTTTTCCAAGACAGACTGAGTTAGTATTTTTTTTTATTATTTTTGCAAGCATAATGACAGATACCATGACGGACATCCTGAGTCTGCTTTCCGAGATGAAGACCATTTCGCTCGAAGAGATGTCTGCTGTAAAGTTGATGAAGCGGAACGACACAAAGTATGTTACTAATGTGCCGACGCTTATGCGTTTGCTTCAACTCACGCAGAGCAAGTATTATGTTCAGGAAATCAACGATTCGCGCATAGCGAACTATAACACACTCTACTGGGATTTCTGCGATGACCACCACTATTATCTTATTCACGCCCAAAAGCGCAAACCTCGCACGAAGGTACGTACGAGGCGCTATGTAGATAGCGGCATTGCCTTTCTTGAGATAAAGCGGAAGGACAACCATGGCAAGACACGGAAGAAGCGTGTGAAGGTGCCTATGCAGGACACTATCATGCAGGACTCTCTGGTGGGTGAGCCCTTCCTCGAGGAGCAACTCGGGCTGAAATTCAGCGACCTGATTCCTGCCATGAGCAATTTCTTTTCACGTATAACACTTGTGAATTATGAGAAAACGGAGCGCGTAACGATAGACTTCAACCTGCGCTTCGACAATCACGAGACAGGCAAGAAGCAACGGCTCGACAACCTCGTCATCATTGAACTGAAGCGTGACGGCCGCACCCACTCTCCCCTGCTTGCCATGCTGCGCGAACTGCGCATCAAGCCCAGCGGATTCAGTAAATACGTCATCGGAAGTGCTATCACAAACAGCTCACTGCGGCAAAACCTGTTGCGCAAGCGCCTACGCACCGTGGCGAAACGCATCAACCATCCCGATTCTTATCTCAAGGAGTATAACGATGAGGAAAAGAAAGTAAACATAGAAAACTAAAAACATTATACCTTGATATTCTTACAACAAACGGCAGAACAACTGCTCGACACAGCCGCGCAGCGTCAGTCTGCACTCGTTACAATCATGAACTTCGTACCGCTACTGGTTATCAACTCTTTGTCGGTATGGTTCATCACTCACGTGCTCTACTTTAAGAAGAGCCGCAACCGCCTTTACTACTTCACTTTCATATTGCTCTCCACAGCGATATTCGTACTGCTCTTCATGGCTCAGGGTACGAAACTCCAGATGGGTGCCGCCCTCGGTTTGTTCGCCGTATTCGGCATTCTTCGCTACAGGACGGAGCAGGTGAATGTGCGCGAAATGACATACCTGTTCTATCTCGTTGCACTCAGTGTGGCTAACGGCACATCTCCCAATGTTAAATGGAGTCTCGCCTTCTCTGACCCTGGAACACTGGTCAGCAGCAAGGAGTTTATGCTTATCCTCGTTGTAAACATTGTGTTCGTACTTGTGGCATCCACCATGGAGTTTTCCGTAAACCGCAGACGCCGGGCCACAAAACTCGTGAAATACGACAACATCGACCTCATTGTACCGGAGAAGCGCGAAGAACTCAAGGCAGACCTCGAAAAGCGTCTGGGCATAAAGATTACCAATGTGGAAGTAGGTTCCGTTGACTTCTTGCTCGACTGCTGCCTGCTCAACGTACATTACGACCCTACAGGAGTGGACCGCGGTCCTAACACAGTGAACCAGAATATCCGAATGAAATAAAACTATAAAGAATCAATATGAAAAGACTCCTTTCATTAGTGCTTGGTGCCATGGCTGTACTCTCAGCATCGGCACAAAGCGACGACTTCGGCATTTGGACCGAAGTCGGAATAGAAAAGAAATTTGGCAAAAAACTTTCTCTTGAAGGCGGTGTTGAAGCACGCTTCGAAGATAAAGTTACTAAGGTTACGCGTACGGGGTTCAATATTGGTGTTACCTATAAGCCTTGGAAGTTTCTTCGCTTCGGTGCCGGTTATGCATTTATGAACGATTGGAAGGATACAGAGGTGAACACCAAATATGACACTGACGCGGAAACAGGCACTACAACTTTCTCAGGTTACAATATTGATAAAGATTTCCGTCGCAATAAGCATCGCCTTTATATTCAAGCCGTAGGTAAACTTGATGTGGGGCGTTTCAGTTTTTCTCTGCGCGAGCGTTTACAGTACACCCATTATCGCTCCGATGAAACTAACAGCATAAAATATCGTACACCTCTTGACGAAGAAAGCAAAGAGTTCTACGAAATGATGGGGCGAAGCGTTTATACTTACAACAACCAGTATTTTGGTTCAAAAGAAGAAGTCATTGACAACAAGCACAGCAAGAACCGCTACTACGTACGCTCGCGCTTCCAGGTGTCGTACAACATCAAGGGCATACCTCTCGAACCATACGCTTCTATTGAGTTGAGCCACTGCCTCAATAAGGGATTCGGCTTCTCTACGCACAAAAGCTCCGCTACAGAAGGAAGTTCATGGAATCCTAAGAAATACCGCTACACCATCGGTGCCGACTACACCATCAAGAAGACCCACCAGTTTGGCTTGGCATACGTCTACAACCATGGCACTGATGATGATAACGAGGGCGACCTGCATGCCATCAACCTCAGTTACAAGTTCAAGTTCTAAACCTTGATACTATTATTGAGATTTCTCCTGCCACAGACATTGTTGAGAGAAATCAGAGTTTTCGGAGTTCTCAGACGATTCAGAGTACTCCGAAAATTTTAACTATCCAGAACAAAACTAAAAAAAACGGTTCTACGACCATCTCATACCCATTCGTCTATAAAATCCAACGATTTGTATAATAAATTTGCGAGGATTGATGCTTTTTCAGACTTTTGCAGTGCAAACAAGCAAGGGACACTTTATAAAAGTTCCCTTAGACGCCTCACAGAACTATATTTTATATGTTAATACTGTTAAGCATATTTCAGGCAATCCCATAAGGGGTTGTCTGATTTTTTTAGGTAAAACTGCCTCCTTTGTGTAAAATTTAACATTATTTTCACATTCATTTTCAGAAATAATCGAGATTGAACCACTAATTTTGCATTCGAAATAAAAGAGAATTATCAACACCCCAAAAAAACATCAATAAATTCTTATGAAAAAATTTTACATGGTCGCATTATTGGCAATGTTTGCCATAGGAGTAAGCGCCCAGACCTACTCTTTCCTGACGGTAGAGACATCGGATGGCGCACAAAGGTCGTTTGCGACTGATCAGATTTACATCACGTTCAGCAATGACAACAACATGGTTATCAGCACTGGCGCAACTACCGGCACTGACAACGTTTCCATTCCGCTGGCAAGCCTCAACCGAATGTTTTTCTCAGAAGTGGCTACAGGCATCAGGAATACCCTTACACAGCCGAGCGACCTGTCTGCCTTGGCTGATGGCACAATGGTTACGATTTACGACATGACAGGCAAACAACTCCTCAGAACAACAAAACAAGGCAACGGTCTGCCCACTGAAAGTCTGCCCAAAGGCTTATACATCATCAAGGCAAACGGTATGACCCAGAAAATGTACATACGATGAAAAAGTTTACTCTCCTACTCTTCCTCGCTACCGCTGTTTCCACGGCTCTTGCACAGAAAGTTACCGTGATGCTGAACGGAGGCTATGTCATGCACCTGTATAATGCGAGTGCAGAAGACCTCGTATTTTCAAATAGCGGCAGCGTCCTGACCATTCAGGGCAACAGTTATAACACGGGCGAGATTAAGGGCATACAAGTGGAAAAGAATGCCACAGTGGACATGAACCGTTCCGTCACAGTGGACTTTGCATCCTCCAATGCCACCGTCACATTGACAGCAGACATAGTTCCCTATATCGACCTCACAGTGAAAGGTGCATACGTATCAGCCATAACGAACGATACAACCTATTCAGACACCATCACCTACAATCTGAGCGGTTCTACTGACAATGGAGCGTTCATAGCAGACGGCAAGCACGCCAGTGTAATCAATCTGAACTCGGTCAGCATCAGCAACAGCGACACGGCTGCCATCAATTTCCTGAATGGCAAGTACGTAGATGTGAATGTCAGCGGTACCAACAACTTAGTTGATGGCGCAACAGGTGGTCAGAAAGGTGCATTCTTCATCAATGGTCATGCACGCTTTGCCGGCGATGGCGACATCAACATCACAGGTAATGCCCGTCACGGCTACCGCTCCGATGAATACACCATCTTCTCAGAAGATTTCACAGGCAACTTCAATGTACTTAAATCTGCTTCTGACGGCATCAATGTGCAGCAGTACCTCCAGATAGATAATGGTACTATTACCATAGAAAACAATACTGGCGACGGCATCGACGTAGGCTTTACCAACGACCCGACAGATGTGAACAATGGTATGCTTTACATCAATGGTGGCACTATAACGGCAAAAACGAACACAGTTGACACAAAAGCCATAAAAGCCGACACACTCATCACCATCACAGGCGGCCGCGTCAATACCTACGCAAACGCAAACGGATCAAAGGGTATTTCATCGGGTGGAAATTTCATCGTTGAAGGCGGTTATATTTATACAGAGGCTCCTGGTTCAAGTATCACAGTTACACTTCCAGATGGCACTACTGACAAAAAGAATTGCCGTGCCCTGCGTTCTGTAAACGATTTCTACTATCGCGGCGGAACCATCGACATACAAAATGCCAGTGAGAAAACATGGCGCGTCAAGGGTATATTCTACTACCTGCAATCAGCACTGACCGGCATAGTGGACAGAAGCATTTTACCAACTGCAGACGGGGGATACAAGAAACTCTGACAATCAGTTCTGCAAATTGACAGAAACTACTTAATAAACTTTCAAAAAATAAATCCTCGAGTGGTGTTAGGAAAACATTCGGGGATTTATTGTATAGTAAGTTTTGTAATTATTCTCTGCAAAAGCCACCATATTCGGGCATTGCTCCATGGCACGTGCAAATGTATGCAGATGTCTCGACCGCTTTTGCATGCGCTTCTTTGAGATTACATCCTTTTAGTATGGCGGCGGCAAATGCTGCGGTAAATGCATCTCCTGCCCCTACGGTATCTGCAACTTTCACATGTGGGGTATTCATGCGACTGATTTGCCCGTCGCTTGTTAAGGCAAGACTATATTTGGCACCACAAGTAAGTATAACTATGGAAAGCGCGAACTTTTCCATTATAGAACGACAAATCGCCGCTTCACCCTTGCTTGTGACATCTGCCAAACGTGCCACAATGGGAAGTTCTTCTTCATTAAGTTTCAACACATCAGCGCGTTTCAGGCTTTCCACCAACACCTTTTCAGAATAGTAATCCTGCCGCAGATTGACATCCAGAATCTTCATACACTGACCTGGAGTAGCATCAAGGAAACGGCAAATGCTGTCTCTCGAAACATCGTTCCGTTGTGCCAATGTACCGAAGCATACGGCATCACATTCGGAAGCAAGGCAAAGAACATCATCCGAAAAAGGGATATTGTCCCAAGCCACGCCTTCGCAAATGTCGTACTGCGGCACGCCATCCGCATCAAGGGTAACATTCACTTGTCCTGTTGGAAAACCCACACGCTTCACATATTTGCAGTCCATTCTTTTCTCAGCAAGCAGGGAGAACGTCTCATCTCCTAACGTATCATTGCCCACCGCCGACACAATAGCGGCATCTGTTCCTGCCCGACTGACATGATATGCAAAATTAGCGGGCGCCCCGCCGAGTTGTTTACCCTCGGGCAGGACGTCCCACAATATTTCGCCGATTCCTACGACTTTCGGCATATTTCGATATTATATTTAGGAAAGAGAGAATAACTCTCCAATTTCCAATCTATCATTATTCTATTTCTTTTCTTCGGCTTTCTTTTCCACTTTCAGCCTTGCGGCTTTTTTCTTTGCATATAATGGGTAGTCATAATAGATATAGAAATCGCCGCCGAAGTAGATGCCATCGTGGGTAAAACGATAATCCCAAGTTTCTGTTGGACCTCCATCAAAGGCAAAAGTGATAGTACGACTGCCTGCCCACCATGTGAAACTTTCACTTCTATAATCATCCTCCATAAAACCTCTACCATTCCCATAAAGTCTGATATAATTGCCGTTATATTCACAAAAGTACCCTCCGATGAGGTCGTCTTCCCAACTATCATCGCAAGACGTGAAAGACGTAGGTATAAGCAGTGCCAAAATTGTAAAGATAAGAACTTTTTTCATTGTTTTATTATTTATTGGGTTAATAACATTTTTATCACTCTAAATCAACTGCCAAAAATGGCATTTTTATTTATTAGACTGCAATAATACGGAAAAATTTAAAATTAGTATGTCAAATTTAAACTTTTTTTTACGAATCAACCTGATTAACTATTGATTTTGCAAACAAAAGCGTGAAGGTTTGTTTGCTTCTTGTGTATTTTATTGTAATTTCGCAGCAAATAAAAAACATGAAAGTATGATTTCCTTTTTTCAAACGGCAAACGGCAGCATTATTGCCACTGAAACAAACCACAAGTTCAACGATAAAGAATTATCTGAACTGAATTGGCTCTACGGCGATTCTACCCTGATAGATGGGGAGACCATTGAAGGATGGTATGTAGGACCACGCAGAGAAATGATTACGCCCTGGAGCACGAATGCTGTGGAAATCACGCAAAACATGAATTTGGAGGGTATTAGTCGCATTGAGGAGTATTTTCCCGTAGAAGGTAAAGATGCGGACTACGACCCTATGCTGCAACGCCTCTACGAAGGGTTGGACCAGAAGATATTCGAGGTCAATATCAAGCCTGCACCCATCATGCAGATAGACGACCTGGAAACCTACAACGAACAGGAAGGGCTTGCCCTCTCGCCCGAAGAGATAGAGTACCTACATAAGGTTGAAAATGACTTGGGCAGGAAACTCACCGACTCAGAAGTGTTCGGTTTTGCACAAATCAACTCCGAACACTGCCGCCACAAGATTTTCGGTGGGACATTCATCATCGACGGCAAGGAAATGCCTTCATCGCTCTTTGCCATGATTAAGAAGACCACAAAGGAAAATCCACATAAGATCATCAGTGCCTACAAGGACAACGTGGCTTTCGCAGAAGGTCCCGTAGTAGAGCAGTTTGCCCCACAGGACCACTCCACGAGCGACTATTTCATCATCAAGGACATAGAGAGTGTTATTTCGCTGAAAGCCGAGACGCACAACTTCCCCACCACTGTAGAACCCTTCAACGGTGCTTCTACAGGCACCGGCGGCGAGATACGCGACCGTATGGGCGGTGGTGTCGGCTCATGGCCCATTGCAGGTACGGCAGTTTATATGACCGCCTACCCACGTCTTGATGGCGGCAGGGAATGGGAAGACATACTCCCCGTGCGCAAGTGGCTCTACCAGACGCCCGAGCAGATACTGATCAAGGCGTCGAACGGTGCAAGCGACTTCGGCAATAAATTCGGACAGCCACTGATTACAGGTTCTGTGCTCACGTTTGAGCATCAGGAAAACGGTGAAAAATATGGATACGACAAAGTCATTATGCTTGCCGGCGGTGTGGGCTACGGCACAAAACGCGACTGCCTGAAGGGTACTCCTGAGAAAGGCAATAAGGTGGTGGTGGTCGGTGGCGACAACTATCGCATCGGGCTCGGTGGTGGTTCTGTTTCGAGCGTTGACACAGGACGTTATAGTTCCGGTATCGAACTCAATGCCGTGCAGCGCGCCAATCCGGAAATGCAGAAACGTGCAAACAACTTGGTTCGCGCTCTTTGCGAAGAAGAGGTCAATCCCGTTGTTTCTATCCACGATCATGGTTCTGCTGGCCACGTGAACTGCCTCTCGGAACTGGTGGAAGAATGCGGCGGCAAGATAGACATGACGAAATTGCCCATCGGCGACCAAACACTTTCCGCAAAGGAAATCATCGCCAACGAGAGCCAAGAAAGAATGGGATTACTCATTCAGGAAGAACATCTTGAGCATGTGCGACAGATAGCCGACCGCGAGCGGGCACCGATGTACGTTGTGGGTGAAACCACCGGCGACGCGCACTTCTCATTCGAACAGGGCGACGGAAAACGCCCCTTCGACCTCGATGTGGCACAGATGTTCGGACACTCTCCTAAGACTGTGATGCGCGATGAAACAGTAGAACGTAAATACGAAAATGTGGCTTATGAGCCATCGCAACTTCAGGAATATCTCAGCCGTGTGCTGCAACTTGAAGCCGTTGCTTGCAAGGATTGGCTGACCAACAAGGTGGACCGTAGCGTAACAGGCAAGGTGGCGCGTCAGCAGTGTGTTGGTGAATTGCAATTGCCTTTGGCAGATGTTGGTGTGGTGGCGCTCGACTATCAAGGGCGTGCCGGCATAGCAACAGCTCTCGGACATGCACCGCAGGCAGGACTGGCAAACCCTGCTGCAGGTAGCGTGCTCTCTGTGGCAGAAGCACTGACCAACCTCGTTTTTGCATCGCTCGCCGAGGGGCTCGACAGCGTGAGCCTAAGTGCGAACTGGATGTGGCCCTGCCGCTCACAGAAGGGCGAAGATGCCCGACTCTACAACGCAGTACAGGCACTTAGCGATTTCTGCTGCGCACTACAAATCAACGTACCAACGGGTAAAGACTCTCTCTCACTCTCACAGCAATACCCCAACGGGGAAAAGATTATTTCTCCGGGAACGGTTATCGTGAGTGCAGGCGGCGAAGTGAGCGACATTCGCAAGACCATCACACCCGTAATGGTAAATAACACGAAGACTACACTTTACCATATAGACTTCAGTTTCGATGAACTCCGACTTGGTGGTTCTGCTTTTGCACAAAGCCAAGGAAAAGTGGGCAGTGATGTACCAATGGTAAAGAATCCTGAATACTTCCGCGCTGCATTTAATGCCGTTCAGGAACTTATACAAAACAACCTTATCCTTTCAGGGCATGATGTTTCGGCAGGCGGTCTCATCACTTGTCTCCTCGAAATGTGCTTTGCTAACACGGAAGGAGGAATGGACATCAATCTTGACGCGTTCAAGAAAGCCGATCTCATCACTTCCTTGTTTGCTGAAAATCCTGGTATAGTTGTACAGGTGGACAATAACGACAGAGCTGCATTTGAAGAGATTATGGACGATAATGAGGTGGCTTATGTAAAACTCGGTACACCTTCAGAAGAACGCCATATTCTTGCAGAAAAGGACGGTGCAACCTATCAGTTTGGCATCGACTATCTCCGCGATGTGTGGTATGAAACGTCTTACTTGCTCGACTGCGACCAGAGTTTCAACGGCAAGGCGAAGGAACGCTATGAGAACTATAAACAGCAACCTCTGGAATTCAACATACATCCGGAATTCAAAGGAACTTTCGAACAATTTGGTCTCAACGCCTCTCGCCGCGAGAAGAGCGGAGTAAGGGCTGCCATCATTCGCGAGAAAGGCACCAATGGTGAACGCGAAATGGCTTATGCGCTCCACCTGGCAGGTTTCGATGTGAAAGATGTCATGATGACCGACCTCATCAGCGGGCGCGAAACACTCGACGAAGTGAACTTCATTGTGTTCTGTGGTGGATTCTCCAACAGCGACGTTCTTGGCAGTGCCAAAGGCTGGGCAGGAGCATTCCTCTTCAACGAAAAGGCAAAGCAGGCACTCGACCGTTTCTATGCTCGCGAAGACACACTCTCATTAGGCGTTTGCAATGGTTGCCAACTCATGGTGGAACTGGGACTTGTCGGTGGAGAAGGCACAAAAATGCAGCACAACGACTCGCACAAGTTTGAGAGCGCCTACCTTGGTGTAACGGTTCCGACTAACCGCAGTGTGATGTTCGGCAGCCTGAGCGGAGATCGTCTGGGCATCTGGGTGGCACATGGCGAAGGAAAGTTCCACTTGCCACAACCTGAAGACGACTACAACATCGTGCTGAAATACACCTATGACGAATATCCGGGCAATCCTAACGGCAGCCGCTACAGCACAGCAGGCATTTGCTCTGACGACGGCCGCCACTTGGCTATGATGCCTCACTTGGAACGCGCTTTCTTCCCCTGGCAGAACGCATACTACCCTGCAGATCGCCGAAAGGACGATATCACCCCCTGGATGGAGGCTTTCGTCAATGCACGGAAATGGGTAGAGCAACACAGGAAATAAGCACTAGTATTGAGACTGCAACCATATCCCACAAAAAACAATAACTCTCAAGTCCCCGCGTCCAACAGAAGACGCGGGGACTTGCATTATCCCAAATAGGTCATTAGAGATTATTTTCTCAATTCCCAAAATGCCACTGCTGCCGCTGCTGCCACATTCAAGGAATCAACACCATGCGACATAGGTATTTTCACGACATAGTCAGCATGCGCTATCGTTTCTTCGGGCAATCCTTCGCCCTCTGTTCCCATAATGACAGCAAGACGCTCTTGTTGCTGCAGGATGGGATCAGTTATAGGTATGCTATCGTCTGTCAGCGCCATTGCTGCCGTTTTGAAACCATATCGTTCGAGATCTGCAAGTCCACCATCGAGCCAGGTCCAAGGCACGAGGAACACACTCCCCATCGACACCCTCACTGCTCGCCTGTTGAACGGATCGCAGGCATTAGGGGACATAAGCACCGCATCAATGCCAAGAGCCGCTGCGCTACGAAAAATGATACCGACGTTCGTGGCTTCCACCACATTGTCGATGACCACTACCCTACTGGCACCTTTGAGAATATCCCCAAGACGTGGCTGCTTGGGTCGCCTCATGGCACAAAGCACTCCACGAGTGAGGGAATAGCCCGTGAGCCGTGCCAACAAGTCGCGTTGACCTGTATAGATAGGTATGTCGCCGCAACGTGCGATGATGTTGGCAGCATCGTCAGTGATATGCCGCTGCTCACAGAGAAGCGAGACAGGCTCGCAACCTGCATCGAGTGCCACACGAATGACCTTCGGGCTTTCTGCTATGAAAACGCCCCGCTCGGGGTCTAAACGATTGCGTAATTGAGCCTCAGTCAGTTTGCAGAACACTTTCAGTTCATCTATATCGAGCGACGTAACTTCTATAACCATTATTCCATCTTTTAAGGGATATTTTTCAAATATCAGAATTAGCAGAACACACCTTCATTCAGAAGCCTGCCCTTACCGATGGTAAACGCGTAAGTTTCATTACAAAAACCAATGCCAAAGCGGTGCTCACTCCTATGCCAATGCATGAGCCTGATTCCAGATTACCACCGAGAGAAATAAGCGGTGGTGCAATGGCACCGGCAATAAAACTGCACGCACCCAGTGTGGCGCTTGAACTACCAGCCCTTTTACGTCCAGCATCGAGTCCGAGAGTGGTGGCGAGTGTCTGCATCATACCAAAGGAAAAGAATACTAATACATAGGAGGCAATGATGCAATAAACATTACGAAGCACCAGTAGCGAAACGACAGTCGCTATTGCAGAGACTGCGATGAGTAGTACTCCTGTCCGCAACGCCCTTACCTGCGACTGAAACCTTGGACACAGTGCTGCTCCAAAGCCTATGACAAGTAACCCTGCTCCGAAAACCACGGCATATAGTGTGGACGACATGCCATAGGTGGTTTGCAAGATGAAAGTTGAAGATGAAACAATACAGAAAAAGAGGAAATACATCGTCATCAAAACAAGCGTTGAATAGAAGAAAGTGCGACTCTCAAAGACTTTGAACAAGCCGCCAAACGACTTGACGACAGACACATCACTGCGTTTATCCTTGGGCAGCGATTCAGGAACGAAAGCGCACATAACAATGAGCATCAGGCCTATTCCTGCACAGACTATGAAGATGCTCTGCCAGTGCATAACCAGCAACAAAGCACCTCCCACGAGCGGTGCTGCAAGCGACGTTACAGCATTTATCATACTCAGCACAGCGAGGAATTTAGTCAAAGCATTTCCTGTAAAGAGGTCTGTGGATATAGATTTGGAAAGCACTATCCCTCCTGCCCCACCAAGTCCTTGGAAAACACGCGCAATGTTGAACATCGTGATATTGGATGCCACAACACAGAACACTGATGCCACAAGAAATAATGCCAAAGACCCTATCAGGAGCGATTTTCTACCATATTTGTCAGAAAGAGGACCTATAATCAGTTGACCGAGTGCCAAACCCACCATACATGCCGTGAGGCTCATCTGCACTGCCGCCTCATCTGTTTTGAGTGCTTCTACCATCTCTGGCAGAGCAGGCATATAGAAATCGGTCAGAAAAGGTCCGAACGCAGTCAATATGCCTATCGTCAGGGAAAGGAATAAACCGGGTCTCTTCTCCATCTATAAAGTTTAACTTAGGGTTTGATCGTTATTTTGGTTGTAAAGATACAAAAAAATAAGAGATTGTACTCATGTTTATCTATTTATTGAAGACACTAGCAATAGAAAGGAATTGATTGGTATATAATTTGCAAGTAAATAATTTATAGAAAACAACTTATCTAATTCAAACATCAGGAAAACATGAGCAAAGTTATTATCAACCGCATTCTTCCATTTGGTAAGAGTTATCTTGCCATTTGCCTTTTCGGAATCATTTTTTCTAAACGAAAACTGAACAAAACAGAACTCAACCACGAGCGCATTCATTCTGCACAACAGCGCGAACTTCTGTACATACCATTTTTCATTTGGTATATCCTCGAATGGCTCGTTTTGCTAATAAAATACCGCAATGGTAGAGACGCCTACTTCAACATCAGATTTGAGAAAGAGGCATACCGACACCAATCAGACCTAACGTACCTGAAACATCGTAAGCACTATAGGTACAAATAGCATAAACAAAGTGCTGGATATATACATAGAAATAATCCCGAATCGTTTCCTGACTCGGGATTATTACAATTATGAGGTTGATTTATTCAGCCTTTTCCTCTTCAGCAGGAGTTTCTTCTGCAGGTGCTTCAACTGGTGCTTCTTCTGCTACAGGTGCTTCAACTGGAGTTTCTTCTGCAGGTGCTTCAACTGGTGCTTCTTCTGCTACAGGTGCTTCCTCAACTACATTTTCTGCAGTGGCAGGAGCAGCCTCTGTTGTTGCCTTGCGGCTACGGCGTGAGCGGCGGGTCTTCTTCTGTGTCTTTGCCATTGCTTCATTGTAATCAACGAGTTCAATGAAACACATATCAGCACCATCGCTTGGACGGAAGCCCAACTTAATGATACGTGTGTAGCCGCCATTGCGGTCTGCCACTTTCTGTGCCACTTCCTGGAAGAGTTCAGTTACAGCTTGTTTGTCTTGCAGTTTGCTAAATACTACACGGCGAGAATTCGTGATGTCAGTCTTGCTCTTAGTGATGAGCGGTTCCACGTACTTTCTGAGTGCTTTTGCTTTAGCCACAGTCGTAGTAATTCTCTTGTGCTTAATCAAAGAGCAAGCCATATTGGCAAGCATTGCCTTTCTGTGAGATGCAGTACGACTCAGGTGATTGAATTTCTTATTATGTCTCATTTCAAGTATTATTCTTTATCTAATTTGTACTTACTTATATCCATTCCAAAGCTCAATTCGAAGTTTGCAAGCATTTCCTCGAGTTCGGTAAGCGATTTCTTTCCGAAGTTTCTGAACTTCAGAAGGTCGGCCTTCGAATACTGAACAAGGTCGCCGAGCGTATCAATTGCAGCAGCCTTGAGACAGTTAATGGCACGAACGGAAAGATTCATGTCGGTGAGTTTTGTCTTGAGCAGTTTTCTCATCCTCAACTCAGTTTCGCCAATTTCATCGCTTGGGTCATCCGGACGCTTACCATCAAAGTTCTCGTTGTCGGTGAACAATACGAAATGCTGTATCAGGATGTTTGCTGCATCCTTAAGCGCATCTTGCGGAGAAATGGAACCATCAGTAGTAATATCGAGCACCAACTTGTCATAGTCAGTCTTTTGCTCTACACGATAGGGCTCTACGCTATACTTCACATTTCTGATGGGGGTGTAGATGGAGTCTATTGCAATTTGCGAGATTTCGCTGCAGAACTCTCTGTTTTCATCAGCAGGCACGTAGCCACGACCTTTGTTGATGGTGAGTTCCAACTTCATTGAAGTTTTCTTGGCGAGATGGCAAATAATGAGTTCAGGATTCAACACTTCAAATCCATTGAGATAATTGGAGATGTCGCCTGCTCTGAATTCATTCATGTCTGCTACCTCGATAGAGACTTTATCCTCAGTGACATCATCCACTGTACGCTTGAAACGTACCTGCTTCAAGTTCAAGATAATGTTGGTTACATCTTCTCTCACCCCGGGAATTGAAGCAAACTCATGGTCAACACCTTCTATTTTGATGGTATTGATGGCATATCCTTCGAGAGATGAAAGCAAGATGCGACGCAAAGCATTGCCAACTGTCACACCGAAACCTGGCTCCAAGGGGCGGAATTCGAATACGCCATGCTTGTCGTCGCTTTCGATTTTAACTACTTTGTCTGGTTTTTGAAATGCTAATATCGCCATTTGAATTTGTTTTTTGTTGTTTGGGAGTTTTAATATGAAATGCTCACGCACTTCTTTCTCTAAGATTTAAGAGTAGGAACGCGACGACTAATGGTCGGCTCCGGGGTCTGTCAAGATTATTAGTTCTTAGAGTACAACTCGACAATCAGCTGTTCACGGATATTCTCTGGGATATCAGCACGCTCGGGCTTGTGAAGGAACTTACCTGCTTTGCTGCTTTCATCCCACTCTATCCATGGATACTTGCCGTGGTTGAAACCGGCGAGTGAATCAGC
Source organism: Pseudoprevotella muciniphila (assembly GCF_003265305.2). Lineage (NCBI taxonomy): Bacteria > Pseudomonadati > Bacteroidota > Bacteroidia > Bacteroidales > Prevotellaceae > Pseudoprevotella > Pseudoprevotella muciniphila. The sequence goes on along the minus strand of NZ_CP033459.1, from coordinate 2,374,846 downwards.
GATTACTTCGAGAGATTTTGCTTTCTCTCTTACACCAACTATTTGGCCGGGCTTTACGCTATAAGATGGAATATTGACAACTTTTCCATCAACTACGATGTGCTTGTGGCTGACGAGTTGACGTGCTGCGGCACGTGTTGGTGCTATTCCGAGACGATAGACTACATTGTCGAGACGGCATTCAAGGTTCTGAAGCAGAACTTCACCGGTAATGCCTGAAGATTTTGCAGCCTTGTCGAACATGTTACGGAATTGCTTTTCAAGGACTCCATAAGTGTACTTAGCCTTCTGCTTCTCAGCAAGCATGATGCCGTACTCAGACGTTTTGCGTCTGCGGTTGTTACCATGCTGGCCAGGAGGATAATTACGCTTAGAAAGTACTTTGTCCGGTCCGAAGATTGCTTCACCGAACTTGCGGGCTATACGAGACTTTGGTCCAATGTATCTTGCCATATTCTTTTATTGTATTTTTTATTGTCTGTTGATGATTTGCCCATCTACTTTCACAGCAGAAGTGCATGCTGTTAATTACGATTGATAAAGATAATTATACACGTCTTCTTTTAGGAGGACGGCAGCCATTGTGTGGCAGTGGAGTAACGTCAACGATCTCGATGACTTCGATACCGGCACCGTGAATGGCACGAATAGCGCTCTCACGACCGTTGCCAGGACCCTTGACGTATGCCTTTACTTTGCGCAGACCGAGGTCGTAGGCTACTTTAGCACAATCCTGTGCTGCCATTTGCGCTGCATAGGGAGTATTCTTTTTTGAACCTCTGAAGCCCATCTTTCCGGCGCTTGACCATGAAATAATCTGACCTTCACTATTTGCAAGAGACACAATGATGTTGTTGAAGGAACTGTGAACATGAAGTTGTCCCTGTGCAGTAACCTTTACAACTCTCTTTTTTGCTGCAACTGTTTTCTTTGCCATAGTTTATTTATTATTTAGTAGCCTTTTTCTTGTTAGCAACAGTTTTTTTCTTACCCTTACGTGTGCGGGCATTATTCTTTGTGCTTTGTCCGCGTACCGGAAGTCCGTTACGATGACGTACACCACGATAGCAACCGATGTCCATCAATCGCTTGATGTTCATCTGTATTTCAGAGCGCAGGTCACCTTCAACCTTGAACTCTTCACCGATGACAGAGCGGATGCGACCTGCCTGTTCGTCGGTCCAATCCTGCACCTTGATGCCTCTGTCCACGCCAGCCTTATCCAGGATTTTGGCTGCGCTACTGCGACCTATTCCAAAAATATAGGTCAACGCGATTTCGCCTCGTTTATTCTGAGGTAAATCGACACCAACAATTCTTATTGCCATATTATGATTTTATTATTGTCTGTTTTGGATTACCCCTGACGTGTCTTCATCTTGGGGTTTTTCTTGTTGATTACATATAAGCGTCCCTTGCGACGTACAATCTTGCAGTCGGCACTACGCTTCTTCAAAGATGCTCTTGTCTTCATATTTTGCTTTTTTTATTTGTATCTGAAAACGATTCTTCCCTTTGTAAGGTCGTATGGGCTCATTTCCACCTTAACCTTGTCTCCGGGGAGGATTTTGATGTAGTGCATACGCATTTTACCGCTGATATGCGCGATAATTTCGATGCCGTTTTGCAATTCTACACGGAACATAGCATTGCTGAGTGCTTCAACGATGGTCCCGTCCTGTTCTATTGCTGCTTGTTTTGCCATATATCAATGTTGCTGTTGTTCTATTTTTTCTACTTCTTCGAATGATGAAAGTATGTCAGGCTTACCATGATGGATAGCGATAGTGTGTTCGAAATGGGCCGCTGGCAATTTGTCTTGAGTGGCAATGCTCCACCTGTCTTCAAGCAAGAAGATTTCTCTTGATCCCATGGTTATCATGGGCTCGATGGCTATGCACATACCATTTTTCAACGCTTTGCCATTTCCTCTGCGACCATAGTTTGGAACGTATGGTTCTTCGTGCATTTCTCTGCCTATGCCATGGCCTGTCATTTCTCTCACCACTCCGTAGCCGTATGCTTCCACATGCTGCTGAACTGCCGAACCTATGTCGCCGATGCGATGACCTGGCACTGCTTGTTCAATGCCCTTATAGAGGGATTCTTTAGTTACACGAAGTAATTGCTTTACTTCCTCTCTGACTTCTCCTACGCAAAATGTGTAGCAGGAGTCTCCACAAAATCCGTCTATCTTCGTACCGCAGTCGACTGAGACTAAGTCTCCTTCTTTTAGCGGAGTGTCGTCAGGTATGCCATGTACAACGACATCGTTGACTGATGTGCATACTGCACCGGGAAATTCTGGTCCGTAGGGATTAGGGAACCCCTTGAACGTGGGAACGGCTCCGTTGTCGCGAATAAACTGCTCGGCGAGTGTATCAATTTCTCGGGTTGTTACACCCGGCCGAACAATTTTTGCTATTTCTGCTAATGTTGCTGCAACCAACAAGTTGGCTTTTCGCAGCAACTCTATTTCATCATCCGTTTTGAGGTAGATCATCCGAACTATCAGTATGCTTTCACCCTTGAACGGGATCTTTGCGGTCCTGAATTCAACAAACCGTCGTAGTGACGAACCATCATATAGCTTTCTATCTGCTGCAAGGTGTCGATTACTACACCTACGAGAATGAGCAATGATGTACCTCCGAAGAATTGTGCAAAACCATGCTTAATTCCAAAAATGCTTGCGAAAGCAGGAAGTATGGCTATTATTGCTATAAAGAGCGATCCGGGGAGGGTTATTCTCGACATGACCGTATCAATGAAATCTGCTGTGGGTTTACCAGGTTTTACACCAGGTATGAATCCATTGTTGCGTTTCATGTCTTCTGACATCTGAACAGGGTTCATCGTGATGGCTGTATAGAAATATGTGAATGCTATGATGAGTATCACATATACTATGTTGTAGAGCCATGACGTGTTGTCCTGGAACTGCTGTCCCAACCAACTCGGTCCATCCTGTGCTCCTGCATTCACAATCATCATCGGGATAAACATGATGGCCTGAGCAAAGATGATAGGCATAACGTTTGCTGCAAACAGTTTCAACGGGATGTACTGACGTGCACCACCTACCTGACGATTGCCTTCTACGCGTTTAGCATACTGTACGGGCACCTTGCGCACTGCTTGAGTAAGCAATATGGCAAGAGCCATCACGAACAGGAGAGCAATGATTTCGAACAAGAACTTGATCAGTCCACCACCTTCTGCTCCTGAAATGGCTGAAACGAATTCTTCACCGATGGCACCGGGCATACGCGCTACGATACCAATCATAATGATGAGAGAAACGCCGTTTCCTACACCTTTATCCGTTATGCGCTCTCCAAGCCAGAGGATAAACATAGATCCTGCTGCAAGAATGAGCGTCGATGTCAGCATAAAGTTGAAGCCATCGCCCACGAGGAATGCGTTTGAACCAGCAGTCTGTGCACGCAGGTTAATCAAGTAAGTAGGTGCCTGGAACAACAGAATGAATACTGTGAGCCAGCGTGTGTACTGATTGATTTTTCTGCGGCCGCTCTCTCCTTCACGCTGTAGTTTCTGGAAAGAAGGCACAGCGACTGCGAGCAACTGTATGACGATGGAAGCCGAGATGTAGGGCATAATACCGAGTGCGAATACAGACGCATTCTCGAAAGCACCACCAGAGAACATGTTCAACAACGACATCAGACCTTCGCTTGTCTGCTCATGCAGTGCTGAAAGTGCTGTAGGGTCAATTCCAGGTAATACTACGAAAGAACCCAAGCGATAGATAGCGACAAAGAGGAACGTGATGAGCAAACGTGTGCGCAGGTCCTCTATTCGCCAAATGTTCTTGATTGTCTCGATTATTTTCTTCATCGACGTGAGATTGGATTAATTGTTAGAGTTTTGTTACTGTCCCGCCGGCTGCAGCAATAACTTCTTCTGCTTTCTTTGAGAAAGCATGTGCTGCAACTTCGAGTTTCGCAGTGAGTTCACCATTACCAAGAATCTTAACCAGACGACCCTTGGAGATGATACCTGCATTCTGCAATTCTTCAATTCCAATCTTCGTCAAACCCTTGCTGTCTGCAAGTGCTTGAAGAGTGGAGACATTGATACCTTTATATTCAACTCGGTTGATGTTTTTGAAACCGAATTTAGGAAGACGGCGCTGGAGTGGCATCTGACCACCTTCGAAGCCTATCTTCTTCTTGTATCCTGAGCGTGCTTTTGCACCCTTGTGACCACGTGTTGAAGTACCACCCTTGCCAGAGCCGGGACCGCGACCAATTCTTTTACGAGAGTGAGTTGAGCCTGCTGCAGGTTTTAAATTATGTAATTCCATTATGAATGATTTTCCGGATTTATTAATCAATGACGGTTACAAGGTGATGAACCTTACGGATTTGACCGCGTACAGACGGAGTATCTTCAAGTTCAACAACCTTATTGAGTTTTCTCAAACCCATAGCATCGAGTGTTCGCTTCTGGTCTATGGGTGCGCCAATACGGCTTTTTGTTTGCTTAATCTTTATTGTTGCCATAGTTGTTGTACTTATCCTCTGAATACTTTTTCAAGTGAAACACCGCGCTGTGCTGCAACCATACGTGCATCGCGCATCAAACCAAGGGCTTCGAAAGTAGCCTTCACAAGGTTGTGGGGGTTGGATGAGCCTTTCGACTTGGCAAGTACGTCTTTAATGCCTGCGCTTTCGAATACGGCACGCATAGCACCACCTGCCACAACTCCGGTACCTTCTGATGCCGGCATGATGAGAACTTCTGCTCCTCCATATCGTGCTAACTGCTCGTGAGGAACGGTTCCCTTGTTTACTGGCACCTTTATAAGGTTCTTCTTTGCTGCTTCAACGCCTTTTGCGATGGCAGCCTGTACTTCGCCGGCTTTACCGAGACCATATCCGATAACGCCTTTACCGTCGCCAACGACTACGATTGCTGCGAAAGTGAAGGTACGACCACCTTTGGTTACTTTCGTTACACGATTGATAGCAACCAGTCTATCCTTTAATTCTTCGCTGTTTACGTTTATTCTGTTTGCCATAATCAATTATAATTTAAGTCCACCTTTACGTGCGCCTTCAGCCACTTCCTTTACTCTTCCGTGATAGAGGTAGCCGTTGCGGTCGAATACTACTTCGTTGATACCTGCAGCAAGTGCTTTTGCTGCTATTGCTTCACCAACTTTGCCTGCTTGCTCGCATTTGGGCATCTTCTCCATACCTAACGAAGAAGCGCTACAAAGTGTGCGGGCAGCGAGGTCGTCGATGATTTGTACATATATCTGCTTGTTACTGCGAAAAACGCTCATACGAGGGCGTTCGGCAGTACCAGAGATCTTATTGCGAACCCTATATTTGATTCTTATACGTCTTTGTTCTTTCTTGGTTGTCATAATCTTAGCCTAATTAAAATTATTTAGCACCTGCTGCCTTACCCGACTTTCTGCGGATTTGTTCTCCTACATACAGAATACCTTTGCCTTTGTATGGCTCTGGCTTACGGAAAGAACGTATCTTGGCACATACGAGTCCAAGAAGTTGCTTATCGCAGGATTCGAGACAAATATAGGGATTCTTGTTTCTTTCTGTTTTTGTCTCAACCTTGATTTCGGGTGGAAGTTGAATATAGATGGGATGAGTATAACCGAGTGCAAACTCCATGAGGTTACCGGTATTCGATACGCGATAGCCCACACCTACGAGTTCCATCTCTCTCTTATATCCCTGGCTCACACCGACAACCATATTGTTAATCAATGCGCGGTAGAGACCATGGAAAGCCTGCTTTTGCTTCTGCTCAACTTCACTCTTTTCGTTGATGGTCATAGTGATAGTACCATCTTCGATTGAGACATTGATAGAAGGATCAACCTTTTGGCTTAACTCACCCTTCGGACCTTTTACGGTCACTACATTATCCTTCATCGTTACTGTAACTCCTGAAGGAATGTTAATTGGCAATTTACCTATTCTTGACATATTGTTCCTCCTGTATTAATATACGTAACACAATACTTCGCCACCGATTTTCAGTTCGCTGGCTTCCTTGTTCGTCATCACACCTTTCGATGTACTTACGATGGCGATACCAAGTCCGTTAATAACTCGTGGCATTTCGCGGTAGCCAGTGTACTTACGCAAACCTGGGCGTGATACGCGTTTGAGGCAGCGAATGGCATTCTCGCGTGTCTGAGGGTTATACTTCAGGGCGATTTTAATACTACCCTGTGGTCCGTCATCCTGAAACTTGTAGTTCAGGATGAATCCTTTGTCGAAGAGGATTTTTGTGATTTCCTTCTTCAGATTTGACGCAGGGATTTCAACCACTCTGTGCTTTGCCATAATGGCATTACGCACTCGCGTCAAATAGTCTGCTATTGGATCTGTCATTATAAAAATGTTTTTAATTGATCGGGACTGCCCCGACAATATTAAATAATAAAAATGTTTCCTGCTATGTCTCTCCGAAGGTTATCCTGTAAGCATAACAGCTTTTCAGAGACTTCCTGTGGAGAGTTACCTTAGACTTTCTTACCAACTTGCTTTCTTTACACCTGGAATAAGTCCTTGGGAAGCCATCTCGCGGAACTGAATACGGGAAAGTCCGAACATTCGGATATAACCTTTAGGACGGCCCGTAATTTTGCAACGGTTGTGCAGACGGATAGGGTTGGCATTGCGAGGTATCTTCTGCAATTTGCGTGCTGCCTCGTATGCTTCTGCAGGGTCGTTGCTCTTGTTCACGATTTCCTTCAATGCGGCTCTTTTGGCTGCGTATTTGGCTACTAACTTGGCGCGCTTAATCTCGCGAGCCTTCATGGATTCTTTTGCCATATCTTATTGGTTGTTTTTAGCGTTTTTGAACGGAAGACCAAATTCCTTAAGGAGAGCATAGCCCTCTTCATCTGTCTTAGCGGTTGTTACGAAAGTAATGTTCATACCAACGATACGCTCGATGTTATCTATATTGATTTCAGGGAATATGATCTGCTCATCGATACCAAGTGTGTAGTTGCCACGTCCGTCAAGTTTGCTATTGATACCCTTGAAGTCGCGAATACGAGGCAGAGCAACTCTCACAAGACGCTCCAGGAACTCGTACATGCGCTCACGACGTAACGTTACCATAACGCCGATAGGCATCTTCTTACGCAACTTGAACTGTGCAACGTCTTTCTTAGAGACCGTAGCAACGGCCTTCTGACCTGTGATGGCACTCAGTTCATTGATAGCAACTTCAATAATCTTCTTATCGGCGGTTGCCATACCGAGACCTTCGTTGATAACGATTTTCTTCAACTCAGGTATCTGCATCGGAGAAGTATAATTGAACTGCTTCATCAGGGCTGGCGCAATGCGCTCAGCATATTCTTTCTTAAGACTTGCTGTATTACTCATTATTTAATCTCCTCCCCAGATTTTTTTGCGTAACGAACGAGTTTACCTGCATCATTGAGACGACGACCTATACGTGTGGGCTCGCCGCTCTTGGGATCTACTACGTTCAGGTTAGAAATATGAATAGGAGCCTCCATCTTTACGATGCCGCCTTGCGGATTCTGCGCGCTTGGCTTCTGGCTCTTGGAGACCATGTTGATGCCCTCCACGATGGCACGTTGCTTTGCGACAAGTACTTTGATTACCTTGCCGGTCTTTCCTTTGTCCACGCCGGTATTGACGTAAACTGTGTCACCTTTCTTTATATGTAACTTACTCATTACTTTATACTTTGTTTTACGGATTAAAGTACTTCAGGTGCAAGCGATACGACTTTCATGTTAACTGCACGAAGTTCGCGCGCTACAGGACCGAAAATACGACTTCCCCTCAATTCGCCGGCATTCGTCAAGAGAACGCAAGCATTGTCATCAAAGCGTATGTAGGAACCGTCAGCACGACGGATTTCCTTCTTAGTACGTACAATCAAAGCCCTTGATACGGCACCTTTTTTGAGATCACTCGATGGGATGACGTTCTGAATGGCTACAACGATAACATCACCTACAGATGCGTAGCGACGACGTGTACCACCCAGCACGCGGATGCACAGCGCTTCACGAGCACCGCTATTATCCGCTACTGTCAGTTTTGATTCTGCTTGTATCATAATTACTTAGCTCTTTCTACAATTTTTACCAGTCTCCAACGCTTGGTCTTGCTCAATGGACGTGTTTCCATAATCAGAACCGTATCGCCAATGTTGCAATCGTTGTTCTCGTCGTGAGCATGATATTTCTTCGTCTTGGAGACAAACTTACCATAAATGGGGTGAATTTCCTTGAAACGTGCAGCAACAACAATAGTCTTGTCCATCTTGTTGCTAACAACAACACCCTGTCTTGTCTTTCTTAAATTTCTTGTTTCCATCAGGACAATTATTTATTGTTGAGTTCTATTTCGCGCAACACAGTTTTCATCCTTGCGATATTACGACGTACTTCCTTTATCTGTGCAGGATTCTCCAGAGGAGTTATACTGTGGTTGAGACGCATCTGTGTGTAATTGGCTTCTTCGCCTGCAATGCGTTCCTTTAGTTCTTCTACTGATAAGTTACGAATTTCTGCAATTTTCATAATCAGGCGTTTTTATCGTAATCGTGTCTAACAACAAACTTGGTGGTCACGGGAAGTTTCTGTGCTGCAAGACGCAGTGCCTCTTTAGCAACTTCGAAACTGACACCTTCTATCTCAAATATAATTCTTCCCGGTGTGATTGGATATACATATCCAACAGGATCACCCTTACCTTTACCCATACGTACATCAGCAGGTTTCTTGGTGATGGGTTTATCAGGGAAGATGCGTATCCAGCTCTGACCTTCACGCTGCATATAACGTGTCATGGCTACACGAGCTGCTTCAATTTGGCGCGCTGTAATCCAGTGCGTATCAAGACTCTTGATACCGAAGCTACCGAAAGCCAGCTGGTTACCACGCTGTGCATTTCCTTTGCAACGACCCTTCTGCGGTCTTCTGTATTTTGTTCTTTTCGGTTGTAACATAATAACAATTTGTTTTAGCAGATTAGAACTTATTTGCGATCGTTGTTACGACGACGCGCATCACGATTACCGCGTCCGCGTCCACCGCCCTGTCTGCCGTTGTTTTTATCATTTTGCTGGAAGTTAGGTGCAAGGTCGCGCTTGCCATAGACTTCGCCGCGGCAAATCCATACCTTTATGCCCAACACACCCACTTTCGTGTGTGCTTCTGTCAGACTGTAATCAATATCTGCACGGAAAGTGTGGAGAGGTGTGCGACCTTCCTTGAACATTTCCTTACGTGCCATTTCAGCACCATTAAGGCGTCCGGAAATCTGAACCTTTATACCTTCAGCACCTGCACGCATAGCATTGCTGATAGCGTTCTTGATTGCCCTGCGATAAGCCACACGGCGCTCAATCTGACGAGCAATGCTGTCGCCAACAATCGTAGCATCAAGGTCAGGACGCTTCACTTCGTAGATATTGATCTGGACATCCTTGTCCGTAACCTTCTTCAGTTCTTCTTTCAGAGTGTTTACTTCGGTGCCGCCCTTACCAATTATGACGCCCGGACGTGCAGTGCACACCGTGATGGTAATCTGTTTTGGAGTACGTTCGATGACAATGCGTGAAAGGCTCGTATTAGCCAAACGTGCATTGAGATACTTACGTATTTTGCTATCCTCAAGGATTGTGTCACCGAAGTTAGAACCTCCGTACCAATTAGAATCCCAGCCACGTACGATACCGAGACGATTGCTTATTGGATTAACTTTTTGTCCCATACTTCTTTAATTATTCATTATCGGTTATTGTGCCCACATGTACTGTCACATGGTTAGAGCGTTTACGAATTCTGTATCCACGTCCCTGAGGTGCCGGACGCATACGCTTGAGCGTGTAGCCTTCATTGACGTAGATTTCTGTGATGAACAATTCGCCATCTTCTGCCTTACGGTCATTTTTCTGCTCCCAGTTGGCAATGGCAGAGCGCAGCACTTTCTCTACATCGGCTGAAGCAGCCTTCTTGGAGAATTGGAGCGTGCCGAGTGCCTTGTTCACCTCCATGCCGCGTACCATATCTACAACGTAGCGCATCTTGCGGGGAGATGAGGGAACATTCTGCAATTTAGCAAAGAATTGATCCTTCTTTGCAGCCTTGCGTGCTTCTGCAGCGATTCTTTTTCTTTTACCCATTATTTTTTTCTATTTTTTCTGGATTGAAAATGGTTTACTGCCTGTTTATTTCTTATTACCTGCATGGCCGCCGAACTTGCGTGTTGGAGCAAATTCGCCAAGTTTGTGTCCTACCATGTTTTCTGTAACGTAAACAGGAATAAATTTGTTGCCGTTATGCACTGCTATAGTGTGGCCCACGAAATCAGGAGAAATCATGCAAGCGCGAGCCCAAGTCTTCACCACGTTTTTCTTACCACTTTCATTCATGGCAAGAATCTTCTTCTCTAAAGAAACAGCGATATACGGACCTTTTTTTAATGAACGACTCATAATTTACTGTTTAGTGCTTGTTACTTTCTTTTTGCTCTTTCAATGATGTACTTGTTCGATGCCTTCTTAGGTGCACGTGTCTTCTTACCCTTAGCATACAAACCTGTACGTGAACGGGGATGACCACCGGACTGACGGCCTTCACCACCACCCATCGGGTGATCAACGGGGTTCATAACAACACCACGGTTGTGAGGTCTGCGACCGAGCCAACGGCTACGTCCGGCTTTACCGGAGCGTTCGAGTGAATGCTCGCTGTTGCCTACACTTCCGATAGTGGCCTTACAAGCACTAAGAATCTTACGTGTTTCTCCTGAAGGGAGTTTAATAACACAATAATCACCTTCACGAGATGTAAGTTGCGCGAAGTTTCCTGCTGAACGTACAAGCAACGCACCTTGACCGGGCCTTAACTCGATATTGTGGATAACTGTACCAACAGGGATGTTCTTAAGGGGCAAGCAGTTGCCCACCTCGGGTGCTGCTTCTGCTCCGGACATCAACTTGTCGCCAACCTTCAATCCATTAGGAGCAATTATATAACGCTTTTCACCGTCTGCATAGAACAGCAAGGCGATGCGAGCAGAACGGTTAGGGTCGTACTCGATGGTCTTCACTGTTGCAGGGATGTTGTCCTTCTCACGCTTGAAGTCGATGAAACGATACTTTTTCTTGTGACCACCACCAATGTAGCGCATGGTCATCTGGCCGCTGTTGTTACGACCGCCGGTACGTTTCTTTCCTCTTACGAGAGATTTTTCTGGTACGCGTGCAGTAATTTCTTCGAACGTACCAATAACTTTGTGTCTTTGCCCAGGGGTAGTGGGCTTCAATTTACGTACTGCCATTTGTTATTTAAAAATTGCTGTAAAAATCGATAGTTTCTCCCTCTTTAAGGGTTACGATAGCCTTCTTGAACGCATTGGTGCGACCTTTCACAAGGCCTGAACGCGTATAGCGGCTTTTGTTCTTTCCAGCGTATATGCATGTGTTCACTGAAACTACATTAACGCCGTACTTTTCCTCTACTTCTGCCTTAATCTGAAGCTTGTTTGCCTCAGGACGCACGATGAAGCCGAACACATTCTCCTGCTTCTCCGTGATGTTATTCATTTTCTCTGTAATCAGAGGCTTTACGATATATCCCATTTTTCGGCTGTTTATTACTTGGTTAAGACAGTCTCGATGCTCTCAAGTGCCTTTTCAGTTAACACCATAACATTGGCATCAAGCACACCGTATGTGTTGATGTCAGATGCAATGGCCAACTTGGCACCCTGCAGATTTCGAGCCGACAAATATACGTTTTTATCATTACCTGGCAAAACCACAAGCAGTTTCTTGCCTTCTACGTTAAGATTTTTAACAATTGTTAAGAAATCCTTCGTCTTTGGTGCTTCAAATGTGAAGTCTTCAACCACAATAATGTTGCCTTCCTGAGCCTTGTAAGTGAGAGCACTGCGACGGGCGAGAGCCTTCATCTTACGGTTCAGTTTGAAGGAATAGTTGCGTGGTTTGGGACCAAAAACTCTACCACCACCACGAAGTACGGGTGAGTTGATATCTCCATGACGTGCACCGCCACCACCTTTCTGGCGACCGAGTTTGCGGGTAGATCCGCTGACTTCACTTCTCTCTTTAGATTTGGCTGTACCCTGACGCTGTGCTGCAAGATACTGCTTTACGTCGAGATAGATGGCGTGGTCGCTGGGTTCGATACCGAAAACGCTGTCATTAAGCGTCACTTTGCGGCCGGTATCCTGTCCTTGAATATTTAATACACTCAGTTCCATTACTTCTGAATAATTACGATTGAACCTTTGCAACCCGCTACGCTACCTTTGATAAGGAGCAAATTCTTTTCAGGGATTACCTTTAACACTCTCAAGTTCTGGGTAGTCACGCGTTCACCGCCCATCTGGCCGGCCATACGCATACCCTTGAACACCTTTGCAGGGTATGAACATGCTCCAATTGCACCGGGTGCACGCTGACGGTCGTCCTGGCCGTGGGTAGAGTCGCCTACACCACCGAAACCATGGCGCTTAACCACGCCCTGGAAACCTTTACCTTTCGACGTACCAGTGATGTCAACGTAATGAGCATCTTCAAAGAGTTCTACGGTTACGACATCACCAAGGTTCAATTCCTTGTCAAAATCTTTGAACTCGGCCAAGTGGCGCTTCGGGGTTACTCCGGCTTTCTTAAAGTGTCCCATCAGAGGCGCGGTAGTATTCTTTTCCTTAGCCTCTTGGAAACCGAGTTGCACGGCTGCATAACCGTCTTTCTCGACACTTTTAACCTGAGTTACCACGCAAGGACCTGCTTCGATAACAGTGCACGGCACATTCTTGCCGTCGGCACTGAATACGGAAATCATTCCGATTTTCTTTCCTAATAATCCTGGCATTTCAGTAATTTATTGATTTGTTGTTTATAATTGATTCATTATCAGTGTACTACACCTTAATTTCCACATCAACACCACAAGGAAGCTCAAGTTTCATCAGCGCGTCAACTGTCTTGGCAGTTGAACTATAGATGTCAATAAGGCGCTTGTAAGTAGAAATCTGGAACTGCTCACGGCTCTTCTTGTTTACGAAAGTGGAGCGGTTTACGGTTATAATACGCTTACGTGTGGGAAGGGGTATCGGACCGCTTACTACAGCACCGGTAGCCTTTACGTTCTTTACGATTTTCTCTGCTGACTTTTCAACGAGTGTGTAATCGTAACTCTTCAGTTTGATTCTGATTTTCTGACTCATGTTTGTTTTGTTGTTATTAAAAAAATGATGTTTTGTTTCGGAGGATGGCGGACAAAGAGTCATTTGTTTGTCCGCCTCCTGGAAACTTGTTTTGATTATTTAATCAAGTCTACCCGACCTTTTACTTCTGTCAAGACTTCTCTTGCGATATTAGCAGAGAGAGGTGCATGATGATCGTAGGTCATTGAACTTGTTGCACGACCTGAGGTGATCGTACGCAGAGCTGTTACATAGCCGAACATCTCTGCCAATGGCACCATAGCCTTCACCAGACGGCTACCGCTACGAGTGCTTTCCATACCCTCTACCTGGCCACGGCGCTTGTTGAGGTCGCCGATAACGTCACCCATGCTTTCTTCCGGAGTGTCAACTTCAAGTTTCATGATAGGCTCCAGCAATACGGGGGTTGCCTTGGAGCAAGCATTGCGGTAGGCACTCATGGCTGCTACCTCGAACGACAACTGGTCAGAGTCAACAGGGTGGAAAGAACCATCGAGCAACTCTACCTTGAGGCTGTCAACAGGATAACCGCCGAGAACACCATTCTTCATTGCATTCTCGAAACCTTTCTGTACACTTGGAATAAATTCTTTGGGGATGTTACCGCCGGTAACTTTGTTGATAAACTGAAGACCACCTTCTTTGAAGTCTTCGTCAACCGGACCTACGTTTACAATAATGTCTGCAAACTTACCGCGACCACCGGTCTGCTTCTTGTAAACTTCGCGGAGATTAACCGTTTCGGTAATAGCCTCCTTATAGTTTACCTGTGGCTTGCCTTGATTACATTCAACCTTGAATTCCCTCTTCAGACGGTCGATAATGATATCGAGGTGAAGTTCACCCATACCGCTGATAATGGTCTGACCGCTCTGCTCGTCAGTATGAACAGTGAAGGTTGGGTCTTCTTCTGCAAGTTTTGCAAGACCTGTAGAAAGTTTGTCAAGGTCTTTCTGAGTTTTAGGCTCTACTGCGATACCGATTACTGGATCTGGGAAGTCCATAGATTCCAATACGATTGGTGCGCTTTCGTCTGAAAGTGTATCACCAGTACGGATATCCTTGAAACCTACACCGGCACCTATATCACCAGCTTCGATAACTTCAACTGGGTTTTGGTGGTTTGAGTGCATCTGGAAGAGACGGCTAATGCGTTCTTTCTTTCCAGAACGTACGTTGTAAACATAACTACCTGCTTCTACCTTACCTGAATAAACACGGAAGAAGGTAAGACGACCTACGTATGGGTCTGTAGCAATCTTAAATGCCAAAGCAGCAGTTTTTTCGTTTACATCTGGCTTACGATCTTCCTCTTCACCTGTTGATGGGTTTGTACCAACTACGTTTGGTGTGTCAAGAGGGCTGGGCAAGAACATGCAGACATAGTCGAGCAATGTTTGAACACCCTTATTCTTGAATGAAGAACCGCAAGTCATAGGAGTTACTTGCATTGCTAAGGTACCCTTACGGATAGCTGCGATGATTTCATCGGTTGTGATGCTATCTGGGTCATCGAAGAATTTCTCCATGAGAGCTTCGTCACACTCAGCAGCAGTTTCAAGCATCTTGTCGCGCCATTCCTTTGCTTCGTCAACGAGTTCTGCAGGAATTTCTTCAACATCATAGTCTGCACCCATTGTCTCGTCGTGCCATAGTATGGCTTTCATCTGAATGAGGTCAACGATACCCTTGAAGTTTTCCTCTGCTCCGATTGGTATTGCTACCACACAAGGATTAGCACCAAGAACGGCTTTCATCTGGCGCACTACTTCATAATAGTCAGCACCAGAACGGTCCATCTTGTTGACGTATGCCAAACGTGGCACATTATATTTGTCTGCCTGACGCCAAACAGTTTCAGACTGAGGCTGCACGCCACCCACAGCGCAGTAAGTTGCTACAGCACCATCGAGCACACGAAGTGAGCGCTCTACTTCTGCTGTAAAGTCAACGTGTCCCGGAGTGTCAATAAGGTTAAGCTTGTATGTCTTATCCCTCCATGTCCATGAACATGTTGTAGCAGCAGATGTAATTGTGATGCCGCGTTCTTGTTCTTGAGCCATCCAGTCCATTGTTGCAGCACCTTCATGTACTTCACCAATTTTGTGGGTTTTACCTGTGTAGAACAAGATGCGCTCTGATGTCGTTGTTTTACCAGCATCAATGTGAGCCATGATACCGATATTACGCGTCAAATGCAAATCTATTTTTGCCATTTTTCTTTTCCGTTAGTCTCGTTAATTAAAATCTGAAATGTGCAAAAGCACGGTTAGCTTCGGCCATGCGGTGCATGTCTTCCTTACGCTTGTAAGCACCACCCTGCTCGTTGAAGGCATCCATGATTTCTGCTGCAAGTTTGTCGGCCATAGTCTTACCACCGCGCTTGCGGGCAAAGATAATCAGGTTCTTCATCGAAACACTTTCCTTTCTTTCGGGACGAAGTTCCGTAGGCACCTGGAATGTAGCACCACCGATACGGCGGGACTTCACTTCTACCTGAGGAGTTACTTTGTCGAGAGCCGTCTTCCAGATTTCGAGGGGAGACTTCTCGTTGTCTTTCATCTTTTCACCGACAATCTCGAGTGCCTTGTAGAAGATAGCGTACGAAATGTTCTTCTTGCCCGAGAGCATAAGGTGATTTACGAACTTGGAAACCTTCTGGTCTCCGTAAACGGGGTCCGGGAGGACCACACGCTTCTTTGGTTTTGCTTTACGCATTGTTAGAATTGGTTTTTGATTAGGCTGCTTAGCGTGTCTTCAACATTCCCGTCGGAATATTTACTCAACCCTTTGCGAACCAAATGTTTTGTTAATTCAATTTCGACGCATCAACGCGCCGGTTCTTTTTACTTCTTTGCGGCCTTAGGACGCTTTGCACCGTATTTGCTGCGACGCTGTGTACGGCTGGCAACACCAGCGGTATCGAGTGCACCGCGAACGATGTGATAACGAACACCGGGAAGGTCTTTCACACGACCACCACGCACCAGCACGATGCTGTGCTCCTGCAGGTTGTGTCCTTCACCGGGAATGTAGGAGTTGACCTCCTTTGAGTTTGTAAGGCGAACACGTGCCACCTTACGCATCGCTGAATTAGGCTTCTTCGGTGTCGTGGTATAAACACGCACGCAAACCCCGCGACGCTGTGGACAAGAGTCGAGAGCAGGAGATTTCGACTTCTCCTTTGTTACGACCCTGCCTTTACGTACCAATTGTTGAATTGTAGGCATTTTGTTTGATTTTTAATTATTTATATATTATATATTATATTTCAACTTTAACGTCAGGGCACAATATGCCCATTCGGGCTGCAAAGTTACAACAAACAATCGGAATGACAAATAAATTTTTGCGTGTTTTTCTAAAATATTTTTTAACCGATGTTTTAGGCACTCGCGCGCGCGTATATAAATAAGGAGTATGACATGCCTTGCAAATCGGGAAACAATCAGCCTATGAAACCTATACTTTATCAAACATTTTGGCGTATAGGTCAAAATGCAGGCTAAAATCTTTGTAACATGATGATTTACATTTAGTTAAATCGTTTCAAAAGTTTTCAAGCCGATTTGGTTCGGAGTAAATCGCGCTATGGGTCATTTTGCAGGCTGAAAATTTAGCATCGTTTTGACCAGATAAAATAGTTATTTATCTTTGCCTTGCGACACGAAGCGTAACGGAGCTCTGCTGGGGAGCAACTCCGCCAGGAATAGTATCGCCGAATATGCATAATGCATCTGTATGGAGGTGGTTAGATACCGCCTCCATTTTCATTATGCAATTTCGCGTATGCCAAGAAAAACCCATTCATGAAACGTTTGCGATTTTCTTCCGACATACCAGGATGATTGCGCAGTTTCTTCTTTAGGTCGGTAAATGTTCCCTCTATTAAGTTATTGGTATTGGGCATACCATCAACTTCCTCATAGGTAAACAACCATTTTATGTAGAAGCTTATAGTCACCATAGCTGAACGTAGCCTTCGGTGTGTGAATACGATCTTTCCTGTAACTTGATTCGTAGTTTTCTCGGCTAAGAAATCTTTCCATTTTGCTTTCCATTGCTCAAATTCAGATTGGAAAGTGTCTTTATCCATATCCTTTAACCTATAAGCTAAGTCCAATAACTCACGAGAGGCGGGCAAATGTGGTTTTTTAGTCAGTTTGCGTCTGATTATGGCTACGAGGTGGAACTGGCACATCTGAAGAGGGTAATCACTCAATACACTGAACAACTTTTGCAGACCATCTATCACTATGCCTTTTATCCTATAGCCTTGCGATTGGATATAGGCCACGGCTTCTTCGTAGTCTGCTATGTGTTCATGAGAGATATGACGCATGTAAAGGAGCCTGCCGCTGCCTGCTTCCAATGCCAGTAGTACACCTGTGTTGCGACCAAAGTAAGTTGCATCTATATGTACCACACCTTCACCTTGCAATGATGGCTGAATCCAATCTATCTTGACTTCACGTAGCCTGCGCTTTATTGTTGAAGCACT
This sequence comes from Pseudoprevotella muciniphila, assembly GCF_003265305.2. Lineage (NCBI taxonomy): Bacteria > Pseudomonadati > Bacteroidota > Bacteroidia > Bacteroidales > Prevotellaceae > Pseudoprevotella > Pseudoprevotella muciniphila. The sequence continues at coordinate 2,357,086 of NZ_CP033459.1, read as the reverse complement.
TTTGTGAAACAAATTTGAAATTTTCGGCCACTGTCTGCTTGTTATGTAAGTATAAGTGCCAAACATCACTAGAACAGACTTTATGACCTCCTCTGAACTGCCTACCACATGCCATGCATTTGTACAATTGTACGCCTTGGCGCAGCCCGTTCTTCTTTAATATAGGCGAATGACAAGACGGGCATTTTTTTGTTCATATTTCAGTCGGTTTGAAGCATTTCAAATGAACACAAATATAGTTATCATCGGACTTTTACGCAACTTTCAGCCTGCAAAATGACCCATAGAGCGTCGTTGATCAACTTTCAGCCTGCAAAATGACCCATAAGCCTTTTATTTGCTGGTTTAGTTAACCACCAAACAAAAAAACTCCTCCCACGCTATTGAGAACAGCATGGGAGGAACATTCCAATAAAAGGATAATTAGGTCGAGAACGACACCTTTAACCAAATCATTTTATCAAAACTTTCTTGCCACCAATAATGTAAACTCCCGGACGCAAATTGCGCGTATTTGTAACGCGTTGGCCCTGAAGGGTGTAAACAGATTGGTCTGTATTGCGTTCAGGATTGTCAATAATATTATCTATTGCTGTCGTTCTCTCAATTTCACAATAAACGATACGATATGCACCATTGTGGTTTGCTGTAGATTTATAATTCCACATTGAGGCAGTCGATACATTGGCATCAAGATAATATGCTGTTCCAACACAACTTAAAGTAAACTGATCATCTACACCCTCAATTGGTTCTATGAGGAAAGTCGCAGGATTATCTGCACTTAATGAGAACGGGCCGAATGTCTCAGCAATTGGAATATAATTACCAGAAGTTGTTTTTATGCGAAAATGATTATTAACGACAGGCTCGAACCTGAAAGCTGCATTTTGATCATGACCTACAGCTACTTCTTCAAAGCATAAATCTCTACCGTTTCTTTCATATAGATATTGTCCATCAGAACCATGACGACCAACACTTGTTAAAAGATAATATGAGTTAGCATTTATTTCACTGACACTTGTTATTGGAGAACCTATATAAGTAATTGTACCAGTTGTCTGATCATCTGGACCAACTAACGTTACAGGCACGAAGCGGAACGCGCCATTGCCGTTTGCACCACTTCTGCTGCCCCAATTGGAAAGGTTGGCAGCATCCGCATCTAAATAGATGGTGGAAGCATTGGGGTAAGCAGTCGATCCTCCTGCGTAGGTCGTATAAGCCAAGGTAAACTGTCCCTCTACACCATCAATGGCCTCTATGAGCAAAGGTTCTTTCTCTGTTTCGCTCAATTTGAATCTACCGCGTGGATCAGCATAAGGAGGAATATAGTAACCAGACTGTGTTTTGATGTATATATGAGAGCCATCTACTATCTCTACTATCAGAGCTGCATTTGCATCATGCCCTTCAGCAACACTCTCAAATAAGAGGTAGTGGTTATCGTTTTCATATAAATATATACCATCATTAGCGTGACGGCCCACACTTGTCATCAGATATGTGCCACCATTAACCAAATCACTCACGCTTGTGATAGGCTCTCCAATCGTTCCAATTACTTTTTTTGTTGGATTATCTCCAGAACTTATATTCACGGTTACGGCACAAGTCGCAGTCTTATTTGAACCATCAGCGGTCCTAACTGTAATAGTAGTTGTACCATTTGCTACGGCTGTAACCACGCCATTACTTACGGTAGCCACACTGGGATTGCTGCTTGTCCAAGTCACATTCTTGTTCGTAGCGTTGGCAGGTGAGAATATCGCTATAAGCGTTGCCAACTGTCCTGCAGAAGTCAATGTGAGTGTAGTAGGATATAGGCTCACGTTTTTAACGAAATTATCATCTGAAAGAGTTACAGTTACAGGTACGATACGATATGCACCACTGCCATTTGCAGAACTTTTAAAATCCCACATTGAAGCATTCGATTTAGTGGCATCAAGATAGTATTCTATTCCATCACGACCTAAAGTAGTTAAAGTAAACTGATTACCTACACCTTCAATTGGTTCTATGAGGAAAGTCGCAGGATTATCTGTACTTACTGTAAACCAATCGGTTGTTTGGGCAATTGGAATACCTTGGGCAATTGGATGGGCAATTGGAATATAATTACCAGAAGCAGTTTTTATGCGAAATTGATCATTACCTACAGGCTCAAACTTGAAAACTGCAGTTTGATCATGACCTACATCTACTTTTTCAAAACATAACTCTCTACCATTTCTTTCATATAAATATTGTCCATCAGAACGATGACAGCCAACACTTGTTAAAAGATAATATGAGTTAGCATTTATTTCACTGACACTTGTTATTGAAGAACCTATATAAGTAATTGTACCAGTTATCTGATCATCTGATGAATTTATAGTTACCTTTACGTTGCAAGTTGCTGTCATATTTGAACCATCGGCTGCTGTTGCTGTAATTGTTGCTATACCATTAGCCACGGCTGTAACAATGCCATTGGATACGGTGGCTACACTTGGATTACTGCTTGTCCATATTAGATTCTTGTTCAAGGCGCTGGCAGGTGAGATTATCGCTGTAAGCGCTGCCATCTGTCCTGCAGCAGTCAATGTGAGTGTAGTAGGAGATAGGCTCACGTTTTTAACGAAATTATTATCTGAAAGAGTAACAGGTAGGATACGATATGCACCATTGCCATTTGCAGAACTTTTTGTATTCCACATTGAGGCAGTCGATACATTGGCATCAAGATAGTATGCTGTTCCTACACAACTTAAAGTAAACTGATCATCTACACCCTCAATTGGTTCTATAAGGAAAGTACCAGGATTATCTGCACTTACTGTGAACCAACCGGCTGTTTGGGCTACTGGAATATAATTACCAGAAGTTGTTTTTATGCGAAATTGATTATTACCGACAGGCTCGAACCTAAATGCAGCAGTTATATCATGACCAGCAGTTACTTCTTCAAAGCCTAAATCTCTACCATTTCTTTCATATAGATATTGTCCATCAAAACGATGACGACCAACACTTGTTAAAAGATAATATGAGTTAGCATTTATTTCACTGACACTTGTTATTGGAGAACCTATATGAGTGATTTTACCAATTGTCTGATCATTTGATGAATTATTAGTTACCGTTACGTAGCAAGTTGCAGTCATATTTGGACCATCTGCTGTTGTTGCTGTTATGGTTGCAGTACCTTCAGATACAGCTGTAACAATACCATTGGATATGGTGGCTACTCTTGGATTATTGCTTGTCCAAGATATCGGATTATTTGAGGCAGTTGTTGGCAAAACTATGGCAGACAAGGTTGCTGACTGACCTTTTTCTAAAGATAACAACGATTGACTTAGGGAAATGCTTGTTGCGATTGGTTTTATATTTTTAAAATTTTTCCATGGAACTGTTGATTGATACAAAGTTAAGTACTTTTCGGGACAATATACTGTTGCTTCGTTATAGGAAAAGTACTGATTCGCAAAAGAAACGCCTTTAAAGGAAGTCCAATTCACATAAATATTTTTAAGATTTGAGCATTCACCTAACGTACCTAAAATTGTAACAGACGAAGGGATAGTGATGCTCGTTAGGCCTGAACAACCATAAAATGCATCATCTCCAATGCTTGTAACGGACGAGGGGATAGTGATACTCGTTAGACCTGAACAACCATCGAATGCAAGATCTTCAATGCTTGTAACGGGGTAAAATAATCCATCTTCTAATCGATAAACTGTACGGAGAATGGTAATACTGCCTTTTATATCTGTGCTAGCACTACTCACCTTGGCGATGTAACCATAGTACGAGCCGACTCTTTCTCTATAGAAAGAGTATCTCACCCCATTTATTTCTCTATAGCCCATCGCTTCTTCTTGTCCCCAAGACGAAAGAGTTAAAAGAGGGAACAAAATTGAAAGAAAAAATCGTTTCATAATAAAAACCGTTTTATTTAATAGAATCGTTTATAAGCGTTTATAAAAGGAACTATAATTAATTTATAATTATTTTTATGATTTCCCATATTTGACAAGAATCTTTTATTAATGCTATAATCTTAGATATTATCTTTATTATATTTACTATTTTCCACCTTTTTCCCTGCTTTTTTTCTTGATTTCCTCCTTTTGCTTATATGTAATCAACACCGATATCAATAAAGCTAATTTTTCATTACTTAAAATTATTTCGTTTTTTGGCGTAACCGTGATTTTCTTTCCTTTTAGTATAGTAAAGAGCAAATAATCACGCAAAACCACGTCATCCACCTGTATGCAGAAAGTCACATCTGTTTCATTAGTTTGTTTTACGCTCACTGTCAGCTGATTAAATGCTTCCGCATGCATCTTCTTGAGATATGTAGCTATGTATTCGTCTTCATTATCTTTTAAAGATTGTGGTATTCCACAGCAACAATCTATATCGTCAATATCTTTATTCGTGACATTTGTCTGACGCATCTTTACGAAGACAGACTTATAGACGCATAAAAGATCTTCAATTTCTTCTGCATTGAGTGCAGGATATAACCCAACGCTTTCAAAATCTTCAACTTTTATGCGGAAATCTTTAATCTTCGGTCCGAGCAAAGCTTCTGCGCCCTCTTTGGCACCTGCGGCGAGATAAACATAATCCTTTGGAGATACTTGGTTGCCAAAGAACAAAGCAAGGTTACGTGCTGTATCATAAACAGTAAGGTTTCCTTGTGCAAACGGAATACCCTTGAATGCACACTTCACGGCATCGTAAAGATCTTCAAAAGAAGAATAATTTGAGCTAAGGATTCCACTCTTTTCGATTGCAAGCACAGCCTGGTAAGTATTGAGCCAAGGCATCCTTTGTCCATGATGAATTCTTATGCAGAAAGCAAGCAAAAAGCGCAACAATTGTGGGTCTTTGGTTATTTGATACTCTGTCCATTTCGACACAATAAAAGATGAAATGGGAACGGCTTTCGACTGTTTACTCCTTGTTATATAGGCTTTCACTACACTACTCACCACGGCCAATTGTGCCTTTGTCAAAGACGATTTACTTAATTGGTTTATGGATAAGTTGATAATTCCCTGTTTCATAATTGTATTTCTTTATATTGTTCACTTTGAGTAAGATTAAGTTACATCAATAGACAACAACACACTCTCCACACAGCGCACGTACTGCGTAGAGAGAGTTACAGTTTATGTAAGTAAATATATTAAGTATTAAGAGAGAGAGAGAGAGAGAGAGAGAGAGAGAGTACACAAAATTGCGGAACAGCCAAATTTCTGCCCTACTTTTTGAACCATATTTTTCATATTTCTCACTTTCATGCCACAAATATAAGATTTTTTTCACAACACAAAGAAAAAAATATAATAATATTTTTCCGCACTTTGAAACTCTCAAATTATTTTACCGGACACCAATAATTATTTGTACATTTATATGCAACAATTCTAACAACCTTACAGATTAGTTTGAAAGGTTCTCAGGTATAAAATTGGGGAGATATTTATTGAACACCTTTGATGCCGTCTCCACAGGGTCGTCCATGGTTGTGGGGCTGAATGTGCCGTATGCGTATGGGGCATTTGGCGGAAGGTATTGGCAGTTGGGTGTTGATGTACTTGCCACGACGAAGGGCCATTCGTGGTCATAGAAGGGCTTTTCGTAACTGCCGGTCTTGAAATAGCAGTTCCAGCGTTCGTAATAATAGGACGAGAGCAGCCCGTTCCACTCGCGGTTGGCATAGTCATGAAGTTGGCCGTTTATACACTGCGGTTGGTCGCCCCATGTGGTCAGGAGCATACGCGCATTCTTTTCCAACAAGTCGGCAAACGCTGTGTTTGTTCCTGCAAGGCTTCGTGCGCGGCTGATCCAGTTGCCGAGCCGGAATTCCTCTCGCGTACCAAGCAAGGTGTCTTGAGTCAGTATCATGTCCAGGAACTTATTCTGCAATGCTACTTTCTCCGATCCGTCTGCCTTACCAATACTTTCGAGCACTTCCTTGCCGTGGTCTGCAAGCACCTGCCGCATAAGGTCAACAAGGTCATACTGATAGTTATTGTTACCAGCCATAACATCTTTCACCTTCAGGAACTCGTATGCTGCCGTCCGGACCTGGTCAAAATCCCAATACCACGAAGAGAAAGCCCATGTGCTGACTACGCTTGGCTTATCCGATGGCCGCTGCATAAACACGGACTCCGTAGTTCCCTGTTGGTTAGAACTGTTGCAGTTGTAGATACTCACAGCAAGGCGTTTCCATGCGCTGACAAGTGTACGATAGCTATAGGTATCAGATTGCTCCGTAACACCATATCGCATCGCCACGTAGGCGCGTATCCACGTGTCGAGCGTATAGTCTGCATTTGTCCAAGGCATCTCATACACGAGGTCGAAGAGGATGCTGTTGTTTTCTATGCCTTCCGGTATCGTTCCTATACCTTTAAGATTTGTGTTTGTGGCATTCTTCTGTGCCTGATAATAGGCATTTATCATCGTCTGCATTCGCCCGAACAGACCCACATTGCCACCATAATTATTCAGCATGCACCATATCCATTGGTGGTTCTCGCCCGAAGCAGTGGTATGCGCGCCGTCGTTGTCTGTGTGTGCGCGCGAATCAGCATGAAGGTCGAGAATAATGAGGCGGTCCTTGGGGATACTGTGCGTCAGGTTCGTCGTGGGATTGTTCTGCCAGTGTTGCGCTACCCAGAAGGCGTTGCCGTCGTATTCAGTCAGCGCATGATACATAGCCCTGATGCTGTTCACTGCACTGGTTACACCATTAGGTACCCCACCCTCGTGGAAAGGGTCGATGGCATAATAATTGGTTTGGAGCACATCACCGAACACGGTTTTGATGGCTTTATAGTAGTTGGCTGCAAATTCTTTCAGGCAGGTGGTATCGTTCACGAAGTATGGACGTGTAAAGGAGTTCCACGAACCGCCATTCACAATACAGTCCGGTGCTGTCCACGCCTGCACGCCCTTCGTAGCCTCGCTGAGAAAGTCTTTAGGTATCATGCCAACATAACCGGGTATGACAGGTGTCATGCCGAAATCGTTGAACCGACGGAATATCTTCTTTGCCACTTCCTTCCGGCTGTCATACCACTCTTGCGGCTGCGGCCCACCCCACTCCGTCATATTGTTCATAAAGAACCAACCATAATAGGCTGCTCCCGTAACGAATTTGTTCACATCCTCGAGAGAATAGCCATAGTCCGTCATCAGCACTTCTTTCCACACCGTCTCGAAGCCCACAATCTGCAGTGGCAGGTTAATGCCATGCAGTGCCATCCAATCGATTTCCTTCTCCCAACGCTCCCAATCCCAGAATGCCATGGAGTAACTGTGCGTACAGAAGTTCAGATAATAGCGATAGTCTGCCTTTGCCGCATGGGTCTCTTCGGGGCACACGGGCAATTTCTTTGGCAAGGTCGCTGTAAAATTGTTCCACGAGATGTTTATTCCGGCGTAATGATTGAGATACCAGTTGATACCGGTAGATATGCTTACATTGTTGTTGCCTTCCACTTTCACCGATGTGCCGTCGCACGACAGGGTGAAATAATCCGCCGCGCCCGCCACGACCCTACACTTAAACTTGGCTGCGTCGCCATTGTTGGGGAGAATACGCGAAAGCATATCTCTCACAGGTTTTGGACTGCGGGCAGAACTCATTGAGCATGAGAGGGTAAGAGCAAGCATAAAAACAAATCTTTTCATTTCCTGATAATCATGTTATGAGGTGTGTCCTATAAATTAGGTTAGAATGATTTTACAAAGTTAATTTATATTCGTCAAAAAGAACAATATACAAAAGCAAAAAAACAACACTTCTTTCATTTCCTGTTATTTGCCAAATAAGTTATACCTTTGCAGTGTTTTCCGAAGGATTTTTTTCGGCTTTCGAGAAAAGATAATTCAGAAGAAAAGACAGATTTATTATGATATCCTTTATTATAAGCCTTGTAGCACTTGTTTTGGGCTACTTTATTTATGGAAGAATAGTTGAACGCATATTCGGACCGGACAACAGACAGACACCTGCAGTGGCGAAGGCTGACGGTGTAGATTTCATCGTGTTGCCGAGTTGGAAAATATTCATGATTCAGTTTCTCAACATCGCCGGCACCGGTCCCATCTTCGGCGCCATCATGGGTATGAAGTTCGGTCCGGCGGCTTATTTCTGGATTGTCTTCGGATGCATCTTCGCAGGTGCCACCCACGACTATCTGTCTGGTATGTTGTCAATGCGAAATGGCGGTGCGGGACTTCCCGAACTGGTCGGAAAGTATCTTGGCAAGAGCACAAAGACGGTCATGCTGATATTCAGCGTGCTTCTTCTCATAATGGTTGCTGCAGTGTTTATTTACAGTCCGGCTGTTATTCTCGGCAGCATAACCAACTCCGCTTCAGAACATACTTTCACTGCGACAATGATATGGGTGGGTATCATTTTTGTCTATTACCTTATTGCAACGATGCTGCCTATCGACAAGATTATCGGACGCATCTATCCCGTGTTTGCCTTCTCGCTGCTTTTCATGGCGCTTGCGTTGTCCGTCGTATTGTTCATCAAGTGGCCATCGCTTCCCGAGATATGGGAAGGGCTGAGTTTTGCTGACGATAAGACAGGACCACTCTTCCCTTGCCTCTTCATCACCATAGCCTGCGGTGCCATCAGTGGTTTCCATGCCACACAAAGCCCTCTCATGGCGCGTTGTCTCAAGCATGAACGGCAAGGACGCCCCATCTTCTATGGTGCCATGATTACGGAAGGCATCGTTGCTCTCATCTGGGCGACCATTTCCTCTTATTTCCTGTATGACGGCGGTTACAACGAAGTAGGCAGCGATATTGCAGCAAGTGCACCGCAAGTGGTACAGAAAGTATCCACAGGCTGGCTGGGCACGTTCGGCGGTATTCTGGCTATCCTCGGCGTTGTCGCTGCACCCATCACCAGTGGCGACACTGCACTCCGCAGTGCACGACTCATCATAGCCGATTTCCTGAAACTGGAGCAGAAAACAGTGCGCAAACGTTTCTACATCTGCATACCGCTTTTCGCCTTTACTGCCGTATTGCTTTGGTACAATATTGCCGACCCGGATGGATTCAACGTGATATGGGGATATTTCGGCTGGTCTAATCAAACGCTTTCCATCTTCACACTTTGGACGGTAACGGTTTATCTGGCACATAAGCGAAAGCCTTACATCATCACACTTATCCCCGCTATATTCATGACTGCCGTGTGCTCCTCCTACCTCATAGTAGCGAAGAATGGGTTCGGATTTGACGAGAACATAGGATATGTCGTAGCACTATGCGCTGCAGTTTTCAGTACAACATGGTTTATCATCTGGCTTAGAAAGCACCGCTCTGATATAGGCTCATAAGCCAAATCAAGCCTCTTAAAATCAAAGAAGTCCCGCGGGATTGCGGGGCTTCTTTATAGTACAAATGCAGGTTCACCTTTATACAAGGTGGCGGATATTCTCTTCGCGGTCACCTGGCAAAAGATCAAGCACAGGAACTTCAGGCATGGTGTAGCACCCGGGTTGCTGGAGCATTGATGCACGTGCCACGCACACAAGAACCTGACCCGTGAGCGCCGGGTTGTTAATCTTCATATTGAACTCGAAGAGTTGGTTCTGTGTCTTTCCGGATACACCCTTACGCGTAAGGTTCACACCGTGACCCATATCGATAACATCATCCACACAAGGTACTTCGATAACATGGGTTTCATCATTCACGAAATAGGCATCAGCCTTGATAGCAGCAGCCACGTCTTCAAACTTATGCCCTTCCTCCACTTCAATATATACCATGCGGCGATGAATGCCCTCGCCAGTGGGAATAGTCATACTGAGTGCAGCCTTGACACCCGGCACAGCCTTCACTGCCACAGTGTGTCCCATCGACATGCCGGGACCGAAATTGGTGTAGGAAATGCCTTTAGGAGCAATAGCCTGAAGCATGGTGCGTACCACGCTGTCGCTACCCGGATCCCAACCGGCTGAAATGATGCTCACTGTGCCATGCTTCTTTGCTACTTCTCCGAGCGAACGACGCAGGTCAACAATCTGTGTGTGAATGTCGAAACTGTCAACGGTGTTGATACCGAGTGCAAGTATTTCCTTGGCGTATTCCTCTACCTTGCGTGTCGGCGTGGCAAGGATAGCAACGTCAACGTCCTTGAGCTCTTTAATATCCTTCACGACGGGATAATCTGCCAGTTCGGCGGGTTTGCTCTCTGCACCTTTCCTGCGAACGATGCCTGCCACCTCGAAATCGGGGGCTGCTTCCAGTGCCTGAAGTGCGTAATGTCCGATGTTGCCGTAACCTACAACGGCGGCTCTGATCTTTTTCATTTTCTGTAATATATTTGATTTATATAATTATCTGCCACAAAAATAACCAAAATCAGTTACATTTGAAAGGATTCCATCTATTTATATTGAAAATATCAAATATTTTGCGCAAAAAGCTGTCTTTTGTAAAACAAAAATGTCAAAATCAGCAGAGAGAAAGGAATTTGCCGCGAATGTTTCTGATATCTCCGTTTTCAAAATGCACCTCGTATGCGTCCTGCTGCAAGTTTACGGCTGCAACAGTGCCTCCCCCAAACACTTTGTGCACCACTTTATCGCCCTTTTTCAATGCTTGCTCTGTCCACTCTTCCGGCATCAGCGAGCGCATGAGTTCGCGAGTGCCTTCCCAAAGTGTTTCGTCCATCGTACCCTCCGTAACGAGACACCCCTTCTTAATCTCGGCGATAAATCGCGAGGGATATTTATTGGTCTTCGTTGCCATATTGAAACCTTCGCTCTCGGTCAGAATGAGTGTCTTTTCTGCGCGCGTTGCAGCCACATACATAAGACGGCGCTCTTCCTCAAGACCAGAAACGCGACGCTCACGAACAGTTCTGGCACTGGGAAAGATTCCCTCGTTCAATCCTGTTATGAAGACATGAGGAAATTCAAGACCTTTCGACTGATGAATGGTCATCAGCCTTATTCGCGGACCGACGGACTTGCGGTCAAGATTCGTGTATAGCGCCACATCCTGCAAGTAGTTCTGCAGCGTAACATCGTCCTCCTTGTTCTCTTCCTCGTATGCCATTATGCTTTGCAGCAGCTCTTCCACGTTCTCGAGCCTGTCCTCATCTTCGTCCTCGCGCACGAGCCGCATCAGTCCGCTCTCATCGAGAAGATATGTCATAAGACCGGTTATCCCGACAGCCATCTTGTACGACCTGCAATTCTCTATCAACGCCACGAATTCATGTGCGCCGGGTCGGTTAAGCGGTTTGTCGTTGATATGTCGTTTGAGCGTATCATACAGGCTGCTGCCATCCACCGAAGCACGCTTCCTCAGTTCGGAAAGGAATGCCTTGCCCAGTTTCCTTGAAGGCACATTCACCACCCGCTCGAAAGCAAGGTCATTGCCAAACTCTATGAGTTGGAGATAAGATAGGACATCCTTTATCTCCTTCCTGTCGAAAAAGCGCACCCCACCCCACATGGTATAGTCGAGCTTGCATTTCATCAATTCCTGCTCCAAGCCCCTGCTCAGATAGGCTGCCCTGAAGAGAATGGCGAAATCAGAGAGCGAACTGCCCTGCCCTGCCATCTCCACTATCTTGCGTGCCACATACTCCGCCTCTTCTTTCTCATTTTTCGCATGGAAATGAACCACCTTAGTGCTTAGAGGCCTGCGCGTGAAGAGGTCCTTGGGTATCCTGTTCTTATTGTTGGCTATGATGCTGTTCGCCGCATCGAGAATTTCAGGAGTAGAGCGGTAATTCTGGTTGAGAATGATGTCGCGGTCCGACTTGAAAGAGACAAACAAATCGGGCTTGGCGCCACGCCATTCATAGATGGCTTGGTCGGGGTCGCCCACAATGAAGAGGTTGTTGTGCCGCTTGCTCAGCAAGTCGGCGATGTACCAATCGGAACCACTGCAGTCCTGAGCCTCGTCAACCATGATGTAGTTGAGTTCCTTTTGCCAATATTCACGAGCCGACGCGAAGCGGTCGAGAATGTAGATGGCGAAAGCGATAATATCGTTGAAATCGAGCGCAAAACCTCGCTTCTGTTTTTCAAGATAACGCACAAAGTTATCAGAGACACTGCTCACCAACGGAGAGTCAGGTAGCATATATTGTCCCACATACGTCTGGTCAGCCTTTCTCTGCGCTATTTCGTTGAGGAAATTCTGCACAGTGGTTTCTGTGCGGTCTTCGTTGACGTCTTCCAGCACTTCCTTAGCCAGTGCCTTGGCATCTTCTTCATCCAGAACGACGAACGACTTAGGATAGCCCACGCGGTAGATTTCCTTTCTGAGCACTTTCACACAGAAGGCATGTATCGTACAGATAAAGTCGTTGAAGTTGCCTTCGGGCACAAGTTTGGCTATGCGCTGCCGCATCTCCTGTGCAGCCTTGTTAGTGAACGTCAGACAAAGGATATTTGCCGGAGATATGCCGAGTTCATTGACCAGATAAGCATAGCGGTATGCCAGCGCACGGGTCTTACCCGAGCCCGCACCTGCCACCACACGAATGCGCCCCTCAGTGGCACACACCGCCTCAAGCTGCTGTTTATTCAACGAAGACAATTCCATAACGCGCTTTTCTATGATTTGAGATTGAGATATGACTTGAAGGCTTCAACACTGGTGTTAATGACGAGTTCGGGTGGAAAATCTGCTTCTTCGAGCAATGGTATAACCTCATTAAACCTCGCCACATCAAAATGAACATGCGCATCACTGCCAAGTATGACAGGCAAATCATATTCCTTATGCAGACGCAGGAGTTCGAGCATATTGCTTATCGCTTGTGGTTTGTTTCTTTCGGGACGTGCAGAACTGTTGTTGATTTCAAGCAGTGTATGGTGCTCCGCAGCAGCCCGGACAATAGGTTCAAAATCCAGTTCGGCTGTACCGTCGCCGGGATGAGAAATAATATGTACGTCTGGACGAGACATCACTTTTACCAAGGCGTCTGTATTCTCCGTTTTTGTTCCAGAGACAAAAGTCGGAACGTGAATGCCAACTATACAAAGATCAAGACGGCTGATTGTGCTTGGTCTCAAGTCAAGACGCCCCTCCGTATCAAGCAGATTGACTTCCGCACCCAAAAGCACTTCCACACCCCCTTGCAGTCTTGGCACAACATAGAGATTGTGGAAATACATCTCATGGCACGACCCTGGCATGGCAGGAGCATGTTCTGTGATGCCAAGCAGCCGCAAGCCTTTTTCCTCGGCAGCCGCCACCATTTCGTTGATGGTGGAATAAGCGTGTCCACTCGCTATGGTGTGCGTATGGACATCCAACTCAAATTTCACATTGTCATATTTTGCCATTAAAGCACCAAGATACTTATTGGACACAAAAAACTTTTCTTATAGGCAAAGTTAACACCTTTTGCCTAAATCATCGTTTTATTGCTCCAAAATAATTAGCAAAAAACAGCCCGCTCGAACACATGAACGAGCGGACTATTTAGAATGTTATAAAAGAATTATTTACCCAATGCTTTGTTCAGACCTTCTGCAGCTTTTGCCTTGCCTGCTTCTATAGCAGCATTTGCCTTATCAGCCACTTTGTTTGCTGCGTCAGTTGTTGCTTCCTTTGCGGCATTCTTTGCAGATTCCTTTACATCGCTTGCAGCATTTTGTACGGCTTCCTTGCCTTTGGTAACGCCTTCCTTTACAGCTGCCTTGGCAGCTTCAACTTGTTCTTTGCCTACGCCTACTTTTTCAGCTACTTTGTCAACAGCGCCTTCTGCTGCCTTGCCAACTGCGTCAACACCGCTCTTTGCAGCTTCAACACCTTTGTCGGCTGCTGTTGCTGCTGCATCACTGGCTGCGTTGCTTGCTGACTCAACAGCATCACCTACAACACCTGCAGCACCTTCTGTTGCAGATGCAGCGGCTGAGTCAACGGCTGCTGCAGGATCGATTACTACTTCACCACTGTCAGCACCCTCGCCTGCTGCGGGAGCTTCGGCCTTGTTACCACAACTTGTAAAACTGATGGCACCTACGAAAAGGACTGCCAATGCAAAAGTTAATTTCTTCATAATGTTTGTTTTGTTAGTGAATTATGTGAATTAAAGATTTTCAAAACGCTGCAAACTTACACAAAATTTGAATTATACAACAATCAAAGCAAAAATTTAATATTTTTTAGCATTTGCAAAGCAACAAAAAAACCGGACAACTTGCGCTGTCCGGCTATGTAACTTGTTGTTAAAAGATTAGTCCTTAACAACGATTGTGCATTCGCTTACGCGGTTCCATTCGGGAACTGAGTATTCAGTAAGGATACCGTTACCTACGCTGCGAGCATCGATTCTGTTGGCAGCAATGCCATACTTGTTGATGAGCATATCCTTAACAGCCTTAGCACGACCTTCAGAGAGACGCTTGTTGTTAGCAGCAGGTCCGTCGATAGAAGCCCAACCTTCAACTACAACACTTGATTCGGGGTTCTTCTTAAGGTAAGCAGCAACGCGTTCTACGTTGGGCACCTGAGAAGCCTGAATAGTAGTCTGGTTGATGGGGAAGTGAACGAGAGTTGTCAGACGGCTACGGTCAACACCCTTCTTTTCTACGATCTTTTCTACGATCTTTGTTTCGGGCTTGCGGTTGAGGCAGTCGTTGAGCTTCTTCTGGAGGTCAGCAATTTCGCGGTTGAGGCGAGCGATGTCAGCATCCTTAGCCTCAAGCTGAGCGCGAAGAGCGTTGATACGTGCGTTGAGAGCGTCGATTTCTGCCTGGCAGTCTCTTACCTGAACATTGCTCATGTAGTGAAGACCGTTGCTGTTCTTGAAGTGGTAGGTTACACCTGCCATGAGTTCAGCCTTTGCATAGTTGATGTCGAAACTTGCAGAGTTGTAGTCGCCTGCACGACCTACACCATTGCCAAATCCATAATAAGTTTCCTTGCCAAGGTTATAAACGATAGCAGGTCTCAAAGAAATTGTCCAAGCCTTAGATTCACCAAGGTTGAAATTAAAGTTCAAACCAAGACGAGTAACAGGTTCGAAAACGTTCTCACTCTTAGTAATCTTTCTACCATAGACTCTGCCGTTTGCATCAGTATAACGAACGAGTTCGTCATTCAGACGCATGCTACTGAGACCGATACCTGCAACACCTTCTACATCAAAGAAACGAGGAGCACCTGTATAACCTAAGAAGAGGTTTACAAGATTAATTTTACCGGCAACCATTACACCCCATTCATCAAATACGGTGTGGCTGGGAGTAGTGTTAACTGTAGCTGTTCCCATAATGCTGGTAGCCAAAATAGGAGTCCACTGCTTTGACAATTCAAGACCTACAACAGGACGTGTTCTTTGCCAGAAACTACCGGGATGGCTTACCGGATCTCTTAAATCAACTGTATTGTGTCCCAAAGAACTACGTAAACCGTGAATGTCGCTTTGAGCACCACCAATGATACCTACGGACCAATTGTCAGTAAACTTGTTACCTTCAAATGAACCCCTTTGTGCAGAAGCAGAAAGTGCGATTGCTGCAACTGCGAGAACTGTGAATAATTTTCTCATAATTAAATAATGGTTATTGAACTATTTGTAAATGTTAGTTTCTTATATTTCGTCTGCAAATTTAGCAATAATTGACAAATACAATCATTTTTCGCAAAAAAAAATTAAAAAATGTTGACTTTCTGACATTTTTTACGCCTTTCAACCCAAAAATCCACCAATTATGTGGTTTAAATCCCAAAAAAAACAAAAATCCGGACAACTTACGCTGTCCGGATTTTTTTATGTATGAACTATTATCTGATTAGTCCTTAACTACGATTGTACATTCACTTACGCGGTTCCATTCGGGTTCTGAGTACTCGGTAAGGATACCGTTACCAATGCTGCGAGCATCGATTCTGTTGGCAGCGATGCCATACTTGCTGATGAGCATATCCTTAACGGCCTTAGCACGACCTTCAGAGAGACGCTTGTTATTGTCAGCAGGACCATCGATTGAAGCCCAACCTTCTACTACTACTGTAGCATCCTTGTGGTTCTTGAGGTAAGCAGCAACGCGTTCTACGTTGGGCACCTGAGAAGGCTGGATGACAGTCTTGTTGATTGGGAAGTGTACGAGAGTTGTCAGGCGGCTGCGGTCCGGACCTTGCTTTTCTACGATCTTTTCTACGATCTTAGTTTCAGGCTTGCGGTTGAGGCAGTCGTTGAGCTTCTTCTGGAGGTCAGCGATTTCGCGGTTCAGACGAGCGATGTCAGCGTCCTTAGCGTCGAGCTGAGCCTTGAGAGCGTTGATGCGTGCGTTCATAGCATCGATTTCAGCCTGACTGTAACCGGCCTTAACGTTGGTGAAGTAGTGCTCACCATTGCGGTTCTTGAAGTGGTAGGTTACACCAGCCATGAGTTCAGCCTTAGCATAGTTGATGTCGAAACCGGCACCTTCATACTTGTAAGAGATACCACCGCCGTTCTTCTTGCCATGATAAGTCTCCTTGTCAAGGTTGTAAACGATGGCAGGCTTCAGAGAAATTGTCCAAGCCTTTGAGTTACCAAGGTTGAAGTTGAAATTCAAACCAAGACGAGACATAAAGTAGTGGTCGTTGTCGCCATACTGAGCCAATTGTGCAGTACCTGCAACTGGGGATTGGTTAAGAACAGGAACAAGTCCGTTATCAATCTCATAGTCTGAATAATCGTTGAGAATGTGAGAACCAAGACCGATAGCTGCAACACCTTCTACTTCAAAGAAACGAGGTTTACCATTGTAGCCACAGAAGAGGTTGGAAAAGTTAATCTTGTTGGTCAAAACTACGTTCCACTCATCAAATACAGTGTGGCTTGGGTTTGAGTTGATAGCTGTGTTAGCCATAATACCAGTAGCATAGATAGGGCTCCATGCCTTTGTTACTTCAAGACCCATAGTTGGGCGAACTCTTTGCCAGAAGCTACCAGGGTTGCTTTCGAAGCTTTGAACATCAGGATTAACCTGGCCTCTATAGCCGAGATCTGAACGAAGACCATGGATATCAGACTGTGCACCAGCATTGATACCAACAGACCAATTGTCGAAGAAGCCATTGCTGTCGAAGGCATTCTTCTGTGCAGTAGCAGTCATAGCAAGAGCTACTGCGAGAACAGTAAATAATTTTCTCATATTATTTAAATTGAATAAAAAAATGTTTTGTTTCCTTTTTTATCGGTGCAAAAATACAACTTTATTGTATATGGCAAATCTTTTGTGCAATATTTTTTCACAAAAATGACATAAATCAGCCAAAAAACTGCTTTTCGCCATGTAAATTTAGCGAATTTTGGGTTGGCACGGGTTTTGCAGAGTAAAATAACACATTAATTCACAAATAAAATTCGATATGGAGAAACAAAAAGAAGGACAACTGAAGATAGAGTTGTCGCCGGAAGTAGCACAGGGCGAATATGCCAATCTGGCTGTAATTACCCACTCAAGTGCGGAATTTGTCATGGATTTCATCCGAATGTTGCCTAACTTGCCGCAGGCCAACGTAAAATCCCGCATCATCATGGCTCCTGAACATGCCAAGCGCCTGATGAATGCGCTGAGAGAAAACATCGACAAATACGAGAGAGTTTTCGGCGGCATCCGCCTGAACGAGCCTCCTGGTCAAAATGGCCGCACTGCCACACCATTTGGAATGCCGGAAGGCAAGGCATAATTTCTGACAACAAGAAAAATACCCCGTAACGCGTTCAAACGTCACGGGGTATTTTTATTTAGTTTCGTGTTATCCAGTTTTAATACACGTTTTCCGACTGCTGCAGGCGGTCGTACTGTTCCTTGTCGCCTACGACGATACGCTGGAACTGTCTCAGACCCGTACCGGCAGGAATCAGGTGTCCGCAGATAACGTTCTCCTTCATACCTTCCAGATAGTCGGTTTTACCGCGGATGGCAGCGTCATTGAGTACCTTGGTAGTCTCCTGGAAGGAAGCGGCACTCATAAAACTCTTGGTCTGCAACGCTGCACGCGTGATTCCTTGCAGTATTTGACGGCTCGTGGCAGGAACGGCATCGCGTGTCTGAACGATAGCTTTATCCTGACGCTTGAGGAACGAGTTCTCATCGCGCAGTTTGCGGGCGGTTACAATCTGTCCCTTGTGCAAGTTTTCACTGTCGCCCGCATCCGTAACTACCTTCTTGCCCCAGATGCGATCGTTTTCCTCTGCAAAGTCGAGTTTGTCAACAATTTCCTGTTCGAGGAAGCGTGTGTCGCCTGCATCCTGGATTTCTACCTTGCGCATCATCTGGCGCACGATAACCTCAAAGTGCTTGTCGTTAATCTTCACACCCTGCAGGCGGTAAACGTCCTGTACTTCATTGACGATGTAACTCTGCACGGCAGTAGGACCTTGGATGGCAAGGATGTCTGCGGGAGTAACAGAACCATCGCTGAGCGGTGTTCCGGCACGAACGAAGTCGTTCTCCTGAACGAGGATTTGCTTAGACAGCGATACGAGATATTTCTTCACCTCGCCAAGTTTTGAGGTAACGATGATTTCACGATGACCTCTCTTGACGGTACCCATTGAAATTTCACCGTCGATTTCGCTGACCACCGCAGGATTGCTCGGGTTGCGGGCCTCGAAGAGTTCAGTTACACGAGGCAGACCACCAGTGATGTCGCCAGCCTTGCTTACGGCACGCGGTATCTTGACGAGGATGTCGCCCGGCACCACTTTCTGTCCGTCCTCGACCGAGATATGGCCGTTGATGGGGAAGTTGTAGGTACGGAGCACTTCCTTGCCCTTCATGATGTGCGCTACGGGCACCTTGTTGCGGTCTTTCGACTCTACGACGATGCGTTCGCGCAGACCTGTTGCTTCATCCTCCTCGATGCGATAGGTAGAACCTTCTTCCACGCCTTCGAGTTTGATCTTACCGCCATCTTCAGTTACAATAACGGCATTGAACGGGTCCCAGCGCGCAACGAGTGTGCCTTTCTTTACCATCTGCTTATCGTCAACAAAGAGGTGTGAGCCATAAGGCACATTCATAACAGAAAGAACAATGTTGGTATTCACATCAACAAAGTGTACTTCGGTGAGTCGGCTGACAACTACCTTGCTTGGTGTACCATCTTCCTCCTTGACATCTACTGTACGCAGTTCTTCGAATTCTACTCGGCAGTCGGACTTGGCTGTAATGGTTGCGTTTGCCGCAGCATCACCGGCAATACCACCGGCGTGGAACGTACGCAGTGTGAGCTGTGTACCAGGTTCACCAATGGACTGTGCTGCAATAACGCCGACAGGTTCGCCAATTTGTACCATCTTGCTTGTTGCAAGATTTCGTCCGTAGCACTTCTGGCAAACACCTTTCTTGCTTTCGCATGTGAGTACGGAACGTATCTCGACGCTCTCGATAGGTGAATTTTCTATCTCTGCCACAACGCTCTCAGTGATTTCCTCACCTGCAGGCAGTATGAGTCGTCCGCTTTCAGGATTGATGATGTCGTGCACCGTAACACGTCCGAGTATGCGTTCTCCGAGCGACGAAATGACTTCATCGCCGTCCTTGAGCGCATGGCATACGAGTCCGCGCAGTGTGCCGCAGTCTTCCTCTGTGATGATGACATCGTGCGACACATCGACAAGACGACGTGTGAGGTAACCGGCATCGGCTGTCTTGAGAGCGGTGTCGGCAAGACCCTTACGAGCACCGTGAGTAGAAATAAAGTACTCAAGTACCGACATACCTTCCTTGAAGTTGGAGAGAATAGGATTCTCAATAATCATGTTGCCTTCAGCACCGGCTTTCTGTGGCTTAGCCATAAGACCACGCATGCCTGCCAACTGTGCAATCTGGTCGGCAGAACCACGGGCACCTGAATCGAGCATCATGAACACGGCATTGAAACCCTGGTCTGCCTCTGTCATCTCTTTCATGAGAATCTTCTTGAGGTCGGTATTCACGTGCGACCAGGTGTCGATGACCTGATTGTAGCGTTCCTTATCCGTGATAAAGCCCATGTTATAGTTGGCTGTAATCTGGTCAACTTCGTCGTTACCCCTCTTGACGATATTCTTCTTTTCTTCCGGAATGATGATGTCGTCGAGGTTGAACGAAAGACCGCCTTCATACGCCATGCGATAACCCAGATTCTTGATACCGTCGAGGAATTCACAGGCTTCAGCCATACCAACGGATTTGATAACACGTGTAATGACATCTCTCAGCGATTTTTTTGAGATGATGGTGTTGACAAAGCCAACTTCTTTCGGGATGATTTCGTTGACGATGACACGTCCCACTGAAGTCTCAACAATGTGCTTAACAGGGAATCCGTTCTCATCGAGGTCATCTACAAGCACCTTAACAGGTGCGTGTACATCCACTCTGTTTTCGTTGAAAGCGATGATAGCCTCTTCGGGACCATAGAAAGTCAGTCCTTCGCCTTTTGCTCCCGGACGTATCTTTGTGATGTAATAGAGACCGAGCACCATATCCTGTGATGGCACGGTGATAGGTGCGCCATTGGCAGGATTGAGGATGTTGTGGCTCTGCAGCATCAGAATCTGTGCCTCCATGATGGCTTCATTGCTCAACGGGAGGTGCACAGCCATCTGGTCGCCGTCGAAGTCGGCATTGAATGCCGTACAAGCAAGCGGATGTAGTTGAATGGCTTTGCCTTCTATCATCTTCGGCTGGAAAGCCTGGATACCGAGACGGTGGAGTGTCGGAGCACGGTTCAAGAGCACGGGATGTCCCTTCATCACATACTCGAGGATATCCCAGATCATCGGGTCTTTACGATCCACAAGACGCTTGGCACTCTTCACGGTCTTAACCACTCCGCGCTCTATCAGTTTACGAATAACGAACGGTTTGTAGAGTTCTGCTGCCATGAGTTTTGGCAAACCGCATTCGCCCATCTTGAGTTCAGGACCTACAACGATTACGGAACGTGCTGAATAGTCCACACGCTTACCGAGCAGGTTCTGGCGGAAGCGCCCCTGCTTACCCTTGAGCGAGTCGCTGAGAGATTTGAGTGGACGGTTGCTGTCGCTCTTCACTGCACTACTCTTGCGGCTATTGTCGAAAAGGCTGTCCACTGCCTCCTGAAGCATACGCTTTTCGTTGCGAAGGATAACTTCAGGTGCCTTGATCTCAAGGAGACGCTTCAGACGGTTGTTGCGAATGAGTACGCGACGATAGAGGTCGTTGAGGTCAGAGGTTGCAAAACGCCCGCCATCGAGTGGTACCAATGGCCTGAGGTCTGGCGGAGTAACCGGAAGAATCTTCATAATCATCCACTCCGGCTTATTGATTTCCTTGCTGCTTCTGAAGGCTTCTACCACCTGAAGACGCTTGAGTGCATCGTTCTTACGCTGCATGGAAGTGTCGGTATTGGCACGGTCGCGCAGTTCGTAAGAAAGTGCATCAAGATCAAGGCGATGCAGGAGGTCATACACAGCCTCGGCACCCATCTTGGCAATGAACTTGTTAGGATCGGTGTCTTCGAGGTATTGGTTGTCCTGTGGCAGTTTCTTCAGGAGTTCGAGATATTCTTCCTCCGTAAGCAAGTCGAGTTCGTTACAGTCCTCACTAAGAAGACCGGGTTGAATTACGACATAACGCTCGTAGTAGATGATGGAGTCGAGTTTCTTAGTTGGCAGTCCGAGCAGGTAGCCTATCTTGTTAGGCAGCGACTTGAAATACCAGATGTGGGCTACGGGCACAACGAGAGTGATGTGTCCGGCACGCTCACGACGCACTTTCTTCTCCGTAACCTCCACACCGCAACGGTCGCACACGATGCCTTTATAGCGAATACGTTTGTACTTACCGCAGTTGCACTCATAGTCTTTCGTAGGACCGAAGATGCGTTCGCAGAAAAGACCGTCGCGTTCAGGCTTGTATGTACGGTAGTTGATGGTTTCAGGTTTCAGAACCTCACCGAATGAGTTTGCCTGTATCTCCTCAGGTGATGCCAGACCGATGGTGATCTTCGTGAAATTACTCTTTAATTTATTTTCTTTCTTGAAAGCCATATTCTATTTTGGTTTTATGTCTTTGGTGATGTTTAATAAATCAGGATTTATACAACACCCCTTTAAAGAGTCTGTTATTTTAGTCGAGTTTAATGCTTAGACCAAGTCCGCGCAATTCGTGCAAAAGTACATTGAGCGATTCAGGTATTCCGGGCTCGGGCATCTTGTCGCCTTTGACTACTGCCTCGTATGCCTTGGAACGTCCTGTTACGTCATCCGACTTGATGGTAAGTATTTCCTGCAGCACATGAGAAGCACCAAAGGCTTCGATTGCCCAGACTTCCATCTCACCAAAGCGCTGTCCACCGAACTGGGCTTTACCGCCAAGCGGCTGCTGCGTGATGAGTGAGTACGGACCGATGGAGCGTGCGTGCATCTTGTCTTCTACCATGTGACCCAGTTTGAGCATGTAGGTAATACCCACTGTTGCTTTCTGGTCGAAGGGTTCGCCCGTGCCGCCGTCATAAAGTTGTGTAGAGCCGTATCTGGGCAACCCTGCCTTTTCAGTCCATTCGAGCAGGTCCTCGAGTTTTGCACCATCAAAGATAGGTGTTGCAAACTTCACACCGAGTCTCTTTCCTGCAGAACCAAGTACGGCTTCAAAAATCTGACCGAGGTTCATACGCGAAGGCACACCCAGAGGATTCAGCACGATGTCAACCGGAGTTCCGTCTGCGAGGAATGGCATATCCTCCTGACGAACAACTTTCGAAACGATACCTTTGTTTCCGTGACGACCTGCCATCTTGTCGCCAACACCAATCTTACGTTTCTTGGCGATGTAAACCTTTGCCATCTGGATAATACCGCTGGGCAATTCATCACCAATAGTAAGCGCCAGTTTCTTTCTCTTGAGTTGGGCATCGAGGATGTTCACCTTTCGCTGATAGTTGATAACGAGACGGCGGATGAGGTCGTTGGTATGCTCATCGTCTGTCCAGTTGTTCAGCATTATCGATGCATAGTCAAGATTTTCAAGAACAGACTTGCTGAATTTGGCATCTTTCGCCATGACTTCGGCGCCAAGGTTGTCTTTGATGCCTTTCGACTTGAGATTCTTTGTCAGTTTGAGCAGACGTTTGATCATTTCTGCCTTCAGGTCGGCTGTAGTCTTGTTGAATTCATCGTCGTATTTCTGAAGTTCTGCCTTCTCAGCAGCCTTCGACGAGCGCGACTTCTGAGCCTTTGAGAAGAGACGGCTGTTGATGACCACACCCGAGAGCGATGGATTGGCTTTGAGCGAAGCATCTTTCACGTCGCCCGCCTTGTCGCCGAAGATGGCACGCAAGAGTTTTTCTTCGGGAGTGGGGTCACTTTCACCCTTAGGCGTAATCTTACCGATAAGGATGTCGCCTGGTTCAACACGGGCGCCAATGCGGATGATACCATTCTCATCGAGATCCTTTGTGGCATCTTCGCTCACGTTAGGTATGTCGTTCGTGAGTTCTTCCATACCGCGCTTCGTTTCGCGCACCTCGAGTGAGAATTCGTCAACGTGTACACTGGTGAGGATATCTTCGCGAACCATGCGTTCGTTGAGCACGATGGCGTCCTCGTAGTTGTAACCCTTCCAAGGCATGTAAGCCACAAGGAGGTTTCTGCCGAGTGCAAGTTCACCATTCTCTGTGGCATAGCCCTCTGTAAGGATATCACCGGCCTTTACACGCTGCCCTACCTCGCAGATAGGACGCAGGTCGATGGTCATATTCTGGTTCGTACGACGGAACTTGGGTATTTTATATTCAACCAATGCAGGGTCGAAACTGACGAATTCTTCGTCTTCTGTCCTGTCGTACAGAATGGTAATTTTCTCAGCATCAACATATTTCACCACACCATCACCTTCCGCAGTGATCATCGTACGCGAATCCTCGCAAACCTGCTTTTCGATACCGGTACCTACGATAGGTGCTTCACTACGAATGAGAGGCACTGCCTGGCGCATCATGTTAGAACCCATGAGTGCACGGTGGGCATCGTCGTGTTCGAGGAAGGGAATCAGCGCGGCTGCAATAGATGCAATCTGCTGAGGCGACACGTCCATAAGTTTCACCTCTGAAGGTGGAACAACAGGATAGTCGGCATCCTGACGACACTTCACACGGTCGCGGATAAATGTTCCGTCATCGCGCAATGGTGCGTTACCCTGACCGATAATAACACCTTCTTCCTCCTCAGCACTGAGATAGGTTATGTGGTCGTTATTAAGGTCAACAACCTCGTTTTCAACATGACGATAAGGTGTCTCGATAAATCCGAGATTGTTGATTTTTGCATAAACGCAAAGAGACGAAATAAGACCAATGTTAGGACCTTCAGGCGACTCGATTGGACAAAGGCGGCCATAGTGAGTATAGTGTACGTCACGAACCTCAAAACCGGCTCTTTCACGACTCAGACCACCAGGACCAAGCGCAGAAAGACGACGCTTATGCGTAATTTCAGCAAGCGGGTTCGTCTGATCCATGAATTGCGAAAGCGCATTCGTACCGAAGAAAGAGTTGATGACGGAAGAGATGGTCTTCGCATTGATAAGGTCGGTCGGCATGAATACTTCGTTGTCGCGAACGTTCATGCGCTCACGAATGGTGCGACTCATGCGGGCCAGACCGATGGCAAACTGATTAGAGAGTTGTTCGCCTACTGTACGTACACGACGATTAGAAAGGTGGTCGATGTCATCGACGTCTGCCTTTGAGTTGATAAGTTGTACAAGATACTTGATAATCTCTATGATGTCTTCGCGGGTGAGCACACGCGTTTCCATATCAGTTGAGAGGTTGAGTTTCTTGTTGATACGGTAGCGTCCCACCTCGCCGAGGTCATAGCGCTTCTCTGAGAAGAAGAGATTGTTGATAACCTCACGTGCACTGGCATCATCGGCAGGGTCTGCATTACGCAACTGACGATAGATGTAGAGCACGGCTTCCTTTTCAGAATTGCTCGGGTCTTTCTGCAGTGTGTTGAAGATAATGGAGAATTCGGCTGCAGTATTTTCTTCTTTGTGAACGAGAATGGTGCTTGCACCACTTTCGATGATTTCGGGAATGATATCCTGTTCGATAATAGTTTCACGATCGAACAGCACTTCATTACGCTCGATAGAAACAACTTCGCCGGTATCTTCGTCAACAAAGTCCTCTACCCAACTCTTGAGTACTCTTGCCGCAAGTTTTCTGCCTACGACTTTCTTGAGTTGAGTCTTGTTTACCTTAACCTCTTCTGCGAGGTCGAAGATTTGAAGAATGTCCTTGTCGTTTTCATAACCGATGGCACGAAGCAGCGTGGTTACAGGCAATTTCTTCTTACGGTCGATGTAGGCGTACATCGCGTTGTTTATGTCTGTTGCAAACTCAATCCATGAGCCTTTGAAAGGTATGATACGGGCGCTGTAGAGTTTTGTACCGTTGGCGTGTATGCTCGAGCCGAAGAACACACCGGGCGAGCGGTGCAACTGAGAAACAACAACACGCTCAGCACCATTGATGATGAATGTGCCATTAGGGGTCATGTAGGGGATTGGACCGAGATACACGTCCTGCACCATTGTGCCGAAATCCTCATGGTCGGGGTCGGTGCAGAAGAGTTTCAATTTGGCCTTTAGAGGCACACTGTACGACAGTCCACGCTCAAGACACTCCTCGATGCTGTAACGTGGCGGGTCGATGTAGTAATCGAGGAATTCCAGCACAAAGTTGTTGCGAGTGTCCTGAATAGGGAACGTTTCTGCAAACACTTTGTATAATCCGTCGTTCTTGCGCAATTCGGACGGTGTGTCAAGTTGCAGGAAATCCTGAAATGATTTCAACTGAACATCAAGAAAGTCAGGATATTCCATCGGACTCTTTACCGATGCAAAGTTGACACGTTGGTTAATTACATTTGAAGACATTCTTTCGTTTTTGAATATATGATTGAGGGCTGGTTTTTACCCTTAATTTTACATAATTTCGGGATGAGTACTCGTTTAGGTCCCGAAACATAGAATTATTAGACGCAAAAAGGTTAAGAACCCCCTACCAGAGGATTCTTAACCGACACCCTGTAAAGGGGGGTATGTGTGTGTTAAGCGATTTCCACTTCAGCACCAGCCTCTTCGAGAGCCTTCTTCAGTGCTTCTGCTTCTTCCTTACCTACACCTTCCTTGAGTTTGCTTGGGCAACCGTCAACGAGGTCCTTTGCTTCCTTGAGGCCAAGACCGCAAGCTTCCTTAACAGCCTTTACTACCTGAAGTTTAGCACCACCCGGGCTCTTAAGAACTACATCAAACTCAGTCTTTTCAGCTGCTGCGCCTTCACCACCTGCTACGGGAGCTGCTGCTACTGCAACTGCAGCGGCTGCGGGTTCGATACCATAATCCTCCTTGAGGACTGTTGCCAATTCATTAACTTCTTTT
This sequence comes from Pseudoprevotella muciniphila, assembly GCF_003265305.2. Taxonomy (NCBI): domain Bacteria; kingdom Pseudomonadati; phylum Bacteroidota; class Bacteroidia; order Bacteroidales; family Prevotellaceae; genus Pseudoprevotella; species Pseudoprevotella muciniphila. The sequence continues at coordinate 2,330,639 of NZ_CP033459.1, read as the reverse complement.
ACTGTCAAATTTACCAATTGTTCAGCAAGAGCTTTAATATCTGCCATTTTTGTAAATATTTTTTTGTTATTAATTCAATTTGTTTGGTTTTCCGTAACGCCTGACGCCACTCAAATATTTTTAAGCCCGCCAACCGTTATTCGGCTGATTATTCAGGGCGTTCACCCAATGTCTTAAGCACACCGTGGAGCGTCTGTCCGGCACCTTGAAGAGCAGAGACGACGTTCTTTGCCGGAGATTGCAGCAATGCCACAACTTCTGCAAGTACTTCTGCCTTGCTCTTGATGGAGCACAGTGTGTCAATCTGGTCTGCACCTACGTAGATGCCTTCCTCGGCGTATGCAGCCTTCAGGGCAGGAATGCCTGTAGCCTTGCTTTCCTCTTTAAGAAGTTTTGCAGGAACATTTGCTGTGTTGCAGAAGAACACGGCAGTAGTACCTTTAAGACAACCATAAAGAGGAGAATAGTCAACTTCTTCAGCATCAAGAGCCTTCTGAAGGAGCGTATTCTTAACTACAACCATCTTAATTTCCTGCTTGAAGCACTTGCGACGTAAATCGCTCGTTTGCTGTGCATTCAAACCGGTTACATCTACCAAATAAAAGTGTGCGTATTCGTTGAGTTTCTCACCAAGTTGCTTGATGATTATTTGTTTATCTTCCTTCTTCATTTTCGTGCAAAAATTATGATTCTACTGATTTGGGATCAACTTTGACACCCTTGCTCATAGTTGATGAAAGATAAATACTCTTGATATACGTACCTTTTGCTGCAGCGGGTTTCAACTTGAGGATAGTGTTGATGAATTCCTTGGCATTGCCTACCATCTGCTCAGGGGTGAACGACACCTTGCCGATAGATGCATGAACAATACCAGTCTTATCAACCTTGAAGTCTATCTTACCCTGCTTTACCTCGCGAATTGCCTTAGCAACGTCTGGGGTAACGGTACCACTCTTAGGGTTAGGCATGAGGCCACGCGGTCCGAGTACACGTCCGAGTGCACCAATCTTGCCCATGATGGCAGGCATCGTGATGATAACATCGATGTCGGTCCAGCCACCTTTTATCTTCTCGATATATTCATCGAGACCTACGTAATCAGCGCCAGCTTCTTTTGCAGCAGTTTCAGCTTCGGGGGACAGAGACAGAGCACACGCGTTACCTTACCTGTACCGTGAGGGAGAGAAACCGTGCCGCGAACCATCTGATTCGCCTTGCGGGGGTCAACTCCGAGACGGATGTCGATATCGAACGAAGCGTCGAATTTGGTCGTAGTAATCTCCTTGACCAATTCGGCAGCCTCTGCCAATGTATAAGCCTTCCCTGTTTCAACTTTGTCAGCGACTGATTTCTGATTTTTTGTCAGTTTAGCCATTGTTCTAAAAATTGAAGTTTAATGATTAACCGGGGAAGTCGCCCGTTACTGTTATACCCATACTGCGTGCCGTACCAGCCACCAGTTTCATGGCGGACTCAACGGTGAAGCAGTTCAAGTCTGGCATCTTCTCCTCTGCGATGGCACGAACCTGATCCCAAGTGACCGAAGCGATCTTCTGGCGGTTCGGCTGAGCAGAGCCACTCTTTTTCTTTGCTGCCTCAAGCAGTTGAATTGCAACAGGAGGAGTCTTCACAATGAATGTGAAGGACTTGTCGGTGTAGTAAGTGATTACCACTGGCAACACCTTACCAGCCTTCTCCTGAGTTCTGGCATTGAACTGCTTGCAGAAATCCATGATGTTGATACCCTTGGCACCGAGAGCGGGGCCTACGGGTGGAGATGGATTTGCAGCGCCACCTTTAATCTGTAATTTGATTAATCCAGCAACTTCTTTTGCCATTTTTGTTTTTAATTTTTAAGTCATTGCCGCAGAATACCTGCAACAAAAAATTGAGAGAATCTCAGGCACGTAACATTACCTATTTTCTCTCCACCTGCATAGGCCCAAGTTCAAGCGGGGTGCTACGTCCGAAGACGGTAACAACCACGATGAGTTTTCTCTTTTCTCTGTCGATTTTCTCAATAACCCCTGAGAAACCACTGAGAGGACCATCTATAACCTTAACGTTCTCGCCGATAGTGAACGGGATCTCCATTTCGGGATTTTCCGCTTGCATCTCATCCATCTTACCAAGAAGTTGGTTTACCTCACGCAATGGAAGCGGCGTGGGGTTGTCCATACCTCCCAGAAATCCCAACACGTTGGGCGTCTGACGAAGTTCATGAGCAATTTCACCAACTAACTTCGCTTCAACAAAAACATAACCAGACATGAGAGTGCGGTCCTTCACGACTCTTTTCGAGCCGCGCTGCTGAACCACCTTCTCGGTAGGGATAAGCACCTGCGAAACGAGTCCATCAAACCGATTGTTCTTAATTTCGGCATCGATGTACTCTTTCACTTTTGCTTCCTTACCACTAACTGCACGCAGCACATACCACTGCATTTCCGTTGCCATAGTGTAGTCTTTGATAAAGGATTAATGATAAATCAACTGCATAAGATGCTCAAACACAAAGTCGAGCGCAAACACAACAAGCGCAATCACAATGGAAGCAGTTAAAACGACAATTGCGGTGTGTGTAAGTTCTTTGCGAGTAGGCCAAGTAGTCCTTAGGGCCAGTTCTTCGTAGCAACCTTTACAATATGTTGCAATACTCTTAAACATATATGCATTCTTTTAATTCGCACGGGAAGAGAGGCTCGAACTCCCGACACCTGGTTTTGGAGACCAGTGCTCTACCAACTGAGCTATTCCCGTAAGTTGGAATTAGAGGCCTGGACAAACCAAACCTCTAACCCAATGTCATTTTTGATTAGTCGAGGATCTCAGTAATCTGACCTGAACCTACCGTACGACCACCTTCGCGGATAGCGAAGCGGAGACCTACGTTGAGGGCTACGTTGTAGATCAGTTCAACTGTGATTTCAACGTTATCACCAGGCATTACCATGTCAACACCTTCGGGAAGGTGAATTTCACCTGTACAGTCCATGGTGCGGAGATAGAACTGAGGACGATACTTGTTGCCGAACGGTGTGTGACGTCCACCTTCTTCCTTCTTCAATACGTAGATTGAAGCCTTGAACTTTGAGTGAGGAGTAATGGCACCCGGGTGAGTAATTACCATACCACGCTTGATTTCGTTCTTGTCGATACCGCGGAGGAGAAGACCAACGTTATCACCTGCTTCACCTTCGTCAAGAATCTTACGGAACATTTCAACGCCGGTTACAACTGACTTCTTGTCTTCACCGAGACCGAGAATCTGAACTTCGTCGCCTACCTTAACTACACCGGTTTCGATACGACCTGTAGCAACAGTACCACGACCAGTGATAGAGAAGATGTCCTCAACAGGCATCAAGAATGCCTTATCCTTGTCGCGAACTGGTTCTTGAATCCAGTTGTCGCAAGCATCCATAAGCTCCATTACTTTTTCTTCCCATTCAGGAACACCGTTGAGTGCACCGAGAGCAGAACCACGGATGATAGGAGTATCCTCTTCGAATTCGTATTGGCTGAGGAGGTCTTGCATTTCCATTTCAACGAGGTCGAGCATTTCTGCATCGTCAACCATGTCGCACTTGTTGAGGAATACAACGAGACGAGGAACGTTTACCTGACGAGCGAGAAGGATGTGCTCGCGAGTCTGAGGCATAGGACCGTCAGTTGCAGCAACAACGATGATAGCACCGTCCATCTGAGCAGCACCGGTTACCATGTTCTTTACATAGTCGGCGTGGCCCGGGCAGTCAACGTGAGCGTAGTGACGATTTGCAGTCTCGTACTCAACGTGTGCAGTGTTAATAGTGATACCACGTTCCTTTTCTTCAGGAGCGTTGTCGATTTGGTCGAAAGACTTCACTTCAGAGAGACCTTTCTTTGCCAATACAGTAGTGATGGCAGCGGTCAAAGTAGTCTTACCGTGGTCAACGTGACCAATAGTACCGATGTTTACATGCGGTTTGGTTCTTTCAAAATGTTCTTTAGCCATAGCTTGAAAATTATTTAATATGAATGATTATTCGTTGATAATTTTAACTCTCTTTTTTTGTTGGTTTTTCACCATACTTTTAGAGAGCTGTTAACGAGATTTGAACTCGTGACCTCTTCCTTACCAAGGAAGTGCTCTACCACTGAGCTATAACAGCGTCTCTCTGTCTTAGAGCGGAAGACGGGGCTCAAACCCGCGACCCCCAGCTTGGAAGGCTAGTGCTCTATCAACTGAGCTACTTCCGCATTAGCACCCCTTGTAAAGGAGTGTGGGCAAAGATGGATTCGAACCACCGAAGGCGAAAGCCAGCAGATTTACAGTCTGCCCCATTTGTCCACTCTGGTATTTGCCCGTGCCGCTTTATTTCAAACGGTCTGTCTCGTTCGCAAGCACATAAGTACACTGCGAAACGGCTGCAAAGTTAGATATATTTTTCGACTTACAAAACTTTTTTTCGTTTTTTTCCAAAAAATATATTCACGCTTTGGGAAAAAGTGGTGCAAAAATACATTTTTTTCAAAAACACAGCAAGAGTGTTCTGCAATTTTGACGCGATCGGGGTATAATATGACAACAAAACACTCCTACACCAAAAACAGAGGCGGAAGCCTGATGCAACCGCCTCGATTTTATTATATTATAGGAGTTGATTCACTCCTTATTATATTATAGGCCTTTATTTTCTCTTGTCTTTGATTTTTTCAAGCTGTTTCTTGAGGGCTTCCAGACAAAGATCAACACCCTCTTCAAAAGTGTCGCAAACCTTTTCAGCATGGAGCTCATTTCCCGGTATCAGCACGCGAACACTCGTTTCCTTATTCTTTACCGTTTCAGGCTTAACAACCTTGAGGGAAACCTCTGCCTTCACAATACGGTCGTTGTTCTTTTCGAGTTTCGACAATTTCTTCTCGATGAAAGCATGCAACTGCTCAGTTGCATCGAAATGGATAGATTTAATCTTGATTTCCATAATACACTCATTTTGTGTTCTTGCGAACAGGTTAAAATGTTTTGCACTGACTCTGCTAAACGCAAAGTCATTTATCATTGTTTTCAATGGCGAATTTAAGCAAAATTTTTGTATCAACACCATAAAACGAAAAAAAAATGAACCAAAATCTTTTTTTGTTTACTCTACTTTCTGAATTTGAACAACAAAGACAAGGCAGAAAACTAAAATAAAGAGAGAGTAACTTTTTTGCAAAAAAGATTGGACGATAGAAAATTTATTCGTTATTTTGCAAGCCGAACTTTGCAATTGGAAGAATGAGTTTTATACTCAGCAGTCAGATGCAAACAGACTATTAGATATTTAACAATGTTTTTTAAAGATATTGCAACCTATGAAGCTTAACCGACTTAATCTGATTAGAGGCATACAGATGCTGTTCCTCGTTGGTATTGTATCTTTTTTTGCAGGATGCTCCGAGGAAATTGATGATTCTAACTATGCCATTAAAGACAAGCCCACACTGACAGAACTAATAACCGGAAACGACAGTCTGTCGTATATCAAAGCAATCCTGGAAGAGGTGCGTCTGAGCTCCTCCGACCGCGCATCGTCGCTCTCAAGCGTACTCTCAGCACGAGGAAACTACACCGTATTCGCACCAACGAATGAAGCTGTGGAAGCATATTGCGAAAAGATTACGGGCAGCAAGGACGTCAGTCAGTTGACATACGAACAGAAGCAACTCATCGCATATAGTTGTATCATCGACTGCGGAAGAGCAAACGCCTACGAATCGGCAGAATTCCCTGTAAATGGGTCATTCCTCAATACTAACCTCAACGACCGTCTATTGTCATGTGTTGTTAACGAAAATGACGTGTATATCATCAATGGCACTTCACCTGTTCAAACGGCAGACTATGAAGCGACCAATGGCTACCTCCACCTCGTTTCAACTGTAATCGCACCTTCCGGAAACAATGTGGCAGAACTCATTAAGAGTGCAGACAACCTCAAGATTTTCGGTAAGTTGCTTGAAATAACAGGTCTTCAAGATAGTCTTGCCATAGAGAAGGATATGGACTATGAGAACGATGAGAATTTGCCTGAAACTCGCTATTGGTCAAGTGTGGCATACCAAGGTTCCAACCAAAACTGGGACATCCCTCGCCACCGGTATCTGGGCTTCACCGCTTTCGTAGAGACCGACAGTGTATTCCAAAAAGAATGGGGCATCACGATGCCACAGACTAACGATTTTGGTGACATTACCAACTGGGAAGCCATCGAACCACAAATCAAGGCTAAGGTGCAGGCTGCCTATCCAGATGCCACAAGCGACGACCCAAAGAACCCCAACAGCGCCTTCTATCGCTTCGTTGCTTACCACTTCATAAAAGGAAAGATGGCATACAACAGGTTTGTACACCATTGCTGCGAACACAACTACCGCTTTGGTTCAAACATACTTGAGCCGCAAGAAGTAAACTACACCGTTGACATCTGGGATTACTTCTATACAATCAACATGGGTTCAGACGGCAGAAGAGGCTTGATAAAGGTCCTTCAGGTTCCTACTGGTGAACATGAAATCTACCTCAATCGCATTTCAAAATACGATAATGGTATCAAGGGAACATATAAAGAAATCTCCACACGCCCATACACAACAGGTTCGGGCATCAACATCAAGATAAATGCCAACAACGGAGCAAATGACAACAATGCTTCTAACGGCTACTACTACCCCATCGACGGCATTCTGCTCTATGATATAGAAACACGTCGCGCACTCGGTAGCGAAAGAATAAGGTTCGACCTTACTACTATAACTCCGGAACTCATCTCAAACAACTTCCGCGCCATTAAATACCAAGCCTTCCAGCATGGTTATTTCGAAGACATCTCTAACGAAACAGACGGAACTGAGATCTATTATTTGGTATGCGGATGGAATGGCTACGGCTACTGGCACGACTACCAAGGCGACGAATACCTGTTCTCCGGACTGTACGACTTCATATTACGCCTCCCGCCGGTACCTATTGATGGTACCTACGAAATCCGTATGGGTTCCGCTCTTAACCCCTCAAGAGGCATGTGTACCATATACTTCGGTGAATCGCCAGACAACACACTGCCTGTGGGTCTGCCGTTCGACTTGCGTCAAGGCACAAACTACAACAAGGACACAGGAACATTCGAAAACTACGAAGTGCCATACATCAAAGATGAAGACCTCAATTTCGATGAAGACCTCATCATTGAGAACGACAAAGAACTCCGCACGCACGGCTACATGAAAGCACCCGCTTATTTCTGGGATACCATGTTCCAAAGCTCTGCCCGCGACCAAGGCTATGGCTCTTTGCCGGCACTGCGTCGTATCATTACTGTGGCAGACATGAAAGCAAACAAGACATATTACCTGCGCTTCAAATCATCATTGAAGAAACTTGACTCACAGTTCTTCCTTGACTACTTTGAACTCGTACCGGCTAACGTCTTCAACGGCACAGAACCGGAAGACATCTGGTAATCAGCTTTACAAGAAACAACAAGGAGACAGGCAACCGCTTGTCTCCTTTTTTTCCATTCCTAAAACACGTGGAGAAAAACACTCGCTAAGCTATAAAATCGTGATCGTTCGTGGTAAAAAAATCCCCCAGACTACTTCCTTCCCAAACTTTTTAGTAATTTTACAACCGAATCGGGAGAAAAACCCCGACAAACAACAACAGCATTCGCTATTATTTCGCGTTCAGCCAAAAGCCTCGGAAACTCTTTGGAAATAACATAACGCACAGAAGTAATATGTGATAAGGTGTTCGTATGGAACGCCTTAGGTAGCAATATAGCAATGCAACTGCGCTCAGGCGTGGTGCATTCTTGTTAGTTACCTGAGGTTTCCGTCCGAGGCTGCCTCAAAGCTGAACGCAATAAGGTGCATCACGCCCTTGTTGTGTGCAGCGGATTGATAGTGAAGCGTGCAATGAACCAACTATCAATCCATATTATGGCAAACAAGACACTGAATGCCGCAAAGTCTGCAAAAAAGGATGAATTCTATACGCAGATGGCGGACATAGAGCGCGAGTTGCAGCACTATTGGCAGCATTTCCGCGGCAAGGTGGTGCTCTGCAACTGCGACGACCCCTACGAAAGCAACTTCTTCAAATATTTTGCCCTGCGTTTCAACCAACTCGGGCTGAAAAAACTCATCTGCACCTGCTACAACGGTTCACCCGTAGCAGGTACACAACTATCCCTCTTCGGACTTGATACCGAAGGCAACGAAAAGAAGATTGCCTACAAAGTAGAGATATCCGAAGTAAAGGACGTGAACGGAGACGGGGCAGTGGATCTCGCTGACGTGGAGTACCTGATTCAAAACGACAAGAATGTGCTTTCGGAACTCAAGGGCAACGGCGATTTCCGCTCAAAGGAATGTATAGAACTCCTCAAACAGGCAGACATCGTCGTTACCAACCCGCCCTTCTCACTATTTCGGGAGTATGTGGCACAACTTATGGAGTATGGGAAGAAGTTTTTGATAATAGGCAACGTTAACGCATTAACATATAGGGACATTTTCCCACTCATTAAAGAAAATAAGATGTGGATAGGTCCGAGTATAACAAGTGGTGATAGGAAATTTAATGTTCCAGATGATTATCCATTAAATGCAGCAACTTGTGGCATTGATGATGATGGAAGGAAGTATATAAGAGTAAAAGGAGTAAGATGGTTCACAAATATGGATCATAACAAGCGTCACGAAGAACTCGATTTAGTTTGCCGCTACTCCCCTGAAGAATACCCTCAATATGACAATTACGACGCAATCAATGTAGATAGAACGTCTGACATCCCTTGTAACTATGATGGAATAATGGGAGTTCCTATAACTTTCCTTGACAAGTATTGCCCAGAACAATTTGAAATAGTAAATGCCAATGATTATTCCAAGAAATATGCCAATATAAATATTAAAGATGTAGTTTCAAAAGAAGTAGAACTGCTCTCGCCAGGTGCTGATGGTTGGCATATAAATGGTAAAAAGAAATATGCACGAATTTTCATCCGCAACAAACACCCCCAAATGCCATGATGACGATAAAACAAATAGAAGTAACAGTAAGAGATATAACTACTGGTTATATCAATAACGATGAGCAAGGTGTGCGTGGTTATAACGGCCAGTTAGATATTCGTCCGCCTTATCAACGTGAGTTCATCTACAGCGACAAGGAGCAGCAGGCAGTGATAACGACCGTGCTGCACGGCTACCCGCTCAACGTGATGTATTGGGTGAAGCGGAGCGACGATGCGGAGTGCCCCTACGAGGTGATGGACGGGCAGCAGCGCACGCTGTCGCTCTGCGAATATGTGGCAGGGAAGTTCTCCTACGACTTCAAGAACTTCTTCAACCTCACCGACGACATCAAGAACAAAATACTCGACTACAAACTCACGGTTTACGTCTGCGAGGGCGAGGCGTCGGAGAAACTTGAGTGGTTCAAGACCATCAACATCGCCGGCAAACCACTCAACGAACAGGAAATAAACAATGCCGTGTATGCCGGACCATTCGTGAGTGATGCCAAGCGCCATTTCTCAAAGTCGAACTGCGGCGCATACCGCTTGGGGAAAGACCTTGTGGACGGCACGCCCATACGTCAGGACTTCCTGAAAAGAGCACTCGAATGGATGGCAGACCATGAAACGCGCGAAGGAAAGCGACAGACGCCCGTGGGATACATGGCAGCACATCAGCACGACCCTAACGCCAACAACCTCTGGACATACTTCCAGAACGTGCTCAACTGGGCACAGACCAACTTCGACATGAAGAAGTTCCGGCGCATCATGAAAGGGCTCGACTGGGCGCTCTACTACGATAAATACCGTTCAGAAACCCTCGACGCTGCCGATCTCGGCAAGCGTATCTCAGAACTCATGACAGATGGCGAAATACAGCGACAGAAAGGCATCATACCCTACGTCCTGACAGGCGACGAGCGCTTTCTCGACCTACGAGCATTCCCTCAAAATATCAAACTCGCCGTATGGGAGAAACAAAACCACATCTGCCCACACTGCGGAAAGGAATACGACTTTGAATTCATGGAGGGCGACCACATCACCCCCTGGCGGGATGGCGGGCTAACCGTCATCGAAAACTGCCAGATGCTCTGCCGCGAATGTAATCGCAGGAAGGGTGCGAAGTAAAGCAAAAGAAAAGATAGAGGTTAGGAATAAAAGACTCGCGAAGCGACTAAAGTAAATCTAGTGCCTCTGTCGAGGCAGAAATAATACAAATCATACAAATCTCACAAATAAATAAATTTTGAAAGATTGGTGTCCGTTAGCCGCGGAGCGGCGATACAGCGTAGGCAGGGGTGGAAGGAGCGAAGCGACTGAAACCCCTGTTATGTACAGAACAACACAGTGAGCCCAGTATGGGCGACACAGGAATTAAGAGATTAAACATCATATTATATTCATCGTGTGCAAATGTATCGTTATTTGTTTTTTTCTGTAGCACCCCTATGGGGTTTATGTTTCTTATACGCTGAAAAACAGGGGTTTCAGTCGCTTTGCTCCTTCCACCCCTGCCTATGGTTGTAACGTCCTTACAGGACTACTATGCAACAAAAAACTAATTTCTTATATCGAACTCACGTTAAAAAGAAGTGCCGCTTGCGTGGCAGACTTTTTTGAACGCGAATTACGCGTAATCGAGCTCTGCTCGCTTGCTACCGCAAGAATTTCGCGAAGCCTTTCGGGATATTTTATCGCGTGTTGTGAAATTACGCTAATTTTATCATTGCTTCGCTCGATGGATTACGCGAAGCCATTCGGCATAGAAGCTATTTATTTCCGCTGCACAAACATTCTGCAAGCCTTCGCGTAATCGCCGCGCGAAGCGTTGGCAAAATTTGCGTCATTTTCATGCCGCATGGATTCGCGAAATTAGCGTAATTCGCGTTCAAATAAAAAAGCCAAGCGTTTAACTTGGCTGGAATGAGACGCGGTCTCTAAAGGTTAATCCACCTCTCACGCTGTAAAGGTACAAAAAATCCGTTACTTCCAACAAAAGTAGCGGATTTTTCATTCTAAGGCTGTTTTTGCTTAGATGCCATCTTTTTTTCCACAATTGAAATAGTTTCTTATAAGAAGATACCCAAAAATATAGGCTTATTGTGCAGATTATCGCACCAGCACCTTCTTACCGCTACCGCTAATGTTTATTCCCTTGGTTATGCCATGTTGACGAACACCTTGAGGTGAATACCATTTCTCATCGGTTATTGTGGAATTTACTGTATTTACACCACTGACATTCTTGCTCCGTAGCGTATTAAAATGCACAATGACGGGGTAATGGTCGCCAAGAGGTTCACCATCGACAGTATAGCCCGCCTTGTCCATTTCATAACTCACAGGAATGATGGTGTAGTCAGCATCCGTTGGATTGATATAGATAACCTTGTCGAGAAGTTCATCTTTTTGCGGCTCATCGCCAAGTTTCGGATAAATACCATTTCTCTGCAAGGTTACCCATGCGTCGCCGGAAGTTGCGCGTCCTGTAGCATTTATGGCATTGATAAAGACAGACTCTACAGAATCCTTGTGATAAAGACTGTTCATGTCGCCAACAACAACAATGGGACGACTGTCGAGATGCACGAGGATATGGTCGCGCAACTGTTCCCACTGTGATTGCCGCGCTTCACGGTCTTTTACGTCGTTACCTAAACGCTCGTCCCTGAGGCTGCTTGCATCCATGTGCATATTATATACCACCAGTTGCTTGCCATTTTCTAAAGTCATTTCATGGCGGCGGAAGCCTTTAGTCACGATATCATCGAATTCGTGGCTGAACTTACCGAAACTTTTCTCCCATGCCACACGCTCGTAGGCAGTTGACTGACTATTCTTCTTCCACGACATATTCAGTCCGTCGCATGGCAGTTTGATATTTTGCGGGTGTATAAAGTCGCAGTCTTGCATTTCTTCGAAAATGACACCTCCGGTCCACTCGTCGTGGTCATAATTGGCAAAGAGATGCGACCAAATCTCCCAACGATAATTAAAATCTTCCTGCATAGCAATAATGTCGCAATCCTTGCTCAAGATGTATTTACTTATTGCTAAACTGCCATCAGACTTTGGACCATCCTTGTTGACGTCGAACATCAGGAATTTTCCGGGCAGTCCGTCCACATTGAGCGTCATAATGCTGAATGTTCCGTCTTCGGTTTGCGCCATGCTGACACTTGTTGCCATTGCAACAACGTAGGCTACTATCGTTAATATAATCTTTTTCATATTTTAGTGCTTTTGGGATTCGTAAATGTTTACATTATTCTCTTTCAACCAATCCATCAGGAAAAATCTATAATAATCGGTTGTACCGACCATTAGTTTTGTTTGGCGCGGCAACGACTTCTGACTCCTGAGTTTGGCACTTTCACTGGCATCATCAGAAGTAAGATATGAGTATATCTCCATAATTTCCAAAAGCGAAAGTCCGCTGTCATCAGCCATCGTCAACAACTCGATTGTAGTGATTCCCAATGGCTTGAGCTTCTCGTCGAGCGATGCAATAAGAGAGAAAATATCGCCAAGTCCGCCACCTTCGCCCATACGCTCTTTTACAATCTTCTTAACATCAATGCCTGCGTCCTCAAGTTTGTGGATAATACCCATTGGTGTGACGTCTTTCACTAAATCTGCATAATGCGTATTGAGCTCTCCGTCATAGTAAAGAACCGGTAAGGCTGAAACAGTAGCAATTAGGTTCATAAAATAAACAATACCTCCCACTACAGTATGACCTTTGGATGGAATCACAAAGTTGGTTTGCAGGTGCGTCTGCTCGGGCACAATGCTTTTCTTGAAACAGCCGTCATAATTGGACAGGAAATTTATCAAAGCCCTGCAACTGTTCACAGGAACCGTCTCATCTTTGAAAAGATTGAACACAAAGTAGTTCTGCGTTGTGTCGGGCTGCCAATCATTCTTTAATGCGACATCACGCATGGACTTTTTTATAAGAGAAACCACCGGAGAAGAAGACTTCAACAGTGTATCCTGCACGACATCAGTGAGGGCAAGTCCTTTCAACGCATCTTTGATGTCCTGTGTGGTATATTTACCGGAATGCATCCATTCATCGAACTTTGACGCTGCGGGTTCTTTCAACATACTGGGTAAATCAAGTCCCAGACCTGCATTTATATTGTAACTGTCAAGAATCATCAGAATTCCAAAGAGTTCCTTTTCATTATCATCCTTGTCTGAAATAACGTCGTTAAATGCTTCTTCCACATCGAATGGCAGACCGCCAACTATAGTCTTATCAAAGGATATTTCATCCCGATATTTCATATCACGCACCTTCTGTGCGGCAATAGCATCGTATCCGCCTGATGAGTAACCGGCATTGACAAGAAACTTGCCTTGACTGATACCGCGATCATCGAGCAATGCACGAGCGGCTAACAGACAATCAATACTGGCTTGACCATTTGCTTCTCCATAGCAAAAACTCTGTCCCTTGCCTTCAGTGATGCCAAAACCATAAAAGTCGCTGCATACAATGATGTAATTGGGACGTAAAGGATTTGCAAGTACATAGTCTTCACCCGTAGCATAACCCTTTGTCGGTGCATCGTTGAAATTCAACTGGGTGTAGTGGTTGTATAGTATGATACCGTCAACAGGTTGTTCACCCGAATAGACGTCTGCGGGAATTGCTACATAACCACTCAGTTCCGTCGGATTGCCTTTAGGATCCTTCGATGGATAGGCAATGTCTATACGATGTACCGGACGACTGTAGAGATTGATGCCCTCATAGCCAAATTTCCAGATAGTATCGGTCTCATGGATAATTCTGATTTCTCCTATTGTTATTTGTGCAGACAAAAGTTGGGGGCACAAACAGAGTGCGAGACCCATTAGTAATGATTTTATCTCCATATCAAGTTGTTTTAGAATATTAAAATACAAATTTATATATATATTTTTTAAAAGACAGTCCCTTTGTAAAAAAAAAACGATTCCGCAACCATTAGCGTGAAACGACATTTCAGAATCAATAATGAAAGACAGCAATTACAGGCAGGTGGTCACTCGTCCCGCCGCGATAGTATGTACCGTAGTAGGTGTGTCGGGGTTTTACCGATTTGCCGTTCTTGTCCTTTTCAAGCAGGAAAGGGATGTCGTCAACGATTCGACAGTCGTCATACGAAGTCCGCAGTCCCCTACCCTGCAAAAGATTGCCGCTGACTATTATCTGGTCGAGTTGATTCCACCTGCCGCGATACTTGTACGTGCCCTTTATGCCGTTGCGCCCTTTCTTCCGTGCCGTCAGCACATAAAGCCCTCGCGGGTCTGCCTCGCCTTTATAGTCGAAACCTGCACGCGCCCGCAGGCCGTGTCGGATGCTGTTGTCTCTGTATTCGTCGTTAAAATCGCCCACAAGTATGATTTTGGCATCAGGCTCCGAAACAAAGAGCGAATCTAAGAATTGCATGATAGTCCGCGCTGCCCTCATGCGGTAATCCTGTGTTACCAGTTTGCCGCCACGCCGACTGGGCCAGTGATTGACGAAGATGTGCAGCGTATCGCCACTCGCCGCCATACCGCACACATGGAGAATGTCGCGCGTAGGGCGCTCAATAGAGTCATAAGGAACAGAAATGGTGTCAACCGACAGGGGCAGAAAACGCTCCGGTTGATACAATAGCCCAACGTCTATGCCGCGCACGTCGTTGCTCGATGTGGCAATATACTTGTAACCTAATCGCCGCAGCATCGTCCGTTCCGTGAGGTCGCGTAGCACAGAATCGTTCTCCACCTCGCACACCCCGATGACATCCACTGGCTGCGTCTGTCCCATGCCCGCTATGGCGCGGGCAAGGTTAGCAAGTTTTGTCCGGTACTTCCGGGAATCCCATTCACGTTCGCTGGCAGGAAGGAAACCTTCATCTGTTTTGCCTGCATCATGGATAGTATCGAACACATTCTCCATGTTGTAATGCGCCACACGAAACCAACGCTGCCCGGAAACTGTCTGCGACAGGAGCGAGAGCAAAATGAAGATGATAATGGTGTAGCGGCTATTCATTGTGGTAGGGTTCTCCTTTCAGTATGGTCATGGCACGATAGTATTGCTCCGCAAAGAAAAGGCGTACCATCTGATGAGTAAAGGTCATCTTCGACAGCGAAATCATCTCGTTCGCCCGTGCATATAGTTGTTCTGAAAAGCCAAAGGCTCCACCAACGACAAATACCAGCCGCCGCGCACCACTGTGCATCTTCTTCTCAAGGTATCCGGCAAATTCCACACTACGCATCTCCTTGCCCTTTTCATCGAGCAGCACAACACAATCGCCTTCTTGCAGCAGGCGCATAATAGCCTCACCTTCCCTGTCCTTCACATTCCGTGAGGACTGCCCCTTGACAGCTTTCACATCGGGAACCACCTCCATCTGAAGCGGCACATAATGCGACGAACGCCTGAGGTATTCTGCCGTCAATGCCTCGATGCGTTTATCGGTGGTCTTTCCTGTTACGATGAGCAATACTTTCATAACTGAACTACTTTGTAAGGCAAAGATAATGCTTAATCAGAATAAAATTCGTATTTTCGCCGCCCAAAACAACAACAGAATTATGCCATTAGAAATAGAAACTATACCAAAAGAGTTGCCCTCTACAGACCAAATGACAAGTTTGCTCGACAAGTTGATGGACATTGGCGTCAGCGCCGGGAAGAACATCATTGTAGCGATTATCATTATAGTCGTAGGAAGGCTTATTATAAAGTTTATCAATAGGCTTATCCGAAGAATGCTCGAGAAGACCAAGATTGACGCGGCGGTGCAGAGTTTCATCCGAAGTCTGGCAAACATGGTGCTGATGACACTCCTGGTCATCAGCGCTATCGGCGCACTCGGCATAGAAACCACATCCTTCGCCGCACTACTGGCTTCGGGAGCCGTTGCCGTCGGTATGGCGCTGTCGGGCAATCTGCAAAACTTTTCTGGAGGAATCATTATTCTGATTTTCAAGCCATACCGCGTTGGCGACTTCATCGAAGTGGATGGCAAGACAGGAAAGGTGGAGGAAATACAGATTTTCCATACCATACTGCGACAAATCGACAACCAGATTATCTACATACCCAACAGCACCATGAGCACTGCCACCATCATCAACAAGACACGGGAAGGCACACGACGCATTGAGTGGACTATTGGTGTGGCGTATGGCACAGACCTGAAAGAAGTGGAGACAGCCGTCAACGATGTTCTTGATAAAAACGAATACATTCTGAAAGAACCAGCATGGAGCGTCATGGTGAATGAAATGGCAGACAGCAGCGTCAGCCTGAGTATCTACGCCTGGGTAAAGAGCGAAGACGTCATCATCGCCAAATCAGTCATCTATGCTGAAATCTACAGACAGTTCCAACAAAAAGGCATAGAAATACCATTCCCGCAACGCACCGTGCACATCGTGAAGGAATAATCTGAAATTTTTAAATCAAAAAAGTATCGGTTTTGTTGGTGTATAAGAAAAATATTATGTATTTTTGCACCCCAAAGTGGACTGAAATATAAAAATAACAATAAAAATACCAAAACCAAAAAATGATCATTGTACCCGTTAAGGAAGGCGAAAACATCGAACGCGCCCTCAAGAAATTCAAGAGAAAATTCGAAAGAACAGGTGTAACGAAAGAACTTCGCCGTCGTCAGCAGTTTACGAAGCCTTCTGTAAAGAAGCGCCTCGCCATGGAGCATGCTGTATATGTTCAGCAGTTGCATCAGAATCAGGACTAAGCGAATTTAGTTCTCTTGAAACAGAAAAGGGTGCCGTGCAAATGTGTACGGCATTTTTTTGTAACTGATTGTAGCAAAACCTATTTTGCAAAATCCAAAAATGTAACATATCTTTGCAGTACAAGGCACAACCAACGGCATTATGGACCACATCAACGAATTTCTCGAATACCTCATAGCAGAGAAGGGCTATTCTCAGCAAACGGTAATAACATACAGAACCGCAATAAGCGATTTTGTAAACTTCGTTGCTGCATTGGACGAAGACCTCGACTGGAACAGCATAGACGTGGACATCATACGTCGATGGATAGCACAGCGCCGGGAAAACGGCACAGATGCAAGAACGGTGAAAAAGCAACTCAGCGCACTCCGTACCATGTATCGATACCTTATGATTATGGGCATTACTGACAAAAATCCGGCACGCCTCGTAACCAATCCGAAGGTAGCCAAACGCTTGCCCACATTCCTGAAGCAAAGCGAAATGGACAGACTGTTCGACGACACAGAGTTCGACGACAACTTCGAAGGACACCGCGACCACCTCATACTACTTACGTTCTATTCCACCGGCATACGTGTTTCCGAATTGGCAGGGCTCAACACGTCATCGCTCAGCCTTTCCGGCAACGAAATGAAAGTACTGGGCAAACGCAACAAAGAGCGCATAGTGCCTTTCGGAGAAGAAATGCACAACGCACTGAAAGCATACATCACAGAACGAAGCAAACTAAGCCGCATAGGAAATGAAGAAGCATTGTTCATCGACAAAAGGGGGTTCAGACTGACCGTACCGAAAATCAGGAACATAGTAAAAAAACGCCTCACGCTGGTCACCAACCAAAAGAAACGCACACCCCATACCCTGCGCCACACTTTCGCCACCGTCATGCTGAACAACGGAGCCGACATACGTGCCGTGCAGGAATTGCTCGGGCACGAAAGTCTCGAAGCAACGGAAGTATATACCCACCTCTCCTTCGCCGATATGCGCAAGGAATACGAAAAGGCGCACCCGCGCGAAAAACACGATTCATAGCCACAGATTAAGATAAAGAAAAAAAGGCACCAAACTGATGCCTTTTTCATGTTTACCAAGTTGCTACCTGACAATTTTCTTTCCGTTGACGATGTAAATGCCATGTGGCAACTGGCGAAGACTCACATTCTCAAGTTTTCTTCCATCGATGGTGTATATCGCATCGACCGTCTTGCCCGTCTGCAGCGTCTGAATAGCCGTGATGTCCGGATCTTCTTTAGGCTCCGGCTCAGGAAGCAACTGATTAAGGTAGGCGATGTTACGCTTATACCATTCGCCCACATAGTTCACTTCGGCTTCCAATTCTTGCAACTTAGGCATTTTGTAGGTTGTAGTATTTTCACTCCACAGATTCATTTCGCGCTGCCAGGCACCCGACTCAACGAACAGGTCCTTATATGCGTTCATCTTACTCATGAGCGAATCGTAAGAGAATTCCACATCTTTGTGCTCATGCCAGTATGCACGAAGACTGTCGCGGAATCCGAGAAGATTTCTCGAAAACAGTTTTGACAATGGCAACACACGGGTAACGTAAGTGGTATCAGCCACAACATCATGATAACTGCCATCCCAGTAACCACCGAGAGAACTGTCCATGTCCCATACGGTGAAGAGCATACATTGTCCGAACTTCTGGATATTCTTCGTACTGAGATACATATTCTTCATGCCGTTGTCCTGAAGGTTGTAAGCCAACTGGAGCATCACATAATGCAACACATTGTCGAAATAATAGTGGTCAGCAAATGTGGCACAGAATACCGAATCAGAACGGTTGTTGTAATTGATCAGGTTGCGCAACGGAATCCATGCCGCCTGAGTGGGGTGCTCATCGGGATACATAAGTTCCCAGTTCTGCCACGTTACACTCGAAAGAGGTGGCGTTCCGCTGCTACTCTTCAGATATACCGCGTCGCCCCACTGTTTGCCCTTGTAGAGCAGACCGCGCTGAGTGTAGGTTGCAGTACCGCCCGTCGTATCTTCAAGCACTTTTGTCAGATTCAGCAACTTACGGTTAATTTTGTCGGTAAAGCAGTAAATGCCGTGATACTTGCCGTTGAGAACCACTTCCACGAACTTGCCCACCGTACCGTTGCGCTGGTTATAGTTCGATGAATACGGCAGTTTGTCTATTTCGTTCCAGACGTCGAAACAGATGCGGTTACGCATTCGTACACGGTCGATAGCCATCGCGTCGAGTATCCAGGTGTGGTCTTCCCTGAGCCCCATGATGTTGGCATCATAATCCGTGGCAAAATCTTCTTCAAAGAGTTTCACGTTGTACGACTTCTTGCCATAACGCTGAGCAGATGCACCGCGGTATTTATAACCGGCTGTAAACGTGGTATCTTCTTCAGTTGTATTTCCGTCGTTCACACGGAAAGAGCCTTGAGAGTATGTACTGGAATTAACACTACTCACATTTATTTCCACAACCGGCATGAATGTCAGCAACAACTTGTAGGGTCCTGCCTCACTTCCATCGCTACCTTTCAGGGTAAAAGTGAGCGGATTCTCACAGGAGAAATCCTTCACCGCAAAGCGTGTATTTTGATTTATAGCGTCGTCCACTACCATTTGATAGGAAACTTCGTCTTCTATGCCTTCGAAAGTAATATTACCGACAAAAGTACTCTTTCCCATATAGGTTTGCGAAATAGGCAAAAGATAGGACTGGCTCGTTCTGTCATAAATCAACCGCTTGCCATTTACGCGTAAATAGTTGACTGCCGTTTTAGCAACAGGACCTGTGGGAAGTTCTTCACCGCTCCTGTCGAAGAAGCGAAAATAAACATCGGTCTGGTTCTCTTCCAAATCGCCCATGTAAACATATCCGTCTATATAGACATTGCTGCCTTCGCCATATCTTTCAACTTTCACATGAAGATACTTTTCTGGTGCAGCGGCATTCCTGATTGTATAACAACCATTTGCAGCCTCTATTATCCATCTTGAACTGTCATTCTTTACCGTGCTTTGAGCGGTAAGCGCGTCATCGTAGCCTGTGCTTGTATTCGAACCATAACCGATAGTGTACGTCTTCCTCGTGTATGTGAGGTATTTGTTTTCTCCCTCATTCTTTATGGTCCAATAGTTTCCCGACTTTTCAAACTTCCACCATACGATGCTGTAGATGTCGTAATTGTTCGTCTTGAAATAATAGAATTCGTATTCGCCATCCCAAGAATACATATAAAGCGCTCCATCGTTCAGGCTTTCTTCAACAGAAATTCTATAGCTTGTATTGCTGTCGAAGTTTTGCGCGGACACTGGAAGAGCAAGCGCTATCATCAAAAAAAGAATTATTTTCCGCATTTTCCTGATTTTTTTGCAAAGATAAAAAATATCTGACACTTTATTTGAGCGAATAGAAATATTAATATTTTTTCATTCTGTATTATGCTGATTTTCTTTGAGTTACAAGATTTTGTGATATTTTTAAAAAAATTATTTAAAAAAAGGTGGGGAAATGTGGGGAAAAGTGTTTAATTTTGTACACAAAACTAAAAAAGGATGATGTTTACTGGTTCGATAGAAGCAAAACTGGATGAGAAAGGCCGCGTGTTTTTCCCTTCCTCTTTTCGCAAACTCCTGCCCGAGAGCGAGCGAGAGTTTGTCCTGAAAAGGGACATCTATCAACCTTGCCTCGTTGTGTTCCCCATGTCCGCATGGCAATCGGAGGTAGAAGTACTGCGCACTAAGTTGAACAGATGGAATCCGCAGGAGGCTATGATTTTCCGGCAGTATCTTAGCGACGCTGAGCAGTTCCAACTCGATTCAAACGGACGCTTCATCTTACCTAAGCGCCTGCTCGCCTTTGCAGGCATTGACCACGCTGTCACTTTCGTAGGAATGGACGACCGCATCGAAATCTGGGCAAAGCGCGAAAACGACTTCATTGCACCGGAAGACTATGCCAAGGCTGTCGAAGCACTTTTAGGAGGAAAAACGGAATAATCGGTCGCAAACTGAAAAACTTTCTCAATGATGACTTACCACGTACCGGTACTACTAAAAGAAAGTGTTGAAGCACTCAATATCAGACGCGATGGCATTTACGTTGACCTGACATTCGGAGGAGGAGGACACAGCAGAGAAATTCTGAAGCATTTGGGAAAGGAGGGCAAACTCCTGGCGTTCGATCAAGATGCTGACGCCGAAGCCAACATACCGGAAGACGAGAAATTTACCTTCGTCAGAAGCAATTTCCGCTTTCTCAGAAATTGGCTCAGATATTACGAAATCGAACACGTCGATGGCATACTGGCAGACCTCGGAGTATCAAGCCACCATTTCGATGATGAGACGAGAGGTTTTTCGTTCCGCTTCGATGCGCCACTCGACATGAGAATGAATCAAGCAGGAGGAATAAACGCCGCTGATGTGCTCAACACCTACAAGGAGGAACAACTCTGCCAGATTTTCCGACTCTACGGAGAACTGAAAAACGGCAGAAGATTGGCTGCAGCCATCACAAAGGCAAGAGTTTCGGAACACATTGAAACAGCCGGACAACTCATCGAAACCGTAAGACCCGTCATCGGGAGAGAACGCGAAAAAAAGGAGTTGGCAAAGGTGTTCCAAGCACTGCGCATAGAGGTAAACGGCGAAATGGTTGCACTGCAAGAGATGCTCAAAAGCACTATCGATGCATTATGCACAGGAGGACGACTCGTGGTGCTGACATACCACTCGCTCGAAGACCGCATGGTAAAAAACTTCATGAAGAGTGGAAATGCTGAAGGGGCAGTTGAACAGGATTTCTTCGGAAACAGGATTGTACCGCTCAAACCGGTAAACAACAAAGTGATTGTTCCTGACACAGAAGAGCAGGAAAGGAACCCGCGAAGCCGCAGTGCAAAACTGCGCATCGCGCAGAAAGTCTGAGGACAAACATTCTGAGGACAAACTAATAAAAGGAAAAAAGGAAAAACAAGGAAAAGGAAAAAGGTAAAACAAAGCAGGGAGACAAATCAAAAAAGTTCTTCCTGCTTAGGGAGAAAAAGGAAAATGACGGACGACTTAGAAATCAGGAAAAAGGAAAAGGAAAGAATTCTCTCAAGAGAGAAAGCAAATGAAAAAGCAAGGAAGGCCTTGCACGACACAATCGACATCAACAACGAGCAGCGTACAAAACTCACGCTCAAATCGGTGTTAGGGGGAGATATGCTCAGCGGACAGTGGTTCAGAAAGTACATCTTTTTTATCGTATTTTGCGTAGTGCTGACACTCATCTTCGTCAGCAACAGATACGCATACGACAACGCAGAAATTGAGCGGAAACACCTCTGCGACACACTTGAAGACAGAAATTACAAATTGCTCACTGCTCAAAATCTAATCACATCAACAAAAGGCACTGTCAAGGAAGATTCAGCGCCAAATGTAAAACACACCAACAAACCCATGTACAGTCTCGAAACAGGCGAAGGGGATAAAAAAGAAGAAAAGGAGGATTAAAAAATGAGATTTCCATCAAGCAAAGTTATACCAAGATATATCGTCATCGCTATTGTTTTCATAGCGACAGCCGTTGCCATTCTGGCTAAGGCAGGCTACACCATGACAGTGGAGCGCAAATACTGGACTACAGTGAAAGACTCTTCCAACAACAGAATTATCACCATACCGCCTTCACGCGGCAATATCTATGCCGATGGAGGAGAAGTACTCGCTGCAACAGTGCCGGCATACGACATCTACCTCGACTTTATGTCATACGAGAAAGACACACTCAACAGAAGAAAAAAAGACCAGCACAAGCGCGACTCTGTACTCTATGCAAAAGTGGATTCTGTCAGCGAACTACTGGCAGAAGTGTTAAAGGACAAAACGGCAGAAGAATACAAAGCACACATTCTCAAAGGAAGAGAGAATAATGCCAGACACCTCAAACTCAACGGCAAAAGATACATCAACTACACACAGTACAGCCAAATCCGATCGCTCGCAAAGATTAGGTGGTTCAACTTCAATGCTGAGAAACACATCAGGCGATGCTACCCGTACGGAAACTTGGCAAAACGTACAATAGGACGATTCTATGCAGGAAAAGATACTGCAATGTATGGACTGGAAGTAGGGCTCGATACAATACTCAGAGGCACGCCAGGTAAGGAAATCAAAGAAAAGAAATACAACTCCACGGTCAACATACCCATCACACCTGTTGTTAACGGTTGCGATGTGCACACCACTCTCAACGTCGTGATGCAAAACATCGTGGAAGAAGCACTCAGAGAGAAACTGGAAGAACTCAGTGCCGAGTATGGATTGTGCATACTTATGGAGGTGGAAACAGGAGACGTTAAGGCTATCACAACGATAGGCAGGGCTAAAGATGGGAAATACTACCCCATACAGAACTGGGCACTCTCACAACGTCTTGCACCGGGATCCGTATTCAAACCCATGTCCTTCCTCGTGGCATTCAACGATGACAAAATAGAACTCAACACTCCCGCCAACGCAGGAAACGGCACACATAAGTTCTACGACAGGACAATGCGCGATGCCAGTTGGAGAAACGGAGGAGCAGGAATGATAACAGTGGCTGAAGCCATAGAACGCTCTTCAAACGTTGCCGTAAGCACCACAATAGACCGCATCTATCGAAAAGATACCACAGCGTTTATCAATGGTATATATAAATTAGGAGTCGGAGAAGACCTGAAACTCCCCATACCCGGTTATGCGATACCAAAAATCCGACCCAGAATGTGGAGCGGAACAACATTACCTTGGATGAGCATAGGATACGAAACGGAAATACCACCCATCAGCACCCTCACTTTCTATAATGGCATAGCCAATGGCGGAAAAATGGTTCGCCCAAGATTTGTGACACATCTCACCCGGGATGATGAAATCGTAAAGGAATATCCGGTATCCGTCATTCGCCCACAAATGGCAAAACCGGAAGCCATAGCAAACATACAGGAGTGCCTCTCAAGAGTGGTCAAAGGCAAACACGCAACGGGGAAAAAGGCACGCTCCGAAAAATTCGAAATAGCAGGAAAGACGGGAACGGCACAGATATGGTCCGACAAAGGATTCCAGTCGCAATACATCGTCTCTTTTGCAGGTTATTTCCCGGCTGACAAACCAAAATACTCGATGATTGTCTGCATCAAAGAAGGACCCGGTGCATCAGGAGGAGGACATTGCGGACCAGTCTTCAGGAAAGTGGCAGAAAACGTCATGGCGCTCAACCTAAGCACCAACTATGCCTTGGCTACAGACAGCATAAATGCACACATGCCTACCCTCTCTGCAGGCGACATGAATGCCATGGAGCGCATCTTGACGGAACTCAACATCGAGAACGATCTGATTGGCATGAACGACAATTATTATAACTGGGGCAGTTGCAACTACAACAACGATAAAGCCATCCTGGCTACGGAGAACACGTCCGGCAACGTCATGCCGAAAGTCATCGGATATGGACTGAGGGATGCCGTTTTCCGACTTGAAAACCTCGGACTCAAGGTAAAGGCTAAGGGTGTAGGAAAAGTTACTATGCAGAGTATAGCGCCCGGCACAAAGATAGCACGCAATCAGGAGGTCATCATCTGGCTCGGAAACAGAAAAGGAAACGAGAACGACAGTACAATGACTGCCCAAAACAATAAAGACAATCCCCGGAAGGGAAATGGCAACGACCAGCCTAAAACCAAAGCCGTAAACCCGGCAACGCCACAAAAGAATGGCGAGAGAAAGGGCTAAAACCGAAAAAAAGCATAACAAAATATGAAACTATCAACCATCATCGGCAACCTGCAGCCAAAAGTCATAACTGGCGATGCCGAAATTGATATCACAGGAGTGAACATCGACTCCCGACAGGTAAAACCGGGCAATTTGTTCATCGCAGTGAAGGGCACCGTAAGCAACGGACACCAATACATCGCAAAGGCGGTGGAACTGGGTGCTGCGGCAGTACTCGTCTGCGAAGATGTCGAAGTACCGCAAGGCATTACGGTCGTGCGCGTGGACGACACAGAAGATGCCACAGGAAAGGTGGCTACAGCATTCTATGGCAACCCGACAGAACACATCAGGTTGATAGGAGTTACAGGCACAAACGGAAAGACCACCATCGCCACAGTGCTATACAACATGTTCCGGGCAATGGGGCACAAATGCGGACTCATCAGCACGGTATGCAACTACATAGAGGACCGCGAAGTGCCGGCAAGCCACACCACGCCCGACCCCGTCACACTCAACCGGCTGCTCGCAGAAATGGTGAAGGAAGGCTGCGAATATGCATTCATGGAATGTTCGTCGCATGCCATACAGCAAAAACGCATAGGAGGACTCAAATTCGTTGGTGGTATCTTCACGAATCTTACACGCGACCACCTCGACTATCACAAGACGTTCGAAAACTATCGGGATGCTAAAAAGGCATTCTTCGATGGTCTCGACAAGTCCGCGTTCGCCATCACCAATGCCGACGACAAGAATGGTATGATCATGGTACAGAACTGCGCAGCAAAAGTCCTCACCTACTCCACCCGCACTGCTGCCGACCTCAAGGGAAAAATCGTGGAAGAGAGCATCGAAGGCATGCTGCTCGACATCGACGGGCAAGAAGTGAGTGTGCGCTTCGTAGGCAGGTTCAATGTGTATAACTTGCTCGCAGTGTATGGCGCAGCCGTTATGCTGGGCAAGGAAAAGGAGGAAGTGCTGCGCGTGCTCTCATCCCTGCATCCCGTGAACGGACGATTTGAGGCGATACGCTCACCGAAAGGTTTCAGCGCAGTGGTGGACTATGCACACACGCCCGATGCGTTAGTCAACGTCCTTCAGGCGATAAACGACATCAAGAAACAGGGACGTGTCATCACAGTATGCGGGGCAGGCGGCAACCGCGACAAGGGGAAGCGCCCCATCATGGCACAGGAAGCAGCAAAGAACAGCGACCGCGTCATTATTACCAGCGACAACCCACGTTTCGAAAATCCGCAAGACATCATCAATGACATGCTCGCAGGACTTGATGAAGAAATGATGCAGAAAACCATCAGCATCACCGACCGCAGGGAAGCCATACGAGCCGCAGTGATGATGGCACAGCCAGGCGACATCATTCTCGTTGCAGGAAAAGGACACGAGCCATATCAGGAGATAGAAGGAGTGAAACACCACTTCGACGACCACGAAGAAATCAAAAAGGCTTTCGGTATTGATTGAGAAGAAGGGAGCACGTGTAATGAATATTCAAAAACTATTACAGAAGAATAAAATATGCTATACTACATTTTCCGTTTTTTAGGCGACTACGGCATACCCGGATCGGGTATGTGGACATATATTTCCTTCCGTGCACTTTTGGCGCTCATAATTGCACTCGTCATTTCCGCATGGTTTGGAGAGCGTTTCATCAAATACATGAAGCGAAAAAACTTCAGTGAGACACAACGTGACCCTAAAATCGACCCTTTCGGAGAAAAGAAAATCAACGTGCCCTCAATGGGCGGTATCATCATCATCGTGGCGATACTTGTGCCCACGCTTTTGCTGGGACGCCTTAGAAACATATATCTCATACTGATTGTTGTTACTACGGTCTGGCTCGGGCTTGTGGGTTTCCTGGACGACTACATAAAGATTTTCAAGAAAAATAAGGAAGGACTGGCGGGCAGATGGAAACTGGTGGCGCAGATGCTGCTTGGTCTGTTTGTGGGTATTACGCTATACCTCAGTCCTGATGCTACCATCAGGGAAAATATTGAGACTGAAAAAGTGGGCGACAAAGTAGAAGTAGTGCATAAAAACACGCCTGTAAAATCTACGAAGACCACCATTCCGTTTGTCAAGAACAACGACTTCGACTATTCTTCCATCACATCCTTTCTTGGTGAATATCAATCGCTTGGCGGATGGATAGTATTTGTCCTGATGACGATTTTCGTAATCATGGCAGTATCGAACGGGGCTAATCTCAATGATGGCATGGACGGCATGGCGGCAGGAAACTCTGCAATAATATGTATAGCGCTCGGCGTGCTCGCATACGTGTCGAGCCACATACAGTATGCGCAATACCTGAACATCATGTTCATACCGGGAACGGAGGAACTCGTCATCTTCATCAGCGCCATGGTGGGGGCACTGCTCGGATTCCTATGGTACAATGCCTACCCCGCGCAGATTTTCATGGGCGATACAGGGTCACTCGCCATAGGAGGTGTCATTGCTGTGCTTTCAATCATTATACATAAGGAGTTGCTGCTGCCCATCCTTTGCTTCATCTTCTTCATGGAGAGCCTCAGCGTCATCCTGCAGGTGGGATACTTCAAGATTGGCAAGCGAAAAGGCATCAAGCAGAGAATCTTCAAACGCACACCTATACACGACAATTTCCGCGTACTCGACAGTCAGTTAGAGCCCGACTGCAAGTACCTCCTGAAATGGCCCCGCGGAGCATGGCACGAATCGAAAGTAACGATACGTTTCTGGCTCGCAACAATCATTATGGCTGCTGCAACAATCATCACGCTTAAAATCAGATAACAAATCAACGATATGAAACGACTGGTAGTTTTGGGAGCCGGCGAAAGCGGCGTGGGAACAGCCATCCTCGCACAGAAAGAGGGATACGACGTGTTCGTGTCCGACATGGGGTGCATCAAGGACAACTATAAAGAGCAACTCACGGCGCACAGTCTGGCATGGGAAGAAAAACACCACACGGAGGAACTCATCCTCAATGCCGACGAAATAGTGAAAAGCCCGGGCATACCGGGCGACGCACCAATGGTGAAGAAGGCTGTTGAAAAGGGCATTCCAATTCTCAGCGAAATAGAGTTTGCAGGCAGATACACCGATGCCAGGATGATTTGCATCACAGGAAGCAACGGAAAGACCACTACCACGTCGCTCATCTTTCACATCCTGCAGAAAGCAGGATTCAGCGTCGGACTGGCTGGAAACATAGGCAGGAGCATGGCGCTGCAGGTGGCCACCACCTCGCCGGAATGGTTCGTGCTCGAAATTTCGTCGTTCCAACTCGAGAATATGTACGATTTCCGAGCAAACATTGCCGTGCTGCTCAATATCACACCCGACCACCTCGACCGGTACGACTATAAGATGCAAGGCTATGTGGATGCCAAGATGCGCATCATACGAAACCAGCAGCCAACCGATTATTTCATCTATTGGAAAGACGATGAATACATCGAGAAAGAACTGAAAAAATATGATGAAAAGGCACATTTATGCACATTTGCCGACGAAAGGAAGGAGGGCGTAACAGGATATGCGGAAAACGGCAGTTTTGTACTGACTGCGCCCGCAGATTTCACAATGACCGTAGCAGAACTCGCCCTGCAAGGCAGGCACAACGTGCGAAACTCGCTCGCGGCGGCAGCAGCAGCACTCGCGG
Organism: Pseudoprevotella muciniphila; assembly: GCF_003265305.2. Taxonomy (NCBI): domain Bacteria; kingdom Pseudomonadati; phylum Bacteroidota; class Bacteroidia; order Bacteroidales; family Prevotellaceae; genus Pseudoprevotella; species Pseudoprevotella muciniphila. The sequence continues at coordinate 2,302,382 of NZ_CP033459.1, read as the reverse complement.
CAGAAGTGCCGGAGCAGACGATCAGAGAGGGCTTGCAGGACTTCCGGGGAGTGCCGCACAGACTGGAGAAAGTGGGCACAGTGGACGGCGTGCACTACATAAACGACTCGAAAGCCACTAACGTAGATGCATGCTACTATGCGCTCGATGCCATGACCACACCCGTCGTGCTGATTATAGGCGGTAAGGACAAAGGAAACGACTATAATGAGATACTGCCGCTCGTAAAGGAAAAATGCCGCGCACTCGTGTTCCTCGGGGCAGACAATACGAAACTCAAGGACTTCTTCAGGTCCACCGGCATCACCATTGCCGACACGCACAGCATGAAGGACTGCGTAGAGGCATGCAAGGCACTGGCGCATCAGGGCGACACAGTGCTACTCAGCCCGTGCTGCGCAAGTTTCGACCTCTTCAACAACATGGCAGAACGCGGCAACATGTTTAAGGAAATGGTGCTCAACCGAGCAAAATAAGAATATCTATCAGAAAGGAGTTATACAACGATGACTAAAATAACATCAAGAGGCATATTCAAAGGGGATCCCGTCATCTGGACTGTCTTTTTTTTCCTGTGCATCATCTCGCTCATTGAGGTGTACAGCGCAGCAAGCACACTCACATATAAGACCAAGTTCTGGATGCCATTGGTGCAACAGGCCATGTATCTGGGGCTGGGAACATTTTTGGTCATCCTTATACACAACATCCCGTGCAGATTTTTCAAGACCATACCGCTACCGGGGCTGCCTGCCATCTGCCTGATGCTAATCTTTGTGCTCTTCTTTTCTGAAAAAGTGAACGAAGGAGCAAGATGGATAAACGTCTTTGGATTTCAGTTCCAGCCGTCCGAACTGGCAAAGGGGATAGTGGTCGTTTCCGTGGCGCTGTGCCTGTCGTTCAACCAGAAAGAAGAAGGTGCCGACCCGCGCGCGTTCAAGATCATACTTGTCATAACCGGCTTTGTGTGCCTGTTGATCTTCAGCGAGAACTTTTCTACCGCTGCCATACTCTTTGCTGTGGTCATGATGATGATGTTCGTAGGACGTATCCCGATGAAGAGGCTGCTGGCTTTGCTCGGCGTTATTTTTGGAACGATAGCCGTGGCTTTCATACTACTCGTCAGCATACCGAAAGACAGCAAATTCTTCGACACGCTGCCACGTATGAAAACATGGGCTACACGCGTACAGAATTTCGGAAAAGACAGTAAGCCGGAAGACCCCGCAAAATTCCAACTACAGGAGCATGCACAGGTGGGACATGCAAAAATCGCTATCGCCACATCAGGATTTTTAGGAAAAGGACCGGGAAAGTCGGTGGAGCGCGACTTCCTCAGCCAGGCATACAGCGACTTCATCTATGCCATCATCATCGAAGAATTCGGACTACTCGGAGGAGGCATAGTGCTCTTGCTATATATCATACTGCTCTTCCGCTCAGCCATCATAGCGCGACGATGCGAACGAAACTTCCCCGCATTCCTCATACTGGGACTGGCGCTACTCATAGTCTTCCAGGCCTTCATCAATATGGGAGTGGCTGTCGGACTGTTGCCTGTAACAGGACAGAACCTGCCGCTCATCAGCCGCGGAGGAACATCCATCGTATGTACATCGATCTACATTGGCATGATGCTGAGCGTAAGCCGCTATGCACAAAAGACAAAGAAAAAGAACAAAGCGGCCATTGCATCAGAAGAAAACGATGAAGAAATCGAAGAATAAACCATAAAAAAAACAGGAACTTCCGGAACCTCCGGAAAACCCGGAAAATCCGGAACCTCCGCAAAAAAAACAAAATGAAAAAAATAATCCTGATAGCCCTGACCCTTCTCGCAACCACGGCAAGCGCACAAACAAACCACGTGCGCTTCCGTACCACAAAGGGCGACTTCACCGTGGTGCTCTACGACGACACACCCATCCACCGCGACAACTTCCTGCGCCTGGTCAGGGATGGCTATTATGATGGCATCATCTTCCACCGCGTCATCGACAAGTTCATGGTGCAGACAGGCGATTCTTCGTCAAGACACGCCGAAGAAGGCATGCTCTATGGCGACCGCGACGTGCCCTACACGCTGCCGGCTGAAATCATCTTCCCGAAATACTATCACCACAGCGGTGCGCTGGCTGCAGCACGCGAAGGAGACGAAGCCAACCCTGAACGAAGAAGCAGCGGAGCACAGTTCTATGTCGTAACGGGCACACAGCGCATGAGCGAGGACATAGCAGGCATCAGGCGCTGGATGAGAAAAAACAATTTCAACGAACCCAAATGGACAGCCGACATGCTCAGCGACTATGCCACACGCGGAGGTGCACCGCATCTCGACAGCAATTACACCGTCTTCGGAAAAGTAACGGAAGGCATGGAGACCATCGACAAGATACAACGCGCAAAAACCGACGAAAACGACAGACCACTTAAGGACATCAGAATCATAAAAGCGGAAATAATAGAATAAAACCATCTTAAACACCTTATTACATATAGGAAACACCAACGGCGTCTTAACGACGCCGTTTTTTTATTATTGCCATCCACAAAACGGGCTGAAAGCCCGGAAAGCACATAGCCCGGGGAAAAGCCCTGGGAGAATGACATGACGAAAACAGCGCGCTGTAGGCGCAAAAGCACAAACAGTGTTATTGGCGACTGATAAAAGTTCCGGCAAAAATCGCCAGAACACCACTATATAAAGGCGTGCACGCAACTTACGGAAAAATTTGGTCACTATGTTTACACACCCTACCTTTGCATCGGAAAACAAGGGGTGCTCTATAAAGCAATAACTCCTAATTTATAAAACACCCCATATTTCAGGCCTGAATAATTATCAATTTTCCGTTAATTAAATCTGCATGCTGAAGTTATCGCTACGCTCGGAATTATCGGAGTCAACAAAGTTATCGACAATACCGACATGCGGGATGTCAATGACCATCTGTCGTACAAAACATACGTCGTTAACTGCTTTAACTTCATTAATTTCGTTAACTTCAAGAAAAACTTAAATCACTTGAATTAATCATTAAAAAGAACTGTTAACCATGAAAACCTATTATGCACCCGATCTGACAGAATGGATGTTGCGCATACCGTGCGGAAAAGCCGCTGTGTGGTTTCATTTCACAAAAGGCAGCGTTATGGAATGCCGCTGGGATGTCGCCACATATTCCACAGACAATCCGGCAGCCATTGCCATTATCGAAAACAGCATCTACTTCAAACGAGGACAGATACGCCTCGCAAGGGACACGTCAAACTATGTCAAGACCATCTTCCCGCCATTCGAACCTAAGATGACTGAGGAAGATTACGCGCTGGAAAAAACCATGTCAGAGGCACCTGACGTTGAATATGTTCCGCTGTTTTCACCAAAAGGCGATGGCACATATTACTTCAGTAGTTCACAACTTGACAATTACAAGAACGATAAATATGATGATCCGGAAACCATAAAACTGCCTAAGGTCCGCAAAAAGAAGAGACCTGACAAACCGTTACCGGGGTTTGCGCCTATATGCCTGTCCCCGATGCCTGAAGTGCCGAAGGGGCTGATATCTGCACATAAGACTACTAAGCGTAATTCGGCTGCAACTAAAACGACAAAACGTCAGTCGTCTGAGGATACGTTAACGAAAACAGCCATCAGCGCTTCACTAATCAAAAAGAAAGAAAGCCTTAACAACAGACACATGCCATGGCAAGACAACAGGCCCACGGACACCTTCGCCAACAGCCCACCTTAAAAAACAATGGTTAACAGTTCTCTATTCAAGTTGCGTAAGTTGTCATGTATTATATCAGATAGTTTTATTTTCAAGAATTTGAGAACTAAAGAATTTATTTCACTACTAACTACTAACTATCTGAAAAATTATGGATGGAAAACGCTGAACAGAGAATAATAATTCTAAAATTCCTGATAACTCGATAAAAATCACTAACAGAAGATGCAGATTGTACGGAATATATAATTCTAAAATTCCTGATAACTCGATAAAAATCACTAACAGAAGATGCAGATTGTACGGAATATATAATTCTCAAATTCCTGATAACTCGATAAAAATCACTAACAGAAGATGCAGATTGTACGGAATATATAATTCTCAAATTCTCAAATTCTTGATAAAACAATAAATAATCACTTGCGAAAGTTGAGATATTAAAAAAACATCCCCTTCGTGACACGAAGCAAAAAGTCGTACCCGCAAGCGTCATACGTCATATCCGCATACAAACAGAAAAAAACATAAAAGATAGTTTTATTTTCAAGAATTTGAGAATTAAAGAATTTATTTCACTACTAACTACTAACTATCTGAAAAATTATGGATGGAAAACGCTGAACAGAGAATAATAATTCTAAAATTCCTGATAACTCGATAAAAATCACTAACAGAAGATGCAGATTGTACGGAATATATAATTCTCAAATTTTTCGCATACGCTCAACAACACGTCTCAAATTCTTGATAAAACAATAAATAATCACTTGCGAAAGTTGAGAACTTAAATAATCAACCCCTTCGTGAAAACATCACGAAGCAAAAAGTCGTACCCGCAAGCGTCATACGTCATATTCGCATACAAACAGAAAAAAACATAAAAGATAGTTTTATTTTCAAGAATTTGAGAATTAAAGAATTTATTTCACTACTAACTACATACTATCTGAAAAATTATGGATGGAAAACGCTGAACAGAGAATAATAATTCTCAAATTCTTGATAACTCGATAAAAATCACTAACAGAAGATGCAGATTGTACGGAATATATAATTCTCAAATTCTCAAATTCTTGATAAAACAATAAATAATCACTTGCGAAAGTTGAGAACTTAAATAATCATCCCCTTCGTGATAAAATCACGAAGCAAAAAGTCGTACCCGCAAGCGTCATACGTCATATTCGCATACAAACAGAAAAAAACATAAAAAAAAGGGGGATGGGGGGGGTATTTTGCAATCTCTACATTGCAAAATAAGGGCAATAAAAACAGAAAATGAAAAAATTATGTAATAATTACAGGGATAAATTTGTATTTATAAAAATTAAAATAATTTTGCACAGATTACATCTACAAGCGCCATACATTTCTGATGCTTAGGTTGTTTATACAAAACATACTAAAGAATTGGCGCAACGAATTGAGAATAGAAACTTAAAAAATTTTGAACTTATGAGAAAATGCTACTTTTTGTTAGCAATTCTTGCACTCTTGCTGCAAGCAACGCAACTACATGCCGTAGAATGGCTCACGGCAAACGGAACTGCTACCGGTCCCGACGGCAAAAAATTCTGGCAAAATGATGCAGCAGGAGGAGGATATATATCCCTTCCCTCCGGAACGCAGTACTGCCGTATCTATCAGGACAATGGTGAGGATGGCGACCAAACCCGCAACTTCCCTGATGGTACTTTGAGATTCCGTATAGCCAAAGCAATGGGCTATGAAACGCCAACAGGATATGGAAATACAAGTGTAGGTGGTTATACTTGGAATAAAAGTCGCGACCTTTACATCACCAAAGAACAAGCACAGGCGATAACAGTTTTGGATCTTTCTGCTAATGGTGGCACTAGATTAACCAAGATTACCGGTATTCAGATTTTTGAGAATCTAGAAGAACTTTATCTTTCGGGCAACAATTTGCGTTCTGGCGTAATCCCTCTGCATGTACTCTACCCTAAAAAATCAAATGGGGAATACGACTACGCCAACCCTTATCACCCTTGGACTGGTATCAATCCCAATCAGCGTACAGGTTCATACTCATGGACAGACCCATTTACAGGAGCCTCGGAGACACGCTACTACGAATACCGCTATCTGGGCTATATGCTGCGTTTCTTCCCCCACCTGACCTACGTAGATGCCACCGACTGCTATCTCTATGAATTCTACGCAGGTGGTTTCGATTCTGATCACTTGGACAATCTTGAGCACGTAGATCTTTCAAATAATCCAGGCTTGTATCACGTTGATGTTGACTATAGCCATGTAGATTACCTTAACTTATCTGGTTGTACCGGTTTAACTACTTTGTTTGCATCGCGTACTGATTTGGCAAGTATTGATCTTACAGGTCTTTCTGCTCTGAAAACGCTCTATATGCCTAACAACAGTAAATTGACTACTTTTGTTCATAGTGGCACATACGACAACTTGATATACATGGATTTCAAGAACTGCCCGCTGCTTACGGAGATTGACCATCTTGATCAGTGCCCCAACCTTCAAATCCTGAAATGTCAGAACTGCAGCATATCAACGCTTGACCTCCACGCGGACTCTCAACTCAAAATGTTGTTGTGTTCAAACAACTACTTAACAACACTCGACGTGGCAGACAACGCGTTGGTAAGACTGGAATGTGCCAACAACCAACTGACAAGTTTGGATTGTTCTGGTGCAACTAATGTAACTCTGAAATATTTGGATTGTAGTGGTAATCAGTTAACGAATATAGACGTTACTCATAATGATTCTTTAGAAACGTTATATTGTTACAGTAATCAATTAAGTGATTTAGATATTACTAAAAATAAAAAACTAAAGAAATTGCGTATTTCTAACAATCCTATTGATACGTTAGATGTAACAAACAATCCTCTGATTGAGGACTTCTACTGCAACAACTGCGGGCTGAACACCATCTCAGGCTTTGATGACCTCGAGCACCTTCAGGTTTGCAAGGCGAACAACAACAACCTGACACAAATCGAATTCACAAAACTGACGGCATTGGAGACACTGCTTCTGACACAAAACAAACTTACCGAAATGGACATGACCCCATGTACAAAACTGAAGACACTCTTCTGCGACGCACAAGGTGGTTATAATTCAGATGGTCGTTGGCTGAAAGTGTTGAAGCTCAACAGCGACTCCCTTACGGCACTCAAGTGCGACAACAATGCACTTCTCTCGCTCGACTTAAGCAACTGTTCTAACCTGACACATACCGGAGTCATTGCTTCTTGCCAACGCGACATTCAAGACATCAAGGTTTACGACCACAGCAAAGTGTGCATCGAACTTCCTAATGGTGCTGCAGGCTTTGGCGATCCCAACGATGACCCGCTCAACTACTTCTACACATGGTCCGGAAGCGGTTACGATCTTGCACATGGCGAAGTGCTTTATCGCGACGGAAAATATTGGTTATCCATCTACAACATCGGCGACCCAACCACAAATGACAATACAAACGATACAAAGGCGGACGTAGACCTCTACGGCAAGACGTTCTCTTATTGCTACTATATCTTGGATATCTTGAATCCTAATGATGACGAGAATCTTGGCAAGACAGTTTATTATTCAGGAGATCATAACTACACCCTTGCCGGAGAAACAGTTTACAAAAACCCCGAACGTGGCAATGAAAACATCTCTGTAAAGATTTATCCATACGTGATGCACATCAACCCACTGAGTGCCGACAACCACTCTTTAAACGAAGCCAACCCGGGCAGCCCCTTCTACTCCGGCACCATCTATCTTGACTACGATGCTGTTGTTCCGGCAGGCACAGAGGTTTATATTGCAAAGAAGATTAATATCAATAAGGAAGAAATTTACAGTACAGCAAGTGGTGGCCAGGAGAAAGTTGTGGCAGACCAATTGCAGTTGGTTAAACTCGTACCGGGCGCAGGTGCCACAGAAGTAGTTGTTCCTGCATATACGCCGGTATATGTAAAGAGTGCTACAGAAACAGGACTGTTCTCTTTCGACCGCAACAACCATGGTGGCATAGTACAGCCCCTCGGTGTGGCAGAAGATGGCAGCGACCTTATTGCAAACAACATCTTCAAGGGTGTGCTCACCGACTCTACTGGACTAGCAAAATACAGTGTGCTTGCCCTTGGACGTGGCCGCCCCGCCGGCTCAGACGATTCGGGTTACACCGCTCAGTCACGCATCGGTTTCTGGCCCTCCAGCCGTACTGTGATTCCGGCACACCGCGCGTTCATTCCAATTGAAGAACTTGAAAAAGCTGGCGTAAACAACAGCAGCCCGGGTCTGCTCTTCTCGTTCACCAACGACATCGACGAGAACACAACTACAGGCATCCGCACCGCCGCCTCTGCTAAAAAGAATGAAGGTTGGTACACCATCAACGGCGTGCGCCTGACAGGTCGTCCCACAGAAAAAGGTGTATATATCCATAACGGCAGAAAGGAGGTTATCCGATGAAAAAACGTGTATATCAACGTCCGTCAATGCGTATCATTCCTATACTTCCGGGCGAACCATTGATGAATTTCAGTGTTGACACAGGCGACTTCTTCTCACGCAAGAAGGAACTTGATGCTGATTGGCTGGAAGAAGATGAAGAGACTAATAATCGCTTTGGTTATTGGGACTAATCAGAAAGGAACCTTTCATAAAACAAAACTATATAATCCGAAAAGCCCGCCTGAATCAAAACAGGCGGGCTTTTTGCATCTAAAGCAAAACTACTGAAACAGATCCTGTAGGGTCAGCGGATAAAGTATAATGCCCATGCGTTCTATGAAACAGCATGGGTGTTTTAAGAGAACTGCTGCAAGTCCGTTTACATCGTTGTTTTGAGTTTTTCGTTGATGATGGGCTTACTTTTTATAACATATATGTTTGTTTGGAACGTGATGGGCATTGTGGTTTTTATAACGCGAAGGAATTTACACGAACTTTTTTCGCCCTGTCTTTGACACGAATTCAGCCATTGCTTCACTCGGCGAAGACGCGAAGACCTTGCGGATACTGTTTTTGATATTCCCACGCCGTAGGCATTCGCGTCATCCATCAAGCGAAGCGAAGATATAATTAACGTGAGTTCGGTATTAGAAATTATTTTCTTGTTGCATGTTAGTCCTGTAGGGACGTTACAACCATAGGCAGGGGTGTAGGGAGCGAAGCGACTGGAACCCCTGTTATATAGGGAATAGCATAGTGAGCCCAGTATGGGCGACACAACTTAGACAGGGGTAATAACCCCTGGCTGTATGGGCGATACAGAAATCAACAGATTAAAACATCATATTCATTGTGTGCAGATGTACCATTATTTGTTTTTTCTGTACCACCCCTATGGGGTTCACGTTTCTTATATACTGAAAAACAGGGGTTTCAGTCGCTTTGCTCTTTACACCCCTGCCTAAGCTGTATCGCCGCTCTGCGGCTAAAATTAGCGTCAGAAAGATAGCGATGATGCCTTCGCGTTCATTTGCGTCTTTCGCGTTTAAACTCGCCACAACTTGTATTCACATGCCTATATAAGAGTTCTTTCTCTGTTCCTGTTTTTTACCGGACAGCAATAATTGAAATTTTGTTGTTGGTGTTGGCACGGATGGCGCATTGTCAAAGTCAGGAAAAGCCCGCCTGTTTTGTTGCAGGCGGGCCTTTGTGTCTATTGTATCTATAGTTGCTATAACTGCTATATATTTCTACATGCCCCCGACAGGAACAATCTCAAAGCGGAAAGCCCCTGCCTCAGGCTGTGGCGTGCTCACCTGATAAATCTTGCCGTCCTTCACTCCCCAGAACCGGTTGCCGGCATTACCGCCGTTGCGGATGGCATACTTACCGTCTTGCAGCGTTATTTCGTAGGTGTTCCACATCTCATTATAAGGATTGGTACCAAACTTGCCCAACTCATTGATATAACGCCCTGCCTGATTGTTGACAATCTTGTAGCGGTTGGTATTGGGGTCGAGCGTAAATGTCCATTCCTGCGACTGCGGGTTGATGGTATCGCGGTCGGCTCGCAGTTCGGCGGCTATGCCGCCCTGCTTGCTGTCAGGGTCAGTAAGATAGGCACCATCCACCTTGATGAAGTATTTGCCCTGCGGAATGAGTTGTTTGGGGAACACGTCGAGGCGATAATCGTATTTTTCCTTGTATTGGTCAATAAGACTGGCAACCATTGTTCGCATCCACGGCTCCACATAATTCGTGGCAACGACAGGGCTCGCCACCTTGATGCTGCCCGGGAAGTCGCGAGAACGCAACTCGCGCTGTTTGCCATTGGCATCGGCATAGGCGAGATAGGCATCGATGAAGACTTCAGGCGTACCCACACCAAGCGCATCATCCATTTTCAGAACAGCCTCGCCCCGCAATGCCGTAAGGCGCATGGCTTCTACCCAAGGTGCTATTTCTTCCATCATCTCCGGCGCATCAGTCGTTTTCTGCAGCACCTCGGCAGATACACGCATCTCGTTGAACACTTCGCGCAGAGCCTTGTTGCCAAGACCGTCCGTACTGGCTTTCAGGGCACTACGGAAACGCGGAGACTCGCCTTCGCGACGCAGTCCATGCCCCGTAGGACCAAGGTCAACGTTGTTCTCACAGAACACACGGAAAGCCTCTTCCTCGTTCGGCATAAGATAGTTCAGCGACATCTCCCACGACTTCGCAGCATCGTACTTCACGGGGTTCCATGCATAGTCGGCTATGCTGTAGAAACTCACCTTTGAGGCCTCGCAGTACTCCATCGGATTGGAGCAGAAACCGCTCACCATGTCGCCGATGTCCAGACCGTTGCCGTAGGTCTTACCCATGAGCAGATGGTCGATGCAATAGTCTGTAACAGGGTAGTTGAGCCAGATGTATGCCTTGCGGTTGATCTGGGCGTTTATCCATTCCATATCGTTGCGTTCTATCATGTCCACAACCGTATTACCCGTCCACATGATGCGCACCGAAGGATCCATCTGCGTGCCGAGCGTATTCAGATAGGAGCCGTGGCTCCAGCCTTTGTTGTACTGTGTGGGGCACATCATGAGGGGTGCAACGTCCTTGTGTTTCTTCACGAATTCTTTATTGAGATAGTTGAGCAAAGCGGCTTGTTTCTCTGCCTTGGTGCCCTCTCCGCCGATGTCGTCGAAGAACACACAGAAGGCGCGCACACCCATCTGATACACACTCTCGCATTTCCTGAGGATATTGATGCTGTCTGCCTTGTTCCAGCGGATATCCACACCGGGATGCACAGCCCACACGAACTGCACATGGTTCTTGTGCGCTGCCTTTACGAGTTCCGTCATACGCGCCGCCTCATCTGCCGGATAGGGCTCACGCCATTTGTCGCGGTGGTAGGGGTCGTCCTTGGGACCATAGACAAAGACATTCATCTTGTTAGCCCCCATAAAGTCGAAAAGGTCGAGACGGTTCTTATGGCTGAAAGGATTGCCGTAGAAACCTTCGATGATGCCGCGGTCGGGCATGGTGGGATAATCCTTCACCACAACACTCATCACCTCAGGCTGCCTGAGAATTTGCAGGAAGGTCTGAACGCCATAGAACGTGCCGCGCCCGTCGTTGCCGGCAATGATGACCTGACGCGGACTGATGCTCAGATAATAGCCCTCAGCCCTGTCAGGTATGCGGTCGGCGTATGCCTTCACGGATTTGTCGCCACGCTCGCCGATAATGATTTTCACTTCGCCATTCTTCGTATTCACCTTGCGCTTGAGGAGTTCCACGGCATCATAGTCGGCATTGAAACCACCCTTGATGCGAAACGCCGTTTGGTTGCTGAAAGCACGACTACCCCACTCCACACTCTGCGGAACAGGCGACAGGTCAACGGTCTGCGCCACGCTGCATAGCGTTGCACCACTGAAAAGGACTAAAACAAGACTTGCAAACTTTTTGTTCATAGAAAGGTTCTTTATTTTTTATTATTCAATCTATGATGCAAAGATACGATTTATCTGCGATGCACCTTGCACGCAACTGATATGAAAATCCGCTTATATCGAAAAAAAATGAACACAGCGCTATAAATCGACAAAAAACATTATCTTTGTACGTTACAACAACATCAAAAGGGTTATGATCAACAACTGCCACTTTTCAAGACTGATTTCCGAACAGGCGAAGACCTACGGAAACCGCACAGCACTCAAGTACAGGGACTACGACCTCGGTGTCTGGAAAGACATTTCCTGGAACGCTTTTGCCGAAATGGTGAAGCATGTGTCGTACTCACTCCTGGCATACGGCACGACAGTGCAGGAAAACATTGCCGTCTTCTCGCAAAACAAGCCCGAATGTCTTTTCGTGGACTTCGGCGCATACGGCATACGCGCAGTAACCACACCCTTCTACCCCACGAGCAGCGTACCGCAAATCACATATATGATAAACGACGCGAAGGTGAGGTTTCTCTTCGTAGGCGAACAGCAACAATACGACACTGCCATTCAGGCAATACCGCTCTGTGCCACACTCGAAAGAATCATCATTTTCGACAAGAAAGTGAAGCGCCAGCCGAGCGATCAACTGAGCATCTATTTCGACGAGTTCATCAAAATGGGCAACGTCGGCGATTTCGACCGCGAGTTCAAGAAACGGCAGGACGAAGCATCGTTCAACGACCTGGCAAACATTCTCTACACCAGCGGAACGACAGGACACTCGAAAGGTGTCATGCTGACGCACAATAACTACCATGAGGCGATGCGTGTGAACGACCTCGCACTGAATTTCTCCGACAAGGACATCGTGCTCAACTTCCTGCCGCTGACTCATGTGTTCGAACGCGGATGGACCTACCTCGGACTGACGGAGGGTGCCATTCAGGCGATTAACCTGCGGCCCACGGACGTGATACAATCGCTCAAGGAGGTACGACCAACGTGCATGAGCAGTGTGCCGCGTTTCTGGGAAAAGGTATATCAGGGAGTGATTGAGAAAATAGCAAGCAGTTCGCCACTGCAAAGGAAAGTGATGAGCATGGCGCTCAAAACGGGTATCAGGTGCTGGCGCGACTACACATCGAAGGGTAAACCGCTGCCGTTGACACTGGCAATGAAGCACAAGATGTACGACAAGTTGGTTTACAGTGTACTGCGCAAGACACTCGGTCTGGACCGCGGCAACTTCTTCCCCACAGCAGGTGCACAGGTGGACGCAAAGGTGGAGAACCTGATTCACGCTGCAGGCATCAATATGAAGGTGGGATACGGACTGACGGAATCCACGGCAACAGTGTCGTGCGACATCGACGGCATGCCCACCACACTCGGATCCGTAGGCAGACTGATTGACGGTATAGAAATTAAGTTCGGTGAGAACGATGAAATTCTGCTACGCGGCAAGACCATCACGCCGGGCTACTACAACAAACTCTCCACCACGGCACAGAGCATCGACGAAGACGGCTGGTTCCACACAGGCGATGCCGGCTACCTGAAGGACGGCGAACTCTTCCTGACAGAACGTATCAAGGACCTTTTCAAGACAAGCAACGGCAAATATATTGCCCCGCAGGCGATAGAGTCGAAACTCTCCGTTGACCGCTACATAGAACAGGCGGTAGTCATTGCCGACAAGCGCAAGTTCGTCAGCGCACTCATAGTGCCGAACTATCAACTCATCGAACAGTATGCCAACGAACGCGGCATAGCATACGGCAGCAGAGAGGCACTGTGCAAAGACATGAACATCCGGAAGATGATCATGGCGCGCATCAACACCTTGCAGCAGGACCTGGCAAACTACGAAAAAGTGAAGCACATCATCCTCCTGCCCGACCCGTTCAGCATAGAGACAGGAGAACTCACAAACACGCTGAAAATCAAGAGAAACGTAGTGAACGAGCGCTATGCAGAGCAAATCGACGAACTCTACGAACAGGCAGAGAAGAATTTTGCACATTAAAACCTTTTTCAATCAAGACATACAAGCACTTTTTCTCCATACATGCACAAAATAATCTTTGCATTGAGCCTTTGTGCAATTACATTATGCAGTTGCAATTTGGGGCTCAAGAAAGGTGATAATGACAATTCAGACATTCAGGTCATCACTGCCCTGCCCGACCAGCCCATGCCTTCAGCCGGGGAAATAGACTATACCGTAGAGATAGCGGACAGCACTTCTTCGGGCGAACTCTCCACACTCGAAAACCTTTACGACAACGCAACAGGCTGGTTCACTTTCCGCGGCTCTGCACATCGCGATGCACCGATTGCGGGAAAAGTGAAAGGCACACCCTCAAAAATTGTCTGCGACTGGACATTCCGCACAGACATGAAAGGCGACTGGGGAGGCGGAAGTGGATGGAACGGGCAACCGGTCTATGTGGAATGGCACGACACGATGCTCACCAAGTTCAGGCAGACCTCTCCGGGACTTACGCCACAGTTCGGCAAGCGCGAACTGATTGTGGGTTCACTCGCAGGAAAAGTATATTTCCTGAATTTTGACAACGGAGAAGCATCGCGACAACCCATTGATGTCGTAAACCCCGTCAAAGGTTCAGTAAGCCTTGACCCGGCAATGAACGGCAGCCTCTATGTGGGACATGGTTTCCCGGGACCGGAACCCTTCGGACACCTCGCCATCAACCTCTGCGACCATACCATCGCCTACTACTTCGGCAGAGACAAGAAGGCTTATCGCGGCTGGAGCACTTACGACAGTTCGCCCGTAGCAGCGGGACAGTTCCTCTTCTGGCCCGGAGAAAACGGCAGCATTTACAAATACACACGTTCAGGCAACGGACAACTGAAAATGCACAGCATTCTCCGATACAGGGTGAAAGACGCACCAAACAGTGTGTTAGGCACTGAAAACAGTATGTGCATATTCCGGAACTATGGTTACATCGGCGACAACAACGGCCACATCATCTGCATCAACCTCAACAATATGCACGTGATATGGCACTACGACAACCACGACGACACCGACGGCTCTATCGTGTGCGAAACAGACGACACGGACCATCCCTTCATCTACACAGCCAACGAAATCGACGTACGGGGAGACACAGGCACCTGTCATTTCGTGAAACTCGATGCGCTCAACGGACAAAAGGTATGGGAACAGAAAATACCATGCACCAAGCGAATGATAGGCAAAAAGCATTTCGACGGCGGCCTCTATTGCACCCCGCTCATCGGGCACGGCAACTGCGAGGGCATGATCTTCGCCAGCATCTGCCAACCCAACGACTCCAAAAATGCCGATTTCATCGCATTCAGCAAACAGACAGGACAAATCATCTACAGAATTCCTATGGACTTCTTTGCCTGGTCGTCGCCTGTCGCATTCTATAACGAAAGACAGGAACTGTTCATCGTAGTGGGCGATTCATCGGGCAGGCTCTACCTCATCAACGGCAAAAGCGGAGACGTAATCTTCAAGGAAGTGCTCGGCGACAACTTTGAGTCATCCCCCATCGTCAAAGACAATATGTTTGCAGTAGGGTCACGGGGAAACAGAATCATGCGTTTCCACGTGGAATAATCGCACATATCCTCACTGATTCGGAACGCGCAAGGCAACTGCTATGAAAATAGATCTTTACATCAACGAAGCGAACGACTACGCACGCGACATCGGTGCGCCGGTCTATCACCCTCACGTCTCTGTGATACACTACGACGAGATGGGCAAAATACGCCATTCACTGAACCGCATCAACTGTTTCGGCATTTTTCTGCAACGGGAGTTTCCTGAGGGTCTGACTTACGGCATGGGCACCTATCGGGAGGGTAACGGTTCGCTGATGGCTTACTCGCAAGGACAGATTGGCGGCAAGCAGGATGACGGAACATTGCGACAGTACCACGGATGGGTACTACTGTTCGACACAGAGTTCGTTCATGGCACGGAGATAGAGCGACGTATCAGCAACTACCACTTCTTTTCTTACAATGCCAACGAAGCCCTGTTTCTGACAGCCGAGGAGAAGGAGACGCTGGCAGGACTGATGGCTAACGTCAGAACGGAAATCATGAAAAATGATGAAATAGGACAGGACGACATCATCAAGGACTACATTCTGCTGATACTCGACTATTGCAACCGTTTCTATGCACGCCAGTTTAAGGAGATGACAACAATGAGCAGCGACATACTCAGCCGTTTCCAGCAAGTACTGAAAGACTATTACGAAAATGGCTTGCAACGGCAGAAAGGACTGCCCAGCGTGAAGTACTGCGCCAGTGAGTTGTGTCTGTCGGCAGGCTATTTTGGCGACATCGTGCGTGAAGCCCTCGGCGAAAGTCCAAAGGATTACATACGCAGTTTTATCATCCAACGCGCCAAGAATCTGCTGCTTGGCGGACACAGCGTAACACAAACGGCGGACGCACTGGGTTTTGAGTACCCCAACCATTTTACCCGCATTTTCAAACAGTCAACCGGGCAGACACCTTCTCAATTCTACGCCGAACAACGCAAAAAGTAGAAATCCTCATTTTTGGTAGATTTATCCGCAATCCGTCTAATCGGGTTGCGTTTTTTTCGCCGCACTTTTGCAACGGAAAAAGAATTCAAACATATAATGACAATGAGACCATACGTAATCTGCCACATGATGGCTTCGCTCGATGGCAGGATAGACTGTGCCATGACCGAACAGATTGATGATACCAACCACTACTACGAGGCACTGGCACAACTCGGCTGCCCGTCAACACTTGAAGGAAAGACCACACTGGCGATGCACTATGCACAGGAGGGAACTTTTCAGCCTGCAAGAGCACATGAAGATGCAGGGCTGCAGTTGTATAAGGCCGTGGAAGCAAAGGGTTACGCAGTAGGTATAGACACCAATGGCACACTGCGATGGGATGACAACACTACAGAACTCTTTGGGCGTCCGCTACTGATGATTCTCTCGGAACACACCAGTCAGGAATATCTGGACTACCTGAAACAGAAGCACATTTCGTTTATCACTTCAGGACGCAACGGCATCGACTTCGCCTCGGCATTCGAAACGCTACGCACCGTCTTCGGCGTGGAGCGGCTTGCCGTGGTGGGCGGTGGTCATATCAACGGATCGCTCCTCGACCTTGGACTGATAGACGAGATAAGCATGATGTACGGCTACGGCATCGACGGACGCGAGGGAATGGCTGCTGCTTTCGACGGTCGCACACTGTCCAGCAAGCCTATCCGCCTCACATTCAAGAGTGTGGAAGAACAGGACGGCATCGTATGGATGAGATACCTTGTGGAAGTAAAGAAATAAAAAATGATAAAGGCGTGTTCTATAAATGATAAAGCGAATGAAACAGTTATTCGTCATACTGTCTGTCCTGTTACTGACATGCTGTTCCTCGGAGAGCACAATTAAAGCCCAGGACAATAAAACCTCAGACAACCTGACACAAAAAATGTACATCACCATCGACGGAAGGACAGAATCAGCCACACTCACCGACAACGCAGCCACCAGAGCATTGACAGCAAGACTTGAGGAAGCGCCCATAACAGTAACACTCAACTCCAGCGGCGGATTTGAGATATGGGGCGCACTGGGTTTCACGCTGCCTGCGAGCAATAAGCAAATGACAGCACAGCCAGGCGACATCATCCTCTATGGCGGGAGCAACATCTGCATGTTCTATGGCTCAAACTCCTGGAGTTACACCCTTCTTGGGAGGATAGACGGACTGTCTGAAAGCGAACTGCGGGCGTTTCTCAAAGCGGGCAAAAGCAATATCAGCGTAACATTGTCGCTGAACCAGACAACAGGCATTCGTCAAACAGAGTCCGACGAAAGAAAGTCTGGGGAATATACCCTTCAAGGCACGATAGCCCAGGCAAGGACAAAAGGAATAATTATCAAAAACGGTAAAAAGATAATCAGATGAAAAAGTTATTACTATGCACTGTCCTCGCCGGCATCATGCTGACCGTCAGTGCACAAAAAGAAAAAAACAATCAAAACGAAAAGAATATGACCCAACGACAACTGACAACAAAGTGGGACAAGACCTTCCCACAGAGCGACAAGGTGGACCATAAGAAGGTAACATTCCACAATCGCTATGGCATAGAACTCGCAGCAGACATGTACACACCGAAGTCTGCCCCCGAAGGCGGTAAGTTTGCTGCCATCGCCGTAAGCGGACCGTTCGGTGCAGTGAAGGAACAGTCGAGCGGTCTCTACGCACAGCACATGGCAGAGCGTGGATTTCTGACCATCGCTTTCGACCCTTCATACACAGGCGAGAGTGGAGGTGAGCCTCGTCGCACGGCATCACCCGACATCAACACAGAAGACTTCCTTGCAGCCGTTGATTTCCTCTCCACCCTCGAAGATGTGGACGCAGAACGCATCGGCATCATCGGCATCTGCGGTTTCGGTGGCATGGCAATCAATGCCGCAGCACTCGACCCACGCATCAAGGCAACGGTGGCATCAACGATGTACGACATCAGTCGCAATGCTGCGAACGGCTACTTCGACCAGAACGACAATGCCGAGGCACGCAATGCTATGCGACGGATGATGGCAGAAGCACGCACCAAGGCATATAAGACGGGCGACTATGGCCGCACGGGCGGTGTCATTGATCCGCTACCGGAAGATGCTCCGTGGTTCGTCAAGGATTATCACGCCTACTATAAGACCCCACGCGGCTACCATGAGCGCAGTGGTAACTCAACTGATGGCTGGAACACCATTGGTACCCAGTCGTTCATGAATCAGCCCCTGCTCGCCTATGCCCACGAGATTGACCGCCCCGTGCTGCTCATTCACGGCGAGAAGGCTCACAGCCGCTACTTCAGCGAGGGTGCCTTCGAGAAGATGACAGGGCAGCACGTGGAGGGCGTGAGCAAGACGATAGGGAATAAAGAACTGCTCATCATTCCCGGCGCATCCCACGTGGACCTCTACGACGACGCAGCAGGAGTGATTCCGTTCGACAAGTTAGAAAACTTCTTCAAGTCAAACCTAAAGAAATAGAAGTCTTCCTCTTATAACAGATTAACAAAACATACTGAGACTTCTACAAGGGTGTTCTATAAATAAGGAATATATTCATCGTCTTGTTATTTTCCTGATTTACAGAGCACCCTTATTGCATATTTGCGTCAATATTCCTGAATCAGTGTTTCGTTACAGACTTTTTTTGTACATTTGCATTCATAATGATAACAACAGAACAACTTAAAGAAGCACAAGACCGCTGCGAGCAACTTTACCGCTACCTCGACATTCCTGCCAAGCAGATGCAGTACGAGGAAGAACAACTTCGCACCCAGGCTCCCGACTTCTGGGAGGACCAGAAACGTGCCGAGGAGCAGATGAAGTTGGTCAAGGGACTCGAAAAATGGCTGAACGGCTACAAAGAGGTGAAGACTCTGACCGATGAACTGCAACTGGCATTCGAGTTCTGCAAGGACGGCCTGATTGAAGAAAGCGAGGTGGACGACGACTATGCCAAAGCCATCGCAGCCATCGAAGCGCTCGAACTCAAGAACATGCTCCGCCAAGAAGAGGACGCCATGTCATGCGTACTGAAAATTAATTCCGGAGCAGGCGGTACAGAGAGTCAGGACTGGGCACAGATGCTCATGCGTATGTATATGCGCTATGCAGAGGCAAACGACTACAAAGTGAGCATTTCCAACCTTCAGGAAGGCGAAGAAGCGGGTATCAAGACCGTTACATTCGAGATAGAGGGCGACTATGCCTACGGCTACCTTAAGAGCGAGAACGGCGTTCATCGTTTGGTTCGCGTTTCGCCCTACAACGCACAGGGCAAGCGCATGACGAGTTTTGCCAGTGTGTTCGTAACACCACTGGTGGATGATTCCATCGAAGTGAACGTGGATCCTTCAAAAATCAGTTGGGACCTCTTCCGCAGCGGTGGAGCCGGAGGTCAGAACGTGAACAAGGTGGAAACAGGTGTGCGTCTGCGCTATCAATACACCGACCCCGACACCGGCGAACAGGAAGAAATCCTCATAGAGAACACCGAAAGCCGCAAGCAGTTGGAAAACCGCGAGAACGCCATGCGCTTGCTGCGCAGCCAACTCTACGACCGCGAATTGCAGCGCAGAAAAGCCGCACAGGCAAAGATTGAAGCCGGCAAGAAGAAGATTGAATGGGGCAGCCAGATACGCTCCTACGTGTTCGACGATCGCCGTGTAAAAGACCACCGCACAAACTATCAGACAAGCGATGTAAATGGTGTGATGGACGGGAAAATAGACGGTTTCATCAAGGCTTACCTCATGGAATTTGCAGGACAGAACAATGAAAACTAACCTCGGCAACCCTGTTGCCGCAAACTATAGCGATTTATGAGCAACAATAAAAACAAGAACAAGCCAAACGGGCACAAAGCCAAAAGTAAACGGAGAGAAGAGGCGCAACGCAGAAAGGCAGACCGCATCATGAAGGGTATTTTCTTCGGACTGCTCATTCTCATGGTCCTGGGCATGATAGCCTACTACAACCTCGCTCATTGATTTACCCTTTATACAGCAATTCTCCTCACCACTTACGACGGGCACACAACTCGCCGCAATTGGGTTGTCTGCTGATTCGTATTACCCTCATTGACCATAACACTACTGCAATACAACTACACCTATGCCATTAGAAATAGAACGTAAGTTTCTCATCAAAGGCGACTACAAAAAGTTATCGACCTCCCACACCACCATCATTCAAGGCTACATTTGCAGCGCAAGAGGCAGGACGGTTCGCGTGCGGCTGCGCGATGACAAATGCTACCTCACCATCAAAGGGCCATCCAGACGCGGCGGACTGTCTCGTTATGAATTTGAGAAAGAAATAACCCGCGACGAAGGTCTCTCACTGCTTAGCATCTGCGAGCCCGGCATCATCCACAAGACACGCTGGCTTGTGCCTGTGGGTAAGCACGTGTTTGAAGTTGATGAATTCTATGGCGACAACGAAGGTCTCGTCATGGCAGAGGTAGAACTTAAGGACGAGAACGAGCCTTTCGAACGGCCTGACTTCCTCGGCGACGAAGTAACCGGCAAACGCCGTTACTATAATTCGCTCCTGCGCACGACTCCCTACAAAAAATGGAGCGAGGAAGAAAAAAACAATACCGATAACCCGTAGACCCAACGCTTGCAACAACCTGACAATTTGCAAACTTCACCTTGCAAAAACTGCAGAAAACTCAACATAAAACTTACAAAAGCGAACAAATTTGTTGTTTTTTCTCTCAAATGTAAGGAAAATCTGTAGATTTGCATTGTGTTTTTCATAATATTAGATTTAAGGTTAACAAGGTTGGGTTACAGCGGTAACCCATTTTTTTATTTTAAAGAGAAGAAGACAGAAAACATTGCCCCATGAACAAGACACTTTATCTTCTTGCAATATGCTTTATTTCCATCCAATTTGCTGCTGCACAAACCCCGCTTCAGCATGCTATTGCAGGCAAATGGACACGCACGCTGGTTACCACTGACGAGCAGAGCGGCACCAACGAGACACAACGTTCCGTGCGGAAATTTGTCCCCGACGGCACTCTCGCAGAAACTGTGGTCTATGAGGAAGAAGTGAGGGATAATAACGATGAAATCGTGGTTTTCTCATTTTTAAGCAGCATAGAAGGAAAATGGGCTATCAACGGCAATGACATCCTCATCGTCTATAACTGCAAGACGCTGAAAGTGGAACATCTCGGCACCAGTTTTCCCGAGCACGACGATGCTGTTCAGGGCAGTCTGCGCAGAGCATTCGAAAAGCGCAACAAGGTTCAGATAAAGAATTATCTTTCCACCATTAGGAACGTACTTAAAGGTTATTACAAGCACAACAGCGGCAGTGCCCTCCGCGACGTAGAGATTCATGGCAACACGATGACAGCCACAATGGGTAAAGAAATTGTGGCTTTCAGCAGGGAGTTGCAATAAGCACAAACAAGGGGGATTCTATAAACTATTTCTTGAGCACCAGTCCGCCGATGATCAGCGTATTGTCCGTCAGGCGGTATTTCAGTTTGGCTGAATAGTAGTATGTGCTGTCGTATTCTGCCAGTACCATATAGAGCCAGATAGAATTTCCTTTCACTACGTATGTGGCTGACCTACCATCGAGTGTACAGGTGCCGTCATCATTGAAACTGCAATCGCCATATACCAGTCGTGCCTTTGTATGGTCTGTTTCTGCATGGAGCAAGAAACCGCCTGACTGCCGTTTCCATTGTCCTGTTATAGCACCTTCAAGGGTGGAATTTTCGGCATTTTCTTCGGCAGAAATACTTATTTGTCTGACTATTTTTGTAGGAAACGTAACCCTCTGCCCGTCCGTTTTCTCTACATTCATTTTGTACTCTTGAGCCCCTACATGGAAGGGCATAGCCACAAACAGAAATGCTACTATAGATAAAATTGCTTTAGTTTTCATAATATGGTGTATTATTTCTCATCTGAAAAAGCGACGTCGGGGAAAAGTTCCAGTTGTCCGTCGCCGAGCAAGTTATACGATTTGCGATGATAGGGCGAAATGCCATGCTTACGGATGCCATCGCGATGTGCCTTTGTAGGATATCCTGCGTTATGATCCCAACCATAATAGGGGTATTCCTCATGAAGTTGCGCCATATAGTCGTCTCGGTAGGTTTTTGCCAGAATGGACGCTGCGGCTATGGACAGATACTTCCCGTCGCCTTTCACTACGGTCTGCCATGGCGTATCGCCATAATTGAAAAACTTGTTGCCATCGACGATGATAAATCCGGGACGTATCGCAAGACTGTCGAGCGCACGGTGCATAGCCGTTATTGAAGCACGCAGGATATTGATTTTGTCTATTTCTTCCGGCGTTACCACACCTATGCCCCATGCCAGCGCATCGCGCTGTATCTCTTCGCGGAGCGCATACCGCTGCTTGGCTGTGAGTTGCTTGGAGTCGTTAAGGCGTTCATTCCGATAGTCAGGCGGAAAAATGACTGCTCCGGCATACACACTCCCTGCCAGACAGCCACGTCCTGCTTCGTCACAACCCGCTTCGACAAGTCCAAGGTCGTTAAACACCGGTTCAAGAACTTTATGAGTCTTCATAACCGCAAAATTAGCATTTTTTGTGGAAATGCGACAGCAACCCATGAACAACGCGCCGTCTTCTGTTTTTCCAGTATGTATCGTAGAGGTGTTTTGATGCGAGGGGTAGTACCACACCCATGATAAAATATAGTGCCATAAAAGGAACATCCCATGCATTTCCGGCATTGGTTACGGGATGGTTAGCAAGCAAGCCGGAAGGAAGACCGAGGAGCCAAACTTTAAGAAGGCTCACCACCTTAAAGGCACTGAAATGGAAGGCGAAGATGCACAATGTGCGATCGCCGATATAAGCGAGGAAATCCGTTGCCTTTGGCAGATGTGTGGAGATGGCTTTTGCTATACCGCGCAAGAGCAGGAAACCAGCGTAAGATGCAGCCGTCCAGGCGAAGAAATGCGGTGTGTCCTGATTGTAAGACATCAGAGAGGGATAGAAGAATGCCACAGAAAGGAGTATAGCAAAACAGAGCGGCCACCATTTCCAGCCAACGGGCACTTTCGCTTCATATTTCCGATATAGAAAACCCGAAAACATCATGAACAGTCCTGCCAGTTCTCTGGACCCCCCTTGCGCCACTCCGGTAATTTTCAACCCCAGCATATTTTTCCAGACAACAAGGAGAACCAACAACAGCAGCACCACCCATGCCGCTCTGTGAAGCGACTTTTCGCCAAACCAATGACGTATAGTCCAAAGGATAGCCAGCATCACCAGTGAACAGATAAGCAGACATCGGAAGAACCAGAATGTGCCGCTGAGTTGCTCGTCGAAACCGCTCATATTGAATGTTACGCTCCACAGGCGCTGACTAAACGCTTGCCAATCATAAAGTTTACCAAGCCCACTGCCCGACTCCACGCCGATATGTACCAGCAGATTATGCAACACGAGAAAGATAACAGCCCACTTCAGGAACGGCACGTAAAGACTTCGGAACCTGCGTGCGATGAAACGTTCAGGTCCTCCAGGCTGCACATTCTTGCCGCTAAAGAAATAACCTGAACAAATAAAGAACACCGACACACAAATTGACCCCGCAAGGCTTCCCACCACAGGCAACACGTTGCAATGGAAAAAGACGACGAGCATGATGCCGAACGCCTTTACTATGGAGAAGGATGAGTCACGCATAATTTATAAAACTTCCTATAATCCTTACAATTATGGCGACAGGCACAAGCCCCGCCGCCATAAAAGTTGTTTTCTTTTATTCTGATTATACTTCCTCGTTTACGTAGAGATAGCGCTTGATGGTGCGCTTCGCCGTCTTTTCAAACTCCTCCTCGAAAATCTTTATACCCTGTATTCGCTCGTAGGCAGGTATTTGTTCGTTGAGGTCCTTGCGGTTTTGCTCCAGTTGTCTGAGGAGTGCTTCGCCTTCCACATTGTCGCGTTGCGCCTCTTCATAGTTAGGATGAATAAGTGCATAGAGGTGTTCGCCTTTCTGTATGACGATGCACTCACTTACGTAAGGCATGGTGCTTAGTTTGTCCTCTATTTCTTCCGGGTAGATATTCTGTCCGTTAGCACCGAGGAGCATATTCTTGCTGCGCCCCTTGATATAGAGGTATCCATCCTCATCCAACACGCCAAGGTCGCCCGTGCGGTACCATCCGTCTTCTGTGAATGAGGCTTGTGTGGCAGCTTCGTTCTTGTAATAGCCAAGCATCACGTTGTCGCCGCGCGTGAGGATTTCTCCTACTATGTTATATGGGTCGGAACTGTCAATCTTTATTTCCATTCTCGGTGCCGCAACTCCGCATGATGTGGTTCGCGCCTCTTTCCAGTCTGAATAACTGATGATAGGTGCTGTTTCGGTTGTGCCGTAGCCCACAGTTACGTTGAAGCCAATGCGGTGCAGGAAGAGTTCCACTTCGCTGTTGAAGGCTGCACCGCCCACTATGATTTCATAGAAATTGCCTCCGAATGCCTGGAAGAGTTGTTCGCGTATGCGGTTGCGTATGTGCTGACTGATAACAGGCAGTCCGAGCAGGATTTTCATGCTGGGTGTCTGCAACTTCGGCAGTATCATATTCTTGATAACCTTCTCGAGTACGAGCGGCACACAAATGATGAGATGCGGCTTGATTTCGCCAAAGGCCTGGAATATGATTTTTGGTGAAGGCACTCGTGTGAGGAAATAGAGATGCGTGCCCCGCAGGAAGCCATAGAGGAACTCGAATGCCATGCCATACATGTGCGCCATCGGCAGGATGCTCACCAGTCGTGCTCCTTCTTTCGGCATATATGGTTCGAGCACCTCCAGCGCGAAGTGGTAGTTGGACCACATGGCGCGATAGGGCACCATCACGCCCTTTGAATTACTCGTTGTTCCGCTGGTATAGTTAATGAGTGCGAGTTCTTCTGGCTCTGATGTGCGATAGTGTACGTGCTCAGCGCGGAAAAATTTGGGAAACTTCTTTCCATAGAGTTCGTTGAGGTGCTCACGTGCATAAGTCAGTTCTTCAGAACGGCTCAGCAGCACCTGGAAGTCGAGAATACCAATGATGCCTTCAAGGTCGGGCATGGCAGCAGCATCAAGTTGCGGCCAGATATAGTCGCCGACAAAGAGCAGTCGCGCTTCGCTGTGATTCACGAGGTCTTCCACCTGGTCGGGCTTGAACTCATGAAGTATTGGCACGCACACAGCACCGTATGTCAGTGTGGCTATATATGCCACCGCCCAATGCGCGCAGTTTCTACCGCAGAGCGCCACTTTGTCGCCTTTCTTTATGCCTGTCTGTTCAAAGAAGATATGTATTTTCTCTATTTTGCGCGCCACATCCTTGTAACGCAGCGTGTCGCCCTTATAGTCGGTCAGTGCTTCCTCGTTCCAATGCTTTACTATTGACTCCTGGATAAGTTGGATGAAATCCCTTGATGATGTTAAGTCATTATTATTCTTCTGATCTCTTGCTGAGTTTGTTTCTGCCGTGGTCTGCATGGTATGTCTAATTTCCTTATTTCTAATTTTCTTTAAATTGTTGCACAATCTGCAAAACTTTGCGCAAAATTACACATAAATCTTATACTACAATAAAATTGCACATAAAAATAATTGAGCAATGCAACTTTTTTATTCTTTCTTTCGCCATTCGCCAAAAAGACAAAATTTTATGCTTCATATTTTCAGCGATTTACACATTTATCGAAATAAAAATACCCTATTTTGTTTTTTGTATCGAAGTTTAGTTACTAACTTCGCGGTACAGAACATTACATTATTTTTTATATACTAACCCATTAACCAATCTGATTGTTTTGTTATGAAAGCAAATCAAATTCTGGCATCTCTTGAAGCCAGACATCCCGGCGAAAAAGAGTATATGCAAGCCGTGAAAGAAGTTCTCCTCAGCATTGAGGACGTTTACAACGAACACCCCGAATTTGAACGTGCCAAGATTATTGAGCGCCTTGTTGAGCCCGACAGGATTGTAACGTTCCGTGTGCCCTGGACGGACGACAAGGGCGAGGTACATGTGAACCTCGGTTACCGCGTGCAGTTCAACAACGCCATTGGTCCGTACAAAGGTGGTATTCGTTTCCACGCCTCCGTAAACCTCAGCATCCTGAAGTTCCTGGGCTTTGAACAGACATTCAAGAATGCCCTGACCACACTTCCTATGGGCGGTGCGAAGGGCGGCAGCGATTTCTCTCCGCGCGGCAAGAGCAATGCAGAAATTATGCGTTTCTGCCAGGCATTCATGCTGGGTCTTTGGCGCAACATCGGCCCTGACACCGACGTGCCTGCCGGCGACATCGGCGTAGGCGGTCGCGAGGTGGGCTACCTCTATGGTATGTATAAGCGTCTCACGCAGGAGCACACCGGCACACTCACCGGCAAGGGTCTTGAGTTTGGCGGCTCCATTCTTCGCCCCGAGGCTACGGGCTACGGCGCACTCTATTTCGTAGAACAGATGCTCGACGACATCAACGAGAGCATTGCAGGCAAGACCATCTCAGTGAGCGGTTTCGGCAATGTGGCATGGGGTGCCGTCAAGAAGGCTACTGAACTTGGTGCGAAAGTGGTTACACTGAGCGGTCCTGACGGCTACATTTACGACCCCGATGGTGTTTCCGGCGAAAAGATTGACTACATGCTCGACCTTCGTCTCACTGGCGATGATATCGTTGCACCTTACGCAGAGCGCTATCCTTCTGCCACCTTCTATCCCGGCAAGAAACCTTGGGAGCAGAAAGTGGACATTGCCCTACCCTGCGCCACACAGAACGAACTCGACATTGAAGACGCCAAAAAACTGGTGGCTAACAAGACACTTATCGTTGCAGAAGTCAGCAACATGGGTTGTACGGCAGAGGCTGTTGACTACTTCCTCGAGAACAAGGCGTGCTTCGCTCCCGGCAAGGCTGTGAACAGCGGTGGTGTGGCAACGAGCGGACTTGAGATGTCACAGAATGCCATGCACTTGTCGTGGACGGCAGAAGAAGTGGATCAGCGCCTTCACCAGATTATGCACGACGTGCACGAGCAGTGCCTCCGCTATGGCAAGCAGGCAGACGGCTTCATCAACTATGTGCGCGGTGCAAACGTAGCCGGCTTTATGAAGGTTGCCAATGCTATGATGCAGCAGGGGGTTATTTAGTTGAGAGTTGAAAGTTTTCTATAGAGGCAATAGATACTATAGATGTTATAGATACTATAGAAAATTTCTCTCCTTCAGATAAAAAATCCGGAAGGCTTTGGGCTTTCCGGATTTTTTGTTTTTTCTGAAATGCTTATTTCAAGGCTTGTTCGAGGTCGGCTATGATGTCGTCCAGGGCTTCTATTCCTACACTAAGACGTATGAGGTCGGGACGTACACCGGCTTCGAGCAGTTGTTCGTCTGTCATCTGACGGTGGGTGTGGCTTGCCGGGTGGAGCACACAGGTGCGTGCGTCAGCCACATGTGTTACGATGCAGATAAAGTCGAGGCGATCCATAAAGGCGATGGCATCTTCGCGTGTGCCTTTCAGCCCGAAGGCGAGTACACCGCAACCACCCTTGGGGAGGTACTTCTGCCCCAGTTCATAATATTTGTCGCCCTGAAGGCCGCTATAGTTCACCCATGCCACCTTGGGGTGCTTCTGCAGCCACTCTGCCACTTTCTGCGCGTTCTCCACGTGGCGCGGCATTCGCAAGTGGAGCGTTTCGAGACCGAGATTGAGCAGGAAGCAGTTTTGCGGGCTGGGTATGCTGCCGAGGTCGCGCATGAGTTGTGCTGTGAGTTTTGTAACGAATGCCATCTTTCCGAATTCCTTGGTATAGGTCAGTCCGTGGTAACTCTCGTCGGGTGTGGTCAGCCCTGAAAATTTATCGCTGTGCGCGTCCCAATCGAAGTTGCCGCTATCGACAACGGCTCCGCCCACCTGTGTGGCATGACCATCCATGTATTTCGTTGTGCTGTGTGTTACGATGTCTGCTCCCCACTCGAAGGGCCGACAGTTGATGGGTGTAGCGAAGGTATTGTCCACGATGAGTGGCACGCCATGCCTGTGCGCTATCTTGGCAAAGCGTTCTATGTCGAACACGTTGCAACCCGGGTTGGATATGGTTTCTCCGAAGAAACACTTTGTGTTGTCGCGGAAGGCGGCTTCTATTTCTTCGTCGGTGGCATCTGGGTCAACGAAAGTGCATTCTATGCCGAGTTTCCTGAGTGTGGTGCCGAAGAGGTTGAATGTGCCGCCATAAATGCCTGTGATGGCTATAAAGTGGCTGCCAGCCTCGCAGATATTGAAGATGGCATAGAAGTTTGCTGCCTGACCGCTTGATGTAAGTACACAGCCTACTCCGCCTTCGAGTTCTGCGATTTTTGCCGCTACAGCATCGTTTGTGGGGTTCTGCAAGCGTGTATAGAAATAGCCGCTGTCTTGCAGGTCGAAGAGGCGTGCCATTTGCTCACTGGTGTCGTACTTGAAAGTTGTGCTTTGGTAGATGGGGAGGACGCGTGGCTCTCCTTTCTTGGGTTTCCATCCGCCCTGCACACAAATTGTGTCTAAATTCTTTTTCATAATGTTTGGTATGTCTTTTTACTTTTCGGACGCGAAGTTAGTTCTTTTTTTTTATAGTTGTTTTTTGACAGTCGGGATGCTTTATTTACAGAAGCCCAAAAAGACTTTTTTTCGAATAAAATTCGTATTTTTGTAGCGAATTTGCGTTTTTTGTATTCTAACAAATTCGCATAAAATGAGAAGGAAAAGATAAAAAGACAAAATAGAGATGACAACAAAACACTTTTTACTTACAGTTTTGCTGACCTTGACTTGGCCCACCATTGTCATGGCAGATGATTATCCCATCAATTACGACAAGACGTCTGCCGTGAGACATGCCACACGACGTCTCAATGCCATATCTTTGGCAGGAGCCACTGTAAGCATTCCTGACAACTCGTTGATTTACAACGACATTACAGGCAAAAGTTTCTTCGTATATGCAGGTGAGACGATTACTCCTGCATTCGATTTCAGTTCTAACTGGATGCACGGCTATGCTTACATTGACTACAACGGCAACAAGCAGTTCGATGTGAGCGAGCCCAACGCTGACGGTACGCTGCAAGAAGGAAATGAACTTGTTTCCTACACCTATTATAGCATAGAAGGCGCAGGCAAGAACAGCAACGGCACTTCTGTTTCGCCAAACGTGAGCCTTTCCATGCCTTCGTTCACTATCCCGGCAGACCTTGCGCCCGGCACATACAAGATGCGTTTCAAGGTGGACTGGAACTGCATCGATGCCGGCGGTTCTACCGTTGCAGGCAACGACATTTTAAGGAATGGCGGCGCTATTGCCGACATTGACCTTGTCGTATTGGGAAGCAAGCCGAAATCCATCACTATTACCGATGTTACTACAGAAGGCGGCAGTGTGAAATACTTTGACGGCAGCGCCATGACGGAAGGCGTTCTGCACCCATTCTTCACCCCTGCCACATTCCTTCTTGCTGCAAATGAAGGCTACAAGCCAGTGGGATTGAAGGTAGCCAACGAAGATGGCGAAGAAACCTTTTCGGCTACCAACCTGAACATTTTCGACATTGCCGGCAGCCTTTTCCGCACCAACACTTCCGTAACAGGCCTTTTTGAGCCTGTTGCAGAAGGAGAACTTGAAGAGGTGGAGCGCTGGAAACTCGTGTTCAACGATGAGTTCAATCAGGCGGACTACAGCAAGACGGACGATGGGAAATGGATTATGACGACTCGCTCGCCCGGCATCACCTGGAAACGATTTGTCTCGAACAGCGACAGTGTGGCATACATCAAAGACGGCGCTCTCGTCCTTCGCACCATCCCCAATCCGGACACATCTGTGGACGATGCAGCAATGCTTAGTGGTGCGCGCCAAAGTAATTTCGACTTCAAGTATGGTCGTGCAGAGGCTCGTCTGAAGTCAACGAAGCACAAAGGCAATTTCCCCGCTTTCTGGATGATGCCGACCAACACTACTGGCGGATGGCCTGCATGTGGCGAAATAGACATCATGGAGACTATCGACTCAGAAGACCGAGCCTACTTCACAATCCACTCCAAATGGGGCAACACACTGGGTCAGAGCGGCAATCCCCAAAAGACTAACAACAAGTGGGTCAGTGTGGAAGACTGGCACATCTACGCCATTGAATGGGATTCTCTGGAACTTCGCTGGTATATGGACAATGAAAAGGTTTTTACCTACCCCAAGAAGATTACGAGTCCTAATGCCCTCGAGAATGGTCAATGGCCCTTCGACAAAGCGTTTTACCTCATCATCAATCAGAGTGTGGGCAACGGCTCTTGGGCTGCTGCCGCTGATGAGGCGTTCACCTACGAAACGCGCGTTGACTGGATTCGTGTCTATCAGAAGACGCCTGTAGTCCGTGCAGCCTACGATGAGTTTATGAAGTATCCCACATACTTCTACCGCGACCAAGCAGTTACTCATGCCACACGTCGTCTGAACAGCATCTCTCTCAACGACCAAACGATTGACATCCCTGATAACACAAGGCTATACAATAGGATAAATAGCACCATTACTTTCACAGCAGCTGCTGGCGACACAGTAAAACCATCATTCAACTTCTCTGAGGACTGGATGCACGGCTACGTTTACATGGATTTAGACAATAATGGACTCTTTAACGTTTTACAACCTATAGATGGTGTGATTGCAGAGGGTACAGATATGATGAGTTTCTCATACTACGATGGATATAACAGTTCTGGAGAGGCTCTATCGGATAACAACACGATGGAAACACCTTCATTCATCATTCCTGAGGATCTCCAACCAGGCACTTACCAAATGCGTTATAAAGTGGACTGGAATAATTACAATCCGGCAGGTTCGATTGCAGAAGAAGACGATATTCTGACCAACGGTGGTGCATTTGCAGACATTAAGATCGTCATTACTGACGGCGCATCAACAGGCATCAACGCCATGACCAGAGAAGATAAAGTTGCAGGTAGGAACACTTATTACGACCTGAGTGGTCGGAAGGTGTCTAAACCACAAAACGGTATATATATCAAAAACGGCAAGAAGTACTTTATCAGTTAAGGTATCATTTGCAAACAAACTCTTATGGATTTTCTCTCATTGTTAAAGATGGGAGAAAATCTTTTTTTGATAGCATTTCTGCTTTTGCGCTTACAGCGCGCCAATGGTTTTGATCACATTCACCCAGGGCGCTACTCTGGGCTATGCGCTTCTGGGGCTTTCAGCCCGTTTGCCAAACACCAATACCATAAAGGTGTGTCGAAACGGGTTGTAGCAGTTTTAAATGCGCAACAATGGTGGGGGCACAAAGCATCTAAACAGGCTTTTCCTGCTGTCCTTCGGAACGCATGGACATTATACCGTAAGACAGGGGTTCCGCTCCATGAACTGCGTTCATTTCGCTGTACCCCTGACTGTTGTCCGGCGCGCCTTCGGCGCTCTTTGCTTTTGACAAATTATGTATCGTCCATACTGGACTCATGACATCTTACTGCATATAACAATGGTTTCAGTCGCTTTGCTCCTTACACACCTGCATATATGTCGCGTCACGTTTGGACTGCAACAGGGGTGAATAATCGGTAGGGGTTCTACCAATCTCCTTTATCCGTTGCCTGGGAGCCTATGAGAAACCTGAGAGTCGATAGCAAAAAAATAAAGGTGCAGAAATCTGCACCTTTATTCATTTGATAAGTCAGTTATTATTTAACGACTTTCTTACCGTCGATGATATAAACGCCCTTCGGCAGGTTATTGCCATTGACCTTTACACCACTGAGTGAGTAAGTACCCTTCTTCGTTACGATTACGTTGCCGAGAGTTACCTTTTCTACACCGTCAACGATTTCCTTAGCGAGAGGAATGCTTGCGATGCCCTCTGATTGTGCTTCAGGCATACCGGTGATTACGAAGTAACCTTCGTTAGCAGCTACAACAGCGTTCTTATTAGCTTCTACGAGTGCAACTTCCGTAGTTTCTGCGTTCTGACCAATCACATGAGCATTGACCTTGAGTGTGTCAGGCTCCCAAACTGCGGTGAAACCGTTCGTTGTGAGGTTTGCTTCGCTGTAATTGTATTCGATAGAAGCAGCGTCGAAAACAGTGAGGTAAACTGAGAAGTTCTTAACAACTGCAGTATCTTCAACTACGATGAACGGTGTACCAGCCGGTATCACATCACCTTCAATAGCTGCGAGCTGAACAGCGTTGTCCTTGATACCAGTAACTGTCATTGCTGTTACGTCCATAGGAGCGGAGACTGCGAATGGCAGCAAGTGGATAGTAGCGGGCGTCGGGTGTTCGAGAATCATCGTTGCAAAGAAGTCGTTTACAGGAACAAATTCGAATGCAGAGTTGTCTGCACCTTGCGCAGCATTCCAAACTACCATTACAGCGCCACCAGGCTGTGCATTTGCGAAGTACTTCACTGAGTCGTTATACAGCGTGATATTCAGTGCTTCAGGTATAGTATCGATACGTGCGCTACGCAGACCGAGAGTATGAGTATCTACAGTTTGTGCGATATGACCACTCAAAGTAACTTGCTCATTGCTGATATAGCGGTTTGTAGCAAGGTTGCGGAGTGTGATACCACCATCAACATGCTTGAGTTCCCACATAGCATTGAGACGGTTGCTGATTTCAGTGTCGTTCTTGTAGTTCCACTTCACGTTGGAGTAAGCATTGGCGGTAGTACCAGTACCATCTGTGCATACGTATGAACCCTTAGCAGCACCCGAAGTGTGGCTAAGAATGTAGTAAATGCCATCTTCAGGAGTAACAACCTTACCAATGAATTTTTCTATGCCTGACTTCAGAGCAGCCATATTTGCTGTATAAGAAGCGTATGTCAGATTTTCAGCGGCAGCCTCTGCTGTTTGTATTGCTCCCTGGAGTTCTGCTGCTGCACCATCAGGATAGTAACCTGCATTGTCACCGACCTGTGCTGGAGTAGTCCATGTCTTTGCCTCTCTGATGAGGGCGAGGAGTTCGTCCTTGCTGGGATATACAGCCATGAATGCGTCGTAAGCAGCCTGGAGTTCCTCGATGGTTGCTTGTGAAGCCTTTTCGTTGGCGAGTTCACCTTCAGCCTTTGTTATAGCATTAGCGAGGTTAGCCTTAACTGTAGCATCCATGTTTTCATAGATACAGTTAGGATCGTAAACTGCCTGATAAGCACGAAGTTCGGAGAGGTTCCAATAGTCGTATGTATCACCGTTTGAACGTACATTGCCTGTGATAGCATGCTGCATGTTCTTCGTTACAGCGATACGGATGTAACGGTTACCATTGATATTAAGGAATGCTTGACCTGCACCCTTCAAGATAGGCGCAGAAGAACGACTTGCTGAAAGGCTTTGGTTTCCACCTTCAGCATTGAGCAACTGTGTATCCCATGCGAATGTATATTCGCCAAGCTTTGTCCATTCTGTAGAAGGAACTTCAGATGTTACAGTAGTTTCTTCACCTGTTTCTTCGTCCATTTGTGTAGTTTCTACACCAGAGAGGAGTGCAGGATTGTTAGTACCATAAAGCGTTACTTCATAAGGAAGGTCAGGTGTTGGAGCATTTGAACGCTCTGCATACTTCAAAATAATGTTTTCAATACCTTCCTGGCCGAGGTCCATCTGGAGGTAGTGAGGTTCTGAAGCCTGAAGTGAATTGTGCCATGAAGTGTGGAAGAATGATTCATAGTTGCCATCGAAGAGAGCTTCGTATGTACCTTCACCCGGGTCTTTCACGTTTGAGTAAACTTGTGAAGCATCCTTTACAAGGCCTTTCAGACTTTCATCCTGAATGAACTGACCATCGTCCGTACCATCGAAGATGTAAGACTTACCTGCGTCTTCGGCAGCCTTCGACTGCTTAACGAGTGCCTCGAGAGCCACGTTGCGATCTTTTTGAGCCTGCTGTTCACGGATGTCATCAAGGTTGCCGCTGATGGCTTCAACAGTTGCATCGTCAACCGGTGCGAAATACCAGCCACTGGCACCAGCGCTAGCCGTCCAATTTACGACAGTCTTGCCTGATACTGCAGCATGGAGAGAGTTGTTCACTCCGCTTACTGCCGTATTGGTAACACAATAGAAGCCTTGTTCAGCATTACCTACAACACCGAGGCATGTACCTATGGTGAATGTAGCAGCGTCTGCTTCTGCACCCATCTTATAAGGATTAACGTTTGTAAGATAGTTGTCGAATGCAAGGTTGCGGAGCGTGTAAGCCGTGTCGTTCACTTGCTTGAGTTCCCAAATGTATTTTGCATCGGCTGTGGCACCCTGTACTGTAGCATCGAAGTGCATGCTCCACAGTGCGCTTGTACCATCAGAATAAGCAGCGTCCACGTCGAGAGGATTCATTGCTGATTCAATGGAAATCATGCTGTTTGAAGTAGTGTCGCGTGAAGAAACGAGGTAGTAGTAACCCGGAGTTGGCATCTTGCTGGCATCCATAGCAATCTTCTCAGCAAAGGCTGCTTCGTATGCATCTTTCAGTGCCTGTGCATACCCGAGAATTTCTTCTGGTGTATATTCGTCAGCATAGATTTGCGCGTCGGTTGCTTCGTTGTAAGCATCCTCCCATTTCTGTACGAGGTCTGAACGATAACCACCGATTACATCTTCACTGAACGAAGAGCGGTCTGCCGTGCATGTAGAGATAGCCTGATCGAGTGTCTGGATAGCCACATCTTCCTCTGACATCTCACTGAGCGTACAAGGATATATGTTGAACCTACCGTTAGCACCGTCACCGCTAATCCATGAAGCCACGGTTGAACCATCGCCATTAGATCCATTACCATTACCATTCAATTCCTTGCCACTGGGCATGGTGAAATGGAACACGCCCTCAGACACCATATTGATGGTGTAGAGTGCTTTTGAAGAAGACGTAGAAAGTGCCTGATTGCCTTCTGTGTTAGGGAAGTAGTTCCCACTTGCTGTACGTAAATAAGCCTTTACGTTGTCAGCAGCCTTAGACGCGATTTCGAACGTGATGGCAAAAGTACCCGGGTCATCTACGTTGGCAGCAGCCTTTTGCATCAAGGCACCACCGTCTGCTTCGTAGATGTAGCAGTTACGACCGGTATTCCAAAGGAGGTAGAGGCCTCCGTCTTCCAACTGGTCGAGACTTGTAACCTGCTCACCAATCGTTTCAATCGTAGTCGTCGTGTAGACTTGTGCATTGACGCTCAAAATCGAAATAAGCACCAATGCGAGAAAAGAAGTAAATTTTCTCATTGTTTTTGACTTTGATTTGGTTAATAATGTGAATTAAATTAGGTTGATCTCGTTTGTATGTTCCTACTTAGGGAATTTCGCTGCAAATATACATATATTTTTTTATTTTGCAATCTTTACTTTACTTTTTTATTCATTTTTTTCTTTTTCAGCGGCTTTTTTGTTTTTATAGACATTTATAGCAGTTATAGCAACTATAGATATTGTCGAAAACTACTGCAACTGTCAACAAATTGCTTCATTCCAAGATTAAATCGTATTTTTGCAGTTGAAAAGAATGACAAGACATGTTAGAAATAAAAAATCTTCATGCCTCCGTTGAAGGCAAGCCTATACTGAATGGTGTAAATCTTACGATTCGCGATGGCGAGGTACATGTCCTGATGGGTCCGAACGGCTCCGGGAAATCCACGCTAAGCAATGTGCTGGTAGGTAATCCCAAATACGAAGTAACGGAAGGCAGCATCACGTTCAATGGCAAGGACTTGCTTGCTTTGTCGCCTGAGGACCGCTCTCACGAGGGCATTTTCATGTCGTTTCAGGCTCCCATAGAGATTTCCGGTGTTTCGATGACCAACTTCATGCGTGCGGCAGTGAATGCCAAGCGCAAATATCTGGGCGAAGACCCGATGAAACCATCGGATTTTCTTAAGATGCTTCGCGAGAAGCGCAAGATTGTTGGGCTTGACGCTCACTTCATGAGTCGTGGCGTGAACGAAGGTTTCAGCGGTGGCGAGCGCAAGCGTAATGAGATATTCCAGATGGCTGTATTGGAACCTACTTTTTCCATACTGGACGAGACGGACAGCGGTCTTGACGTGGATGCCCTTCGCATCGTGGCGGAGGGTTTCAACACCCTTCGCACCCCTCAGACGAGCGCCCTTGTCATTACCCATTACCAACGCATGCTCGACTATCTCAAGCCCGACTTTGTTCACGTGCTCGTCAATGGCAGCATAGTTAAGGACGGCGACGCAAGCCTGGGATACGAAATAGAAGAAAAAGGGTTTGACTGGGTAAAAGACATTCGCTGAAAAAGAAAAAAAATGCCAACACCAAAATATCAATTCACGGAAAGCCTGAAGCAGTACACAGACCTCTACGAGGCCCATTCTCAACTGATTGCAGAGCATTCACCTGCATTCATGAATGCGTGTAGGAAAGCAGCCTTTGCCGGTCTTTGCGACAATGGTCTGCCTACCCGTAAGGTGGAGCGTTACAAATATACCAACGTGGATGCCGCTCTCGCACCCGACTATGGTTTGAACCTGCATCGCATCAAAGCAGACCAAGACCCCTACAAAGGGCACCTCTGCAGTGTGCCGCACATGAGTACATCGCAATACTACGTAACGGGAGACGTGGTGGCTGACCCCACCGGCCGGGCATCATTCCTGGGTGATGGTGTATTCGTTTTACCCTTTGCACGAGCACAGGTTGAATATCCTGATCTCATATCTCATTACTATAACAAACTTGCGGGAAAGACCTACGATGCTATCTCCGCGCTCAACAGTCTGTTTGTTCAAGATGGGCTCCTTATATATGTAAAATCCGGCGTTAAAGCCGAATGCCCCATTCAGATTGTCAACATCCCGAGTGCCGGTGCAGATATGATGTTCAATCGCCGTCTCCTCATTGTGGCAGAAGCCGACAGCGAATGCAGTATCATCTACTGCGACAATGCCGACAGCAAACACAGATACCTTTCCACACAGGTTATCGAAGTGTTCTGCGAGAAAAATTCCCAGGTTGATTTCTATGGCATAGAAGAGACGCGTTCGGGCAACACCCGTTTCAACAATCTCTACGTAGAGCAGCAAGCCGGCAGTCGTTTCTCTCTCAACGATATGACACTTCACAACGGTATCACCCGCAACGTTACAGACATTTCCTTAGTGGGCGAAGGTGCGAAGACAGAATTAAACGGAGCCGGTATAGTTGACGGCGACAAGCGCATCGACACCAACATCCTCGTTGACCATCTCGTGAGCAACTGCGAGAGCACTATGCTCTACAAGAATGTGCTTAACGAGCATAGCGTTGGCGCTTTCGCAGGCAAGGTTCTCGTGCGCGAGGGTGCCGTGAAGACCCTGAGCGAACAGATCAATGCCAACCTCTGCGCCGGCAATGATGCACGTGCCTACAGCCAACCCATGCTTGAGATATATGCTGACGACGTGAAGTGCAACCATGGTTCTACTGTAGGAAAACTCGATGAAATGGCACTTTTTTACATGCGTCAGCGCGGCATAGAAGAGGCAGAGGCCCGCCTGTTGCTTCAACACGCGTTTCTGAACGATGTCATTGACCATGTGCGTCTTGATGCTCTGCGCGACCGCCTGTCATTCCTTGTCGATCAGCGATTCCGCGGTCGTATGGCAAAAGACTGCCATGGGTGTTCGCTGTGCAGTTGAGGCATATTGCCGTTGAATTATGTTTTGAAAACAAAGCCAAGAATGAATATAGACTCCATCCGCAAAGATTTTCCCATCCTGTCGCGCGAAGTTTACGGCAAGCCGCTGATTTACCTCGACAATGCTGCCACGGTTCAGAAGCCGCGGTGTGTGGTGGATGCCATCAGCGAAGAATACTTCTCTGTGAATGCCAATGTTCACCGCGGCGTTCACTTCCTTTCCCAACAAGCCACAGAATTTCACGAGTCAGCGCGCGATACGGTCCGCCGTTTCATCAATGCCGCCAGCACGAGCGAAGTGGTTTTTACCCGCGGCACCACGGAAAGCATCAACCTCGTTGCCGGTTCTTTTGGCGAAGCCTTCCTAAAAGCAGGAGATGAGGTACTCATCAGTGTGATGGAGCACCATTCCAACATTGTGCCATGGCAACTCCTTCGCGACCGCAAAGACATCGTCATTAAAGTCATCCCCATGACAGATGCCGGTGAAATTGACATGGAAGCCTACGAATCCATGTTCACTGAACGCACCCGTCTTGTCTGCGTGACGCATGTGAGCAATGTGCTTGGCACCATCAATCCTGTCAAGGAACTTTCGGAGATTGCCCATGCTCATGGTGCGTATATCCTCGTAGATGCTGCTCAGAGTGCCCCTCACATGCAGATTGACGTGCAAGACATCGGTTGCGACTTCCTTGCCTTCAGCGGTCACAAGATGTATGGTCCCACCGGTATCGGCGTTCTCTTCGGCAAAGAGCAACTCCTTGACGCCATGCCGCCCTATCAGGGTGGTGGTGAGATGATAGCCCGCGTATCGTTCGAAAAAACGACCTACGAGCGTCTGCCTTACAAATTTGAAGCCGGCACGCCCGACTTTGTAGGCACGCACGCCCTTGCCGTAGCTATCGACTATCTTAATGGCATAGGCATGGACAACATCGCCCGCCACGAACATGCCCTTACATCCTACGCTATGGAACAGATGCGGGGCATCGAAGGTATTAAACTTTACGGCACGGCTCCGGCTAAAGATGCCGTCGTGGCATTCAATGTGGGCAACATCCATCATCTTGATCTCGGTACCCTGCTCGACCGACTCGGCATCGCCATCCGCACGGGACACCACTGCGCCCAGCCACTTATGCAGCGCTGCGGTGTGGAAGGCATGGCACGCGCAAGTTTTGCGTTATACACCACCCAGGACGAGATAGATGCACTCGTTTCCGGCATACGGCGCGTGGCAAGTATGTTCTGAACATGAACGCGGGATTAGGATATTTTTCTTACTTTTGCACATTCAAAATCAAAGCATAAAAAGATGAAAAGAATCAGTTTTGTCGTACTCGCAACACTTTGCATCGCCATGACCATCGACGAAGTCATCCGCAAGGAGAACGACACCTACATTGTCAACACCACAACCATCGCCACTGACGTCAAAGGGTTTAACGGCAACACGCCAGTTGAAATCTACATAGAAGGCGACACCATCCGCAAAGTGGTTGCACTTAAGAACAACGAGACACCCCGTTTCTTCAAACCCGTAGAAGAAAGACTATTACCACGCTATACTGGTATGGCAATAAACATGGCTGACAGTGTGGAGGTTGACGGGATAACCGGAGCCACCTATTCGTCCGATGCCATCAAGGAGAACATCCGACGTGGTGCGAAATACTATGCGGAGCATAAGTAAAAATCAAAATAATCATTAATTCACAAAACCATAAAGCATGAAGGGTATCTACTCTATTTTGTCATTTTTTCTGCTTTTCCTTGCGGGAACAATGACCGCCTCGGCACAATACCGACAGGCAGATTATGAAGAGACATCTATTGCAGCAGGAAAGAAGTATCTTTTACAGAACGGAGAGAAGCCTACTACAATACAATACCTCTCTACAGACGCATCAAACAAATACTACGGCACCAAGGTGGACGAGACCACCATTATGGAGTTCGAGTCAGCGGGCAATATTGATGGCGAAGATTGTTACTACATCAAAAACCCAGCGACAAACACCTATATCATCGACTTAGATAATTTGCCAGAAAACACCTATACCACTACATTTACAGACGACAAGACCAAAGCGCTCGTAGTGTCATTATCTGAGACACAGACACAAGATGAGAGTCAGGTGGCTTTCCACATGAAACGCCACAAGGAAAATGCGGGTTTTGTACTCTACTTTGTTCCAAAGACTCCGTATGGAGCAGGTGGACCCGGCTACGGCATGATTTATCCTAACTTCATGTATTTCAGCAGTTGGCTGATTTATGCTGTAGAGGAAATTGGCGGCAAGGAAAAATTGGGAGTTGCTATAGATCAATACACGCCCAACGGAGTGGAAGGTGTATGGCAAGTAGGAAGTGGGCCTGGATGCATTTCTCAGGAAATATTTGACGAACTTCTTTCGGCATACAACACAGCCATGGCCATTTACGATAAAGATGCGCCCACATCACAGGAGTGCGATGAAGCCACAGACAGGCTAACAACTGCATATAAAACTGCCATTTCAGCGATAAATCCAGTGACTGAAGGCTACTATTACATCAGCAATATCAACGATGACTTACTCTATGTGGTCAACGATGGAAGCAGTTCTTTACTTTACTGTAAAGACTATGAAATACCCGACAGTTTTGATATCGCATCCGCGCCCTACATCTGGCACATAACACCCAGCGAAGAGCCCGGCTATTTCAATATTGTCAACCTGCTTGCAGAAAAAGCCATTTCATCTTCCCTTTCTAATGGTGCACAAACACTTACAAACGACAAGAGCCTATATGGCAACTATAAATTCTCTTACCAAGCAGATAATTACAGTTGTCGCGGAGGGGTGTTCAACATCCTTAACCTATGGGGCAACAAGGCTATGCTGACACTCGACACCCGAGTGGGCTATGCTGACAGTCCAGACCCTAAGAGCGATGAAGCACTCTTCAAGTTGATCAGTGTGTCAGAGCAATACATTGAAGATATAGAAAAGAGCAAGGAGCAAGAAGCACTCAACGAAGAACTTACAGCGCTCTACATCAAGACAGCGACAAAGGTGGAAAAAACAAAGAGTTATAATTCCACAGTGGCTACAAGCGGCAC
This sequence comes from Pseudoprevotella muciniphila, assembly GCF_003265305.2. Taxonomy (NCBI): domain Bacteria; kingdom Pseudomonadati; phylum Bacteroidota; class Bacteroidia; order Bacteroidales; family Prevotellaceae; genus Pseudoprevotella; species Pseudoprevotella muciniphila. The sequence continues at coordinate 2,261,322 of NZ_CP033459.1, read as the reverse complement.
TCTTGACACTCCCGGACTCATCACAAATGTAAGTACGAATGCTCAAGAACCGACAGAAGGAAATGTGGAATTTGCAATCGACAAAGACCTCTATACATATTTCCACAGTAATTGGAGTTCTGCAGAAACAGCACCGGATGTGTTCCACTTCCTTGATGTGCAACTTGAAACTCCCGTCAAGACCTTTGCAGTAAAGATGGTGCGCCGTTACTTTACAGATTTAGAGAATTCTGCAAATCTTAATCCGATGCTCTATAATCTCTATGCAACCAATGATTCCACCGGAGAATGGACACGCATCGGGACTTATGCAACAAACTTCAACCGAGGTGTCGCTCCTGAAGAATACATTGATGATATTGCAAACTTGGCTAGCATTAACTACATCGAAATGCCAGCAGCATACAAATACCTACGCTTTGAAGTCATCCGCACAAAGGACAATGGCACCATCAACGGTCTGCCCTACTTCAACTTGAGCGAAATCGGTGTTTACACAGCAGAATACTTATCCGAAAGCAGTGCTTACGAAACACTCGGCAGCGAAATTACTGAAGCTCTCGAAACTTCAATGCAGAAAGCAGAGAACGAACTGGCAGCGAAACAAGCCACAAAAGAAACTATCGAGGCACTGCAGGCTGCCTACGACGCGCTTTGCAAAAAATATGGCGACCCTGAAATTCTGCGTGCTGCCTACGACGATGCCTGCACCTATTATTATGCTGCCGTTGAGTCAGACCAAGAAGTAGTGGGTTATTACAAGGAAGGAAGCACTGATGCCTTTGTCAGAGTGCTCGATGAGATTGAGCCACAGATTACCCCGGACATGACTCAGGAACAATACAACACGCTGTTTGAAAAACTGAACGCCGCCGTTGCTGCATTCCAAGCATCGCTCATCCTACCCGAAGAAGACCGTCTCTACTTCATCATAAGCGGCGAGCCCAACAGCGACAACTTCGGACGATACCTGAAGGCCGACAAGAACGGCACTTCGCTCATGGGTCTAAGTTACAACAACGAAGGCACATCGGAGTTAAACCCGGAAATGCGTCTGAACTACATGTGGCGTTTCACAAAGAATTCTGACGGCACCTATCAGGCGCGAAATGCAGCCACAGGTACTTATCTCGGCACTACAGACAAGGCAGGCAACGACATCTACACCTCGAAAACTCCCGTGCCTTTCAAATTCCGTAGCGCACGCGCAGAGAATTACCTCAACATGGAACTCGGAGAAGGACTTTTCGCCTACTCTACACCTTACTACCGCAACTTCACCGTTGCCCAAAACGCTGAAGGTCAGGATGGCGGAGCCTACCTGATAGAAGAAGCAGACTATCAAGGCACACACTCTCTCCGCATCTCCAGCGGGCTTCAGGTGATTACCCTGCCATTCGAAATAATGGCCGTTACGCCCGACATGTCGCTCTACAAAGTCATAGGCGTAAAGAACAATACGGTACAGTGCATTGCTTACAACGACAGCGAGACCATTCCTGCCGGCTGTCCGTTTATTGTAAACAACACGGAGGACATCCCTGAAATATCCATTTTCCTCACCGAACTTAATAATGGTACAGCAATCAACTACTCTTTCGAAGGGCTTGAGCAGAACGGACTTACTGGTGTGGTTAATCCCACAACCATCAATCGCCCGCTATGCTACCTGCGAGGCACAGTGATTGACCTTGCCAAGGCTACAGGCACTACGATAGAAGCCAACACAGGCTATTTCCGACTTGGCGGCATTCCAGCGACCGACATTAACGGCGACATTGCCATCGAACTGACGACATCAGCCGTTACTGACATTGCCACAGTCAACCTTAACGCCAATGGCGACACTCAACCAAACGCTGTATATACCATCACCGGTCAGAAGATACGCTCTAACGGCACTCTCACAGGACTGCCACGCGGCATCTATATTGTCGGCGGCAGGAAAGTGATTGTGAAATAAACATCATATTACATCATGAAAGTGCTACGTTCCTAATGTGGATGTAGCACTTTTCTATATTTAGGGCAATGCAACTGTAACAGCATTTTAACACATTAGTTTTCTTACCCTGTTCAGAAATGCTTATTTTTGCAGTATAATTGCAGGAGTTATAATTATTTCTGCAAGGAACTATCAACAAAATGGCGAGATACAACAAGAAATATCGCGGACTAACCGATGAAGAAGTCCTGAAAAGTCGCGAGAGAAACGGCAGTAACGTCCTCACTCCCATAGAAAGAGACTCCAACTGGAAACTTTTCTTCGAACGGCTTACAGGTCCTTTGGGTCATTTCATTCCCGGCTGGAACAACGGAGATGCGCTGATTTTCATTCTTGAGATTGCAGCTATTCTTTCTTTAATCGTTGCTTATTTAGAAAGTGGAGCAAAAGGTTTTAGTGTATTCTTTGAGCCTATAGGCATCATCATCGCCGTTTTTCTCGCCACTGGTGTATCCTTCTATTTTGAGCGTCGCGCGAACAAGGAATTCATGTTGCTCAACAAGGTAGATGATGAAGAAAAAGTACTCGTCATCCGCAAAGGGCGGTACACAAAGATTGCGAAGAAAGACCTCGTCGTCGGCGACATCATTATTCTGACACCCGGCGATGAAGTGCCCGCTGATGCAGAAATACTCGAATCGACCAACCTCAACATAGACGAATCTACCCTTACTGGCGAGCCTTCGTGCCGAAAGTCGGCAAAAGAAAATGATTTCGACCCTGAAGCCACCTTCCCTACGAACCATGTGCTGCGTGGCACGAAAGTGCTTGAAGGACACGCTGTCTGCAATGTTTTTGCCGTTGGCGACCACACTGAAAGCGGTAAAGTGATGGAGGCTGTTCAACTTGAAGATAGTGTAAAGACACCACTCAACGAGCAACTTGACAGACTTGGTAAATACATAGCATACGCAAGTTATGTTGTAGCATTTCTCGTTATTTTCGGTAGAGTTGCCATGTTAATAAAGAATTTGGATGATGGCTCGTCTTGGTATGATTTTGAACACATAGATTACCATATCCAAAGTGTGATGCTTGCTGTTGCTATCATCGTGATGGCAGTACCAGAAGGTCTCCCCATGGCTATTTCCATCAGCCTTGCATATAGTATGCAGAGGATGCTGAAGGAGAAGAACCTGGTGCGCAAGATGCATGCTTGCGAAACGATGGGTGCTACCACCGTTATCTGTACAGACAAGACCGGCACCCTCACCGAGAACAACATGCAAGTGTACGAGACCAGGTTCTATGCGCTTGAGGGGCAAAGACTGTCAGACGATGCGATGAGCCTTATCGTCAGGGAAAGCATTGGTGCCAACTCCACCGCCCACCTGGAACTCCTGCCAAACGGCACTTTCCAACCGCTCGGCAACCCCACTGAGGGTGCACTGCTCATCTGGCTGGCACAGAACGGTGCCGACTATCTCCAGATACGTTCGGACGTTGAGATACTACAAGAGTTGCCGTTCAGCACGGAGTGGAAATACATGGCTACCGTGGTGCGCTCTTCGAACGGTAAGCGCATGCTCTACGTGAAAGGTGCACCTGAAATCGTGCTGCGCATGTGTGCCGACTGCGCCGGTGGTGCGACAGAAGACGAGGTACGCCGTCAGCTCCACGACTTCCAGAACCAAGCCATGCGCACCATCGCCTTTGCCTGTCAGGAACTCGACGAGGGGGAAAACGTCATCAGCAAACATGCCGTAACGGCCGGTCGCCTCACGTTCCTTGGTATTGTAGCGATAGCCGACCCTGTGCGTAAGGACGTGCCAGCCGCCGTGAAGGAGTGTCTGGATGCCCATATCGCCATCAAGGTCATCACGGGCGACACTGCATGCACAGCCAAGAAGATTGCCCATCAGATAGGCATCTGGGCGGATGATGAGGACGAACGGCACATCATCACAGGTCCCGAGTTTGAGGCACTGTCCGACGAAGAACTCCTGGAGCATATCGAGGACATCAAGATTGTAGCCCGCGCCCGTCCGCTCGACAAGCAGCGCCTCGTTGAGATTTTGCAGAAGAAAGGGCACGTCGTTGCCGTGACGGGCGACGGTACGAACGACGCACCGGCGCTCAAGCAGGCTCATGTGGGCATCTCCATGGGCGACGGGACGAGTGTGGCAAAGGAGGCGTCCGACATCACCATCATCGACAACTCCTTCTCCTCTATTTGCAAAGCCGTACTGTGGGGGCGCTCGCTTTATCGTAACATACAGCGCTTCCTCCTTTTCCAGCTCACAATCAACGTGGCGGCCTGCCTTACTGTCCTGCTCGGCTCCTTCATCGGCACTGACATGCCGCTGACCATCACCCAGATTTTGTGGATTAACCTCATCATGGACACCTTTGCAGCCATGGCACTGACATCGCTACCGCCCTCAAGAGAAGTCATGACAGAAAAGCCGCGCCAACGGAATGCGTTCATTATCAGCAGGCCCATGAGAGAGAGTATTGCTGTAACAGGCTTTATCTTCGCCATCATAACGCTTTTCTTCACATTCTCCTTTGAGCATATACCATTCTATAAGTCTTGGCCAGACCTTATTGCGAAGGGTTTAAGTGAAATTAAGTATTTATTCAGCGGTGCTTTGTCGACTAGACATATCGAACAATACGAACACGGCCTGATATTCACTATCTTCGTAATGTTTCAATTCTGGAACTTGTTCAATGCAAAAGCATTCATGACAGGTAAATCCGCTATCAATATGAAAGGCTGTAAGACTTTCTTATTCATCGCTGCAATCATACTTATCGGTCAAATCCTCATCGTTACATTTGGAAATGGATTCTTTGAGGTAAAACCCATTTGTCTTTGGGATTGGGGCATTATTATTCTCTTAACACTGATAGTTGTTTTTGGCGGCGAAATCTTTCGGCTTTACAGGTTATTCAGAAAGAGACGGAAAAATAAGTAACATTTGCTCAATCCCATTTATTTGCTCCTATCAGCCTTGTTTTGATTGTTATGGGTTGACTCCTTTTGTAAAGGTATCCCCTGATTAGATTAGGATTTAGTCTTAATGATTGTTGCTTCTTTGTTTTTCTGCTGTACATCGCTATCATTTATTCTGAGGACGATGTTACGTACATCTTGCTGATTCATAAAAAAACGTATTACTTATATTGCAAAGTAATACGTTTATAATTGGAATAAAAAAGACAGTTTTTATCTCTTAGGTCTTCCGAAGAGTCCCTTACTTCTGTCAAAAGGATGGTTAAACCATACTTTTTTTCCGTATGATTTTAATCTCCAATATTCAAGGCCTTCTTCTCTTTTCTTTTTAGCTGCTGGCATGTTCCAACCTGAAATAAGTGCCCATAAAGCAAACAGAGAGAGCAAGGAAAAAAACACTATTAAAATGTATGCGATTATCTGTATCATAATGCAAATATAGCCATAATATTTGACATGGCAAAATTATTCCTCCAGATTATCAAACAATCCTACGAAAGCATCTCCGACGGATTTTTGCCATTCTTCTGCGATGACGCGAGAGGATATCGCCCATGAGCGCGAGAACCACGGCCTGCGCTTGCGTTGCTTACCCATTTTGTGGTTATAGCGATAGGCTTTGTCGAGTATCTCAAGGTTACCTCCATTGCCGCGTGTGGTTCGGCTTAATCCTAACTGGTTGCATAAAAAAACACTAAATATACTCTCTTTGCGTTAAAAAAGAATAAGGAGTAGGATTTCCTTCACATTTTTTACTTACATTTGCAGATACTAATTAAATAATTTCACCATGAAGAGGATATTATTTCTATTCGCAACACTTTTCCTCGCTGTTTCTTCTGTGATGGCCCAGAGTTACAAGAAACTTTGGGCAGCCTATCAAGATGCAGAAGACAAGGATTTGCCCAAGACGGCACTTGAAGCAGTGAAAAAGATTTGCGAAAAAGCAGAACAAGAGAAAAACGCCGCTCAACTCATTAAGGGTTCTTTCGCCAGATACAAAATGGCAGATGACATTGCCCCCGATTCCGGACAGGTGGTCAAGGCAGAAATCCTGAAACTTTACAAACAGGAGACACGTCCTGTGGAACATGCCTTGTGGTCGCATGCCCTCGCCGAGCAGAATTCTTCCTGGAGATGGAGCCGCCGAAATGCGGCTGAGACTTCTTTCTTTGCAAAAGAGGCCCTGAAAGACCTGGACGCCCTTGCCAATGCAAAATACACGTCGTACGACCTGCTGTTTACAAAAGGCAAGGACAGTAAATACTATAACAACGATTTGCTGCACATATTCATTCAACGTTTCTGCAACAAAGAGTATTTCTCAACGTCAGAAAGAAATGCCATCTACGGAAAAGCCATCGCCATTTATCGTCAACGCGGCAACAGGGAGGGCACCTTGCTCATGATGCTTGACTCCATATCTTCTGCAGACAACCACAGTGGCAAGCTCCTGGAATCAGACGAATGGTTACTCCTCAACAGGATGGCGGACCAATATCGTTCGCTGCCGCTCAACGTGCGCACCTATTGCGCCATGATAGAACTCAATGACCATTATTATTGCAACCAACCCACCGATAGTGTCCTCGTGGCGACAGCCGAACGCGGAGTAAGCCTCTATGGAAAGCAGGAAGGAGCCAATCCGCTTCGCAACTTCATTGATAAGATGAATCTGCCGAGTCTATACGTTTCGCCAATCGAATCACACACCTATCCTGGCATGGTGCGTAAACAGACTATAAAATCAAGTGTTATAAAGAATGGGGAGATACGCTTATACAAACTTGATGGACAGGACGTTATGTCCATCGCCAACTGTAAAAACTGGCGCGATCTTGACCGACGGCTCATAAGGACGGATGCTTTCACCATCAACAAGCACATTAAATACCGCGAGACACAACAGGACTTTGAACTGGCGTCGCCTGCCGAACCTGGCATCTATGCGTTCTCTGTGTATGACGGTAAAGACGAGATGGACCTTACCCTTGTTTACTGCACGAGACTCAAACTCATTGTTTACCTCATGGAGCACAACAAGCGGAGATATGTCGTTGTCGATACAAAGAGTGGAGACCCCATACTTGGCGCCAAAGTGCTCGTTGCGCAAAAGAAAGACGGTCAATATACAGTAATCAAAGAACTTACTGGCAACGACAAGGGTGAATACTTCTACGACGAGAAAGACGGCGATGACTATTATTTCTTCGCCCAGACAGCAGACGACCGCTATCTGGAACCCTTGTCGTTCTCGGACATCCGCAAATATGGTCAGAGATTGTTAGGCATCAATAAGAAAATTTACACTTATATCGACCGCGGCATATACCGCCCGGGACAAAAGGTTTATGTGGGCGGAACGGTGTTCAGTCAGGATGGTGATGAAACGCAAGCCGTGGCGAATACAAAAGTGAGCATATCGCTTTTCGATGCTAACCGTCAGAGAGTTGCAGACACCACGGCTATGACCGATGAATTCGGCAACTATGGCGCTGAATTCAACCTGCCTAAGTCCGGTTTGCTCGGTACTTATCGCATCAGCGCCACGACAGCCGGGGCTTCGCGAGACGTTTCTCTCGAAGTGCAAGAATACAAGCGCCCCACTTTCACCACAGAATTTGAACCCGTAACGCGCACGTATGCTCCCGGTGACACTGTGCTGCTTACCGGTACGGTAAAGACCTATACCGGGTTGCCCGTTCAGGGTGCCAAGGTGCATGCCATCACTGAGCGCAGGGAACTGCTTTACTGGCGTTACAGGGGAGACGAGCTGGCAGAAGAGAAGATGATTTGCGACACCGTTACAGACGCTGACGGTCATTTCTCTATTCCTGTCATCGTCAAGAAAGGCAGCAACACCTACGGCCGCACCCTTCTTCGCACTGAAGCAACCGTTACCTCGCTTGCCGGCGAGAGCCATTCCTGTACAAACCGCCTGTACGTTTCCTATCACAAGGCCTTCCTCGATGATAACTGGCCTAACACCATCTGCAAGGAACAGTTGCCCGCCATCAACATACATCTGCTCAATGCCAACTGTGAAAACATTCCTGCCAAAGGCACCTACGTCATCCGCAAGGACACTATAGAATTCTGCAGAGGCACATTCTCCACAGAAGAACCATTGCGTCTGAAACCCACAGATTGTCCGCCTTCAGGCAGTTACTCCGTTGACCTCGCCATCGAACACGAAGGAGAGAAGTACAAGCGTACAATAAGGAGTTTCTTCTTCTCGCTTGAAGACAAGCACCCTGCGAGCAACGATGTTTTCTGGAAATATGTCAAACTCAACGAAAGGGGCGACTCCGCGACAGTTGTAGTAGGCTCGCCAAAGAGCAACATCACGATGTTCTACGACGTAGTGACCAACGAAGGACTTGTTGAAAGCCGCCGCATACAATTCACCGACACACTATATCAGTTCCATCTTGCCTACAAGCCCGAGTATGGTGATGCAGCACGCTTTGACTTCGCCTTCGTAAAAGACGATGGTCTCTACACTGCCGATGTAACATTAAAGAAGCCATTGCCAAACAAAAAAATAGACTTGAGTTGGTCCACATTCAGAAGCGAACTTACTCCCGGTCAGAAAGAAGAATGGCGGTTGAAGGTCAAGAACGCCGACGGAACACCTGCTAATGCGGCAGTCATCACTCGTCTGTACGATGCTTCGCTCGACGCCCTCATACCCTATTCCTGGTACTTCAGCCATTCCTTCTCTCGCGAAATTCCAACAACGAAATGGAACTCACGCTCATTCTCCACCACCTATCTCAGAGGAAATTACAGTTACGATCATCGCAGCGACAAGAACCTTATTTTCACACATTGGACTGGCGGGAAATTGTATGGAGTGGCGTATTATGAAGATGCGTTGGCAGCAGCACCTTTGAGATCTGCAGTAAGAGAGAAACAAGTTGGCAGGATGTTGGTTGATGAACAAGAAAATGTTAATGAAACAAAGACAGAAGGCAGCGGTGATGACGATGCGACTAACGTAAGTCCTCGCACCAATTTCAATGAGACAGCATTCTTCTATCCTTCTCTGCGCACTGACGATGACGGCGAGGTTACCATCAACTTCACCCTGCCGGAGAGCCTCACGCAGTGGAACTTCCTTGCTCTTGCCCATACTCAGGACATGAACTATGGTTTCCTCAGCGACAAAGTGGTGGCTCGCAAACTCTTTATGGTTCAGCCAAATATGCCGCGCTTCGTACGCGAAGGCGACAAGGCACAGATTCCTGTGATGCTGACCAACATTGACGAGAAAGAAATCCGCGGAGAAGTGGTTTGCCAGATCCTTGATGCCGAGACACAGAAACCTTTGCAAACACTACGTAAGAAATTCGACCTGGCTGCCGGCAAGTCTGACGCAGCCATGTTCGACATCGATGTCAGCAAACTTGGCGGCAGCGGTGTGGTTATTTGCCGCATCACCGGAAAAGGCGGCAACTTCAGCGATGGAGAAGAGCACTATCTGCCCATTCTTACCAGTCGCGAACAGGTAATCAGCACTCTGCCTTTCAGCATGAAGAATTCGGGTACTGAGACCCTCAAGATTGACACACTTTGGAGCGATTCGAAAGATATTGCCAACAAAGTACTCACCGTAGAGATTTCAAGCAACCCGACCTGGTACGTGGTCAACACGCTCCCCGTTCTGGCGGACAGAGAATGCCTCACATCCGACAGTTGGGCTACGCGCCTTTACGCTGTACTCTTGGCAAAACACATTGCCGACAGCAATCCGGCCATCAAGAAAGCCTTCAAACCCACAGAAAACGACAAGAGTTGGGCGAGCGTGCTCAACCGCAACGAGGACCTTAAGATTACATTGCTGAACGAGTCGCCATGGGTACGCGAATCTCAGCGCGAGACAGAACGAGTCAATGCGCTCGCCAGCCTCTTCGACGACAACGAGAATGCCGCAAAGGTCAATAATACCCTCGCCAACCTCCAGAAACTTCAAAATGCTGATGGTTCATGGAGTTGGTGTCCTCTCAGTCCCGGCAGTCCATACATCACATCGCGCATCTGCGTAATCCTTGCTCGCCTGCAGAAACTTACGGGCGACACAAAAACCAAACGTATGTTCAACGATGGTATGAACTACCTCACGACAGAAATGCACAAATATGTGGAAGAGATGAAGAAGTACAAATACAAGGGCTGCAGTTATCTCGGTCTGAACTATCTTTATGCTCTTGCTCTGACAGAAGGTAAACCGATGGACAGAAAGAACAAGAAGGACATACAATATCTATTAGAAAGAGTGAAAGAAAACGTCAGCGGTCAGGACATGTACACCAAGTCGCACAGTGCCGTCGTACTCTCTTACTACAACGAGAAAGAGAGTGCAGACATTGCCCTGCAAAGCCTGATGGAACACACCGTGAGCACACCCGAAAAGGGCAGGTATTTCGACACTCGCCGTGCTCCTATGACGTACAGTTCCTACCGTATTCCGTCTCAAACCTCCACTATGGAAGCCATTACCTTCATGGGCAATGGTAAATATGTTGACGAACTGAAGGATATGCGCCTCTGGCTGATGCAGAGCAAGCGCACTCAGATGTGGGAAACTTCGAGCAGCACCCTTGATGCCACCTACGCCCTTCTGCTCAACTCCGGCAGCCAGGCTGTGTCCGACCTGAAGAAAGAAACGCTTCCTGTACACTACACGCTGCTACAGGGTAAGAAATTTATCGACGGCAACACATCTGCCGGTGCAAAAGGCGGTGAAACCGTGGGCTACTATTGCGACAAATACACCACTCCCGACAAGACTTGTGCCAACAAGATAGAACTTAAAAAGCATGACGACGGCCTCAGTTGGGGTGGCATTTATGCCAGTTACACCCTGCCGCTGGAACAGGTTGTCGGTAAAGGACAAGGCTTCCAAATCAGCCGCACCATCGAGATGGAAGACAACGGCAAATGGCGCCCCGTCAATACAGGCGAAGTGCTGAAGAAAGGCCAGAACGTACGCATGACGTTCACCATCAAGGCTGAGCGCGACTTCGACTACGTTACTATTCGCACAGGCCGCGCCGCATGTCTCGAGCCAGTCGATCAGATCAGCGACTACAAATGGACATCAGCCGGTGGTGCATACAGGGAAGTACGCGATGCCGACACCAAGTTCTTCTTCGAGAAGTTTGCTAAAGGCACACATGTACTTACAGAAACGATGCGCATTGACCGCGGCGGCGTTTACCAATGTGCGCCTGCACGCATTCAGTGCATGTATTCACCAGAATATCAGGCAATAACATCTGGCGCAACTATCAATGCAGAATAAACAATAAACAATAAATAATAGAAAAATGAAAAAAATCTTATCAATTCTAATGATGGCATTCATCGCCATCTCAGTGAGTGCACAATGTGCAAAGACAGAAGGTTCCAAAGCCGACTGTTGCAAAGAAAAAGTGGCAAGAAACTGCAAAGACTGCAAGGACTGCAAATGTTGTAAAGATTGCAAGGACTGTAACGACTGCAAGGATTGCTCTAAATGTGCTTGCTGCAAATCGCAAAAATTTGAATGCGACAAGGTGAAACCAGAATGTGATAAAGCCAAAGCAGAAGGCTGCAAAGGCGAGCAAAAAGACTGCAAAGCTAAAGCAGAGGGCTGCAAAGGCGAGCAAAAAGACTGCAAAGCTAAAGCAGAGGGCTGCAAAGGCGAGCAAAAAGACTGCAAAGCCAAAGCAGAAGGATGCAAGAGCGAGCAAAAAGGCTGCAAGCAAAAAGCAGAATGTTGCAAGGGAAAGAAATAAACCTTTTCTGATAGCAAGCAACGCTAAACAATAACAATCATTTCAAGCAGGCACCGAGCTACATTTGCTTTAGGTACCTGCTTTTGATTTTAGGGTGGACACTAATGAAAATTTAATAATCATAAAGTAGTTGGAACACAGAATTTATTTATATTTTTGTAATGCTAACGTATCAAGATAAATCGGAATTTATGGAAATCAATAATAGACCCAACCCCAATGAGGCTTTTCCGAATCCGAAGATTCCAAGCCTCTGCTTCATCAAGAACGTGGTGAAGAACCCGCGTATCATCATCGGCGACTATACTTACTACGATGATGTGGATGGTGCTGACCAGTTCGAGAAGCATGTCACTCATTTCTACGATTTCATAGGCGACCGATTGATTATTGGCAAATTCTGCGCTATTGCCAAGGGTGTGGAGTTTGTCATGAATGGAGCCAATCATAGGATGGACGGTGTGACAACCTATCCGTTTTATGTCATTGGTGGCGACTGGGGAAGTGCCATTGCTCCAGTGAAAGATGAATTGCCTCTGAAGGGTGATACCGTTGTGGGCAATGATGTCTGGATTGGCCAGCATGTTACCATCATGCCAGGCGTTCACATAGGTGACGGAGCAATTATCGGAGCCAACTCTGTTGTTGCCTCAGACATTCCTCCATACGCTGTTGCCGTGGGAAATCCCTGCCGAGTGGTCAGGATGCGTTTTGATGACGAATTCATCGCCTTTCTGCTGCAACTGAAATGGTGGGATTGGGACATTGAGAAAATTGAGCGCAATTTCAAAGCTTTGTCAAGTGGTGATTTATCATTGATCAGAAACCTATAAATTCGAATTTTATGGTAACTTGTTTTGATGTATGTGAGATTCTTGAAATGCTGTCTGAAGCATCTGTAAAGGTATTTTTGGACGGCGGTTGGGGTGTCGATGCACTTATAGGCAGAGAAACAAGAATACATAACGACATCGATCTGTTCGTAGAGAAGAAAGACTACTGTATAACCATATCCGTGATTACAGGGAAGGGATACAGAGAAGTTATAATGGACTATACGACCGACAGCCATACTGTCTGGAAAGATGACAACGGAAGAATAATCGATCTGCATTGTTTCGAATATGTCGAAGATGGAATTCTATATGACGGATACACTTTCCCAAGCGAAACTTTCTCAGGTAAAGGAAAAATCGGGAATATTGAGGTGTTCTGCATAAACCCGGAGGCACAGGTACAGTTCCATCTTGGATATGAATACGATGAAAATGATGTCCACGATGTTCTGTTGTTATGCAGAACTTTCAATCTTGAGATACCGGAGCAATATAAAACTCACATCTGATTCAATATGCTATGATTACTGATAGTTATGATATTGAAACTGAACCAATGATCAATCTGTTTGATTTCTACGGCAGACGTGGAGATTTTGCAGATATATGCCTGATAATATTCACGAAGGAAATTCATCGGCATTTACTTGATTCCTACGAATCTGAAATTATTGCAACTATGTCGGCTTGCAATGGCGACACGCATATCTATAAAACAACTTATAAAGGAGTTACGATAACTTTCTACCTGTCAGGAATAGGTTCAGCAGTAGCATCCTCTCAATGTCATCTTGTAAGCTGGCTAACTGGAGCATCAAAGTTCATTATGTTCGGTTCCTGTGGCAGTCTTGACCGTACAACCACACAAGGTAGATTTATCATACCGACACAAAGTTACAGAGGGGACGGGTGTTCATAAATTCCAATTTAACGAATCAAAGAATCAGAAATAAAAATAATTATAATAATGGCGAAGAAAATAGCAATTCCAACACGTGAAGGTATGATTGATGACCACTTCGGTCACTGTGCCTATTATACAGTTTTTACGCTCGATGAACAGAATCAGGTTATTTACCAGGAACGTCTGGACTCGCCTGAGGGGTGTGGTTGCAAGTCGAATATTGCTTCTGTCATGCAGGAGATGGGAATAACCCTGATGCTGGCTGGCAATATGGGCATGGGGGCCTACAACAAGCTTTCTGCTCATGGTATCTCAGTCATCAGGGGATGTCACGGAACGGTAGAAGATGTACTCCAGGCTTATTTGGATGGAAAACTGAATGACTCTCAGGAATCGTGTGACCACCATGACTGCAACAACCACGAAGAGAAGCCAGTGTATGTTATACCGTCATTCAAAAAGTAAATTGACATGAATACAAGGAAACATATAGCTGCCGAGAAAAAGAGGTGCGGAAGTCACAACTGCGCCCAGGCCATCCTTCACACATACGCTGATATAGCAGGAATTGATGAAGAACTGGCCATGAACATTGCCAACTCCTTCGGTGCAGGAATGGGCAATATGGAAGGAACCTGTGGAGCACTTGTGGGTGCCGGTATGGTTCTTGGCATGGTCAACAAGGACAAAGCCAAATCCATGAAGCAGATGCGAGAGATGATGACCAAGTTCCAGGAGAGGAACGGAGCCACTCGATGTAAATTGCTAAAGGGCGTGGGTACAAAGGTGGTACTCAGAGGATGCCCTGACTGTGTAGCCGATGCAGCAGAGTTTCTGGAAGAGTATATCCCTTCATCAATGGAATAAGAGCATATGAATATACAGCTTTTGCCTCTCAGGAAAGAAGAGACCGTCGCATTCAAGAAGGAGATGCAGGAAGTTTTCCAGCGGCCACTTCGCCTTAGAGAGTCACCACACGGAGATAGCCCACTTGATAAAGGATTTCCTGAAGCGAGTGCTTTAAATTCCAATTTATCTTAACAAATCTGATAATCATAAAGTAGTTTCAACACATAATCTTTCTATATTTTTGCAATGTTAACATATTAAGATAAATCGGAATTTATATGAGTGAAAATAGAATAGAAATAAATCTTTCTCCCTTACGCCAGGATGATTATGAGCAGTTCATTCTTGACAACCAATGGGCTTTCAGGTATGGTGCACAGGTTGAGTTCGGTATGCGTGATGAACGGACAGAGGAAGGCGAGGAGGTTATTTCCCGAAAGACAATTGAGCAAAGCATTGATGGCGACGGTGCAGAGGCATACCGCATTGACTTGGACGGTAAACATGTAGGCGGGCTTGTGCTGAGACTAAATCCCGAAGAAGCCAAAGGCGAACTGGAGTTGCTTTTCGTTTCCCCCGAAGCACACAGCAAAGGAATTGGTCAGGCCGCATGGTTTGCCGTTGAAGCAATGCACCCTGAAATAGAAGTATGGGAAACCATTACGCCCTATTTCGAGAAACGAAATATTCATTTCTATGTCAACAAATGCGGTTTCCAGATTGTGGAGTTCTGGAACAAGTATCATCATGGCCCAACTGTTCCCGAAGAAGAATCAGATAATTGGAGCGTAAACGATGAGATGTTTTTGTTCAGGAAAATAATTCGAGCAGAAGATAATAAGTAAATTCCAATTTATCTTAACAAATATGTATGAAATTATTGCCGTTCTACGCAGGACAGCGATAATTTCATTTTAGTTTTTGTACTTGTTCCTTCATTTGAAACAATTTGACGCCCATTTTCGGACGAAAAAACCGTCTGCTTTGTAAACTCCAATTTGCAAAAGCACTTTCATTTGTAAAGCAAAATTGCTTAGCGTGGTTTACTTTTAGTGTTTTTAAATGTTAAAATGAAAGAAAGTGAACACAAAACCCGAAGCGAAAATCAGACAGGTATGAGCAAAAAAAGCCTTCTTTTTTTCCAAATCATTAACTTCTGAATTACAGTAAGTTCACCATAATTACCTTACCTAAAACTTAGACGTGTACATCTTTAAAACTCTTCTAAAAAACGAAGAAAATCCGTCCTTTCTGAAATGTTAAAATCCTGATTATTAGGAGAAAACGCTTTGCCAGACCGACAGAAAGCCGTACTTTTGCACCGTCAAAACATCACAAAAAGATCGTCAATTTTAGACGTCTTCATAAGTTTTAACCATAGACGTATGACGATTCAGCGTCGGACATTTGTCAGACCTTTTTTGTGGCAAACAAAATTTTATGCAATTAAAGAAAGTATTAGTAATCGTTACGTGTGCATTCACATTTTTAGGACTCGGAGCAACGGCTCAGACACTTCACGGAAAGGCTTCTTATTATGGTGATCAATTTCAAGGACGCCGCACAAGCAGTGGCACACGCTTTCATCAAGACAGCCTAACTTGCGCTCACAAGACACTCCCATTTGGTACTATATTGCGCGTACGCAATACCAACAACAACAACAAAGAAGTTGTGGTAAAGGTAACCGACAGAGGTCCATACGCAAAAGGTCGCATCGTTGACCTCTCAAAGCGTGCTGCAAAGCAAATCGGTATGCTCTCTGCAGGTGTTACAAACGTGGAAGTTGAAGTTCTCAGCAGAGGAAATAACAAGAGAACAAGAGAATAAAGTTAAAGAGTTCTAACGTTATAACACGTTAATATTACAATCAAAAAAAGAACAACCGCTTGTAGCGATATGCTATGAGCGGTTCTTTTTTACTAACTTTGCGGCATCTTTCGCGAAGCGTCATAAAACTCTGCAGCACAAAGGACGGATGATCTAAAGAGAATATATAATTATGACGCTAAGCAAAATAAAAACAATAATGCCCTATGACAAATCTTGCCATCTTCGTTTCTGGCAGTGGAACAAACTGCGAAAACATCATCAAGTATTTTCAAGATGATTCAGAAGTAAATATCAATATCGTCATCAGCAATCGCGCTGATGCCTTTGCTCTTGTGCGTGCTGAACGTCTGAATGTGAAAACAGCAGTTGTTACGCGCAGCGAATGGAATGACGCTGAGAAAATTCTTAGCCTCATCGAAGGTGCGGACTATATCATCCTCGCAGGTTTTCTCCTTATGGTACCCCCCTACCTCACCGCTGCCTACCCCAATCGCATCATCAACATCCATCCAGCCCTACTACCAAAATATGGTGGCAAAGGCATGTACGGTATGCATGTGCACGAAGCAGTCAAGGCCGCAGGCGAACAAGAAACAGGCATTACCATCCATTATGTGAACAATGTTTGCGATGGTGGAGAAATCATCTTTCAAGCAAAGACAACGATCAGTCCTAAAGACACACCCGATGACATTGCAGCGAAAGTACACGTCTTAGAAATGGAGCATTTCCCCAAAGTCATAGACAGCATCATCAAAGCGTCAAAATAATTGATTTGAGTCAGCAAGCATCTACCGAAATATCTCGCGCATCACTTTCAGCGATTTCAACTCAGGGAATTCAGGCAGATGCAACTTGAAATAATCGTTCATAAAAGTGAGCAAACGACTCCGCTCCGCTCCAGAGAATTTAAAAGCCTTCATATTCGAATAACTCATTCGAAGAAGCAAGGGTAAGTTTTTGGCATCTTCTGGTATCAGGAATTTGGGATGTGAGGGCTGCGACAGACAGAATGTACTGCTCTCCATATCAAAAAAACAGCCCTCGCTATATTCTTCTACATTTGGCGCGAAACCCAAAATTTCAGCCAGACGCATTAGAAAGACCAAATGAAAGTTGGCATAATCGCCAGAACATTCATCAAGCCATTCTAACGATTGCTCTATATAATTGAAAAGAAGTTTTGACGAAGGTTCTCCACGTAAGGCATAATTTAAGAATTCTGCCACAAACTGCCCGATGGCGCGTTTTCCATCCTCGTATGGCAAAGAGTTGAAAGCATAATAAACTCTTGCCGACTTAGGGTAAAACATCTGTTTACCTGCCATGTCGTTCCATTCCAGTTCCAGCATTGCCAAAGGTTGAAAAAGGTTGTGCCGGACGGCAGAACGAGGCGACTTAGAGCGGCGCACGAGGAATGTGCGGAAGCCTTCTGCCTCCGTATATGCCACGGATATCATCTTGTCCTCCGTATATTTAAATGTATTCAGCACTATGCCACGGCTCTTTACCAGCATATCTAAAAATATTTTAGCGGAGTGCTAAGTTAAACAAAAATAACCTTGCAAAAACACGTCAACGACAAAAAGTAATCTTTTTAAATAAAAATTCGGAAAAAAGTTTGTCTGTTTAAAAAACTCGGTGTACTTTTGCAGTCGCAATTCAGCAAAACGCATGTTGAAGTGCTTGAAGGCGGCCCGTTCGTCTATCGGCTAGGACGAGAGATTTTCATTCTCTAAAGAGGAGTTCGACTCTCCTACGGGCTACAATAAAAAACAAAATTACAATGGCAAACCACAAATCTTCTGTAAAGAGAATTCGTCAGACGGCTGCTCGCAGACTGCATAACCGCTATTATGCAAAGACTATGCGTAATGCAGTTCGCAAACTTCGCGCTACCACAGACAAGGCTGAGGCTACAGAACTCCTGCCCAAAGTTCAGAAAATGCTTGACAAGTTGGCAAAGACCAACATCATCCATAAGAACAAGGCAGCCAACCTCAAGTCGGGTATTGCCAAGCACGTGAACAGTCTGGCATAAAGCCTGAATTTGGCAAAAAAATCAACCGGAGGTTATTACTTCCGGTTTTTTTGTGTCCTTTTCTGTCATTTTACGGCCATAAAAAAGTATCTTTGCATCCGACTTGTCAGAAATCAATAACAATAAAATAATTTCTAATTATGTTTGAAGGACAACCAAAAGGCCTATTTGCGTTGGCATTAGCCAACACGGGCGAACGTTTCGGTTACTATACGATGCTCGCCGTCTTTGCATTATTTTTGAGAGCTAACTATGGATTATCAGCAGGTATGGCTGGCACCATCTATAGTGCGTTTCTCATGTTTGTTTACTTTTTCCCCCTCATCGGTGGCATGATGGCTGACAAATTCGGCTTTGGCCGCATGGTAACTACAGGTATTATCATCATGTTTGTTGGTTATTTGCTATTGTCCGTACCTTTAGGTGGTGATAGCCTGGCATTGATTGTTATGTTAGGAGCATTGCTGCTTATCGGGTTCGGTACGGGTTTGTTTAAGGGGAATCTACAGGTGATGGTTGGTGACTTGTATAATGATCCACGATATAAAGACAAGCGGGACTCTGGTTTTTCCATTTTCTACATGGCAATCAACATCGGTGCCTTATTTGCTCCTACTGCAGCCATAAAGATTAAAGAATACGCTGAGACATCATTAGGTTATAGTTCGAACGATGCTTATCACTTCTCGTTTGCTGTGGCTTGTGCATCGCTTGTTGTTTCTATTGCAATCTATTATATATTCCGTAACACCTTCCGCCATACGGAAGGAGGCGCAAAGAAGGATGCCAAAGTTGCCGAAACTGCACCTGTAGAGGAATTATCAAAAGATGAAACAAAACAGCGCATCATTGCACTTTGCCTTGTTTTCGCTGTGGTTATCTTCTTCTGGATGGCATTCCATCAGAATGGTTTGTCGCTAACTTATTTTGCAGATGAGTTTACAGCGCAATCGGCTAATGGTATTCAAGCAATGTGCTTTGACGTGTGGAATCTCGTTGCTATAATCTTCATTGTTTATGCGCTATTCTCGCTATTCCAATCGAAGACAACTAAGGGGCGTTTAATTTCGGTGGCTGTTATTGCAGCTGCAGCATGCGTCCTCTTCTTACAACACGACCCTGATGGAAGCATATCCATCTCTGCACCAATATTCCAACAATTCAACCCATTCTATGTGGTAGCCCTAACTCCAGTATCAATGGCGATTTTTGCTTCATTAGCAGCAAAAGGCAAGGAACCTTCTGCACCTCGTAAGATAGCCTATGGTATGATAGTGGCTGCCATAGCTTATGCTCTGATGGCATTTGCATCATTTGGACTACCAATGCCTCAAACCGAGATGGGACCCGATGGTAATCCCGTAGCAGTTCATGTAGCTGACGTTACACCCAATCTGCTTATCGCGGTGTACCTCGTACTAACTTTTGGTGAATTACTGCTATCACCAATGGGAATCTCCTTTGTTTCAAAGGTTGCACCTCCTAAGTATAAGGGTATGATGATGGGCGGTTGGTTTGTTGCTACAGCCATTGGTAACCAACTCGTTGTTGTAGGTGGTCTGCTTTGGGGTGCCGTTCCCTTGTGGGTGTGCTGGAGTGTATTCCTCGGTGTCTGCCTTGTAGCAGCAATCTTCATGTTTGCTATGATGAAACGACTCGAGAAAGTCTGCTAAAGACAGTACAACACCATATCGTCCCCGCACATCCGTTATTTGTGCGGGGATTTTTTATGCATTGACTACAGGTTTACTACCCTATTCCGCAGAAAATCGTTATCTTTGCACTTTGGTCAACTTTCAAGAAAACTCATGAAACTAAAACACACTATCGCTATTATCTTTGCGCTGTTAGCAACCACTTTGAGCGCAGCCAGATACGACACCGTATATAATCGCGTTATTTTTCAGAATCAGATTGTCAATTTCGACCCTGATGTCTATCCCAATGGTTTCACAGACATGGGGTCGCATCTTGTCGTAGGTAACGGACGCATTGTACTTAAAAAAATCTGCCTGCCGCGTTATGCCCGCGACACACGAGTGAGCATCACAGTGCGTCTCACGTCGAATGGCGACCCTTGGGACAAGACCGGCAGCATTTTTGTCATTCCCGCTACATCTGAAATCAGCATGATTGGGGTAGCACAAGAGCGTCAGAAATATCCGATATTGGACAGCACGCGATACGAACGCCTACGTGGCATCATTTCCAGCGAAGGCTACCAACCCACAGTAGAACTCATCCGATTCATTACCCCCTTCGGTGTAGGTGGCCTTAATCCCACCGACAGCATCAGCAGAGAGCGCCGCACACCTGTTTATATTGATGGCTTCGCGCCTTACGTAGAATGGGAACAGGACATCACAGACCGTTTACCATTGTTGCAAGACAGTGTTTACATCGGTCTCGCCATAGACAGTTGGCTGAAAGCCGGCTACAAAGCCACGGTAACCCTTACTGTCACGGAAAGCACGCTCAAAGCGGACAAAGCACCAAAACGGCGAGTGCTTCCCTTGCTCAACACGATACAATACTTCGGACAAGAATACTGCGATATTTTTGCACGTCGCCATCTTGAAGTTCCCTTCGCTTTGCCTTCTACAGCCAAGAATGTGACACTTCACTACGTTACTACTGGACACGGCGGACAAGAAGGAGGTGATGAGTTCTCACCCTGCGAGAATGTCATCAGTCTTGACGGCAACGAAGTAAAGCGTTTCACACCTTGGCGCAACGACTGCGCTTCTTTCCGCCGCTTCAATCCTTCTACCGGCGTTTGGCTAAAACAGCGTGATGTTCAATACATCGGTCATGCAAGGGGTGAGCACAAAATCATAGAAGAACCTATTGCATCGTCTGACCTAAGCCGTTCCGGTTGGTGTCCTGGCAGCGATGTACCGCCCGTGAATATCTCTTTGGGCACGCTTGTCAAAGGTAATCATTCCCTGAACATTGCCATCCCGAAAGCCCAGCCCATGTCAGACAATAACCAAAACCATTGGCTCATTTCCGCATGGCTCACATGGGAAGAATAGATTTCTCCTATCAGAAAGATTAAAGAAACTGATATCACCCGACGATGGATTCAAAGATAGAAGTACTCGGTGCCAGAGTCCATAATCTGAAGAATGTGGACGTAGAGATACCTCGCAACAGCCTCAGTGTCATCACAGGTCTGAGCGGAAGCGGAAAGAGTTCGCTTGCGTTCGACACACTCTATGCCGAGGGCCAACGCAGATATATCGAGACATTCTCCGCCTACGCCCGCAACTTCCTCGACAACCTCGAGCGACCCGACGTTGACAAGATTAGCGGTCTGAGTCCCGTTATCAGCATCGAACAGAAAACGACCAACAAGAATCCGCGCTCCACTGTTGGCACCGTTACTGAGATTTACGACTTTCTCCGCCTGCTCTATGCCCGAGCCGCAGACGCCTATTCGTATGTAAGCGGTGAGAAGATGGTGCGCTACACGGAAGAACAGATTGTTGACCTCATTCTATCTGACTATGAGAGTCGGAAAGTGTATCTGCTTGCTCCTCTCGTACGCAATCGCAAAGGGCACTACCGTGAACTCTTCGAGAGCGTCAGGAAGAAAGGTTTTCTGCATGTAAGAGTGGATGGCGAAGTGAAGGAAGTTACGCGCGGCATGAAGGTGGACCGATACAAAAACCATGACATAGAGGTGGTTGTTGACCGCCTTGCCGTTAAGGCAAAAGACCGCGAGCGGTTGCAGAAGAGCGTGGCACAGACCATTCAGCAAGGCAATGGTTTGATGGTGCTTCTTGATGCAGAGACCAACGAGGCTCGCTATTACAGCAAGCGCCTCATGGACCCCATCAGCGGCATCTCCTACCGCGAGCCTGCCCCACACAATTTCTCGTTCAACAGCGTCAGCGGTGCCTGCCCGAAATGTAAAGGTCTGGGCTACATCAGCGTGATTGACCGTGAAAAGGTGGTACCCAATGATGCTGTCAGCATCTATGATGGTGGGTTGGCTCCTCTCGGTAAATACCGCAAGACGTTCATCTTTCAGGAACTTGAAGCAGTGCTTCAGAAATACGACAGCGACCTCAAGACCCCCATTCGCGATATCCCGGAGGAAGCCATCGATGAAATCCTCAACGGTTCGGCAGACCGGCTACGCATCCCTGCAAAAGTGGCAGGAACCACCAATGACTACTACGTGGAATACAGCGGACTGGTGAAGTACATCCAGCAGATGGCAGACGCGGAGATGACTGTAGCAGCACAGAAGTGGGCAGATAGTTTTGCCAAGACTACTGTTTGTCCGCATTGCCACGGCACCCGCCTCAACAAGGAAGCACTGTCCTACAGATTTGCCGGCAAAAACATTGCAGAACTTGCAGCAATGGACATCAGCGAACTCTACGATTGGCTCAACAATGTAGAGACTGACCTCCACGGCCATCAGGCCGTCATAGCCCACGAAATCCTGAAGGAACTCCATTCGCGCCTGAAATTCCTCCTCGACGTAGGTCTTGACTACCTCAACCTCAACCGCGCCACAATGACACTCAGCGGTGGAGAGAGCCAGCGTATCCGACTCGCCACACAGATAGGTTCACAACTCGTCAACGTGCTTTATATCCTCGACGAGCCGAGCATAGGTCTGCATCAACGCGACAATATCCGCCTTATCAACTCGCTCAAACAACTGCGAGACACAGGAAACACAGTCATCGTGGTGGAACATGACAAAGACATGATGCTCGCAGCGGACTACATAGTCGATATGGGGCCAAAAGCAGGGCGTCTCGGAGGAGAAGTGGTCTTTCAGGGCAAACCGGAGGAGATGCTCGAAGCGCACACCCTTACTGCCGATTATCTCAATGGCAACAGACAGATAGAAATACCTGCATCCCGACGCAAAGGCAACGGCAACATTCTTCGCCTTACAGGTGCCAGCGGCAACAACCTGAAGCACATCACGGCAGAATTTCCTCTCGGGACGTTTATCTGCGTTACAGGTGTCAGCGGCAGTGGCAAATCAACACTCATCAACGGCACGCTTCAACCCATCCTCTCGCAGAAATTCTATCGCTCTCTGACAGACCCCTTGCCCTACGAACAAACAGAAGGCATTGAGCATGTAGACAAAGTGGTCAGTGTAGACCAGTCGCCCATAGGCAAGACACCACGGTCGAATCCTG
Source organism: Pseudoprevotella muciniphila (assembly GCF_003265305.2). Taxonomy (NCBI): domain Bacteria; kingdom Pseudomonadati; phylum Bacteroidota; class Bacteroidia; order Bacteroidales; family Prevotellaceae; genus Pseudoprevotella; species Pseudoprevotella muciniphila. The sequence goes on along the minus strand of NZ_CP033459.1, from coordinate 2,237,939 downwards.
CCACATATACCGGTGTGTTCAGCGACATTCGGAATCTATTTGTGGAACTACCTGAATCGAAGATACGTGCCTACAAGCCGGGACGTTTCTCATTCAACGTAAAAGGCGGACGCTGCGAGACATGCAAGGGTAATGGTTATAAGACCATCGAGATGAACTTCCTGCCTGACGTCTATGTACCTTGCGAGTCGTGCCACGGCAAACGCTACAACCGCGAAACACTCGAAGTGCGCTACAAGGGTAAGTCAATAGCCGATGTGCTCGACATGACCATCAACCGCGCCGTAGAGTTCTTCGAAAACGTTCCGCACATTCTCAACAAAATCAAGGTGTTGCAGGACGTAGGCCTCGGCTACATCAAGCTCGGGCAGAGCAGCACCACCCTCAGTGGTGGTGAGAGCCAGCGCGTGAAACTCGCTACAGAACTCTCCAAGCGAGACACAGGAAAGACTGTTTACATTCTTGATGAGCCCACTACAGGCCTACACTTTGAAGATATTCGGGTACTCCTCGGTGTACTCAATCGCCTCGTTGATAAGGGGAATACAGTCATCGTCATTGAGCACAACCTCGACATTATCAAAAGCGCAGACTACATCATCGACATGGGTCCCGAAGGGGGCAGAGGTGGTGGCACCATCGTGGCGACAGGCACTCCCGAAGAAGTCAGCCGAAAACGAAAGGGTTTTACAGCCCCATTCCTCAAAGAAGAACTCAAAAAATAAAGGGGTGTTTTATAAGCCCAAATCGGGCTTGCATTTCTTATTTAAACTTAAAAAATGGCGAAAACGGCGCATAATTTTATTCAATCTTACTGATTATGAGAAATTTTGTGTAAATTTGTAGCGTCTTATTATAGATTTTAGAGAATTTTAAAATATAAGTACCATTAAAAACAAGATGAGAATGCACAGTTCTTTACCTTTTTTAGCACTAAAGACTACAAGCCGCTTAGCGGTATGCTTTAGGCAAAAATCTCGTAATGTACTTCGAGTTTTTATCACTATGATTTCGCTGGGTGTCTCCTTGTCTGCTTTAGCGCAAGACTTAGTACCATCAGCAACTGCCTCTGTTTTTGTTGCGAGTAACACTTCGCGCACCTTTGGTTTTGAAGAACAGAAAGTTAAAATCGGGGTTGGCGGACTCGACTACAATGTTGAGGTAGATGCCTCATGGCTTACTGCAACTAAGGAGAGCGACGGTGTACTACTTAACATTAGTAAGAACAGCGACAAAGAGCGCACAGCACAACTCACCATTTCTTCTAGAAATGATTATAAGAAGATAGCATTGACACAACAGGCTAACCCTATCTTGTCAGTAATTGGCGATCCTATTGCAGTTAGCAAAGCCACTGCCACTTCAGAAGAAAGCGCTAAAGAGAATACGCCCATCACTAATGCGACAGACGGCAATGGTTCCACATTCTACCACAGTGTTTGGAGTGATGGTAGCACATCGTTTCCTGTAACTCTCACATTCATATTTGATGAGGCCCAACATTTGGATCGTATCGTCTATATTCCTCGTGGCAACGGCACTGGTGTATTTAGGGATGTTACGATTTCAATAAACAATGGCAATGGCTATACTTCAGCCGGCTCTGCAACGTTCGACAACAACGATAAGATGAAGACGTTCAACTTTTCAGGCGATGGAGTGGACAATGTTAAAGCCGTACGAATTGTGGTAAACAGTGGTTATAACGCTTATATTTCCGCTGCGGAAATCCAATTTTTCGACGATTCAGAAACGGGACCAATGTATAGCAGTCTCTTTCTGGATGACCTGTACTCAAAACTCAAACCCGGAGTTACTCAAGCAAATATAGACACCATAAGAAACCCATTGCTTAAGAAACTTGCACAGGATTTGTTTGACGGCACTTACAGCACAAAATATCGCGTAGGGACATACCAAGCATATAGGCCTTATTGGGATTTAAGGGGCGAACTGTGCAATGCCCATCCTTACGACCAGCACGAGAACCCAACCGGCATTTATTTTGATGCTGGTGAGCAGGTCGCAATCATGGCAAACGGCATCGGTGACCGCGACATTCAACTTCAGATATACAACCTTGCCCTTGATGGTATGGGTGCTTCTTCAACTTATGCGCTGCAAGATGGTCTGAATGTTTTCACTGCTCTCAATCGCGGCACAAGTTACGTGCTTTATTATGCCAACGATTACAAGACAGCGCCCAACGTTAACCTCCACTTTATTTATGGACAGGAAAACGGTTATTTCAACCTCGACACAGACGATAACACTGTTTGGAAAGACCTTCTTGCAAATGCCAAGACAGAAGTGCTTGACATCCTCACCCCACGTATCCACATGGTAGCACCTCTCTATGCACTTAAAGCACAATGCCCTGCCCGAGGCCTTGAATTAGCACAGAAGTTGGATAGCGTAATCTGGCGTGAATGGGAAATCCTGGGATATTTCAAGCATGGTCGCGCCCCGAAGAATCATCAGTTCGTACGTCCTGCCCAATCAGGTCTCTTTGCCAGTACGGAAGGTTCATTCTGTGGTTGGGGATCATTTGGAGGCTGGGTAACTCCCGTAGGACTTGAAACGTGGGGATTGGCTCATGAGTTAGGTCACAACAACCAAGTTCCCGCTTTCCGATGGGTAGGTATGACCGAGGTTACAAACAACATTAAGTCGGCATGGGTACAATATACCCTGTCAGGTAACTGGTTGCGTCTTGAAGACGAAAACATGGACTGCATCATAGGAAGTGTGCGTGGTGGTCGTATGCAACGCTTCCTTACCGACAACGTGGTCAATCGCGAAATTTGGCAGACAGGTAGCGATCCCTTCAAAATCCTCGTTCCGCTATGGCAGTTGCTTCTTTATACGCGAGTTGCAGAAAAAGCAACTGATGCTTATCCTGATTGGTACGAACTCATTCGCAAGACTGCTACCATCAGAGATGAGAGCAACAACTCTACACGTAGATTGAATTTCCTACGATATTTCAGCGCAAGCGCGAAGTTGGATTTCCTGCCCTTCTATGAAAAAGCAGGAATGCTTATACCAATGAACAACCTTTATCTCGCTGACTATAGTGGCGACTACTATACCATTACTGAAGCGCAATACAAGACATTACGCACCAACATAGAACGCAGGAAATTCCCGAAAGCACCTGCCGAGATCATTTACATAAACGGCTACAACGTTCATATTTTCCGTGATGATATCAAACTGCGCGATTTACTTCCTGTCGGTACAGCCTGCACACCTACAGAACTGAACGGGCACCAAGTGGTCAAAGTGGATAATTACGCATGGCAAGGCGCAGTGGGTTACGAGACCTACACGGCTGACGGCAAACTACTCCATTGCTCGATTTACGGACTTGGGGACAGCCAGAGTTCCGACCGCTACACACATGTCATTTGGAAAACTAAAAACCAAACCGAAGAACCCGCATACATCATGGCTGTGGGATGTGACGGTACACGAGTTAAATGCTACGAACCTAAATAATCACCCTAAACTCCATACATAAAATATTATGAAACGACTTATTATCGCTTTAATGGTTTTGACGACTGCTTTGCAGATCGATGCTGCGAACATATTGTCGCTTGATGATTTAAGTTCGAGCAAAACCTACTACATACATACAAAAGAAGGTGGCTATCTCTATGCCAACACTGAGATGGCGAAGTACGACGGTCTCTCCTCTCCTACTGCCGATGACGCCCACCGGTGGGCCATAACAAAATCGTCCGCTACGGGACAAGTGTTTATCTATAACATTGAAGCCAACGCATTCCTTTCTGCTGCGAATGGTGCATGTCCGCTCCAGAGCAGTCCGACAATGATTCAACTTCTATCCACTGACCAGCAAGGTTGTTGGATTGGTTTTGCCGAAGGACAAGTCATCGCACTAAACAACCCTTCCGCGTCCTCACAGATTCTCTTTTTAGGCGACAACGGAAAGACACCCGATTTTCTTTCATTTGAAGAAGCAGGCAATCTTAGCCCTGAAGCCGAGAAAGAAATTACGGCAAAGGCTAAAATCTACGATACAAATCGCACTGAAGTACCTGTTATTTCTTCTATAGGAACGGCTATCACGAGTCTTGACCAACTGACCGACGGACTTACTTTCTTGTTCTATAGTACCGGTAAGTCTAAATATGCCTACGATGCAGGAGAAGCGCTGACTTTCGATAGCAACAGACCTGCTTTGAACGACATTACTAAGATGGCATACGTTTTTGTTGCTCATAAGATTGGCGATGAATGGAAATTCTCTACCATGGAAGGTAAATACATCTCCGGTTTTTCAGGCGGTGTATCAACGGGCAAAGAAGGCATAACTTTTACGGTAACAGAGAGCGCTACTACAGGAAGTTTCAACCTATATAATGCAAACTCATCACAGTATCTTAATGCCACGGCAGAGAAACCAGTAGGCTGGGGTGACAGCGAAGGAAACTCACGTTACCAAATCATACCTGTAACGCTTACTAATTCTGACAAATATTACCCTGTAACCTATTTATGTTATGAGAGCGATGGCGAAAATATGCGCTTAATGGACATTCAAACCTACGCAAAAACCAACAACCGCCTTTCTCCTCCTGCATTTGACGGTTATAAACGCACATCTCTGGTACAAGGCAACGGCGAGAGATTTCCATCTACAGTAATGACCGGACCCGCCGTAGCGGTATGTATTTATACTCGCCAACTCCAAAGCGTTCCAGTTATACCGACAACCATCGTCAATGGTGAGTTTGCGGACACCACCCATTGGTATCGTATTCGCGTGGGTGGGAAGTACATGCAATGGACGGCTGATGCCCCTGGTCATTATTACATATTCAACACAGAACGTCCCACCATGGACGACTCCGACTTGTGGTGCTTCGTTGGCAACAACATCACTGGCTATCGCATCTACAACCGTGCCGCCGGTGCAGCACTCCCATTGGCATTTGAAACCGAGCCAGTCAATTCCGACCTTCCTTTCATTTGCGACGGGCCATACAACGGTTGGAGCATCAGTAATGGCGGCACATCCGGCACTTGGTATTTATCGCCTGTGGGTACAGACGTTGCTGTTTATCTAACCAACGACGGGCAAGGTAAGTTGAGCGTTTACAGAGGTGCCTCGAACATCAATATCGATGAAGCGGCCTCTGAAATGCAGTCTTTCGCAGAAGTTGCAGCCGCTAACCTCGGCAACCGCGTAGGACAATATGATGGTGCAGAAGTAAATGAACTTGTAGCGGCATCTGAAAACTACACACTCAGCAATACTGCATTCAATACACTTCAACAGGCGTATAACAATTTTGCACTCAACGCTTCACGTGTGGAACTACGCGAAGATATGCTTTATCGCATTATCAACGTTAAGACAACAGCAACAGTTGCTACGTTGAAGGCAGACATTGATGCCACGACAGTTTCTCAAGACGGACGTAACGAAAGTGCACGCACACAACTTTGGCAAGTTCTGCCCATTGGCAATACGGGCTCATACTATCTGCTTAATCCTGAAAACGGACGGTTCATGGGACAGACAAAGAGTTCTGCTACAACTACATTGGAAGAGAATCCTTCAACACATTACTATGACATCGCGAACGCTCCCAACTCTATTGACCAATGGAGATTGCGCGATTTAGGATCCTCCGTTACCAATTATGTATCGCTCAACAATGGCACAGTGATTGGTGCTACTGCAAGCACAGAATCTGCAAAATGGTTTATTGAGCCGGCACGCACCTTCACCGTAACAACAGAAGCAAGCAATGGCGGCAATGCAGCAACCACACTTTTCCTACCATTCTCAGTGGAACTTCCCGATGGTATAACGGCTATGGCTGTTACGGCGAAGGATGACGGCGGTGTGGAATTCACATCATTCGAGAGTAACGTTGTTCCTGCTAATACGCCTTGTGTACTTATCTCCTCTACGAGCGGTTCATACACCCTCACAGAGACCACGACTCAAAATTCTGCGCCAGAAGGCAACTTGCTTACTGGTGTGGCTGTGCGCAGCAGCAACGAAAGTGAAGGCCTTTACACGCTTGATGCAAATGCCAACTTAATTGCCGCACCGGCAACACTTCCTGCATACTCTGCAGTTCTGGCGTATGACAACACCACATCTATCAACGCACTCGGAACAAACAAAGCAGGCGAAAGCATTTGGTACGACCTTAGCGGTCGCCGCCTGCACAAAGCACCAACTACCAATGGTGTGTATATTCAAAATGGCAAGAAGGTTCTCGTTCGCTAAATAAGAACTTCTTCCTTACAGAACAATAACTCGCAATCACTACTTTGTGGTTGCGAGTTTTCTTTCATTTTGAGTCTCATAAATAATTCACACAATCATTTAGCAAGGCATAAAAATCACGTCTTTAAGGAAATTTGTGTTAACTTTGCGCAGTTTTTGAGATAGATTGATGGTTATTGTAAGTAGATAAAAGTTATAAGGAGGCATAAATAATGAATTATAACGTTGTAACGGCCGACGAGGCTGCTCTGTTAATTCAGCATGGCGACACAGTAGGTTTCAGCGGTTTCACAGCCGCTGGATGCCCGAAGGAAGTGCCTTCGGCTTTGGCGCGTCGTGCTGAAGAGTTGCATGCTTCCGGCCAGCCGTTCCAAATTGCAGTATATTCAGGTGCTTCTTCCGGCGACAAGATGGATGGCGCCTTGGCAAGAGCGAATGCCATTTCATTCCGCATGCCTTATCAAAATGTGAAGGATATGCGTGCCAATATCAATGCACACAAAACCTACTATACTGATACCCATCTCTCCACCACTTCCCAGGATATTCGCTATGGTTTTCTGCCCGAACCTAATGTGGCGATAGTAGAAGCGTGTCAACTCACCGACAATGGCGAGATAGTGCCTACTTTCGGTGTAGGGATACTTCCTACCATCTGCCGTATGGCAAAGAAAATCATTGTCGAACTCAACGTGGCTGTGCCTCCTGCCTTCAGGGGCATTCACGACATTGTGGAACTCTCTGACCCACCCTATCGCCGTGAAATCCCTCTCTACCATGCTGGCGACCGCATCGGGCGCGACTGCATCAAGGTGGACCCGAAGAAGATTGTTGCAGTAGTCATCACTGAACACAACACGGAGGTAAACCAATTTAACGAGACCGATGAAGTGACCAGTGCCATTGCAGCCAACGTGGCGCATTTCCTCGAAAACGAGATGAAGGCAGGACGCATACCCGAGAGTTTCCTGCCGATACAGTCGGGTGTGGGGAATGTGGCAAATGCCATACTCAAGGACGTGGGAAACAGCGACTATATCCCGCCCTTCGAGATGTACACCGAGGTAATTCAGGACGCAGTGGTGGACCTCATCAAATGGGGACGTATCAAGATGGCGAGCGGCAGTTCGTTGACCTGTTCACCACAAAAAATCGATGAGATACTCGCAGCATTAGACTTCTTCAAGAAACGCATAGTGCTCCGCCCTACAGAAATCAGCAACAGTCCTGAAATCATCAGGCGAATAGGCATTATCAGCATCAACACAGCACTCGAAGCGGACATTTTTGGCAACGTGAACAGTAGCCATGTTTTGGGTAGTCGAATAATGAATGGTATCGGGGGATCAGGCGACTTTACACGCAATGCTTACATCTCCATCTTCACCACACCATCCACAGCCAAGGGCGAACTCATCAGCAGCATCGTGCCAATGGTTTCGCACCTCGACCATAGCGAACACAGCGTGAACGTCATTGCCACAGAATATGGCATAGCCGACCTGAGAGGCAAATCGCCTATACAGCGTGCTGAAGAAATCATCGAAAATTGCGCACATCCAGACTACAAACCCTTGCTCCACAAATACCTACGTTCAGGAGCAAAAGGACATACACCTATTAACCTCGACACCTGTTTCAACTTCCACAAGGCATACGCCGAAAAGGGCGACATGCGTTTGGCTGAGATGTGATGCTTTATATGCAAGAATTGTTTATCTTTGCACTTCAAATTACAAACTTAAAAAAAACGAATTATGAAAAGGTCATTTTTATTACTATGTGTAGCACTATGCTTTGGTAACAGCATTTACGGCCAGAGCCGTTTTCATGTCGATATAGACGGTGCTTTTAATTTAGGACTGCATGAGCACAGTTCGTATTATAAAGACAGCGGGCATCCACACGGCTATTCCTATGGATTGACTTTGCGCTATGATGTTTCTGAGCGTTGGTCGGCAGGTGCAGGTATTGCCCTCTCTCGCGAATTCAACCGCAACCACAGAACAGCACCCATTTATGCCACAGTGAGATACAAGGCTTTGAAGCAACTGCCAGAGACTTATGTTTTTACAAACGTGGGGTATTCGTCCAGTACACTTGGCAGTAAACTCGACTCTGGCTTTTCAGGCAGTCTGGGTATAGGCTATACAAAGATGTTTGCCAAGCATTTCGGATTAAACTTTCAGTTAGGCTACAATCTGAAAACTTTCAATAATGAGGATATGTATGGTGGTGATGACCATACTGACGTACGCCACTCCATTTTGTTTGGTGTCGGTGTAACGTTTTAGGTTTGAGCAATAAATTTGTCCGTTTCAAAAGATTTCATATCTTTGCAAAAAATACATGGTGTTTAAACCTATACAGTTTTTGCATATCAAAAAAACGTAATTACTCAAAAGACGTAGAGTTGCAGCGTAAGAACTGGGTTACGTAGAGATAGTTTTATCATTATAAAGAAGTCAAACAGAATATCAAACCTAAAAAATCACTATCATGAAGAAGAAATGGACTACAAGAATACTCACCTTGCTCTTTGTAGGTGGTATGGCAACAGCACTCACATCTTGTTGGGACTTTTGGTATGACGATGGTCCTTACTATCATCGTCCTGGTCCACGTCCTCACCCACACCCACATCGTTATCACCGTCACGGACCTAACGTAGATGCAAGCGTGAATACAGCAAACTTCACAGCCACTGCTCCACAACAGACGAATAAATAACGACACAACAGAATAAAAAGAAATCGGGAGGAAAAGGTTATTACACCGTTCCCTCCCGATTTTTATAGCGTATTCATAGTATGGTATTTTTCCTATGATTGTCTAAACCTCTACCTTGTTGATGAGCGCTACTGCATCTTCGCCGACTTCGATGGCAGAAAGTACATTGAAAATACGGTCGCTCCATCCTGCGATGAGGTAAACATCAGGCTTTGCAACGCGTAAAGGTGCCTGACCATAACCCACGAGGTCGAATAGGTAGAGACGCGCCTTGGGCGCCATCTTCTTGTACTGCTTCCAGGACTGCTCAAAAGCTTCATTGCTACCACGAGTGTCCCACATCTGCATATCAGTGAACATCATCACCTTGTCCATGACGATACCCTTCTCGATAAGCCAGTCAATTACCTTATAACCATTGGTGCTGTAGCCCACGGTGTTGGCAATGCTTGTCATCTGGCCTGTTGCCATCAGGATGCTGTCACCAGGCATGTTCACCACCTTCCATTCATCACCGAAGATACCTGCAACAACTTGCTTGCAACGGCTCTTCATCAGCATGGAGAGCAAGATGCCGATATCATAGTATAGGATGGTGCTTCGTGGGCTGACAGGCTGATACATCGAGCCACTTACATCGGAAGCCACCAACACCTTTGTGTTTTCGTTGAAACCTTCGATATTCTTAGCAGAATACTTCACAGCCTTTTCCAATGCATCCATCAGCATACTGGTGTAAAGTGAGTTCTCAGCCTTTATCTCGCGATAGGCAGAGAGATAGCGGAAAGGCAACTGCTTCGACTTTGCCACTTGCTCAGCATCAGCAAGACGGCTTGCCACCTTCTGCATTTCGAGCAACGACACGTCTGACTGAAGCATATTGCGCAGGTTGCGCATCAGTGCCATATAGCCCAACTTACCGCTGTTTATCAGTTCTTCCCACTTCAGGCGGAAAGCCTTTGTCTTCTCTTCCTCTGACTCGAACCCTGACTGTCCGAGGGCAGAGAGTTCGGTCTCCCATGTGTAGGGAGTCTTCAGAGTGCCATTCACAATCTTGTCGAACCATGCCTGCTGCTCTTCGTCCTTTGCCTTGGGGTGAACGAGGAACAAGGCGTCGCGGAGTGTTACCTCGATGTTGTCGCGGTTGTACTTGGCAAACTGGTATTCGTCGAAGCGGTTGAACGCTCGCTTGAGACCGTTCTGGATCTGACGCGACAACTTTCCAAGTTTCTTGACGGAACCCTTAGGGGCATTACGCCATTGGTAGCACATCAGCAATTCCATAATTTCATCGGCACGGAGCACTGTCTTCTCCACTGCCCTTGCCACGAGGTCGTCTCCATTGTGCACTTTCGCCAGTTCCACAAGCAAGAAGAGTGGTATGCTGCGAAGATGCATTTCTGTGCGTGTATATACCGCGAGTCGTGCCACGAACTCCGGCGACACCTGACGTACAAGCTGTTCGATGCGTTCCATCCGCTCGTCCTGCTTCTCATAGAATGTATCGCTGAGCGATGCGGTAACCACAGCAGAATAGAGTTCCAACTCAGGGGTCATGACGTATGCATTGGCACCCTCATGGTTCTTTACAACCCCCTGTCCATTCAAAATTGAATTGTACTTCATCTTCGTTACATTTTAATTGTTAAACATTTAGTATATTTTTGAAAACGGTGCGACAGTCGTGAAGAGTCTGTTATTATCATCGAAGTATCCCTGCACTACGGCAATCGTTTTCTTTTTGCAGAAGCTACTGTCGGGCGACGGTCGGGAGTATCGCCAAGATTTTTGAGAAAAACCAGTAAAAACCCTCCCTTATAGGTGCGAAGTATCCGTTTCCCTACGGCATTCTGCATATTGTTGCGGAGGCAGGATTCGAACCTACGACCTCAAGCTTATGAAACTTGCAAGCTGACCAATTGCTCTACTCCGCTATGAAAGCAAGGCTATTTGAGAAAAGACGATGTTTTTGCTCTACCTAACTGAACTACATAACTTGAATTATGACAGGATTTGAACCTGCGACCCCAAACTGAAGTATTTCTTTTCTACGGCACTTGCTTTTATTATAATATAAGGAGTGATGCAACATGCGCAAGAGGACTTAAAAACCGACACTCTATAAAAGAGCACGAGCTAAAACATTAAATGTTTACTCAAGGCTCGTTATGGACGAAGTAACCTCTCGCTACGGCAATCACCACCTTTATTCATTCTTTCAAAGAACACCTTTGTCGTTTATGGGTGCAAAATAAGAGAGCCACTCCGCAACTTATTTGCGTAAACAAAAAAATATCAAAAAAAATGCAAAAATTTTTACTCTGCGCAAATAGGCTGCGGAGAAATGCCTAAATTTGAAGGTGAAAACCGTGAAAATTGCAGTTTAAAATAAAAAAAAAGATGTTATGCCGGTAAACAAAAATGCCCTCATCCGTTATAAGACGATAGACAACTGTCTGCGCAACCCCTACCGCCGCTGGACTATAGAAGACCTGGTAGATGCCTGCTCCGATGCCCTGTATGAATTTGAAGGCATCAGGCGAGGTGTCTCCCTGCGCACGGTACAAGGCGACTTGCAGATGATGCGTAGCGAAAAACTCGGTTACAATGCACCCATCGAGGTTTATGATCACAAGTATTACAGATATTCTGACCGCGACTATTCCATAATGAACCTGCCACTCTCGCACAACGACATCGAGACAATGACAGAGGCAGTGAACCTGCTTCGGCAGTTTGAGGACTTCGACCATTTCAGCGAGATGTCGGACGTGGTGAGCCGACTACAGGACAATCTGGCAATGGCACGCGGAAAGAAAAAGATAGTAGATTTTGAGCGCAACAGCGACCTGAAAGGGCTGAGGTTTCTGAACCCCATCTATAACCACATTGCCCAGGAGCATACCATCATAGTGAAATACCAGTCGTTCACAGCACGCACGGCGCGCTCATACACCGTTTACCCCCACCTGCTGAAAGAATTCAACAACCGGTGGTTCCTCTTCTGCACCACTTACAAAGGGCAACTTTTCAATTTCGCCCTCGACAGGATTATTTCCATAGAAGTGGCAGAGGACATCCCCTACAAAAACAACCCGGACTTTGACCCGGAGGTCTATTTTGCCGACATCATCGGCGTAACCCGTTGGGGCGACCCGGTCGAGGTTACCTTCTGGGCAAGCAATGAGCAGTCCAAATACATCGCCACCAAACCTATCCATCCCTCACAAAAAGTCGTAGAAAGAATCAGGGAAGACGGCAGCATGATTTTCACCATGAAAGTGGAGCCTAATTGGGAATTCTTCTCCAGAATGCTCAGTTTCGGTCCTGGCATACGCATACTGTCGCCCAAGGGCGTGGTACGCGAGATGAAAAGGAAAATAAAAAGAGCACTCGAACTTTATTCAGAACCGAACCGGAATAGTTGAGAGTGGACAGTTGAGAGTTGAGATAGTGGAGGTGAAAAGTTTGGACAAAAAAATTGGGTTACCGCCGTAACCCATCTGTTAACCTTAAATCTAATACTATGAAAAACACGATGCAAATATAGTTTTTACAAAATACTAATGCAACAATATGCACTATTTTTCGCTACATATTAACATATATTAACAATTTTATATTATTTTTGTAATTTTAGAGATAGCAAAACGCCTATAACATAATATAGAAACCAACTATTGCGAAAATAAAATGTACTTTTGCAAAAAAAATAGTGTAACAAAGACTTTTGAGAAATGAAGATAGAAATACCTGACATATCGGCTTTGCCGCGCGCTGCGGAAGAGTTTGTTGGCGCGATGGGCCAACGTTGCGTCTTTGCTTTTTATGGCAAGATGGGTGCAGGCAAGACAACGTTGATTAAGGCAATTTGTGCTGCGTTGCACATCGAAGACACTGTTAATTCGCCCACATTCTCGATAGTGAACGAGTACTGCAGGGCTGACAATGGCGAAGCGGTGTTCCATTTCGATTTCTACCGCATCAAAACATTGAAGGAAGTGTACGACATGGGCATCGAAGAATACTTCTATAGTGGCAGCATCTGCCTGATAGAATGGCCCGAACTGATTGAACCGCTATTGCCCGATGACGCTGTGCGTGTTTCCATCGTGGAGAATGCTGATGGTAGCAGGACGGTGGAATTGTAACACTGACCGGACAAGTAGAGAAAAACAATCAGTCTGCACGTAACTAAAAAGTGCAGACTGATTGTTTATTGATGAAGATGCTGTCTATTTAGAACATCTTTTCGGGATATACGCCTTCTTCGTGTAGTTTCTTGAATTTTTCGACTACTTCGGGGCGGTCTTCCGGATAGGTTACGCCGAACCACTTTGATGTAGTGTCGAGTACTTCGCATGTGGCAACACCTCTCTTGATAAGGTCGTCCACCATAAGCGGAATAAAGAATTCGCTCTTGAGGTTCTCCATATTCTTCGGGTCGCTGAGGAACTTCTTGAAGTATTCGTTTGAATACTCGAAATAGTCGGGTGTGAAACCCCAAAAGTTCATTGAAACGGGTGTTGTGTCGGGTATTTCCACCCATGTCTCGCCATCGTCGTCAAGGTATTTCACCTTGCCATCGAAACGCTGGATCTTTGTGCGCTCCACAACAGAGGTAAGATAGTGGTTCTCATCGTTTTCGCAGATGCCGCGCGAAACGGTACCACTGTCGCTGAGCGTGTTATCCACACGGAAGCCCACCATGGCATATTTTCCTTTGCTGCCTTCGGGGAGTTCGCTGAGGAATTTACCCATTACGCGGAAAGCATCGCGATCGTAGAAGTCGTCGCAGTTGAGCACGGCAAACGGCTCTTTGATGGCTGTCTGACCCATCATTACGGCATGGTTCGTACCCCAGGGCTTTGTACGTCCTTCAGGACAGGTAAAACCTTCGGGGAGCGCATCGAGTGCCTGAAACACCACTTCGCAAGGGATGTGATCCTCATACTTTGAGAGTACGATTCTGCGGAAGTCGTCTTCAAAGTCCTTGCGGATAACGAAAACGAGTTTGCCGAAGCCGGCATTTATGGCATCGTAGATGCTATAGTCCATAATGGTTTCACCGTGAGGGCCGAGACCATCGAGTTGTTTCAGGCCACCATAACGGCTGCCCATACCTGCTGCGAGCAAGAAAAGTGTTGGTTTCATTGATTTTTATTGTTTTTTAGTTTTGGTTAGTTGTCGCAAAGTTACAATTATTTTGATAATATGCGTTATATTTGTCTTGTTTTACAGAATAAAAATACGCCTGTTCAGCGCCTATCCGCCCCAGTTGCGGTCTATCTTATGGTTTTTTACAAAATTGTTGACGATTTCGAGCACGGTATTGCCATACATTTCCAGTTTTTTCTCCCCCACTCCTGATATCATTCCTAATTGTTCCTTTGTTTCAGGAAGAAGTTTGGCAATGTTCTTAAGTTCTGCATTGTTAAATATCACGAACGCAGGCACATCCTGTTTCCGGGCTTCATCCAACCGCCATACACGCAGTTGCTCATATAGTTGGGGATATTTCAGGTCATCAGATGCATCAGCAATTTTCTTTGTGGATTTTTTGATACGTTCTTTCCTTTGACGCGCCATCTGCCTTGTTTTTTCGATATCATCATCGCCATCGAGCCCTGCAAACACGAGTGCTCTGTAGCGCAGAAAACTCTCCGGTTTCAATCCTTCTCTGCTGACGTATGCCAGCATTTTCAGCCGTTGGGAGAGCCATTCCGTAAATGCTTTGTAAGTCTCGTCCGTGCGTTTTTGCCCTTCTTTATTGTTGGTTTTCAGTGTAGTTTCCGACAGTTCTTTTGCAAGTGCAGCGAGCGGTTCGATGAAGTAGTCTGCCCCTTTCTGCAGCCGCTCCTGAAGCAGGGTGTTGTGTTCTATCGTTTCGTTTCCCGAGAGCAGTCGGTCATACTGTTTATGGAAATTCACCGAAACAGTTTCCAACTGCGGCAACGTCTCGTTTGTCCAATTCCTGTAATTGGCATACGTTGCAGGGTACATTTGTCGATGAAACTCATCAAGCAGACGGATAAAAGTGTTGAGGTGTTTTTTCAGCGATTCCATGCTGAAGAGGTCATCGAGCAACTCCATCTGATAGTCACGCTCCATGTCTGAGAGTTCGTTCTCTGCAGGTTTGTTTTGTCCCAATGTCTGTGTGAACTGCACCACATTCCAGTCTGTTATGATAGCAGACTGAGGAAGAGGAGTGCTCAGCACAAGGCCTTCGAGTGTGCGCAGACGGCTGAGCGCCACGTAGGTCTGTCCGTGTGAAAAAGCACGTCTGGCATCGATGATGGCGCGGTCGAAAGTCAGCCCCTGACTCTTGTGGATGGTGATTGCCCAAGCCAGTTTCACGGGATATTGCCGGAACATACCATCTGTGATTTCTTCAATTTCTTTTGTCTCTTCATTCAGCACATACCTCGTATTTTCCCATTCCATGGGCTCAACACACACATCTCCACCGCTTTGCAGATGCACATTAAAGCCCTCTCCGTCAAGACGCGTTACCGTTCCTATGCTGCCGTTATAGTAGGCATGTTCAGGGTCGTTCTTCACGAACATCACCTGTGCGCCCTCCTTCAGTGTGAGGATGTCGGCTGTAGGATATGAGTACTCCGGGAATTTTCCATCTATTTCTGCTTGGTAAGTATAGGCTTTTCCCGTGAGGTTATTGAGTTCTTTCTGGTTGATATTGTCTGCTATTGCATTGTGGGTTACGAGACGGATATATCCATCCTCTTTTTTGGGCTGAAAATTAGGGATGTATCGCTTGTTGAGTTCTGCCAACACTGCTACATCGGCAGTATTGTCGCGCACACGGGCAAGGAGGTCCAGAAACATACTGTCGCTCTGACGATAAACCTGCCTTAGTTCAATAGTGGCACACTTACACGCCTTGAAGACTTTACTGCTGAAGAAATATGGTGTGTCGTAATAAGGTCGCAGCATAGCCCATTCGCTCTCCTTGGCTACGGGCGAGAGTTGCTGCAAGTCGCCAATCATAAGCATCTGCACACCGCCGAAAGGTTTGTCGTAGGCATGGCGGATGCGGCGAAGTGTAGCATCAATGTGATCAAGCAAGTCTGCACGAACCATAGATATCTCGTCGATGATAATCAGTTCGAGACTTCTAATCAATTTGATTTTTTGTTTCCTCAGATTGTATGTCTCTTTTTTGAACACACTACCAGGAACGTAAGGGGTAAAAGGCAGTTGGAAGAACGAGTGGATGGTGGAGCCGCCTGCGTTGATGGCGGCTATGCCTGTTGGGGCTAGCACCACTTTCCGCTTCTTGCATTCAGTACACATCTGACGCAGGAAGGTGGTTTTTCCCGTCCCTGCCCTTCCGGTAAGAAACAGGTTGGAATTGGTGTATTTTACTACTCGCTCAGCTATTTTCAGTTCTTCGTTGTTCATTTTGATAACCCAGTGTTTTACTGCAGAAGTCTTACCCTTCATTGTAAGACCTACAAAGTTAAACTTTTTTGCATAACGAGCCTTTTGCTTCCAGCGTTTTTATTTTCATGAAACTCGCCTTTCTTCAAATTACTTCAATTTACTTTTATTTGTCAAATATACTTCTTAAAAGAGGCACAAAACGTTGGTTTTTTCATTATTTTTATTTAATTTTGCAAAAAATTAGATGAAAAGACGATTATTTTGTCATTAAACAGACTCTTTTGTTGGACATTTGTCATTATGCCTGCAAAACTTGTGTGACCAAGATAATGCGTCATTCTTACTTATATAAAACGAATAGACTATGGTTTATGACATAGACATGCTTCGCATCTTTTATGCTGATTTCTCCGACCGGCTTTCTGCTGTGCGTGAGAAATTACAGCGTCCGCTCACCTTTGCAGAAAAGATATTGTACGTCCACCTTTACGATGCCGGCAAAGTTCGTGCATACATGCGCGGTGAGGATTATGCCACGTTCCGTCCCGACCGCGTGGCGATGCAAGACGCAACGGCACAGATGGCTCTGTTGCAGTTTATGAATGCAGGGCGAGAGAATGTTGCTGTGCCTTCTACAGTGCACTGCGACCATCTCATTCAGGCGCATAAAGGTGTAACGAACGACCTTCCGGTGGCAAAAGAATATAATGCCGAGGTGTATGATTTCCTTCGTACTGTAGCAGCAAGATACGGCATTGGTTTCTGGCAACCCGGTGCCGGCATCATCCATCAGGTGGTACTGGAAAACTATGCCTTTCCCGGTGGTATGATGGTAGGTACCGACAGTCACACACCCAATGCCGGCGGTTTGGGCATGGTAGCCATTGGAGTTGGCGGAGCAGATGCCGTGGACGTAATGGCAGGCATGGAGTGGGAATTGAAGGTACCGAAAGTGATTGGTGTGCACCTGAAAGGCAGACTTCACGGTTGGGCAAGCGCCAAGGATGTCATCTTGAAACTTGCAGGAATGCTGACAGTAAAGGGTGGAACCAATGCCATTCTGGAATACTTTGGCGAGGGTGTGTCAAGCCTCTCGTGCACGGGCAAGGCTACTATCTGCAACATGGGTGCCGAAGTGGGTGCCACGACATCGCTTTTCCCCTTCGACAGGACTATGGCAGAATATCTCCGTCGCACAGGACGCGCAGAAGTTGCAGACATGGCAAATGCAGTCTCTCTCTGTGCTGACGCAGAAGTGCTTGAGAATCCAGAAAAATACTACGACCGCGTCATTGAAATCGACCTCGACACACTTTCGCCATACATTAACGGACCCTTTACACCGGATGCCGCGTGTCCGGTGGCAGAGATGGCTGAAAAGGTGGAGCGGGACGACCTGCCCGATACGGTTGAGGTGGCACTGATAGGTTCGTGTACGAATTCTTCGTATCAGGACCTTGCGCGCGTGGCATCAGTGCTAAGACAAATCCGCGAGAAGCACCTCAAGCCCAAGGCTTCGCTCATTATCAACCCCGGTTCGCAGCGCATCAGTGCCACACTGCAGCGCGACGGGCTGATGCAACTCTTCGAAGACTGCGGCGCCGTTGTCATGACGAATGCCTGCGGACCTTGCATCGGGCAGTGGAAACGCATTACCGATGATTCACAGCGACGTAACACGATAGTAACCAGTTTCAACCGCAACTTTGCCAAACGTGCTGACGGAAATCCCAACACCCATGCTTTTGTGGCATCACCCGAAATGGTAGCAGCCTATTTCATCAGCGGCTCACTGTCATTCAATCCTATAACAGACACATTGCTCAACGAAAAGGGAGAGTACGTAAAACTTGACATACCACATGGTGAAGAACTGCCAGTAAATGGTTTTGTGGACGACACCACCGGCTACACTCCCCCCACTACAAATGCAGGAGAAGTCATCATCCGCGAGGGCTCCGAACGCTTGCAGCGACTCATGCCCTTCCCGAATTCCATATCGGAGACTATTCCGACATGACTTTGCTCATCAAGGTCAAGGGAAAATGCACTACAGATCACATTTCCATGGCAGGACCTTGGCTTCGTTATCGTGGACATTTAGAAAACATTTCCCGCAACTTACTGATGGGTGCCGTCAATACTTTCAACGACAAGACCAACGAAGTCGTCAATGTTCTGACGGGCGAAATCGGCACTGTTTCAGAAGTGGCAACATATTACAAGCAGCAGAAAATTTCGAGCATCGTAGTGGCTGAAGACAATTATGGCGAAGGCTCAAGTCGCGAACATGCAGCAATGGAACCGCGTTTCCTGAACGTTAAGACAGTTCTCGCCAAGAGTTTTGCCCGAATTCATGAAACGAACCTCAAGAAACAGGGCATATTGGCAATCACTTTTGCCAATTCCTCCGACTACGACCGTATCCGCCAGGATGACCGCCTGTCGGTTGTTGGATTAGAAGATTTCACCCCCGAAACGACGCTTCAAGTCAGAATTCTTCACAGCGACGGACAGACGGAGACATTCTCCGTTTGCCACACCTACAACCAGCAACAGATAGGTTGGCTGAAAGCGGGCAGTGCCCTCAATTCATTATCAGGTAAAAAAGTATAGAAAATGACTAAGATATCCAAAACCGGAAATACGCTCCACGTACCCTCAACGCCTACCATCCCCTTCATAGAAGGCGACGGCGTGGGCAAAGAAATCACATCTGCCATGCGCAAAGTTGTGGATGAAGCCGTAAAAAAGGCGTATAATGGCGAACGCCGCATAGAGTGGAAAGAAGTGCTTGCAGGTCAGAAGGCATACGACAATACGGGTGAATGGCTACCTGCGGCTACCATGGACGCGTTCAAGGACTATCTGGTAGGCATAAAAGGTCCGCTTACCACACCCGTTGGCGGCGGGATACGTTCGCTCAACGTGGCACTGCGACAGGGACTCGATCTCTTCGTGTGCCAACGCCCCGTCAGGTGGTACAAAGGTGTGGTCTCGCCCGTGAAGAACCCTGAATTGGTCGATATGACCATTTTCCGGGAAAACACGGAAGACATCTACGCCGGCATAGAATGGGACTGCGGCACCCCTGAAGCCCGCAAATTCCATACATTCCTGCACGACGAGATGGGTGTTAAGAAAGTACGCTTCCCCGAAACGTCATCTTTTGGCGTAAAGCCTGTTTCGCGCGAAGGCAGTGAACGACTAATCCGTGCCGCGCTGGATTTCGCGCTCGAACACGATCTCAAGAGAGTAACGTTCGTCCACAAAGGCAACATCATGAAGTTCACCGAAGGCGGTTTCAAACGCTGGGGCTACGAACTCGTAGAAAGAGAATATGCCGATGCCGTGGCAGACGGACGACTCGTCGTGGACGACTGCATTGCTGATGCTTTCCTGCAAAACGCACTCCTCAAACCCGAACACTATCGCGTCATTGCCACACTCAACCTCAACGGCGACTATATCAGCGACATGCTGGCTGCCATGGTGGGCGGCATCGGCATAGCACCGGGAGCAAACATCAATTACAGCACAGGTACAGCCATCTTCGAAGCCACACACGGCACAGCGCCCGACATAGCAGGGAACGACATCGTGAACCCATGCTCCATCATCCTCTCGTCGGTGATGATGCTGAACTATATCGGCTGGAAAGAAGCAGCCGACCGGATAGAACGCGCCATGGAGGATTGTTTCGCAGAAGGCATTGCCACTAATGACCTCGCACGTTTTATGCCTAACGGACAGGCACTCTCAACAAGCCTTTTTGCAGAAGCGCTCGTCAGCCGCATGCAATAATTACATTAGGGTTTTTGCTTTGAATTTTTTTTACAGAAAAAATAAATCAATCAATGGAAATAAAGAAAGAGTATATCATATACAAACTCGCCGACAAGATGAAGCACAGCATCCATTTTGATGCTGACCTTTTCAGTAAATACGATGTAAAGCGGGGATTGCGCAACGAAGACGGAACAGGTGTGTTGGTAGGATTGACCAACATCGGCGACGTAAACGGATACGAAAGGGCTTCTGATGGCAAAATTATTCCCATCGAAGGTAGGCTCTTCTATCGTGGTTACAACGTGGCAGATCTCGTTCATAATGCTCAAAAGGAAGACCGTTTTGCTTTTGAGGAAGTGGCGGCGCTCCTTCTGTCCGGAAACTTGCCCGATGCAGAAGAACTAAAAGTCTTCACGGACTTGATTCACGACAACATGCCTCTTGATCATCGCACAATGCTTCATATCATAGAACTTGAAGGTAATGATGTCATGAACATTCTGGCAAGAAGTGTACTCGAACTTTACACCTTTGACGAAAATCCCGACGACACTTCACGCGACAACCTCATGCGACAGAGCATAGAACTCGTGTCTAAATTCCCCACCATAATTGCATACGCCTACAACATGATGCGCCACCACAAGCGCAACAAGTCGCTGTCGATACGCCATCCGCAGCCGCGTCTCTCTATTGCCGAGAATTTCCTGTACATGCTCAAGGGCAAGAAATTCACACGGCTGGATGCCAAGATGCTCGACCTTCTGCTCATTGTCCAGGCGGAGCACGGTGGCGGTAACAACTCCACATTCACCGTGCGTGTAACGTCGTCGGCAGGCACCGACACTTATTCCAGCATTGCAGCAGGTATCGGTTCGCTCAAGGGACCGCTTCATGGTGGTGCCAACCTGAAGGTGAACAAGATGATTCATTATCTTAAAGACGAGATAAAGGATTGGGAAAACGAAGACGAGATACGCGCCATGCTCATGAAAGTCCTTCAGAAAAAGGCATTCGACAAGAGCGGTCTCATCTACGGCATAGGGCACGCCGTTTATACAAAGAGCGACCCTCGCGCTGAATTGCTCAAGGAACTTGCAGGTGATTTGGCAAAGGAGAAAGGCCGTCTGAAAGAATACGAATTCATGCTTCGTCTCGAGCGTCTTTCTAAGGAATGTATCTACGAAGTGAAAGGCACGAACAAAACGATATGCGCCAATGTGGATTTCTATAGCGGATTTATTTACGAACTGCTCGCCATACCTGCAGAGATATTCACACCCATTTTCGCCATGGCGCGCATCGTAGGTTGGTGCGCACACCGTAATGAAGAACTTTGCTTCCTCGGCAAACGCATCATCCGTCCGGCTTATCGCTTTGTGGATGAATATCAGGAATACATCCCCATTTGCGAAAGGGACAACTAATCACGTTGTGCATAGAGAAACAAATGTATTTAACCCCAAATCAGTCTGATTGCTGATTTGGGGTTAAAAAATATTTCTTTAACTTTGCCATACCTCTTATTATCGCGTTATGGGAAAACTGTACGACAACAAGCAGCGGGCAGCCATCAATGCCAGCAACGGCCACTATCTGGTGCTTGCACCTCCCGGATGCGGGAAGACCGACATCCTTACCGAACGCATCGTGCGCGCTCACAGCGACGGAGTGGCGTATGAAGACATGCTGTGCCTCACTTTTACCAACAGGGCATCGCGCGGCATGAAAAACCGCATCACACAGCGTTTGGGCGAAGATGCCTCGCAGATATACGTTGGAAACGTGCATCGCTTCTGCTCAAACTTTCTTTTCAGCAATGCGCTGATACCGGAAAACACAAGCATCATCGACGAGACCGATCAGGCCGACATTCTCATGACCTTAGACAATAATTATTTCTCAAAAGATGGTAAAGTCCCCGATAAAAACGCTATCACTGAAGTATGCAACCTGAGTGCCTATATCGCGCAGCGCCGGTTAGGACAGCCGCAGCATGCCATCTTTGCTGAAACAGAAATGGAGCAGTTTTTCAAGATGACTGAAGGTATAGGCTTCGATGCCGGGAAAGTGCCGACAGCCTTCCCGAAAGTGAAATACGCGCTTCAATACATCAATTATAAGCGTGAGAGATTTATTCTCGATTTCGACGATATCCTTATCACTGCCTACGAGCATTTGAGGAATGACCCGCATGAGCAGTTCCGGCGCTTCCCTTGGCTTCAAGTGGATGAGGTGCAGGATCTCAACCCACTGCAAATGGCTATCGTCGATGAACTGACAGAGATTTCCGGAAACTTCACAGCCATGTATCTCGGTGATGAGCAGCAAGCCATCTTCTCTTTCCTCGGTGCAAAAATGAGTCTGTTGCGGCAACTCAAAGAGCGCTGCAAGGGAAACATTCTCCATCTTGAAAGGAACTACCGCTCACCGAAATACTTGCTTGATGTGTTCAACACCTACGCCGAAAAAGAACTTGGAGTGGATCCAGTCCTGCTTCCCACTACCGACAACGACACACCCAAAGGGAAATACGACCTGCTGCTGGCACGGTCCGAAACATCGGAACAGGAGCGTGAGCGCATCACGAGCATGGTAAAGTTCTACAACAAATTCCCGGACGAGCGCCTTGCCATTCTTGTTCCGACAAACGCCATGGCAGATGCCATAAGCAACAAACTCACCGAAAACGGCTACGACAATTTCAAGATATCCGGCACCGACCTCTTCAAGACCAAGGCTTACAAGACACTGTCATCTTTCTTCAGTGTGCTGAACAACGAGTTCTGCGGCATGGCATGGGTACGGCTGCTTTATGGCATTGGCGCCGTAGAAAGCCAGAACTTGGGCAGACGCTTCGTCTTGGCATTGCAACGCCTGATGATGACACCTTTCGACATTATTGAAGGGCAGTCGTATGTGGAGCGTTTCAATAAAATATATGAGACACAGGAAATGGTGTTCTTCGACACAGAAACCACCGGACTGAACGTACTTGAAGACGACATCGTACAGATTGCGGCATTCAAGGTGAGGCATGGCAGAAAAGTGGAGGGGTCTGATTTCAACATTCTTCTGCATACCAGCCGAGAAATACCGAAAATGCTCGGCAACATCGTCAACCCACTGGAAAAGGAATATGCGGCGAACAAGCATTACGACCGTCGTGAAGGACTGCAAATGTTCCTCGACTACATCGGCTACGCTCCGCTACTGGGGCACAATGTACTCTATGACTACCATATCCTTCAGAGCAACGTGAGGCGGGAATTGGGGAAAGAAGTGGTTTATGACGTTTACGACTCGCTGAAACTCATCCGGTGTATCCGTCCTAACCTGAGATGCTACAAACTGGAATACCTTATCAGCGAACTTGGGCTCGAAGGCAAGAATTCCCACCTTGCCAATGAGGATGTGGAAGCCACCAGGCATCTCGTGGACTATTGCTACAACGCTTCGAGGGACATCGTGGCACAGCAGCGCAAATTTATTCAGCACGAAGAAGTGCAACGCATAGCCGGTAGCCTCGGTCGTCTCAAGACACTGTTTGGAGAAGAAAAGGCTCTGCTTTCTGTACCGCTTTGGAAGACGGGGAGGCACATCGCGCACGAACTGAAGCGCGTTTATGACCTGATGAACGGCATGAAACTCATCGAACCGATGGGAGGGAAGTTCAGCATATTCCTGAAATACGCAGAAAGCGAATGGACAGCCAATTCTCAAAACGAGACGCTCGGCGACCAGATATCAGCACACATCAACGACATGACGGCATCGCTGAGCGAAGGCGATCTCATCAACTCCGAAGGTCTCGTCAAGGAGCGCATCTTCGTCATGACCGTACACAAGGGCAAGGGACTGGAGTTTGAAAATGTCATCCTGCTCAATGCCGTTGATGGCAGTTATCCTTTCTTTACGGTGAAGAAAATTCTTCAGAACAGGAACAGTCATAGTCCTGAAGAAGTGAACAAAGCCATGAGAGAGCGCAAAGAAGATGCCCGGAAATTCTATGTGGCTATATCAAGGGCTAAAAAGCGGCTCTGCATCAGTTATAGCGTCAGAAACAACAACAATTTCTCTCAAGAACGAACACCTTTCTTAAGACACATCCTGCCCTATTTCCTCAACAGGAAGTAGGCAGGATGCTTTATTCTTTTTATTGGTGTCCGGTAAAAGTTTTATGGACATAGTCATAAGCCTTTCTGTTTGGGTGTTTTATGGGTGGTGTAATCTATGGGGGCTTACTCTTTGACTTTGTTGCGTCCGTTTTAGTGCTCTGAATTAGGCTGAAAGCCTTACTGCTCATAGCCCAAGGCAACGCCTTGGGTATATGGACGTATGAGTATTTGCGTCCTGAAAGGACAAAAGCCATATTATTAAATAAATGCTAATCTCGTTTCTGCTTTTGCACTTACAGTGCGCCATTGCCATTGACCTTATCCCCCAGGGCGTTGCCCTGGGCTATGGGCTTTACGGACTTTCAGCCCGTTTTAGCGGACAACAATAAGTTTACCGGACAGCAATAATTCTTTTTCCGCTTGGACTTTATACCCTTATTCGTAATGGCGTATTCTGACATCGATGCCAGCGTCTTTCAGTTGCTCGGGCACAGTGCTTATGTCGGTCTGCCCGTAGTGGTAAGGGAAAAGTACTTTGGGCTTAATGGTGCGTGCTGCGCTGACGAGTTGTGAAGTTGTCATCGTGTACGGCTGGTTGCATGGCAGGAAGGCGATATATATATCCTTGATATCAGCCATTTCGGGTATATCTTCTGTGTCGCCTGCAATATAGATGCGCAAACCATCGACAGTGAGGATAAAACCATTGTCGCGACCTTTAGGATGGAATTGCTGACGCCCGTCGGTTGTGTTATAAGCAGGTACAGCCTCAATGCTGAAACTTTCAAGATCTTTCTTTTCGCCATTTTTCATTACATCGCCATAACCAAGCATTTCTGCGCACCGACTGTTGGTAATGATTTTTGTGCCGTCCTTCGACAGCAGTTTTATGGCTTCCTTGTCGAAGTGGTCGGGATGCTCATGGGTGATGAAGATATAGTCTGCCTTGGGCATTGTAGTGTAGTCGGTGGTGCGCGGTCCGAGTTGACTCACCGGGTCAATCTCTATTTCCTTACCATCGTAGCAGATGCGAATACTGGCATGCATCAAGGCATAGAAACGGAGCGTCTTACCGCTTTTGGTTGTAAAGACATCTACTTCGTGCATATCTCCTGTTACGGGCATTTTCTGTTTCTGCCATTCCATGATGCCACCTATAAGATTAACCACCTTGTATCCGTATTCTGTCAATTTCTCTGCGGCATTTGCGGAACGCCGTCCGCTGCGGCAATAGACGGCCACTTTCTTCTCCTTTGCTATCCGCTTTTTTGCCTCTTCGACAAAATCATCATTATTGATGTCTATATTCAGAGCACCTTCCAAATGTCCTTCAGCAAATTCCTCTGCCGTCCGTACATCAAGCAGCACGACATTGCCCTTTGTAAGTAACTTTGCAAAAGCCTTTACGTTAGCATCATCGTATGCTTTTTTCTGGCAGCAAGCCACATTGCAGTTAAGCCCGAAAAGTGCCAGAATGGCTATCAATACTTTCTTCATAATCTATGATGTATTTAGAATTCAGGAGTTTGTTTATCCGAGTACCACATCGAGCACCATCATCAGCACAAAGCCTATGGCAAAACCTATGGTGCCGAGATTGGAATGTTCGCCTTCCGAAGATTCCGGTATGAGTTCTTCCACAACCACATAAAGCATGGCACCTGCTGCAAAAGCCAGCAGGCCGGGGAGTGTAGCAGAAAGCGCCTCTGCGAACAGCACCACTGCCAAACCGCCCAATGGCTCGACTGCACCACTCAGGCTACCCATTGCGAATGAGCGCCATTTACTGTTGCCTTCTGACCGCATAGGCATAGAGATGATAGCACCCTCGGGAATGTTCTGTATGGCAATACCAACAGCCATAGCCAATGCTGCAGCAGTGCTGATTCCCGAACCGGAGTTCAGCGCACCAACTATCACGACACCCACAGCCATACCTTCCGGCAAATTGTGAATCGTTACGGCGAGGTTTATCATTGCCGTGCGCGACAATCTTGACTTCGGACCTTCCGGAGATTGGTCACCTATGTGCAGGTGAGGTGTGAGATAGTCAATTGCCAAGAGGAATGCCATGCCGAGCAAGAAACCTACAGCGGCAGGCAGCACAGCCCAACTACCCTTCCCTTCATTCATCTCCATGCTCGGAATAAGCAGCGACCACACCGATGCAGCCACCATCACACCCGAAGCAAAGCCCAGCAACGTCTTCTGGAGCAGCGACGGCATTTCCCTTTTCATAAAGAACACGAAAGCCGAACCAAGGACGGTGCCCAGAAAAGGTATCAGCAAACAAATGGCTATATTTGTCATAAGGTCATTTTTTCTGCAAATTTACCTTTTATTATCGATTAACGCTTTTACTGCATCAATAAACTTTCTGAAGTTATCGCTACGCTCGAAGTTATCGGAGTTAACGAAGTTATCGACGATACGTTGGAACGATAAATAACAAAAGAAGAAAGAAGAAAAAAATCAGCATCAGGTAACGTCGTTAACTTCGAGCGAAGCGATAACTTCAATAACTTCGTTAACTTCAAGAAAATGGAACTTGCGAAACTTGAACTGCATCAATAAATATCTGTATATGACAAAAGCATACTGCTAATGCCGGACAAGATAGTTCATTTGCAACTATTTTTATAAAAACCTTTTTTGACGCTACTTTTTTTGTTATTTTTGCGTCCGAAAATTGATAAAAAGGGCATATTTCAGCCCTGTCAGTCTGAATTTCAACAGAAAATATGGGAAGAAAAATCCAATTTAGTCTCGTATATAGAGACATGTTCCAGAGTTATGGCAAGTTCCAGCCGCGCAAAGACCAGTTGGAGCGCATAGCACCAGTGATAGTGAAAATGGGCTGTTTTGCCCGAGTAGAAACCAATGGCGGTGCCTTCGAGCAGGTTAATTTGCTCTATGGCGAAAACCCCAACCACGCTGTGCGTGCTGTAACGAAAATCTATCACGAAGCAGGCATCAAAACCCACATGCTCGATCGCGGTCTGAACGCTCTCCGCATGTTCCCTTGCGCAGCCGACCTCAGACGTTTGCAGTACAAGGTGAAGCACGCACAGGGTGTGGACATTCCTCGCATCTTCTGCGGTCTGAACGACGTGAGAAACATCATTCCATCCATCAAGTGGGCTTTAGAAGCAGGTATGACACCGCAAGCCACACTCTGCATCACCAACTCACCTATCCACACTGCAGAATACTACAGCGACATAGCCGACCAACTCATTGCAGCCGGTGCACCGGAAATCTGCCTAAAGGACATGGCAGGCATAGGGCAACCCGCGCTACTCGGCAAACTATGCGGACTCATCAAGAAGAACCACCCCGACATCATCGTGGAATACCACGGGCACAGCGGTCCCGGACTGCAGATGGCAAGTATCCTGGAATTGGCACGCAATGGTGTTGACATTATCGACACAGCCATGGAACCCCTCTCATGGGGCAAGGGCCACGCCGACATCATTTCCGTACAGAGTATGCTGAAGAACGCCGGCTACGACGTGCCGGAGATTGACATGAATGCCTACATGGAGGCCCGAAAACTCACACAGGAGTTCCTCGACGACTTCCTTGGCTATTTCGTCAACAAGCAAAACCACATCTGCTCCTCACTCCTTCTCGGCTGCGGACTGCCTGGTGGTATGATGGGTTCTATGATGGCTGACCTGCGCGGTGTGATGAATGCCATCAATTCCAACCGCGAAAAGAAGGGCGAACCGGCTTACAGCGAAGACGAACTGCTCGTGCGCCTCTTCGACGAGGTGGGTTATGTGTGGCCGCGTGTGGGTTATCCACCCCTCGTAACGCCATTCTCACAATATGTCAAGAACATCGCCCTGATGAACCTCCTCTGCGAGTCGATGGACAAACCACGCTACTCTATGATGGACGACAGCATCTGGGGCATGATTCTCGGCAAGAGTGGAAAACTGCCAGGAGAAGTGGATCCAGAAATCGTGGCATTGGCGAAGGAGAAAGGCTATGAATTCTATACCGACGACCCGCAGGCGCTCTATCCCGACAATCTCGACAAGTTCCGCCAGGAAATGGAAGAAAAGGGATGGGAACTCGGCGAAGACGACGAAGAACTCTACGAATTTGCGATGCACGAGACACAGTACCGCGACTACAAGAGCGGCATCGCCAAACAGCGTTTCCTTGCTGACCTACAGGCAGCAAAGGACAAGGCACTCGGCGGCTCGGGTATTAGCATCGAGGAGGCAACAGCCTTCAAGCATGCCAAGGCAGACGCCATCGTAGCCCCCGAGAGCGGTATCGTACTCTTCGAGATCTGCGGCGACGGAGAAGCCACACCAGCCATCAATCCCTACATCGGCAAGCAATACACCGACGGCGACCGTTTCTGCTACATCGAGAACAACCACGGACAAATCATCGAACTGCCCGCTGCACTCGGCGGCCAACTCGTGGAAATCGCCGTAAAACAAGGCGGACACGTCAGCAAGGGCGATGTCATCGCCTACATACAACGACCGGAAGAATAAAGGCTTAAACTCAACAATAAACATAAAAAAGTGGAAAGTCATTCAAGATTTTCCGCTTTTTTTGTAATTTTACCGACGTTTCGGGGGAGAAATCCCGAAAAACATTATGCATTCGCTATTATTTCGCGTTAAGCCAAAATGCGTAGGAAACAAGTTGGAATAAATAACGCTCAGAAGTAATAGAGACGATGGGGTATAGGTTACTGTATCCTCGTCCCTCCATTTAATAGCAATGCCCCGCCATAATCGGCGTGGTGCATTCTTATTTGGAGGGAGGGGTTCCGGTTCCTACGCTGCCCCGGCTTAACGCATAAGAGGCATCACGCTCTTTTTATGCGTTGGCGATTGATAGTAGATGCGCAACGAAAAACTATCAATCGCTTATGGCAAACGAAACTTTATCAAAGGCAAAGGTGGCAAAGAACGATGAGTTCTACACGCAGTACCACGACATCGAGCGCGAGGTGGAGGCATATCTGGAGTACAACCCTGATGTGTTCAGGGACAAGACGGTGCTGCTGCCGTGCGACGACCCCGAATGGAGCAACTTTACGCGCTATTTTGCCCAGAACTTTGAACGGCTCGGACTCAAAAAACTCATCTCTACCAGTTATGCCTACGAGAGCAAGAAGTACAAGGGACCTATCCAACTGACGCTCTTCGAGACCGACGCACCACAGTTCGATGCCGGAAAAACACAGACACACGGCAAAATCTTCGTTCTCACACACAACACCAACGGCAACGGACGGGTAGATATAGAGGACCTGCAATGGCAATACCTCGAAGGCGACGGCGACTTCCGGAGCAAGGAGGTAACGCGCCTGCGCGACGAGGCAGACATCATCGTTACCAACCCGCCTTTCTCACTCTTCCGCGAGTTCTTTGCTTGGTTGATAGATAGCAACAAAGGTTTTGTGATGATTGCGAATAAGAATTGCGTAACATATAAAGAAGTTTTTCCTTTTTTCAAAGAAAACAAGATTTGGTCAGGTAAGAGAGAATGGGCTGGAGGAATGTGGTTTGAGACAAAAAATGCAGATGACGTTGACCGAGTAGACAATGGAGTGAATATGAAAAACATCCCCTCAATTTGGCTTACCAACCTCGACCACGGTCGCCGCCATCAGCCCCTGCAGTTGATGACGATGGCAGACAACCTGAAGTACAGCAAGCACAAAGAAATAAAAGGAAAGGCAGGTTATGACCATTATGACAACTACGATGCCATAGAAGTGCCCTATACCGATGCCATACCGTCAGACTACGACGGCGTGATGGGAGTACCTATATCTTTCCTTGATAAGTATTGCCCCGAGCAGTTTGAGATATTAAGTGCCAATGATTATAGAAAGAATGAAAAGGTTCCGTTTAAATCTCATGGTTTAATAAAAGACAAAGATGGCTCAATAAATGGTAAACCTAAATACGCTCGAATCCTAATCCGCAAAAAGAAGAACTAATGGAAACCACATTAAAGAAATATACAGTAGGCGAAATCTGCGATGGTTTTGTCTATAACGAATTGGAAGGCAAGGGACTTTATGGTCTCTCTGGGCGCCTGACCATTCAACCAGAGTATCAACGCAATTACATCTATGCTGATGGCAAGAAAGACGTGGCAGTGGTGCAGTCGGCACTACATGGCTACCCCTTAGGCGTTCTTTATTTCAACAAAACAGACGATGGTCGCCTTGAGGTGCTCGACGGACAGCAGCGCATCACGTCGCTCGGGCGGTTCGTTACGGGCAAGTTCGGCATCTTCAACGCAGACGACATACCGCAGTATTTCAGTAGTCTGTCAAAGGAACTGCAGGAATGCATCCTTGGCACAGAACTCCTCGTCTATGAATGTGAAGGCACAGAGGACGAAATCAGGAAATGGTTTGAGACGGTAAACATAGCAGGTGTGCCACTCAACGAACAAGAACTCCTCAATGCTATCTATTCGGGCGAGTTCGTTACACTTGCCAAGCAGGAGTTCAGCAATTCTCAGAATGCCAACATACAGAAGTGGAGCCACTTCATCTCCGGTGCAGTGAACCGTCAGGACTATCTCGAACGCGCCCTGCAGTGGGTGAGTCGTGGAAAGTCGAAAGAAGTGAGGGACTACATGAGCCAGCATAGACACGACACGAACATCGACGAACTGAAAACGTATTTCACGGCGGTCATCGACTGGATAGGTTCTGTGTTTACAGACATAGAATCGGAAATGCGTGGATTGGAATGGGGTAGGCTTTATGAGGAATACCACACGCAGCCTTACAACCCCACAGAAGTGGCGCAACAGGTGCGCGAACTCTATGGCGATCCCTTCGTGAAGAATCGTAAAGGCATCTTCGAATATGTGCTTGGTGGCAGGAAGGACAAACGCTTGCTGGACATCCGTGTGTTCGACGAAGCCACAAAGCGCAAAGTATATCGTCTGCAAACCGAAGAAGCGCAGCTGAAAGGCGAGAGCAATTGCCCGCTCTGTGCACTCGGCCACGAAGCCAACCGCACAAAAATTTGGAAAATGTCAGATATGGATGCCGACCATGTGGCTGCATGGAGCAAAGGTGGTGCTACTACCGCCGACAACTGCCAGATGCTTTGCAAGACACACAACAGGGCAAAAGGGAACAGATAAGAGAAACGGATTGGAACGACTAATAATATCTATAACTCATTGCAAATCCGCTGTGCCATATCATTTAGGTCAAGGCATTGCTTGCGTTTGATGGCGATTTGCTCGTTGTGATGCTCCCATGGTGCGAGGATGAGGATCACGCCTTTGGCACAGGCCTCCATACGTTGTCCGCCAGGTTTGGCGAGGTCTGCGAAGCCGTTTTCCTGAAGCAGGATGATTGGCAGGTGTTCCTCGAAAGCGGCGCGCATAACTGCTTTCTCGCCTTTTGAGATACTTGGTGAGACGAGAACGGCACCCCTCCGTGCAGCGCTAAGCATCTTTGTCTTGTAGGTTTCGATGTCTATGTCTGTCATACTGCGCGAGCATTGTACTTGCAGGCGGACGGGGCGCTGTGCAAGAAAAAGGTTGCCTATGGCTGAAAACGAGATGCCTGCGATGACGATATTGCGCTGTACGCGGAACAAGTCGGGGTGTTCGCGCTTCATCAACAGACGACGGGGGTTGTCGTTTAAATAATTAAGCCAAGTGTCTAACTGTCCTCTGCGCAGGAGGATTTTGTCGCAGTAGTTGGGCTGAAAGAGCAAGCCGTGGTAGCGGTTGTCCTTGCTTCTGTCGCGCTTGGGGCGCGGTGCAGTTTGTTCTGTATGTTGCGACTCAGTCGCAACGTACTTAACAGGGTGAACAACGTACTTAACGGGAGGTGCTCCTAATATCATCCGGCGGTAATGGCGGTTGCAGCCTGTCTTGAAACCCTTTATGACCTGTCCGAGATGGACTTCCATTTTCCGGGTGACAAACAGGATGCCGTGCAGATGGTCCGGCATCATCTGTAGTGCCAGGACTTTTATCTCGGGATAATACTTTGGGATACCTTGCCATTCGTTGCTTACGGCTTTGCCGAGTTCACTCAATTCACAACGTGGAGCATCGGGAGAATCCTGCAGTGCATCGCTTTTGCCAACGACCTTGCCAAACAACGGTCTTCTGCCTTCTGTAACCATAGTCAGCATGTACATACGGCGGTCGGTATAATCATGCTCCACCATGCGGCGAGTCATCGAAGGCTTCTTTTCGCCGCCATATTCCTTTTGCTTTTCAAAAGTTTCTCTGTCCATGCCAGAGGTATCAAGGAGTTATTCCTTCTACTTATTGGCCTTCTATTTTCACCTCTATAAGCCGCACTTTCTCATCGAAGAAGTCGGTATCGGAAAAGGCACCGGGTTTGTAGAACTTACTGCCGTCGATGCGCAGTTTTGTGCTAAAGGCGGGCTTGATGCGGAAAGGTTTGTTGTATTTTACGGCATAACCCTGAATAGTGATTCGCTCCCACTCGCCGAGTTGCCTGTAAGTCATTTCTTCGAGGAACTGCTTGGTGTTAGGTTCGAAGGTGCCTTCGTGACGCACTTTGCCGGCAGCGTTCTCTATCTGGATGATTGCTATGCCGAGGGAATAGTTGCTGTCGTTGATGAGATAGACTTCCAGTTTGGGTTCTTCCGTATCTTCATCAAAAGGCAGGAAAGCGAGGTAGAGACGCAGCACATCTGCCCCACGGCGCTCCATCGGGCGCGGTTTGAAAGTAACGGGTTTTTCGTCTTCGTCATCATCGAAAGAACGAACGTATGTGTCGGGCTGACGCGTACGGAAACGGTTGTCGGCATTGGCAGACGGTTTCTTGGCAGGGCGTTCGCCTTCCTCGTCTTTCGACTCCATGACCACGACTTCGCTTATGAGTGTGGGTATTTCAAAACCATCGTCGCCCTTAACGAGCACGATATTCTTGTCCTGAAAACCGACGATGACACCACCGCCTATTTCATTCAAAAATCTAACTGTATCTCCTATCTTCATAGTAGTGTTATAATTATGTTTTCATTGCAAACCTACAAACAAATTTTGGAAACTGACTACATAATTCGCAGCAATCAGAAAATAATTTATAGTTTTGCGAAGAAAAGATGCTACCTGAATGCTGACACAAGTACTTTTTTGGATAGGAGCCTCCATTTACTTCATACTCGTTGCGAGTATGGTATTCATCGTTCTGCTCGAAAATAGGCAGCCCGAAAAGACCATTGCATGGGTAGTAGCCATTGTCCTCTTGCCAGTGGCAGGCCCCATCGCCTTTATTTTCTTCGGGCAGACCATAAAGCGAACGCGCTACATCAACCGCCACCGATACATCCAAATCAATGCGAGTATGCTCCAGCGCGACCTCAGGAATAAACAACTGAAACTGCCAAAGAAATATGCCCAACTCATCGAACTCAACGAAAATGATTCATGGGCTTTCCTTGCCGACAACAATCAGGTGGAACTGCTCACTAACGGCAAAGACTTTCTGCAAGCGCTCTTACGATCCATCTATGGGGCTCAACACCACATCCATATCGAGACTTACATTATTGAAGATGACGCAGTGGGACGTTTGGTGCGCGATGCGCTTATCGACAAAGCGAAAGAAGGCATTAGTGTTAGGTTGATTTACGACGATGTGGGGTGTTGGAACGTGTCCGACCGCTTTTTCCGCACAATGACAGATGCAGGTATAGAAGTGGTGCCATTCATGCCTGTGCGCTTCCCTTCGCTATCGCACAAAATCAACTATCGTAACCACAGAAAAATTATTGTCATCGATGGCAGTGTGGGTTTCATAGGCGGCATGAATCTCGCCTTGCGCTATGTCAGCACGCGAATAAATGAATGGCGCGACATGCAATTGTTGGTGCGCGGAAATGCTGTAGGACGCTTGCAACGCATTTTCCTCGTCGATTGGCAGTTCTTAAGGGAAGAAGAAAAGGAAATAGCGATGGAGGAACTTTTCGCCAGTCCGCAACTTGTGTCGCAGAACAGTGCGCTGATGCAAATCGTTTCGTCTTACCCAGTATCTGCCTATCCTGAAATTATGTTTGCGCTATGTCATGCCATTAGTCAAGCCACGCGCTACGTCTATGTGCAGACACCCTACTTCATGCCGACGGAACCCGTAATGCAAGCACTTCAAATTGCAGCCCTCGCAGGCATTGATGTGAGAGTGATGATTCCGATGAAGCCCGATGGCATCATGCTCAGATGGGCTAACGATAGTTATGTAGAAGACCTTCTCAGAGCAGGTGTGAAAGTATATATGATGACAGATGGATTCCTTCATACAAAGGCATTGGTCATTGACGACGATTGGTGTTCTGTAGGATCTGCCAATATGGATTTTCGATCATTCAACAACAATTTCGAATCGAACGCGTTAATATATGATGACGACTGCGCAAAAAAAGTGCGCGAAGTTTTCGAGAACGATATGAAGCGTTGCAAAGAAATAGAGTTGGAGGAATGGAACAAGCGCCCGATGCGTCGCAAGATACAAGAATCGCTGACGCGACTCTTCTCACCATTGTTCTGACACTATTTACCAACCTGAACACTTCCAATCGCCGGAACGCTTAAAAAAATGAAAAGACTGACCATATACACTTTGTTTCTGATATTCTGCACCTTTTGTTCTGCGCAGCCTGCACTGACTTCGGCACAGCGTTTCATGCAGAAAAAACGCGGCAACAGCCTGCCCAGACTGGACTGCAGGATGAAGAGCACAAATGCCACGCTTTTCAATGACAGTGAAGGGCGCTTCGTGCTGGTGAGCAACGATGGAAAGACCGTACTTGGATATGGCGATAATTCTGCCACAGAAGTACCGACTGTAATTAAGGCGATGATGCGACAGACTGTTCCATCATCGAAAGCATTTACCACGGCCATTGTTAGTCCGATGCTTACCACCAAACACAGTTACAACGAGCCTTACAATGCCTACTGCCCTTATTACATGGACGATGACAGCACGATGAGCGAAGTGCGTTGTCGTGTGGGATGCGTGGCTACTGCATTGGAACAGATCCTGACTTATTATCGACGCGATGTGGTACTACTGGACACCCTCCACGGCTGGACTACACGACACTATACCATCGACGACATTCTGCCCGGCACTACCGTGGGAACGAAAAACATACGCGATATTTATACCACAGCCGATACTGACGAGGACGTTCACCCCGTGGCACAACTGGGCTATATCTGCGCTGTGGCAGCGCGTATGAATTTTGGCGTGACCGAAAGCGGAGCATCGGTGTGGCGGCTCGAAGAACCACTGAAGCGTGCCTTCGGCATGAAATACGTTCACTACATGGACAGTTATCAGTACGACACACGCGACTGGTACCGCATCATTGAATCCGAACTAAAGGCAGGACGGCCCGTTTTCTATGCCGGTTACACCACAGACATCAACGGTCATGCTTTTGTCATCGACGGACTTGACGCCGACGGGCTCTTCCATGTAAACTGGGGCTATGGCGGCAACTTTGATGGTTATTTCCGGCTCGACGCACTCAATTATCTGTTTCAGGGAAACGATGTTGGGGAACTTGCCATTTCAAAAGGCTATTTCTGCAATCAGCAAGCGATTCTGCTTTGT
This sequence comes from Pseudoprevotella muciniphila, assembly GCF_003265305.2. NCBI lineage: Bacteria > Pseudomonadati > Bacteroidota > Bacteroidia > Bacteroidales > Prevotellaceae > Pseudoprevotella > Pseudoprevotella muciniphila. The sequence goes on along the minus strand of NZ_CP033459.1, from coordinate 2,201,998 downwards.
CCCGACTCGGTAGACACTGCCCTACCCGACACCCTTGCCCGCGATTCCTTGGACATTGTGGTGGATTCGGTAGTATTTAGCCAACCGCCTGTAACAAATGCTCTCACGCCTATCACTGTCTATTTGAGAAATACAACAGACAATTACCTTACAACGCCATACGAATTCTTTACCAATGAACTGGCAGATACGGCTTTTTTCAAACAGGCGCACTACTATAAACTCTCAGGCATATCGCTGCCACCTAAAGCAACAGGCAAAATCAGCATTCAGGTGAAATTCGACACCTGTGGTGTGCGCATGTTCCGCATGAGTCCGGATGATGAACACATTCCCTACGAGTGCATCATAGACGTTGCAGAACAGGAACAACCGGAAGTTACCGTGGTTAACCCAACCATTACTTTCCCCGACCCGTTCTCCGCAACTTTTTCCGTATCGTTTTCTAACAAATCCACCTCTGCCCGTTTCGGAGAAATGATGATTTACTCGCTTGCCGACCCTGCCGCACCGTCACGCGACATACGCAGCGAATATGAGGACGTTTATGTGGCTGCCGGCGACGCCACAAACGGAGAGGTTACGTTCAATAATCTTGTGCCGGGACAGACTTACATCATACGCATCCGCCAGAATTGGCCCGTCATCTATGAAACGACGTTCACGATGCCCGTTGTGGAAGGGATAGACGATGTTTCCAGCGAGACAGAAAGCGATTTGCCCGTCAGGTGGTACACCATAGAGGGCAGACAAGTGGCTGCGCCGACCGCTACCGGCATTTATATCAGACGACAAGGGAAAACAAGCCGAAAAATCGTCGTTACGCGGTGAGCGGGCAGACATATAACAAGAGGGCACTCTTACCCGTTATGGGTGAATGAGTGCCCTCTGCTTTTCTGAAAATCTGCGAGGTAGTTTCCTTAGTTGTCGAGGAAGTAATCGATGGCAGTTACTACGCGCACGGTCTTATAGATAGGCGTGTATTCATCCAGGTCTTCTATCTCGAACACACCCTGTCTTGCAGTCATAATCTTGCCGAGCGAACTTTCGCTGTCTTTGGCAAACTTCTCAGCCGCTTCGCGTGCATTCTTCGTGGCTTCTTCAATCATGGCGGGCTTGATGGTGTTCAGTCCGGTATAATCGAAAGAAGGGGTACTTGACTCAAGCGTTACACCCTGTTCGATGAGTTCACCCGTTTTATTGGTCAAATCATTCACGAGGTCCACTTTATTTGTCATAACAGTAATCGAAGAACCGATGAAATATCTTGCCTTCTTGTTATCGCTGCTATACTCTTCTGTGTCCGTATCACTTACACTTGGTGCGCTGGTTGAAATTTCGCCGTCAGTGAAACCATTCTTCCTCAGATAGTCGGTAATGATCTTGTTCTTGGTATTGATTTCGCTGTAAAGCGCTTGTAAGTCGTTGCCCGACACCTTAAATGAGAGGGGCCATGTTACACGGTCTGCCTTGACCTGACGCTCGGCAAGTCCGCGGACACTTACCGTGCGGTCCTTGTTTGCCAGTTTGGAGATGCCGGCGTAGATGAACCATCCCATACAGAAGATGCCCAATGCAATGACGCAGGCAGGGATGATGTGATTGCTTTTGAAAACTTCTTTTACTTTCATGATGATTTATTTTTATCTGGTTTGTTTCTGCAACAAAATTAAAAAAAAAAGAACATAACAGATCATTCCTTTCTAATCCATTTAATCCATTTAATCCATTTAATCCATTTTTGCGCTTTTATTTCTTAAAAACAACAAGTAAGTTTTTTATAAGTGGGCGGTTTGCAGTAACTTTGCGTCCGAAAATAAAAAAACAAGACTAAATGATGACAGCCAATGAAATACGCGAGGCCTTCAAGAAGTATTTTGAAGACCATGACCATCTCGTAGTGCCCAGCGCACCGATGGTAATCAAGAACGACCCCACCCTGATGTTTACCAACGCCGGTATGAACCAGTTCAAGGACATCATTCTGGGAAACGCCGAACCCAAATGCCCACGTCAGACCGACTCTCAGAAGTGTCTCCGTGTGAGCGGAAAGCACAACGACCTCGAGGAAGTGGGACGCGACACCTACCACCATACGATGTTCGAAATGCTCGGCAACTGGAGTTTTGGCGACTATTTCAAGGAAGATGCCATCAAGTATGCCTACGAGTTCCTCGTTGATGTACTTAAAATAGATCCAAAAGACCTGTATGTTACAGTTTTCGAAGGTTCTGAGGAAGAAGGGCTTGAGCGCGACGACGAGGCTGCCGGCTACTGGGAAAAATACTTCCCAACCGACCATATCATCAACGGCAACAAGCACGATAATTTCTGGGAAATGGGCGACACAGGACCTTGCGGACCCTGTTCGGAAATTCATATCGACTCCCGTTCCGAAGAACTGAAAGCCAAAGTGCCCGGCAGAGAACTCGTGAACAAGGACGACCCGCAAGTCATCGAAATATGGAACCTCGTCTTCATGCAGTATAACCGCAAGGCTGACGGTTCTCTCGAACCGCTTCCCAAAAAGGTTATTGACACTGGCATGGGCTTCGAACGCCTCGTGCGTACCCTGCAAGGCAAGAAGTCGAACTACGACACCGACGTGTTCCAACCCATCATTCGCAAGATAGAGGAACTCAGCGGTAAGCGCTACAATGTGGGCAATGCCACGGAAGAAGACAGCCTGACGAACCCCACCGATATTGCTATGCGCGTGATAGCCGACCATCTGCGCGCCATCTCGTTCAGCATAGCCGACGGGCAGTTGCCTTCCAATGCCAAGGCAGGCTACGTTATCCGCCGCATCCTGCGACGTGCCGTGCGCTATGCCTATACCTACCTTGAACAGACAGAAGCCTTCATGTACAAACTCGTGCCAACACTCGTCGATGAAATGGGAGGAGCCTATCCCGAACTCAAAGCACAGGAAGTGCTCATCACTAAGGTAATGAAGGAAGAGGAAGATTCCTTCCTTCGCACACTCGCCACAGGTATATCGCTGCTCGAAAACGTGATGGCAGAGACTAAGGCTGCCGGCTCTGATACAGTAGATGGCAGCAAGGCTTTCACGCTGTTCGACACTTTCGGTTTCCCACTCGACCTTACACAACTCATCTGCGAGGAGAATGGCCTGAAGGTGGACGAAGCGAAGTTTAATGAGGAGATGCAGAAGCAGAAGGATCGCGCCCGCAATGCAGCCAGCGTAGAGACAGGCGACTGGGTGGTTGTTCGCGAAGGCGGAGAAACCACTTTCGAAGGTTGGGACGTAACGCGCGAGACATCGCACATCCTGCGCTACCGCAAGGTGGAAGAAAAAAAGAAGTCGTACTATCAGATTGTGCTCGACCGCACACCATTCTATGCTGAAATGGGTGGTCAGGTAGGCGACCAGGGCATCCTGCGCTGTGGCGATGAAAGCATAGAAATTTTTGACACAAAACAGGAAAATGGCGTCATCGTTCATTTTACAAAGAAGCTTCCTACGGATCTCTCTGCAGAATTCGAGGCTATAGTTAACGAGAAAGCCCGTCGTGCATGCGAGGCAAATCATAGCGCCACTCACCTGCTCGACCAGGCACTTCGCGAGGTGCTTGGCACACACGTGGAGCAGAAAGGTTCGCTCGTAACACCCAACTACCTGCGTTTCGACTTTTCACACTTCCAAAAGACGACTCCTGAAGAACTGCGTCAGGTGGAGCGCATCGTCAACAGCCGAATCCGTCAGAACATACCTTTGCAGGAATATCGCGACCTACCCATCGAAGAGGCAGAGAAACTTGGTGCCATTGCACTCTTTGGTGAGAAATACGGCGACAAGGTGCGCGTGGTGAAGTTTGACAAGAGTGTGGAATTCTGCGGTGGCTGCCACGTAAAAAGCACAGGTAACATCGGCTTTTTCTGCATCCTCAGTGAAGCGAGCATAGCAGCAGGTGTACGTCGCATCGAGGCCATCACAGGAGAAGTGGCAGAGGAACACTACTATATGCAAACCGATTTACTCGAAAACCTGCAAGGACTCTTCAACAACTCCAAGGACCTCACGGCATCCATCCAGAAGACTATTGAGGAGAATAGCGGTCTGCAGAAACAAGTTGAAAACTTTATGAAGGAACACATTTTGCGTATGCGCGACAGTCTCATAAAGGATGCCGTAGAAGTCAATGGTATCAAAGTGGTAAGAACTGTTATCCCAGGCATGACTGAACCCGGAGTTGCCAAAGACCTCGCTTTCCAGATTGCAGCCCAGTTGCCCGAAAATGTCATTATTGCTATAGGCACGCACAACGAGGACAAGCCGCTCTTGACAATGATGATCAGCAAGAACCTCGTGGAAGAACGTGGTTTGCATGCCGGCAACATCGTTCGCGAGGCAGCCAAACTCATCAAGGGCGGTGGCGGTGGCGCGCCTCACTTTGCCACAGCGGGCGGTAAGGACATCAACGGCCTCCAAGCCGCCGTGGACAAAGCCATAGAACTGACTAATTTGTAATGGTTAACACATAGATATAAAAAACGCGATGTGCAGGTTGCTGCTCATCGCGTTTTTTCTGATTCTAATTACTCTTCGGGCGTTGAGGGTGGTTGCTGTTCGTCTGTACTACCCTGTGGATTATCGTAAGGATTTGCGCGGTCTTCGTAATAGTTATTGGACTGACCGTAGCCGTTGCCGGGCTGTTGATACCCTGCGCCCGGTTGTTGGTAACCGTTGTAAGGCTGTTGATACCCGTTGTTGGGGTTTCCGTAGTTATTTCCTGGCTGGGTGTAGCCGTTGTAAGGTTGGTTATAGCCGTTACTAGGACCGTATGGCGGTGTGTTTTGCGCATCGGTTTTGTTCTTTCTGGTGAGGACTACTATCAGCGTGATGACGGCAATGAGGAGCAGTGCGAGGAGCACGATGCCGATGATTGCCAACGCTGAAGGACCTTCTGATTCGGCATTTTTGTCGTTTCCTGCCATAGTGCCGTTGCAGTCGCAGCCTTCGCAATAGCCTGTGCCGCATGTGCAGCCGTTTTGTGCCTCTGAACAGTTGCAGGTGCTCTCATCTGCACCATTCTTGCGCGGACAGCGACAGCGGCTTGCGGTTGGTCCCTCTTCAGGAGATTGGAGAACCACATCGCCTTCGATTTCTTCATCTTGCTGAGCGGTTTCGCTGTTTCTTCTTTCGGGGAGCGGCCGGGGCTCTGTTCGCTGCACCGGTGCTTGCCGTGGCTCATATTCGGGTTTTGCAGAGGTTTTTGGTGCGGGTGGTACTTTTGCCACAGTGGTGCGCTCTGTAGAAGGTTTTTCCGGCTCTTGCGCACGCGCTTCGGGCTTAGGTTCTTCCTTCTTCTCTGCTTTCTGCTCAGGCTCTGCAGGCTCGGTCTTTGTTTCCTTTTCTGCATCGGCCTTGGCTGAATTGTCCTCTTTTTCTTTGTCCGACAACCCTAACTGTTCTTTCGCTTCATCAAGTTTCTTCGCAGCCTCTTCCGTGATGATGTTTATCTTTCCGGCGGCACTGTCTATTGCTTCCTTACTGATTTTCCCGGCAGTTTCCTTTGCAGCTTCTTTTGTTTTCTCGTAGTCTTCATCACTGACCGCACCTCCAAAGCCTTTTGCCACGGAATCCACCAGCGGTTTGGCTTCTTCGAAGATGTCGTTGACAGCCGATTCCACATCTTTCGCGTCGGGAATCATTGAAGACAGGTCATCATCTTTTCCCGATGACTTTTTTTCATTATCCCCGCCACAAGAAGTTACTCCAAAAGTGAATGCAGCCATGACTACCCACAGCACCGACTGCATGATGAATGATGTACGTTTTTTCATTTTTTCTGATATTGCATATTGATTTGGTGCGCCAAAAGTAGATATGGCGCACCAATTTGCAGAAAAAATGTATTTAAAAATTCTTAAAATGCTCTGTTGTTAAGTTTTTTTAGGAAAAAGCACATCAGAGTCTGATGCCAAAAATCAGTCTTGTGCGCGACTTAAAGTTTTCAATCAACAACTGTTTTTCGTCTCCTGAATTGAAATAGTTGAACACGGCATTAACTCCAAAGAAGTATCTTTTTACGTTATAAATCACAGCAACGCGTCCCACCCACTGCATTTCGGGGAAGCGGTAAGGCATCTTTTCCTTTCTGTCCTGAATGTACAGGCGGTTATGGCGGAACACTCCGAAGAAAGGCATGGCACTGCCGTGTATGAGCCAGCGGCGGGTGGGCACCCAGTTGTAGCCATAGCCCACACCCACGGCAAACTGGTGTGTAGAAATCTTGCGAATTTCTTCTTCTGTATCGTCTGAAACGGTATGGTTCGTCAGGTTGCTCCTGTTGTAGGAAACTCCCAGCATAAGGCTACCGGCAGACTTGACCTGCTTGTAGGTCTGAGAAAATGCTGCGGGGAAGGAGAACTTCTTGCCGTTGAACACATAGTAGCCGTCAACTGTCAGCGATTTGTTCGACAGCATACCGCGCTCGATGTCGTACTTCTCTCCACCATATTTCATCTCGCCGCTATACGATTTGTTGTTCAGGTAAACGACGTCGAACCCGAAGGTGTTTCCATATTTATTGATATTGAATTCTGTACTCGTGCGTTTACCGAAAATCTTTGCCGGGTTCAGGGCTACGGCAAGACCAATGCCGAGATAGTTGGCACCAAAGGTGATGGTATTTCGGAAGTCGCCTTCTGTCTCAAACTTTCCTTTCAGCCCGTCTTGTGTCGTCATCCTTGCACTGATGGCAGCAACGGACATATTGTCAATGACGCGAAGCACAAGCCGCTCCTTTGGGCGCTGTATGTATGTTGTGTCAACGTTGGGTGCTCTATAGTGTTTTTCCAATTTGATGTGTTGCTGATGAATCTGTTCTTTGCGCTTGTTGTAAATGCTGTCTTGACGTGGTGTGAGGTGCGAACGAATCAGACTATCGGTACGTTGTGATAGTTGCGGCACATCCTGTGCAGACAACTCAAGCGCAAAAAGAAACATGGGAACGACCAATACTATTGATTTCTTGAAATTCTTCATCTTTTTTAGAAAAACTTTCACGAGTACGTCTTTTTTATGATATATATATTTATAATTAGATATTGGCAACACGCATAATGTCGGCAAACACACCAGCCGCCGTTACTTCCGCTCCTGCGCCATAACCCTGTATGAGCATGGGGTATTCGCGGTAGCGCTCTGTGGTGAGCAGCACGATGTTGTTTGAGCCTTCTATGTTATAGAACGGGTGGTTGGCACTGATTTCTGCCAGCCCCACACTGCCTTTGCCCTCCTGCCAGCGAGCCACAAAGCGCCAATGTTTGTGCTCCTGCTCAAGACGCAGGCGTTCTTTCTCAAACTTGGCATCAAGTTCGGGCAGGCGTTTCCAGAATGTGTCGAGGTCACCCTCGAAGAGTTCTGTTGGCAGGAACAGTTCTTTCCTGATGTCATCTGTCTCCACCCTATAACCGCTTTCGCGCGCCAGAATGGTAATCTTGCGGATAACATCGGTGCCGCTAAGGTCTATACGTGGGTCGGGCTCACTGTAGCCTTCTTCCTGCGCTTTCTTTACAGCCTGACTGAGCGTGATGTTTTCAGAAATGGTATTAAAAACATAGTTCAGTGTGCCGCTAAGCACGGCTTCGATACACAGAATGCTGTCGCCGCTATTGATAAGGTCGTTGATGGTATTGATGACAGGCAGTCCGGCTCCCACGTTCGTTTCGAAGAGAAACTTCACTCCCCTCTCCATGGCTGTCTGTTTCAACTGGTGGTAGTTGTCATAATTGCTTGATGCAGCCACTTTGTTGGCTGCCACTACCGACACGTTGTGTTCGAGCAGATGCTGATAGTTTTTCGCCACATCTGCACTTGCCGTGCAGTCCACGAACACGCTGTTATAGAGGTTCATCTCTATGATATGTTCCACCATGGGTTCTATGCCCGTACCATTCTCTGGACTGAGCAGTTCTTCGTAGTGTTCGAGACTTATTCCCTCGGCATCGTATGCTGCGCCGTGGCGGTTAGTGATTCCTACAACGTTGATTCTCAATGCGCGCTCCTGCAACAGTCGTTCCTGCTGTGATGTGATTTGCTGCAATAGGCTTCCTCCTACAGTGCCCACTCCACAGATGAAGACGTTAAGGTCTTGGTGGGCAGAGAGAAAAAAACTGTCGTGTATGACGTTCATCGCCTTTTTCAACTGCTTGCGTGCCACGACGAACGATATGTTCAGTTCGAGCGCACCGCAGGCAGAGGCACACACATTGATACCGTTGCGACCAAGTGTGCTAAACAGTTTTCCCATGATGCCGGGTATGTGTCGCATGTATTCGCCCACAACAGCCACTGTGGCGAGGTCCTCCTTCAATGTGGTGTGGTTCATCGCACCATCTGCTATCTCACTGGCAAATTCGGCATCGAGTGCCTCGCAGGCGCGTGGACCATCCTCCGGACTGACACAGAGGGAAATGCTGGTTTCGGAACTCGTCTGAGCCACCATGAACACGCTGACTCCGGCATTGGTCATCGTGGTGAATATGCGCTGGTTAACACCTACGACACCCACCATCGACATACCGGAAACGGTTACCATGCTCGTTTCGTTCACACTCGACATACCACGGATGGGATTTTGCGAAGGTGCAGCGTCTTCACGTATGACACTACCTTTCCCTTCGGGCTGGAAGGTGTTTTTGACGTAGATAGGGATGTTCTTCACACAGACGGGGAAGATGGTTGGCGGGTACACCACCTTTGCACCAAAGTTGCACAGTTCTGTCGCCTCCTTGTAACTCAGTTCGTCTATGGTGTAGGCAGAAGGTATGACATGCGGGTCGGCTGTCATGAAACCGTCCACGTCTGTCCATATTTCCAACGCCTCTGCATCGAGTGCTGCAGCAAGGATGGAAGCGGTATAGTCCGACCCTCCGCGTCCGAGGTTTGTCGTTACTCCGCTGCTGATGTCGCTGGCTATGAATCCACCCATGACGGCTACTTCCGGCATCTCTTTGAAAGCCTCGCGAATGAGTTGGTTTGTCGCTTCGAAGTTGACAAGGTTTTCGTTGTTTCGCTCTGTCTTGATGAGTTTTCTGGCATCATAGAGTCTGGCGCCAGAAATGAGTGCCTCACAAATCATCGATGAGAACCGCTCGCCATACGACACCACTGCATCTGCGCTCTTCTGCGTAAAATCCTGAATGAGGAAAATGCCCTGAAGTATGCTCTCCAGATCCTGGAACTTACGCGCTATTCTCTCCTTAAGAGGTGCTTGCTTTTCGGCAGGGATGACGTCGGCAATGAATTGATAGTGCCGTTGTTTCATCTCCTCCACTTCCTGGCGATATGCCTCGTTTCCTGCCGCTGCAAGGTTTGAAGTCTTGATGAGTTGGTCGGTTATGCCACGCAGGGCAGAAACCACAACAATCACGGGGCGCGGTGTGGATTCTATGATTTTCTTTACATTTAGTATGCTATCGGCAGTACCTACTGAACTGCCACCAAATTTGAGTACTTTCATCTGTTGAATAAAAGTATGTTAACCTTGTGTATCTTTATTTATTCAAGTTTCGCAAGTTCTATTTGCTTGAAGTTAGCGAAGTTATTGAAGTTATCGCTTCGCTCGAAGTTAACGATGCTACCAATGCTGATTTCTTTCTTTTATCTTCTTTTGATATTTATCGGTCTAACGTATCGTCATTAACTTCGTTAACTCCGATAGATTCGAGCGTAGCGATAACTTCAGAAAGTTGAGTTTAATTATAGTTTGATGACTTTTCCCTTAGGTAGCGACTCGTTCTGAACACGGTCAAGCGCAGTAACTACATAGTAGTAGGGTGTCATGCCGTTGCTGTAGGGCAGTTTCAGGGTCTTCTCCGTTGTAATTGCAACAATCTTCGACGGGTCATCGAGGTTCATGTCCTTTCTGCTGTCGAAGCGATAAACCACGTATTTTACGGCTTCCTGCATGATGTCGCGCGCTGTTGGTGCGTCCCAGCAGAGGTACAGTCCATCGTCCTTACTCAAGGTTTTCAGCCGGCGCACCTTGCCCGGGTTCTTGTCGTCCATGAACTTCATCTCTGGCTGAAGGGCGGGATAGCGCTGGTAATTGCGCGCAAGCCCCGTTGCGTAGTTTTTATAGTTGTCGGCTATGTTCTTGGAATACCACAGGCAGTTTCCTGATATGTTCGACGTCTCGCGCTGCAGGGTGTATTTGGCGCGCATCTGGTTGCGTGTGGGGTTGTCCACATCCGGGAAGTTCATCGTGCGTTCGATGTCCTGACCAATGATGAGCGGACGTTGCGCACAATAGCGTGCCCACCATTCCACGAGGGTTTTGTAGTCGGCTGTCTTGTGCCCTATCTGCCAGTAGAGTTGCGGTACGACGTAGTCCACCCATCCTTCATCTACCCATTTCAGCACATCGGCATAGAGGTCGTCGTAGTTCTGCAAGCCACCGGTCTGGCTGCCTGGCACGTTGGAGCCCGCCTTATCATTATGGTAGATGCCGAAGGGCGACACACCGAACTTCACCCATGGCTTGACGGCACGCAGGGTGTCGTGCAGTTCCTTGATGAAGAGGTTCACGTTGTTGCGGCGCCAGTCGGCAATGTTGTTGATGCCACGCTTGAAACTCTCATAGGTATAGTGGTCGAGGATTTCTTCTCCTGCCACGGGATAGGGGTAGAAATAGTCGTCGATGTGAAGACCGTCAACATTATAGCGGCGCACGATATCGCCTGCCACCTTGCAGATGTACGTACGGTTCTCAGGCAATCCGGGGTCGAAGAGTATCAGTCCGTCGTAGCGGAAGAAGTTGTTCCTGTTCTTGAGGTAAGGATGTATCACAGAAATTTCCTTCGTGCCTTTTGTCTTGGCACGGAAGGGGTTAATCCATGCGTGCAGTTCCATGCCGCGCTTGTGGCATTCCTTCACCATCCATGCCAATGGGTCCCAATAGGGGCTGGGCGGCGTGCCCTGTTTGCCCGTCAGGAAACGACTCCACGGCTCGTATGGGCTATTGTAGAGCGCATCTGCTTCAGGACGCACCTGGAATATCACTACGTTACAATTACATGCCTGCAAGGCATCGAGATGTCGTGTCAACTCTGCTTGCATGGCTGATGTGGACATACCCTGAAACTGTCCGTTGACACACTGTATCCAAGCACCGCGGAAGTCGCGCTTGGGCTGGGGGATGGTGTTCTGTGCGCTGCAGAGCATGCTGCACATCACCAAAAGGGAAAATAAAATCTTCTTCATATAAAAATTGATATGTTATCGGAAACTTAATAACGACTGAAAACCAAGATATTATCACTTTCGAGTCGTCATCACTGTACCCGCACTTTTATTCAAGGTGCTAAATTACATTTTTTTTCGGATATGCAAACTACTAATGTGCCTAAAATTCACGTGGTGCACTGATTTACAGCAATGATTTATGGAATTATTGATTTGTTTCAGAAATAATGGAGGGTGTGTCAAAATTTGTTAAGTCGCCTAAAAGGCAAGAAATCTTGCAAATCATCACAAATCATGCAAAAATAATCATCTGAAAATCAATTTGTTAGATTTGAGTAGATTTGTAGGATTTCTGCGCGACAGCGCACTCAATTTATTTTGACACACCCTCTTAAAGTTCGCAGGTGCATAGCAAGCCATGAACCAAGAACTTAGGTAAAAAGACACCCAAAAGAACCAACAATCAACAAGACTAAACATAAGACCAAATCCTAATTTATAGAACACCCCTAAGATAACGTGAGTGCGGCATAAGAAAATGTCGCACTCACGCTAATTCATAAGAAAAGTTCTTGGATCAAGCGGCTACTTCTTCACCACTTTCTTGCCATTCACGATGTAAACACCGGCGGGCAGTGTGCGCAGGCGGCTGCTGTC